>CAZUMJ010000020.1:0-57356 GCA_964621605.1 uncultured Iamiaceae bacterium | reverse complement strand
GCCGCGGTGCTCGCACTGCTACGAGAGGTGAACGCGGCGGGGCAGGCGATGGTGCTCGTCACCCACGACCACGCCATCGGCATGTCGGGACCGCGGCTCGTGCACGTGCACGACGGGCGCATCGCGTACGACGGTCCGCCCGGTGGTGCCCCCACGGAGCCGCTCGGCGAGGTGCGGTGATCACCTGGGGCGGTGCGTTGGCGGCGCTCGTCCTGGCAGCCGGCTTGGCGGTCACCCTCCATGACGTCGTGGCCCGCCCGGCGTTGCGACGGCTGGCCGCACGCAACGTGCGGCGCCGTGGTCGCGAGGCGCTCCTCGTCATCCTCGGGTCGTCGCTTGGCACGGCCGCGATCGTGGCGTCGCTCCTCGTGGGTGCAACCTTCCACGCGTCGCTGCGCGACGGCGCGCGACGGACGCTCGGCCCGATCGATGAGCAGCTTGAGGTACGAGACGTCGGCCGGCTCGACGACGTGCTGCGCGCGGTCACCCGGCCACGACTGCCCGACGCGGTCGACGGGGTGTTGCCGGTGGTGACCGGTACCGCAACCCTGGCATCGGCCGAACGCGCATCGTCGGGTCGGAACGCACCACGCCAGGTGCGCCCGGTGGCGACGGTGGCGGAGATGGACGTCGTAGATGCCCGTGCGTTCGGCGACGATCTTGGCGCGACGGGGCTCGGCTCGCTTCGGGCGAACCCGCACCGAGACGCCGTGGTGCTGAATCAGGATGCTGCCAGCGATCTTGGCGTCGAGCGCGGTGCGACGGTCGTGGTCCGCGCGTACGGCTCGGCACGGTCGATGCGGGTCGAGGCGGTGCTTCCCCAGGTGGGCTTGGCGGGCTTTGCAGATGCGCTCGTGGCCCCGGGCACGCTCGAAGCGATGCGCGCGGCGCAGCCCTCGGCCACCGGGTTGGCGCCCGCCGGAGTGGTGCTTGTGTCGAATCGTGGAGGCACCTTTACCGGGGCGTCGCACACCGCATCCGTGGTTGCCAAGTTGAGGCATCGGGTTGGGGGCATGCCGGGGGTTGAGGTCCGCAGCGTGAAGCAGGATCTCCTCGACGAGGCTGCTGCCGAAGGGCGAGCGATGGGCCAGCTCTTCGTCGGGGTCGGCAGCTTCAGCGTGCTCGCCGGCGCGCTTCTCGTCGTGAACCTCGTGGTGATGCTGGCGGAGGAACGGCGACGCGAGCTCGGTTTGGCCCGGGTGCTCGGGCTCCGTCGAGGTCAGGTTGCGCGCCTGTTCGCAATGGAGGGGACGCTCTATGCCGCAGGCGCCGCGTTCGTCGGCGGGCTGTTGGGAACCGGGCTCGGCTGGTTGTTGGTGTTCGCCACCCGCCACATCCTCGGCGACGTTGCCGATTTTCATCTGCGGTTCGTCGCGCCGGCCGGTGTTGCCTCGATCGGCGCGGTCGTCGGCTTCGGGGTGGCGGTCGCCACGGTGTGGGTGACGAGCCTGCGCATCGCGCACCTCACCGTCGTGCGTGCCTTGCGCGACCTTCCGGCGTTGCCCCATCGACGGCATCGACCCCACACCGTCGGTCTTGGGGTCGGCTCCCTTGTCGGGGGGACGGTGTGCGCCGTGTGGGGCGTGCACGTCTCGGACCCGCTCGGCACCTTGCTCGGCCCACCGCTCGCGTTGGTCGGGCTGGCGGTGCTCGCATTGCCCCGCTTCAGCCCACGGCTCGTGCGAGGTGCAGCCGCATCGGGCGTGCTCGTGTGCTGCGCCGGGGTGTACGCGTTCGTTCCCGCGGCGGGTGAGTCGGTGCCGATCCCGGTATTCGTCGTGCAAGGCATCGTGCTCGTCATCGCCGCGGTGGTGGCGGCCACATCCGCCGATCACCTCTGGGTGGCGGTCGTCGAACGTCTCTCTCGAGCCGGCCGTGGCCTGGCCGCTCGCCTTGGCCTGGCGTATCCGCTCGCGCGGCCGGCGAGGACGGCCATGCTGTTGGCCACTTACGCGTTGGTGGTGTTCACCCTCAGCTTCCTCGCGATCTACGGGAAGATCTTCGGGGCGCAGGTCGGCACGTTCGCAGATCAACAGCGGGCCGGCACGCAGGTCGTGGTCGACATGAACCCCGCCAATCCGGTGGCGGCGGAGCGGCTGACCAAGGTCGCGGGGGTTGCGCGCGTGGTGTCGCTGTGGCGTGGCACCCCGACGTTCACGGCACCTTTCGCCGAGACACCGACGCGCTGGCCGGTCACCGGGTTCGATGCATCGCTCCTGAAGGGGGGTGTCCCCGCGCTGTCGGCTCGTTCCCCCCGCTTCGCAAGCGACCGAGCGGTGTTCGAGGCGCTCCTCGCCGATGACGACCTGGTCGTGGTCGACGCGCAGTTCCTCGCCACGAGCGCACAGGGTCAGCCGCAGTCGGCGCAGGTGCGTGTGGGCGATCGGGTGACGGCGGCCGCAACCGGCGGGCACGCGCCTCGACAGTTGCAGGTGGTGGGCATCCTCGCGAACGACACGGCGGGTGCAGGTGCGTACCTGTCGACGTCCGATCTCGATGCGATCTCGGATGGCACTGCGGTCCCGAGCCGGGCGTATGTGCAGGTCCGACCCGGGGCAGATTCCTCACGCGTTGCCCGAGTGCTCGAGCGGGACCTGGCCCCGTTCGGTGTGCAAGCCCGGACCTTTCGCGCGGTCGCTCAGCAGGCGGTCTCGGTGCAGCTCGGCTTCTTCCACCTCATGGAGGGCTACCTGCTGCTCGGGCTGTTCATAGGCGCCGCCGGGGTGGGCGTGGTGATGGTCCGGGCGGTGCGGGAACGCCGTCGGCAGATCGGCATGTTGCGAGCGATGGGGTTCTCGCGCGAGATCGTGCGCCGGGCGTTTCGAGTCGAGGTGGCGTTCGTGGCGTTGCAGGGGTCGGTGATGGGGCTCGCCCTCGGCTTGTTGCTCTCGTACCAGATGCTCACCCGCTCCGCCGCGCTCGGCGGCGATCCGTTGCCGTACTCGGTGCCGTGGGGGGTGCTGGGCGTGCTGGCGTTGCTTCCTCTGCTGGCATCGCTGGCAGCGGTCGTGGTCCCTGCAAGCCAGGCCGCCCGGGTGCAACCCGCGCGCGCCCTCTACCGCTCGGACTGATCCGGCGACGCGCTGGCTCCGATGCGCACGAACTTCACGTTTCCGAACGCGGCGCGAGCGCTGCACGATGTCATCTCGACGGGGGGGACGGTCTCGGTGTGCAGGCGTTCAGCTAGGGCCCGGAACGCATCGGCGGCAGGTCCGACGCCGAGCGCCGCGGGTTCGCCGACGTCCCCGCCCGCCACGACCTCGGGGGTGAGCGGGATCTGCGCCAGGAGCGGTACGCCTGCGTCCTGCGCGAGCTCTGCGCCGCCGCCAGAGCCGAACAACTCGTAGGCCGTGCCGTGTTCGCAGACGAAGCTGCTCATGTTCTCGACGACGCCGACCACGCGAAGGAAGTTCTTGCGAGCCATGCTGACCATGCGGGCGGCGACCTTCTGCGCTGCGACCGCGGGGGTGGTCACCACGATCACCTCGGCGCGTGGGATGAGCTTGGCGATGCCCATCTGGACGTCGCCGGTACCGGGTGGCATGTCGACGAGCAGGTAGTCGAGGTCGTCTCCCCAAGCGACATCCTGCAGGAAGTGCTGCACCCCCCGCTGCAGCATGAGCCCGCGCCACATGAGCGCTGAGGATTCGTCTTCGACGAGGAACCCCATCGACACGACGCGCACCTCACCGTCGCCGACGTGGCGCACGTTTGGGGCCATCACCTTTCGTCCGTCGTGCTCGGTGCCTTCGAGTCGGCCGGCGACCCCGATCATGCGCGGCACCGAGAAGCCCCAGATGTCGGCGTCGAGGATGCCGACGCGCAGACCGCGGGCAGCCAACGCGGCGGCCAGGTTCACCGTCACCGAGGACTTGCCGACGCCGCCCTTGCCGGACGCGACGAGTACGACCTTCGTGGTCGTCGCGACGGCGGTGTCCTCGACGCGCTGCGACATGTTGAAGCGTGCCCGCTCCATGGCGGTGGTCTTCTCGTCCGGGGTCATCTCGCCCCACTCGATGCGCACGTCGCTCACGCCTTCGACCGACGCGATGCGAGTGCGGACGTCACGCTGGATCTGGCCGCGCAGCGGGCAGCCGGCCGTCGTCAGCGCCACGGTGACCGTGACCGCACCGATCGCGTCGACGGCGATGTCTCGGACCATCCCGAGGTCGACGATGTCCGAACCCAACTCGGGGTCGATGACGCCACGGAGCCAGCTTCGGATGTCATCGGGGGTCGGAGGGCTGGTGGTCACGCGTTGGATGGTACCGACGTGGCAGCCGGATGCGCCTCGGCGTGCCATGTCCGGGGCGCGGCCGATACCATGGCTGGGTCCGTCACCTGGCCAGGAGGAACGATCCGTGATCGTGCTCACCGACAACGCGAGCAGCAAGGTACGCGAGCTCATCACCGCCGAAGGCAACGACGAGTTGGCACTGCGTGTGGCGGTGCGGCCCGGTGGCTGTTCGGGCTTCAGCTACGAGATGTTCTTCGACACCGACGTGGCCGGTGACGATCTCACCGCCGAGTACCAGGGTGTGCGAGTGGTCGTCGACGCGTCGAGCGCGGAGCTGCTCGAGGGCGCCACGCTCGACTACAAGGACGGCCTGCAGGGCGCCGGGTTCGCGATCGACAACCCCAATGCGCAGCGCAGCTGCGGGTGCGGCAACTCCTTCAGCTGACTCGTCAACGTCCGAACGGCGGGGTTGCCCCGTCGGTCTGCAATGCCACGGATGTCGGGGCCTGGGCTTCGAGTCCGTGGCATCTGCGCGTCTGGGGTCGGTGCCGTCTGAGGGTTTCGTTCGGTACGTGCATGGGCAATACGGAACGCGCCGAGCAATCTTCGTAGTGCTGGTCTACGCTGCGTGAGCCGCGTGACGTTCGTCGCACGGTTCCGAGATAGTCGCCACCTCCCAGGGCCCGATCCCGGCGGCGACGCACAGCTCCCCTGGAGGCCGATCCCATGTCCACCCGTCTCCGGCAGGCCCGCCTTGCCGCTGTCGCCCTGTTGCTCTCCCTGGTGGGAAGCGGCTTCGCGCTCGCCGCGCCAGCCGCTACCGCAGCCGACCCGGTCCTGCCGATCCACTGGACCGTGAACGCCAGCACCCACCTCAAGTCACTCAACATGGACGTGGTCGTGCCCCCCGGTACGTTCGACGGCCAGGTCAACCTCGCCACCGGTGCGCTCACGGGCAACCTCTCCCTGCCGCCCGCGGTGCAGACCATCAAGCTCTTCGGTCTGCCGATCGCTTCGGCGACGTTCGCGATCACGCAGGCACAGCCTGTGTCGGGGCACGTCGATCTGAGCGACCTGGCTCACCCGACCGCCACGGTGACGTCGTCGTTCACCTTCCACATCACCCGTGCCAGTGCATCGCTGCTGCCGTGGTGGAACGTGGTTGGCAACTCCTGCCGTGGGTCCAGCCCGGTCACGGTCTCGATGACCGGCCCGGTGAGCCTCACTGGCCCGTCCACCTTCGCCGCCACCTACACCATTCCGAAGTTCACCGGTTGCGGTTGGGTGACCCCGATCCTCAACCTCATCATCCCCGGCGGTGGCAACAGCTTCTCGGCGACCTTCGCCCCCGCCTGATCACCGACATCCTCGGTTCCGGCCGGCCGGCTGCCCTTCGGGGTGGCCGGCCGGTCACGTTTTCGGTCCGAAGCCCTGACGGGGTCTGACGGTGCAGCCCCCGCGGGCTGCACGGCGGCCGACGAGCGCAGCGGCCCCAACCAAGACGGTGACCTGCCCCAGCTGCGGTGCCGTGCTCCGTCACCGCAGCAGCGCGTCGAGGCCCCGCCGCAGTTCCGTCTCGTCGTAGATGTGGTCGAGACGCTCTTTGATGACGCCGTCTGCCCCGATGAGGAAGACCAACGGCTCGAACGTCAGGCCGAGGGCGACGAGCGGTGGTGCGAGCTTCGCTGCGTTGCCGTGCTCCGCGGCATCGACCCCGTTCTCGTAGACCTCCTGGTGGATGAAGGTGATGCGGTCGCGATACGCGTCGCGCATGCCGAGCAACACATCCAGGACCGGGCCGCAGATCGCCACCTGGCAGAACTTCGGTGTCGAGATGAGGTAGGCGACCGGGCGCTGCTGCGTGAGCGCTGCGTCGAGACTGATGTCGTGCAGCGGGCACACGGGGTCGTTCGTGCAGATCGGGTCCATCCCCAGGGGGTCGGCCATGGTCGGCGTGTGCAGCTTTGGCATCGCCGCGCCCGGGGCCGGGATCGGGCTCGTGTCGGCGACGGTGAACGTGGTGCGGAGGTCTTGGGCTGCGTAGCGCGTCGACAGCGTGTACGTGCCGGCCGCCTCGGGGGTGAACGTCACGGGGTAGTAGGCACGCGGAAGTCCGGTGTTGTGACGCTCGACGGTGAGCTTCTGGGTCTTGCCGTCAGGAAGTTGGAGCTCGAACGTGAGCGTCGCCGGTGTCTTGTCGAGCAGTGCACCCGACGCGTCGCCGAGGCCCACGACGGCGCGTTGTGGGCGCCCGACTGTGAGCTCACCGTTCTGGTCGAAGAACCCGAGCAGGGATGCGCCCGCGTCCGACGTGCCCGCAGTGCCGGGGGAGGAGGTGCTCGACCCGGAGGAGCCGCACGCCGCCAGCGTGACGAGGCTGAGCCCACCGGCGAGCACAGTGCGACGTGACAGCAGGCGGTGCGCGGCACGAGCTTCGATCGGGTTGGTAGGGCGATGCTCTGTCACCTCATCGACGCTATCGGCCCCCGGTTCGCCACCACTCCCGCCGGGGGTGGCGCGCGTCGGGCACAAGAGGCAGGCCGGCATTGCGCGACTGCGGTGGCGTCGGGCGTGGTGGTGCGGCAAGGTGGCGGCGCGTGCGTCGGGAAGGTCCCGATGGCGCAGCCAGCGAGGAGGCAACATGTCGAGCACGCCAGTAGGGGCGTACACACCGGCGGTTCGCGCTGGTGATTGGCTCGTCCTATCGGGTCAACTCGGGGCCGTCGACGGCAAGCTGGTGCCCGGCGGATTCGAGGCGGAACTCGATCAGGCGATGGCCAACCTCCGTGCCCTCCTCGAGGCGAACGGCGCGAGGCTCGATCAGGTCGTGAAGACGACGGTGTTCCTACGCCACCTCAGCGACTACGCGCCCATGAACGAGCGCTACCTCGCCGGCTTCGAAGGGCACCGTCCCGCACGCTCCGCGGTTGCGGTGGCTGAGCTCCCGCTCGGCGCGCTCGTCGAGATCGAGGCATGGGCCTGGCTGGGTGGCTGATCGCAGCGCCACCCGACTCGGTGCGACGGCGCCCGATCCGCGAGACTGGCAACCATGTTCGGTGGCTTGGTGATGATCGTCGTCCTTGCGGTGTTTCCGGCCATGGTGATCATGGGGTCGGTGCTGTTGGCCGTGGTGCTTTCGCAGCTCCTGCCCGATGACGCAGAGGCGCGCAACCCCGACAGCGAGTTCATCGCGCTCAACCGCTGACGAATCGCAACTATCTCTCCGTTGCCCCTTTCCAGCGGGCTGCGGCGCCACTACTGTGCCGTCCTTCACGTAGTGCAGGGTGCACGACCAGTGGCCCGCAGGACAGAAAGGGGTCGCAATGGCGACCGGCACCGTCAAGTGGTTCAACAACGAGAAGGGGTATGGCTTCATCGCACGCGATGGCGGCCCCGATGTGTTCGTGCACCACTCCGCGATTCAGATGAACGGCTACCGCAGCCTCGAAGAGGGCCAGGCTGTCGAGTTCGACGTCGTCCCTGGCCCGAAGGGCGACCAGGCGCAAGACGTACGCCCGGCCTGACCCAAACCGCCTCGCCCGGGTCGGCACCCTCGGCGCGCCAACCGGTGGTGCTTTGAGGTGTCAGACGCCCCAGCGTGATTGGCCGAAGCGGTACCCGACCGATCGCACCGTCGAGATGAGCCCGGCATGCTCCTCGCCGAGCTTGGCGCGCAGCCGCCGGACGTGCACGTCGACCGTGCGCGCTCCGCCGTAGTACTCGTAGCCCCACACCTGGCTGAGCAGGGTCTCGCGGGTGAACACGCGCCCCGGGTGCTGTGCCAAGTACTTCAGGAGCTCGTACTCCATGTAGGTCAGGTCGACCGGTCTCCCGGCGATCGCCGCCTGGTAGGTCTCCAGGTTGAGTACCAGCGGGCCGTACTCGACAAGTTCGCTGCCGCGAGCGTCCTGTACGTGGCGCAGCAGGTGAGCGAGCCGTGCGGCGAGCTCGCTCGGGTGGAACGGCGCCAGGCAGAAGTCGTCGAAGAGGTCGGCGTGGTCGCCGAGTGAGTCCAGCATCGATGCGGGCACCAGCACGAGGACCGGCACCTCGCCAGATTCTTCGGAGCGGAGCGCGCGGCACACGCCGAGCCCATCGGGCGCGTTGTCGACGAGCGACACGACCGCCGCGCTCCACGTGGTGTGGACGCTCTCGGTACGAGTGACCGCTGAATCGGAGACGGCTTTCCACGCATGGCCCGCGACGTCGAGCGTGCGGACGACCTCAGGTGCGGGCGGGTCGGGGTAGACGACGATCGGGTCCACAGCGGCCTACTACCAGGCGGCCAGGTAGCGGGTCAGCTCGAATGGGGTCACCTGCGCCTTGTAGTCGGCCCACTCTGCTCGCTTGTTGCGCAGGAACCACGTGAAGATGTGGTCGCCGAGCGCTTCCGCGACGAGCCCCGAGGACGACATGGCGTCGAGCGCCTCCGCGAGCGACTGAGGAAGCTCTCGGATGCCGTCCGTCTGCCGTTCTGCGGTGGACATCGCGAACACGTCGTTGGTGGCTTCCGGGGGGAGCTCCATGCCCTGCTCGATGCCGTCGAGCCCTGCGGCCAGCAGCACGGCGAACGCCAGGTAGGGGTTGCACGCCGGGTCGGGTGAGCGGTACTCGATCCGCACGGCGGAGTCCTTGTCGGACTTCGTGACCGGCACACGTACGAGAGCCGAGCGGTTGTGCCGGGCCCACGTCACCTGGGATGGAGCCTCGGTGCCCATGATGAGACGCTTGTACGAGTTGACGAGCTGGTTCGTGACGGCAGTGAACTCGGGCGCGTGATGCAGGAGGCCGGCGATGAACGCCTTGCCGACCGGAGACAGCTGGTACAGGTCGGCCGGGTCGTGGAAGGCGTTGCGGTCGCCTGAGAAGAGGGAGAGGTGGGTGTGCATGCCCGAGCCCTGGACGCCGGTCATCGGCTTCGGCATGAACGTGGCGTGCACGCCTCGCTCCAGCGCGATCTCGCGGACCATCAATCGGAAGGTCATGACGTTGTCGGCCATGCTCAGGGCATCGGTGTAGCGCAGGTCGATCTCGTGCTGGCTTGGGCTGTCCTCGTGGAAGCTGTACTCCACCGGGATGCCCATCGCCTCGAGGCCGTGGAGGGTACGTCGACGCAGGTCGTTGGAGACGTCCGCGGTGGTCAGGTCGAAGTAGGAGCCCGAATCGAGCGGCTCCAGCGGCCGTGAGGCGTCGCCGTGCGCGAAGTAGAAGAACTCCATCTCGGGCGCCACGTAGAACGTGTAGCCGAGGTCGTGTGCCCGGTCGAGGTTGCGCTTGAGCACCTGGCGCGGGTCGCCTGCGAACGGGGTGCCGTCGAGGTTGGCGATGTCGCAGAACATGCGCGCGGTGGAGCCGTGCGCGTCACCCCACGGCAGGAGCTCGAACGTGTTGGGGTCGGGTCGTGCGAGGACGTCGCTCTCCTGGACGCGGCTGAATCCGTCGATCGACGACCCGTCGAACTGCATGCCTTCCGCGAACGCGTTCTCGAGCTCGGCGGGGCTGATGGCGAACGACTTGAGCTGGCCGAGCACGTCGGTGAACCAGAGGCGGATGAGCCGGACACTGCGTTCCTCGACGGTTCGGAGTACGTACTCTTGTTGCGGCTCCACCGAGCCATGATGGCACCGCACCTGCCCGTCGACCGAGCCGGACGGCAGTTCACACGCCGTTCACAGACGCGATACTGCATTGAAACTGCAAAGCAGGCATTCTTTCCGGGCACGGGATTCCTCCCGCGCCCACACCGCATCAGAGGGACTGGAGCACGCGTGAGCTACAAGGCTGAATACATCTGGATCGACGGCACCGAGCCGACCGCTCGACTGCGTTCGAAGACGAAGGTGCTCGACGACGGCGCCGAGCTGCCGATCTGGGGCTTCGATGGTTCGAGCACGAACCAGGCGCCCGGCAAGGCCTCCGACTGCGTGCTGCGGCCGGTCCTGACCGTGCCCGACCCGATCCGCGGTGGCGACGACGTGCTGGTGATGTGCGAGGTGCTGCTCACCGACATGACCCCGCACAAGACGAACACCCGTGCCGCACTTGTCGAGTCCGCCGCCAAGTACGCAGACTTCGAGCCGCTGTTCGGGATCGAGCAGGAGTACACGTTCTTCAAGAACGGCGTGCCGCTCGGCTTCCCGGTGGGTGGCTTCCCCGCCCCCCAGGGCTTCTACTACTGCGGTGTCGGGGCCGACGAGGTGTTCGGCCGCGACGTCGTCGAAGCCCACATGGAGGCGTGCCTCGAGGCCGGCATCGGCATCTCCGGCATCAACGCCGAGGTCATGCCCGGTCAGTGGGAGTTCCAGGTCGGTCCGCTCGGCCCGCTCGAGGTCTCCGACCAGCTCTGGCTCGCTCGCTGGCTGCTCTTCCGCATCGCCGAGGAGTTCGACGTGGCTGCCACGCTCGACCCGAAGCCGGTGAAGGGCGACTGGAACGGTGCCGGTGCGCACACCAACTTCTCGACCCGCCAGATGCGCGAGGGCTACGACGCGATCATCGCCGGGTGCGAGGCGCTCGGGAAGCGTGCCGCGGAGCACGTGAAGAACTACGGCGCCGGCATCGAGAACCGCCTCACCGGTTCCCACGAGACGGCCCCGTGGAACGAGTACAGCTACGGCGTGTCCGACCGTGGCGCCTCGGTTCGCATCCCCTGGCAGGTCGAGCAGGACAAGAAGGGCTACATCGAAGACCGTCGCCCGAACGCCAACTGCGACCCCTACGTGGTGACGCGACTCATCATCGACACCATCTGCGGCGACGCCAGCTGATCCGCCTCCCGTAAGACCGACAGCGCCGGTGGCCACCCGCTCAGCGGGTGGCCACCGCGCGTAGAGGCCGGTGGTGGTGTACAACGGGGCAACTTCAAGTCACCAGACCACGTGCCGATGGTCCTCGGGAGGAGGAGGGGCGCCGTGGGAGGAGGAGCGCAGATGCGACAGCGCGCAGGGGTTGTGAGCAGCCTCCGACGCGGCCGAGGGCGGCGATCAGCATGATGCGTCGCGGTCCGCTCAAGCAGTTCCCGGTCGAGCAGCTGATCCGCGACGCCGGGTCCGAGCGCATCAACGGTGTGCTCGAGATCCGCTCGACGATCGAAGGACGGATCTTCCTCGTCGAGGGAGACGTGTACTTCGCCGACCGTCCCGGCGATCCACCGCTCGAGCAGCGGCTCGTGGCCAACGAGGTCTTCACGCAGGCCCAGGTCGATCAGCACGGCCAGCCGGGTCCTGATGGGGTCTACCTGGCACGCGCGCTCGACACCGATGCGTCAATCGATGAGGTGCTGCTCGACGAGTATCTCCTCGATCTGACGGCGCTCACGGTGTCGGACTTCCTCGGGCTCACCGAGGGCGAGTACGAGCTGGACCCCTACGGCACGCACCCCGCGGGCGTGCTCAGCTCGTGGAGCGGTTCGACGGTCCTCGAGCGCATCGGTGAGCTCCACGCCGAGGCCGAGCGCCGCGAGCAAGAGGAAGCAGATCGCCTCGCGGCGGAAGAAGAGGACCGTCGTCGCCGCGCCGAGGAGGCCGCCGAGGCCGAGCGCCTTGCGGCCGAAGAGGCGGAGCGCCTCGCGGTCGAGGAAGCCGAACGTGAGAGGGCCGAAGCAGAACGGCTTGCCGCTGAGGAAGAAGCTCGCCTGCAGGCCGAGCGTGAAGAGGCAGACCGCCTCGCAGCCGAGGAGCTCGAGCGCCGTCGACTGGCCGAGGAGCTTGCCGGCGGGCCACCGGTCGCGGAGCGCGACCACGGCGGACTCGGAGAGCCGATCGCAGAGGGTCGTCTGCGCATCCCGACTCGCGTCCCGCGCACGATGGAGCGGATCGAGCTCGAACCGATCGAGTGGCAGGTGCTCGTGCGGGGAGCCCAGGGCGCGGACATCTCGCAGATCGCCGAGGTGTTGAGTGTCTCGGCCGACACGCTGTGGGTGGTCGTGGAGCAGTTGTGGCGCCGCGGCTTGGTCGGGAGCGTCGTCGGCACCTTCCGCTCAGCTGGCGAAGCACCAGTGCGCGATGCCACCGGCGAGGTCGAAGCGGTGGCGCCCGCCGACGCCTGAACGGCGCAGTTTCCTCGTTTCCCAGCTTCCTCCAATGTTGCCGTGCGAAGCTGACGCTGTACGCATGGTGGTCGGCACAGCCCAAGGAAGGGGAGCAGCATGAGACGACTTGTTGCCGCAACCGCGGTCGTCGCAACGACCGTCGCTGGCGGCGGTGTGGCCTGGGGGTTATCGAACGGCGCCGACCGGCCCGTGCTCGCAACCCAGGCGGCTCCCACCTCGTCGACGACGGTGCCGGCCTCACCGAAGCAGGGCCATGGCCCGGCTCGTGCGGACCGGCTGCAGAAGGTGCTCGACGCGCTCGTGGAGAAGGGCACGATCACCCGAGCCCAGGCCGATGCGGTGCTCGCCGAGTGGAAAGCCCAGGAGCCGAGTGGCGGTGACCACGGGCGTCCGGGCTTTGCGATGGGGTTCGGCGTGCTGCGCGACACCTTGTCCACTGCTGCGAAGGCGATCGGCATCTCCGCGGACCAGCTGCGCACCGAGATGCGGCAGGGCACGTCCATCGCCGATGTGGCAAAGGCGCACGGCGTCGACCCGGCGAAGGTCACCGATGCCCTGACGGCGGAGGCCAATCGCCTGCTCGACAAGGCGGTCGCGGACGGCAAGCTGAGCGCGGAGCAGGCCACCAAGGTTCGGGCACGTCTCGCAGACATGGTCGAGATGGCGGTGAACGGCTCACCGGGACGTGGCCACGGACCACGCTTCGGTCGCCACGCCGGTACCCCGGGCGGTCCATTCGAGGGCGAGCTCCCTGCGGCGCCGGACAGCGGCTCGTCGCAGCCTCCCCAGGGCGTCGTCCCGCCGTCGACCGTCGCCCCCTCGACCGCTGCTCCAACCACGGTGCCGCCCAGCACCACGGCCCCATCGACCACTGACGCCCCGTCCGCCACTTCGCCGGTCGCGCCAGCCACGACCTGAGCGGGCCTGACGAGCGCGCGACGCGGTCCTCGCCGGTCGCGCCAGCCACGACCTGAGCGGGCCTGCCGAGCGGCGCGGCGCGGCCCTCGCCGTCGTATCTGATGGTGGGTCGAGAACCTACGCTGAGCCTGTGCATCGACTCCGTCTCGCGCTCTGCCAACTCGACACCACGGTGGGCGACCTCGATGGCAACGTCGCCAAGGTGCTCGCGGCGCTGGCCGACGCGGAGGCCCAGGGGGCAGACCTCGCCGTCTTCCCTGAGCTGACGGTCACCGGTTACCCCCCGGAGGACCTTCTCCTCAAGCCCACCTTCGTGGCCGCGAATCGCGCCGCGCTCGACAAGATCGTGGCCTCAACCGGTCGCTGCGTGGCGATCATCGGCTTTGTCGAAGCCGGCCGCACGCTTGCCAACGCCGCGGCCGTCTGCTCGAACGGCGTCCTGCACGGTGTCTACGCGAAGCAGGAGCTGCCGAACTATGCGGTGTTCGACGAGCTCCGCCACTTCACGCCCGGCTCGGCGGCCGAGTGCCTGTACGAGATCGCCGGCGTGCGCGTCGGCGTCTCCATCTGTGAGGACGCCTGGAACCCGGTGGGGGCGATCGCCGCGCAGGCAGCGGGCGGTGCCGACGTCGTGGTGAGCCTCAATGCATCGCCCTACGCGGAGGGTCGCCAGCAGGAGCGCGAGCGCACGCTCGCCACCCGAGCGGCCGACGCGTCGTGCGCCGTCGCCTACGTGAACCTGGTCGGCGGGCAGGACGAGTTGGTGTTCGACGGGGGATCGTTCGTGGTCGACGGACGCGGCGAACTGGTCACCCGGCTTCCTCGGTTCGTCGAGCAGGTGACGACCGTCGACGTGGAGATCGCCCCGGTGTTCCGCGCTCGGCTGCTCGACCCACGAGGTCGCGGAGAGGCGAAGCCGTTGCCGGTCGTGGCGGTCACCGATGTGACCTCTGAGGTCTCCGAGCCTGCGGGTGGCGGTGCCGTACTGCGGGGTCGCAGTGCGCCGGAGGAGCGTTGCATCGTGCCCGAGCTCGACCCCGATGCAGAGGTGTACGCCGCGCTGGTCACCGGCACCCGTGACTACGTGTGCAAGAACGGCTTCAACGACGTCGTGGTTGGCCTCTCGGGTGGGATCGACTCATCGCTGGTGGCCACAATCGCCGTGGATGCGTTGGGCAGCGACCACGTGCACGGCGTGGCGATGCCGAGCCGGTTCTCCTCCGACCACTCCCTCGACGACGCGCGCGATCTGGCGGCGCGGTTGGGCATCGATTTCCGGGAGGTGCCCATCGAAGCGGCGCACGCCTCCTTCCTCGAGATGCTGGCGCCCACGTTCGCCGACCGCGCTCCCGACCTCACCGAGGAGAACCTGCAGTCGCGTATCCGTGGCGTCGTGCTGATGGCCCTTTCGAACAAGTTCGGGTGGCTGGTGCTCACGACGGGGAACAAGAGCGAGTCGGCTGTCGGCTACTCCACCCTCTACGGAGACACGGCCGGTGCGTTTGCCGTCATCCGTGACGTGTACAAGACACGCGTCTACGACCTGTGCCGTTGGCGGAACCGGAGCGCCGGCCGCGAGCTGATTCCCGAACACGTCCTGACGAAGCCCCCGTCGGCCGAGTTGCGTCCCGATCAGCTCGACGCGGACAGCCTTCCGCCGTACCCAGAGCTTGACGCGATCCTGCGCGCCCACGTCGAAGAGGACGCGACCGTGACCGATCTGCTCGCCATGGGGTTCGATGAACCGACCGTGCGTCGTGTGGTGCGGCTCGTCGGCCTGGCCGAGTACAAGCGACGCCAGTCGCCACCCGGTCCACGCGTGACCGCGAAGGCGTTCGGCAAGGACCGGCGTCTCCCCATCACGAATGGCTTCCCGGGCTGAGGCCTAGGGGTTGAGCGAATAGGCCAGCGACGTGTCTCGCCGGCCGGGAACGGCCATGGCTTCGTCCTCGTCCTCGGCTTCGCTGGTGGAGGCCTTCGGACTGCGTCCTGGCCCTGGCCGCCCCCGACTCGCCGATCCATCAGCGGCACCTATCCGCTCGACCCCTTACCGCGGCGTAGTCCCATCGCGCTACAAATGGCACTGTCGCTGCCGTAATATGATCCATTCGGACTAGGCAGGCCATCACCGCTCTGACCTGCCCGAACGCCCGTAGCGTCACCAAATCCCACCGTTTGTGACGATCGCGTAACGGTCGAACGTCACAAATGCTCGACTCTGAGCCCGGTTCTCCGTAGGGTGCCCGCCGGATTGCAGGGCGACTGTCCCGTGCCACATCGATGATGGCGCCGGTCGCTCCGATCCCACAGACACCCGATGCCTGCCAGGGCGCCGGTGGCGAACGCCACCGGGACCGCTCCCCAAAACCCCGAGCGTGCTTCCGCGCGCCAGTGGCGGGCAGAAAGGAGCACACACGTGCACCACCTCAAACAGCGGTCCACCTACATGGCGGCTAGCGCCGTCGTCGTCTTGGCCATCGGTGCCTTCTCCCTGCCCATGTCGCGCGCAGACGCCGGCTCTGAGCCACGTCGAGCGCCGAGCGCCTCGGTCTCCCAGTTCGTGGATGTGGTCCACGAGCTCGCCGGGCAGGTTGCAGCGGTTGCCACGGTCACGACGACGACGACCAGCACGTCCACCTCGACGACCACGTCTACGACCACGACCCTGCCGCCTCCGCCGCCACCGACGGTGCCACCAACCACCGCGGCACCGGCTCCGCAGCCCGTCGTGACGGCGCCGAGCGGCGCATGCGGTGGGGACCTTCCGACCTGCTGCATCATGATGCGCGAGTCGCACGGCAACCCGACCGTGGTCAACCCCTCGTCCGGTGCGTCGGGCAAGTGGCAGTTCATGTACGCGACGTGGAACCACTACATGGGTTACGAGACTGCGGCGCAGGCACCCGAATGGGTGCAGGACCAGAAGGCACGTGAGTTGTGGGCCGGTGGTGCCGGGGCGTCGCACTGGGCGGGCAACGGTTGCTGAGCTGACGCTGCCACCGGCAGCATCCCGTGGGTCTGTCGTGGCCGGTGCACCATCCCAGCGGTGTGCCGGCCACGACCGCGTCCGGACACAAGGTGGCTCCTTCGCGGTGCGGCGGCGGTGCCGAGCGACGATCAGGCTGGGAGCGGTGGTGGGGCGGTGATGCCAAGTGGCGATTGGGTCGCGAGCGGTGGTGGGGCGGTGCAGCGGGTGAGGGTCGGGGCAGCGGTGTTCGTGGCTACGCTCCGCTCGTGCGCCGGCTCTCGTCTGTGACGGCGGAGCGCCGAGGAGCCGCTGCACTGGTTGCCGCTGCGCTGCTGTTCTCCTCGACGTTTCTCGTGGTGCAGGGCGCCGTTGCACACGTGGCGCCGTTTCGCTTTCTCAGTGTCCGGTTCGCGCTGGGTTCCCTGGCGCTCGCGCCCTTCGCGTGGCGGCGTCCGTCCTCGGCGGGCGAGCTTCGCCACGGCGCGCTCGCTGGCGTGGCGATGTTCGGAGGCTTCGTCCTGCAGACGTACGGCCTGCAATCGACGAGCACGGCCCGGTCCGCCTTCCTGACCTACCTCCTGGTCGTGTTGGTGCCCGTCCTCGAGGCCGCCCTCGCACGTCGTCGCCCTTCGGGGCTGGTCGTGGGCAGCGCGGCACTCGCGCTCGTCGGGCTGACCCTGTTGACCTCACCGGTCGGCGGGGGTGCGGGCTTCGGACGCGGCGAGCTGCTCACCGTCGGGTGCGCGGTCTGCTTCGCGTGCCACATCGTCTTGCTCGCGCGCGTCGCTCCGAAGCACGATCCGATTCGCCTCACCCTCGTGCAGCTCGCGGTCGTGGCCGCTGCTTCGGCCGCTCCCGGAGTGCTCGGCGGTGGCGGTGGCTTCGACTCCGGCACCCTTGCCGCCGCGGCGTACACAGGCATCGGGGTCAGCGCGGTCGCGTTCGTGCTCATGGTCGGCGCCCAACGGGTGGTGCCTGCGCACCGTGTCGCGCTGCTGCTGCTCGTCGAACCGGTGGCCGCGGCCGTGGCGGGCCGAGCAGCGGGGGAGCGTCTCGGCTGGTCGGGTTGGGTCGGAGCGACGCTCATCCTGGCGGCGATCGCGTTGGCGGAACGCAAGCGCGCCCCCCAGCCCGAGACCGCGTCACCGGTCGGGACCGCATGAACGGGCGCTGAAGCGCAGCCGGGTGAAGGGTCAGCGGTACGCTCCGAGGCGTCTGTTGGGAGGATCCGTGCCCGCTTCGACTCCGTTCGATCCATCCGAGGTGCCCGTCGACCTGCACGCGAACGCGCGCCGTGTCGGGGGGTACGCGTGGCTCTCCACCCGATTGTTCGAGGTGGTCGGTGGTTGGGTGCAGACGACGGCCTCACCGGTCGAGGTCAAGCTCTCCTTCGCTGAGTTGGCACCCCAGTACGCATGGCACGCCCAGCTGTGGCGCGCCCGCTTGCCGGAGCTGCGCGAGCTCACCCGCGATGAGTTCGTGCTGCCGTCGCCGGGCTCGTCGGCTGCGATCGAGGCATTGGCTGCCTTGGACGAGCCGCTCGCTCGCCTCGCCGGGCTGGCTCGTGGGCTGCTGCCGCGCCTCGTGGTCTCGTTGGAGGAACTGTCGAGCGGGCTGCATCCGGTCACCGACGCCCCTCTGGCGCGCTGCGTGCGGCTGGTGCGGCGGGATCACGTCGATGCCGTCCATGCTGCGGCTCGCCTGCATGCACGCTTCGTGCGTGACGAGCACACGCTGCAGCGCGTTGCGGAGGGGACCGGGGCGGTAGAAGGCGCCATCGTCCGAGCGCGAGCGGCCTCGGTGGATGAAGTTCTGTAAAGCCCTCACTGCTCGGGCCCTACGGGTGTGCTGGCTGAAGGGTCGCTGACCTGGTCAACCGCCTTGTACTGCGGCGCAGGGTGGGGCTGCTTGACCTCATCGGTATCGTGTTCTCACTACCAGATTGCGCTGGTTGCCGAACACCAGCCCGCCCTTCGGTTCTTCCCCACCGGCCAGGGCACGCACGAACCAAGAAGGTGCCACGTTGCCCAAGGAGCGCGTCGAGCGCGACGAAGAAGACCTCGTCCGTCTCTACCTGACCGACATCGGGCAGTATCCGCTGCTCACGAAGGACGACGAGGTTCGGCTCGCGCAGGCGATCGAAGCTGGCAACGCGGCTCGCACCGAGCTCGACGCCGCCGGCAAAGACGTCACCCCTGCTCGTCGCCGTGAGCTGCGCCGCACCGCCCGCCAGGGCGAAGAAGCCGAGCGCACCTTCGTGCAGTCCAACCTGCGGTTGGTGGTGTCGATCGCCAAGAAGTACCAGGCGTCCGGCCTTCCGCTGCTCGACCTCATCCAAGAGGGCAACCTGGGCCTGATGCACGCCGTCGAGAAGTTCGACTGGCGCAAGGGCTTCAAGTTCTCCACGTACGCCACGTGGTGGATCCGCCAGGCGATCACCCGCGGCATCGCGAACACGGGCCGCACCATCCGCCTTCCCGTCCACGCAGGCGACACGCTTGCCCGCCTGCAGAAGGCTCGAGCTCGCCTCGAGCTGAAGATGGGTCGCCCCGCGACGCTGTCAGAGCTGGCGGCCGAGGTCGAGATGCCCGAAGACAAGGTCACCGAGGCCTTGCGCTTCGCGGCCGAGCCGCTCTCGCTTTCGGAGCCCCTGCGCGAAGACGGAGACGCCGAGCTCGGCGACGTCGTCGAGGACCGTTCCGCCGAATCGCCCTTCGAGGTCGCAGCGACGGCGCTCCTGCCTGAGGAGATCTCCCGCTTGCTCGCTCCGCTCGACGAGCGCGAGCGCGAGATCCTCAAGCTGCGCTTCGGGCTCGACCGCGGCGAGCCCCGCACGCTCGAAGAGGTCGGTGAGCACTTCAACCTGACCCGGGAGCGCATCCGCCAGATCGAGGCGCGGGCCATGTCGAAGCTGCGCCACCCGTCTTCCGACACGGGTGCGCGCGACCTGCTGGCGGTCTGACGCCCTGCGCCACGCGCTCTCTCCCGCTTGGTCGGTCGACCTGCCCGACGACGGCATCGGCACCATCACCGAGGACGGCGACCTGCACGTCGAGGCGCCGGGTCGTTCGATCGTGCTGGCAACCTGGCAGCCAGATGTACCGACGACTCCGCAGGAGCTCCTGCGCGCCTTGCAGGCCGAGGAGCATCCGGTCGCGAGCGACGAGTACCACGAGACCGGGCCCGACGGGACGCTGCGGTGGGCGCTTCTCATCGACGAGGACGACGACGGTGCCCGTTACCAGGGCCTCTACGGCTACGTGCTCGCGCCCGACGAGTGGCTGCAGGTGGCTGTGCTCTTCGAGCACCCCGAAGACCAAGACGAGGCCTTGCACATCTGGCGATCGGCGTTGCACGTGGACGTGATCGAGGTGACCACCTGAGCCGGGCCACAGGCAGGTCCGGGTGCTGATCGCAACACTGCTCGCACTGGGTTCCGCAGGCCTGCATGCGGGGTGGAACCTCATCGGCAAGGTTGCGGACGACCGCGACACCGCGTTCTGGGCGCAGTGGCTGATGGGCGCGGTCGTCGCCGCACCTGTCCTGGTGTTCACAGGTCTGCCGGATCGCGCCGCGTGGCCGTACCTCGGCGTCTCGTGCGTCATCGAGCTTCTCTACGTCACGGGGCTCTCGCGGGCATATCAGCACGGCGACTTCTCATTCGCGTACCCGCTGGCGCGCGGGAGCGGCGCGTTCTTCGCCGCGATCGGCGGTGTGGTGTTTCTCGACGACACCCTGCACCCGCTTGCCTGGGGAGGCGTTGCAGTCGTCGCCGCCGGGCTCTTGTCGTTCGTGGGCCGCCGGGCGACGCGCATCTCGCTGTTCTGGGCGCTCGCGACCGGCGTCACCATCGGCACGTTCTCGCTGATCGACGCAGCGGGTGCCCGCCGAAGCGGTTCGGGCTTGGCGTATGGCCTGGTGATACAGATCCTTGCGGCGGTCACGGTGTCGATCAGCGGTGTGGCCCGTGGGCGCACCTCCCTGCTGGTGGACCTGCTGAAGCGCCAGCTTTGGCGCTGGATCCTGGCCGGGGCGCTCGTCACCGCCGCCTACTCGATGGTGCTGATCGCGTTTCAACACGCTCCCGTCGGGTACGTGTCGATCCTGCGGGAATCGTCGGTGGTGCTCGGCGCCTTGCTCGGATGGGTCGTGCTCAAGGAGCGCATGGGCCGGCGGCGCCTCGTCAGCTCGTCGGTTGTTGCGTGCGGGCTGGTGCTGCTGATCCTGGGTGGCTGAGCTCTTCGGGCGCTTCAGGTGCTGTGAGCTGAGGCCGATAACGGGGTACCAGCACCACCAGACCGAGGGCGATCACCGTGGAAGGCAACTCCGAACGATCCGACGCTTCGATGCGTGCTCCCTTGCGGGAGCCGTCGCAGCGCACCCGTGCGGCGAGGCTCGGCGCCGCAACGCTGCTCCTGGTGCTCGGCCTGGTGGGGGCGGTCGGCATCGCCGGACCGGCGCCGACGGCGAGCGCCGCGGCGACGCCCAGCGCTGAGGCGTGGCAGTTCCTGGCGCTCACGAACCAGTCCCGCGCCAACGCCGGTCTGCCGCCGCTGCAGATGCAGACCACGATGCTCGACATCGCGACGGGTTGGACCACACACCTTGTGGCGGCCCAGGCGCTGTCACACAACCCGAACGTGGGTGCCCAGGTTGCCGGCGCGTTCCCCGACTGGCGAGGGTGGGGCGAGAACGTGGGGTACGGCGGTTCGGTCGGGGTCATCCAGAACGCGTTCTGGAACTCGCCAGGTCATCGCGAGAACCTGCTCGGCGACTACAACTACGTCGGCATCGCGGCATGGCGCGACGGCGGCGGCACGTTGTGGGTCACCGTCGACTTCCTGAAGCTCAACCGTGCCGCTCCCGTCGTCACGCAGATGTCGCAAGCCGAAGCGACCGCGCTGGTGCAAGCGAGCTACCACGACTTCTTCGGTCGGGCGCCGTCCGCGAACGAGCTCAACCTGTGGGTGCCGTCGCTCGTGAACGGGATGGACCCGAACCAGTTCCTCCGAGCGGTGGTGACCAGCCCCGAGTGGGTGTCGAAGGTCGTCGTGGGCCTCTACCAAGACACCCTCGGCCGCAGCCCGGACGCGGGCGGTCTCTCCTACTGGACCAACCGGATGCGTACCGGGATGACCCAAGCCGAGGTGGCGGCGCACTTCTACGGCTCCGCCGAGTACTACTCGCGCTCGGGCGGAACGATCGACTCGTATGTGCGAGCGCTGTACCTGAAGCTGCTCGGCCGCGAGCCCGACTCCGGTGGGTTCGCCTACTGGACCGGTCGGCTTCGCCGGGGCGAGTCCCGCGACACGATCGCCTACGAGTTCTACCAATCCGTCGAGTCACGCACGCGCCGGGTGACCGCGCTCTACCAGCAACTGCTCGGCCGGGGCCCCGACGCGGCAGGCCTGCAGTACTGGGTCGGGCGCTTGCTCGACGGCAACGACCTCAACCTTGCCGTGGCGCTCGCCGCGTCGCCCGAGTATCGGGCTCGCGCTCTCGCCCGTTTCTGAGGCCGTCGCCTGAGGCGGGCGTGCTCCTCGTCGCCTGGGACGTCGGCGGCGGGCCTCCAGCCGGGTGAGCTCCCCCGCCTACAGTGGCGGCCCGTGAGCGCACAGATCCTCGACGGCAACGCGGTGGCAGCCCAGGTGAAGGAGCGTCTCGCGGGGCGCATCGCCCGACTGGCCGAACGCGGCGTCACACCCGGGCTCGCGACGTTGCTCGTCGGCGACGACGGGCCCAGCGCCAACTACGTCTCGATGAAGCACCGCGACTGCGAGGAGCTCGGTATCGCCTCGGTTGGCGAGCACCTGTCCGCAGACGCCACGCCCGAGGCGGTGGCTGCGGTCGTGGAGCGGTTCAACACCGACGACGCGGTCGACGCGGCGCTCCTGCAGTACCCGTTCCCCTCGCACATCCCCTACGAGCCTGCACTGGCGGCGCTCAGCCCGGCCAAGGACGCGGACGGTCTGCACCCGGTCAGCCTCGGCCACCTGGTCATGGGCGTCGACGGTCCGGTGCCGTGCACACCGGCAGGCATCGTCGAGTTGCTCGTCGCGCACGGGGTGCAGATCGAGGGTCGCCACATCGTGATCATCGGGCGGGGTCTCACGATCGGGCGTCCGCTCGCGAACCTGCTCACGCTGAAGCGGCCCCACGCCAACGCGGCGGTCACCGTCGTGCACACCGGCGTCGCCGATCTGGGTGCGTACACGCGCCAGGCCGACATCGTCGTGGCCGCCGCGGGTTCGCCCGGTCTCGTCACCGCCGACATGGTGAAGCCCGGAGCCGCCGTGGTGGCAGCCGGCGTCAGCTTCGACGGTCGCAAGCTGCTGTCCGACGTGGCCGATGAGGTCGCGGAGGTCGCCGGATGGCTGTCGCCGCGCATCGGCGGGGTCGGCCCGATGACCCGTGCGATGCTGCTCGAGAACACCGTCGCCGCGGCCGAACGCCGGGCCGGTGTGGAGCCCGGCGCGTGACGGCGATCGCGGACCTGCTTGCCGCGGGTCGCACGCTCTCGTTCGAGTTCTTCCCGCCCAAGACGCCCGACGGTGTGCTCGCGCTCGACGCGGCGCTGGCGGACCTCTCGGGCCTTGGCCCATCGTTCATCTCGGTGACCTACGGGGCGCTGGGTTCGACACGCACCAACACGCGCGACCTCGTGGTGCGGTTCGACCAGTCGCATCCGTTCCCGGCGATGCCGCACCTGACGTGTGTGGGGCAGAGCCGCGCTGAGCTCCACGAGCTGCTGGACACCTACCGAGCCGCGGGCATCGACAACGTGTTGGCGCTGGCGGGCGACCCGCCCGCGGATGGCTCCGAGCCCGGTGGCGACTTTCGCTACGCCAGTGAACTGGTAGAGCTCGTCGCCGAGGTCGGGGGATTCTCCATCGGCGTCGCCGCGTTCCCGGAGCTGCACCCGCGCTCCGCTGACCGGGCCGACGATCGACGCAGCCTGGCGCGCAAGCTGGAGGCCGCCGACTTCGCGATCTCCCAGTTCTTCTTCGAAGTCGAGCACTACGTCCGTCTCGTCGACGAGTTGGCCGCGCTCGGATGCACCAAGCCGGTCGTGCCGGGCGTCATGCCGTTCACCTCGGTGGCGGGTGTGCGCCGCATGTCGGCGGTGAACGGGACCCACATCCCCGACGAGTTGCAGGAGCGGCTCGACGCGGTCGACGGGGATGCCGCGGCTGTACGGGCGCTCGGGGTCGAGGTGGCCGCGCGGCTGTGCGCCGAGTTGGTCGAGGTGGGCGTCCCGGGGCTGCACCTCTACGCGCTCAACCGCGCGGACTCGATCAGGGAGATCCACGCGCAGCTCGATCTGGGGAGCCCCGCACGCTGACGTGGATCGCCGCGCCACGCTCGTCGCGGGCATCTCGACGTCTCCTCGACTCGGCGCCCCCTGCGTGGGGGCAACACGGCAGCGGACAGCGGCCGAGGACGCCGGCCGAGGGACGCCCCGTCGCCTTTAGAGACAAGTGCGATACAGGCTAGGGTCGCACGCATGGCTGACAAGATCACGACCGCGCCCGACGGCTCGCTCAACGTCCCCGACGAGCCCATCATCCCCTTCATCGAGGGCGACGGCACCGGCGTCGACATCTGGCCCGCAGCGAAGCTGGTCCTCGACGCCGCGGCTGCCAAGCACGGCCGATCGATCGCGTGGAAGGAGGTCCTCGCGGGCGAGAAGGCCTTCAACGCCACGGGCGAGTGGCTCCCCGACGCCACCATCGAGGCGTTCCAGGAATACCTCATCGGCATCAAGGGCCCGCTCACCACGCCCGTCGGCGGCGGTATCCGCTCGCTGAACGTGGCGCTTCGCCAGATCCTCGACCTCTACGTCTGCCTGCGGCCGGTCCGCTACTTCGCGGGAGTTCCCTCGCCGGTCAAGAAGCCCGAGGCGGTCGACATGGTGATCTTCCGTGAGAACACCGAAGACATCTACGCCGGCATCGAGTTCGTCGGCGGCAGCCCCGAGGCGGCCAAGGTCCTGGCCTTCCTCGAGCAGGAGTTCCCCGACGACTTCGCGAAGATCCGCTTCGGCACCCAGGACAAGACCGACGGCTGGCAGGATGCGCTCGCCGCGCTGGGCGCACCACGCCGTCCGCTGCCCGTCGAAGTCGGGCTCGGCATCAAGCCGGTGAGCCACTCGGGCACCGAACGCCTCGTGCACGCTGCCATCGACTACGCCGTGCGCAACGGTCGCAAGTCGGTCACCCTCGTGCACAAGGGCAACATCATGAAGTACACCGAAGGCGCCTTCCGCGACTGGGGCTACGGCGTCGCACGCGGTCACTTCGGTGCGGTCGAGCTCGACGGCGGCCCATGGCACGTCATCCCCGAGGGCCGGCCGGGTGCCGGGATCGTGATCAAGGACGCCATCGCGGATGCCTTCCTCCAGCAGATCCTCACCCGCGCAGACGAGTACGACGTCGTCGCCACGCTGAACCTGAACGGCGACTACATCTCCGACGCCCTGGCGGCCGAGGTGGGCGGCATCGGCATCGCGCCCGGCGCCAACATCAACTACGTGACCGGGCACGGCATCTTCGAGGCGACGCACGGCACCGCCCCCAAGTACGCCGGCCAGGACAAGGTCAACCCCGGCTCGGTGCTCCTGTCGGGTGTGCTGATGTTCGAGCACATCGGCTGGAACGACGCCGCGGCCGACATCGTGGCTGCCCTCGAGCGCACGATCACCGACAAGGTCGTGACCTACGACTTCGCGCGCATGCTGCCGGACGCCACCGAGGTGCGCTGCTCCGAGTTCGCGCAGGCGATCGTCGACCGCCTCTAGACGAACCTTCACGTCCTGGCACCCCGCCTCTCACCGGGACGCCTGCCCGCCGCACAGGGCCGGCACCGGTGAGGGCGGGGTGTTGCGCGTCTGCGCCGGCTCGCACGGGTTCGCGCCTGTGGGACGGCGCACGGTGCGGGTCAGAACTCGATGGGGCAGCTTGGCTCGGCGTGGCTCGCGAACAGCGCGTCTGCCAGACGGATGGCCGCATCGTCAGATGCTTCGATGCGCCCGGCGTGCGCCAGCGTCGTGGCCGACACGGCCCCGAACGTCAGCGAGGCAAGGTCTGCCACATCGAGGCGCAGCCTGGGTGCGCCAGCCGCATCGTTGGCGCCGGGCGCGGCAAGGCGCATCTCTGCGTCGGCTCCGACGCCGCGCCCGGTGCCGGCCACCGCGTGGGGGTCGAGGCGTGTACAGCGTGCCGGCGCGGCCGGATCGTCGACGGCGAGTGCGTAGGTTCCTGCAACCTCCGGCATGGACGCGTCGTGCACATCGAGCAGGAGCGTCCCCGTCGCGTCGTACCCGCGGGCGCCGAGCACCGCGGGGATGTCGAGGAGGCGAGCCCAAACGAGGTCGCTCGCCGCGTCGATGTGCAGCTGTCGAGGTTCGACGAGCCGCCACCGCAGCGGCGACGTCGCGGCGGGCGCACCCCAGACGATCGTGGTGGCGAGGTCGATATCGGCGAGGAAGCGCCACAGCGCGAGCTCCGCGTCGCTGCTGAGGCCAACGAGCTCCTCGAGCCGCACCGTGTTGGTGGCGACGCGTCCGTCGTCGCTGGCTTTGATGCGCCAAGTGGCATAGCCGTCCGGCTGCCCGGCCGCATCGAGGTGGAGCACCGCCTTCAGCTCCGTGGCGCCGTCCCGGTCGTGTGGCGGATCCGCGCGGAGCAGCGCCCAGAAGCGTTCGTTGCGGCTCACCCACCCCGGACGGTCGTGCCGCGCCGCGTCGTAGAGCGCGGCGAGCTCATCGGTGGCGTGATGGAGATCGACGAGGCGCACCGGCCCGACCGGTGGCCCCGGCGGGTCGAACTCCACCGCCGAGCACGCGATGCGGAACTGGGCGGTGTCGGTGACGACGCCGTACCCGAAGCGCCGGTAGATCGATGCCTCGGAGGCGGTGAGGAGGGCAAGCGGCTCGCTGCGCCGCAGGGCGTCCGCGTGCTGCCACGCAATCATCTGACGCAGGATGCCGCGGCGGCGGTGCGTGGGTTCGACGCCGACCATGGTCACGCCCGACGCCGGTACCGTGCTCGGCCCGGGCAAGGTCACCTCGAAGCTGAACGCGCTGGAGCAGGACACCCACGTGTCGCCGTCGCGTGCGCCATAGGTGCGGTCGACCTCGTTGACGAGCTGCCAGTGTGCGACGGTCTCGGGCGTGGGGTCGACGCCGTATCCCTGCATCGAGACGCGAAACAGCGTTGGCAGCTCGTCGGGGGCGGGGTTGTGGAAGGTGACGGTCCCCATTGCTGCAGTCTCGCAGCGGGATTGCGCCGACGCGCTCGCATTCGGGCCGTCAGGCCCTGTTGATGGGGGCGTCCCTGTCTGCGAGAATCTGACGGTTCGTCAGAAGCCGGTCCGCGGCGTCGCCACCGACCGTCATTGAGCTTGGAGGCAGCATGCTCGACCACCTCATCACCGGTGGCACCATCGTGGACGGCACCGGTGCGCCGCGATTCGTGGGTGATCTCGGCATCAAGGACGGGCGCATCGTCGCGCTCGGCCCGGTCGGGAGCATCACCGAGGAGGCGCTCACGAGCTTCGACGCCACCGGTCTTGTGGTGTGCCCTGGGTTCGTCGACCCGCACACCCACTACGACGCCCAGCTCATGTGGGACCCGTTCGCCACACCCTCCAACGTGCACGGGGTCACGTCGATGGTCGCCGGGAACTGTGGATTCACGCTCGCCCCGCTGCGGGCGACGGACGCCGACTACACCCGTCGCATGATGGCCAAGGTCGAGGGCATGTCGCTTGCCGCCCTCGAGCAGGGCGTCGACTGGAACTGGGAGACGTTCGCCGACTACCTCGACCGACTCGACGGGGCGATCGCCATCAACACCGGCTTCATGGTCGGGCACTGCGCGCTGCGCCGTTACGTCATGGGCGAGGACGCCACGGCTGGGGAAGCGACGCCCGAACAGGTCGACGCCATGGTCGCCGAGCTCCGCACCGCGATCGAGGCCGGCGGATTGGGCTTCTCGACCACGCTGTCGAGCACGCACTCCGACGGCAACGGGGTGCCGGTGGCGTCACGGCACGCGTCCACCGATGAGTTGGTGGCGCTTGCCGCTGAGGTGGGCCGCCACGAGGGGACAAGCCTCGAAGGCGCCTTCACCGGAGGTCTCGACCAGTTCTTCGACGACGAGATCGACCTCATCGCCAAGATGACCGGCGCCGCCCGTCGCACCCTCAACTGGAACGTCCTCACGGTCGACTCGTCAGTCCCGGCGCGCATCCCTCGCCAGCTCAGCGCGGCCGCGGCTGCCGAAGCGGCGGGCGGGCGCGTGATCGCCCTGACCATGCCGGTGCTCGTCCCGATGAACATGAACTTCGGGACGTTCTGCTCGTTCAACCTGATGCCCGGCTGGGGCGACATCCTCGGGCTGCCGCTAGCCGAGCGCATCGAGCAGCTCTCCGACCCCGAGGTGCGTGCGGGCATGGTCGAACGCTCGCACTCCGAGGAGGCGGGTGTGTTCCGGCGTCTCGCCGACTGGGACAACTACGTCATCGGTGACACGTTCTCGGCGGCGAACGAGGGGATGTCGGGCAAGCGGGCGAGCGAGCTCGCCGAGGAATGGGGCACCGACAGCTTCAGCGCTCTTGTGCGCGTCGCGATCAACGACGACCTACGCACCGTGTTGTGGCCTGGCGCACCCGACAACGACCCGGCGTCGTGGGAGCTGCGACAGCAGGTGTGGGACGACCCGCGGGCGATGCTCGGCGGGTCCGACGCAGGTGCACACCTCGATCGCATGAGCGGCGCGCCCTACACGACGCGCTTCCTCGGCGACATGATCCGCGGCCGCAAGTTGGTGAGCCTCGAACGTGCGGTGCAGCTACTTACGAGCGACCCGGCGGGTCTGTTCGGGCTCGTCGAGCGCGGCACGCTCGCGGTGGGCAACCACGCCGATGTCGTGGTGTTCGACCCCGACACGGTCGGTGCGGGCCGCGCGACGCTCGTTCGTGACCTGCCCGGCGACAGCCCCCGCCTGGGCGCGGACGCGCTCGGCGTGGTGCGGGTGTTCGTGAACGGTGTGCTCACCGTGGCCGACAACCAAGCGACCGGGGCCACGCCAGGCAAGGTGCTGCGCAGCGGAAGCGACACGGCCGGCACCGAGGTGGCCGCCGTCGGTTGACGACAGGACGCGTCGCCCCGCTCGGCCGCGCCGCCCACCGATCTGTTGGTGGGCCGTTCCGGCCTGTGAGCAGGCGCGCTGAGCGGGGCCGATCGTCGCCTGCCGGTCCGTAGACTGCGACCGCCACGTTGGACGCATCAGGGGGACGTCGCGCCATGCGCAGCTACGAGCAGATCTACATCGGGGGCGAATGGGTTCCGTCGAGTCGGGCCGATCGCATCGAGGTGATCGACGCCGCCACGGAGCAGGTTTTCGCCACGATCCCCGCCGGTGCCGCTGCCGATGTCGACCGTGCGGTCGCTGCCGCGGTCGCGGCTTTCCCCGCGTGGGCAGCGACCGCCCCGGCGGTGCGTGCCGACTTCGTGGCGCGCATGGGCCTGGGGATCGGCGCCCGAAGCGCCGAGATCGCCGATGCCATCACCGCAGAGGTGGGCATGCCGCGCAAGCTCTCCGAGATCATCCAGGCGGGCCTTCCCCAGGCGGTCTCCGCGGGCATCGCCGGGCTCGCCGCGGACTTTCCGTGGGAGGAGCAGATCGGCAGCTCGTTGGTGCTGCACGAGCCCGTGGGCGTGGTTGCAGCGATCACGCCGTGGAACTACCCGTTGCACCAGATCGTGATCAAGGTTGCGGCGGCGCTCGTGGCGGGCTGCACCATCGTGGTGAAGCCCAGCGAGGTGGCGCCTGTCAACGCGTTCATCCTCGCCGAGATCATCGACGGTCTCGGCCTCCCCGCCGGCGTGTTCAACCTCGTGTCGGGCACCGGCCCCGAGGTGGGTGAGGCGCTCGTGGTGCACCCCGACGTCGACATGGTGAGCTTCACCGGGTCGACGCGGGCGGGCAAGCGGGTGGCGGCGCTCGCAGCCGAGACCGTGAAGAAGGTGGCCTTGGAACTGGGCGGCAAGTCCGCCAACATCCTGCTCGACGACCTCGAAGGCGATGAGCTCGCCAAGGCGGCGAAGGCCGCGGTGGGGGCGTGCTACCTGAACTCAGGCCAGACGTGTAGTGCGCTCACGCGTCTGCTCGTGCCCCGGTCACGTCACGACGAGGTGGTCGAGTTGGTGCGCACCGAGGTCGAGCGGTCGTGGACGGTCGGCGACCCGGCGACCGACGCCGGACGTCTCGGCCCGGTCATCTCCGCCGCGCAGCGCGACCGGGTCCGCTCCTACATCGAGCGGGGCATCGCCGAGGGAGCGACGTTGGTGACCGGGGGGCCCGAGGCGCCGGAGGGCCTTCCAACCGGCTACTACGTGCGCCCGACCGTGTTCGCCGACGTCGATACGTCGATGGTGATCGCACAAGAGGAGATCTTCGGCCCGGTGCTGTCGATCCTCCCGTATGACGACACAGAAGATGCCGTACGCATCGCGAACGACTCGGTGTACGGCCTCTCCGGCGGGGTGTGGTCTGCTGACCCGGAGCGGGCCAAGGCCGTCGCACGCCGCATTCGCACGGGGCAGCTCGAGATCAACGGCGGACGCTTCAACGCGATGGCACCGTTCGGCGGCTACAAGCAGTCGGGCATCGGCCGTGAGCTCGGCCGGTTCGGGCTGGAGGAGTTCCTCCAGCCGAAGTCGTTGCAGCTCTAGCGGCTAGCAGCCGGGCGACGCACCCTCGACGCGCCGGGCGGTGAGCGCGACTGCCTGCAAGTGCGGTGCGTTGCGCAGCATCGCCTGACGCATGGCTGCGATGCGTCGGCGCGTGGCCGGGTTGCGCGCCACGTTCACCGCGAACCGTGCCGCGCCCAGGTAGCCCTCGTCCGCGATGAGGCGGTCGGGCTCGAGGAGACGAAGCGGGGCGCGGTGCACGTTCGTGATCGCGAAGCCGTGGCGGCTGAGGAGCGCATCCCACTCGTCGAGCGTGAGTGCTCCGAACGCGACCTTGAAGTGCGACGTGAGTTCGTGGCAGATGCGTTCCTCCTCGATCGCCCGTGAGTCGCCGGCGCGGTCGACGTCCGCCAGGCGGAATGCGACCTCGTGGATGCCGAGCCGACCACCCGGGCGGACCAGCCGCGCGAGCTCTGCCACGGCCGCGTCCTTCACCGACGATGGCTGCATGGTGAGGAATGCTTCGCCGATGGCGACGTCGTAGCCGGCCGACGGGAGCCCGGTGCGCGACATCGAACCGCGCACGAACTGTCGAGTGGGGCCGTGGAGGAGTGGCCGCAGCGCTTCGCCGCAGGCACGGTCTCGGTCGACCGCCACATAGGTCGCCGGGAAGTGCGCCAGCACGAGTTGTGCGGTGCGGCCCGGGCCGGGTGCGATCTCGACCACGTCGTCGGCCGGGCCGATGGCCAGGTCGTGCAGCAGACGACGGGTGAGGTCGATGCCGCCGGGTCTGAGGACCGTCTTGCCGAGCTCGGCGAGGAAGGCGAAGCCGGCGCGGTGGTCGTCGCGTTCCAGGCGGCCAGCGGTGGGATGCATCACGACGTTCATCCGGTCACCTCCAGGCGGTCAGCTCAAGCACACTCCCGCTGCGGGTGTGCGCGGCAGGGCCGAAGGTCCTCCTGTACGCGCGCGTGGGCGCGTGCAGGTGGCCGCTTGACGTGGCCGGCGGACGAGTGATGAACAGAGGCATTTCTCACTGGTGCCAGTGATAAAGAGTGACAGTTGACACTGGTTGCTATGGTGTGATCAACGGCACCCTTCGGAGCCCTCCCGCGCGTAGCGAGCGCGCAGAGGTCCGCTCGGCGTCGGCCCCTTCCCCACCGCAGTGCAGGAGACCTTCATGCGCCTCGGCGACATCCACGACCACAACCTTCCGCTCGGCCAGCTCTCGGTCTGGTCCGTGTCCGACGGCACGCGAGCCCGGGCGCACGTCCAGCCCGCAGATCCGCGTGGGCCCTCCCACAACCAGCAGGACCACATCCAGCACGCGCTTGCACGGCGGGTCGAGGCCGCGGAGCTCGACTTCGCCACGGAGCCCTCGGCGCCCCCAGCGAAGGCGGCGCCCACGGGCTGGATCGGGGTCTCGTTCGAGGTGCCGCTGCTCACCGGTGACGAGATCGCACGGGTCCTCGAGGAGTGGATCGACCGCCACGAGACCCTGCGCAGCGGCTTCCGAGCGGAGCCCGATCACGGCCAGGGTGGTGGCTTCGAGCGCTTCACGCTCGGCCCCGGTGACGTCACCCTCACCGAGACGTCGCTCGGGGTGTTCGTCGACGAGCGCCTCCTGGCCGACACGCTCGACGACCACTTCAACCGGTCGACCGACGCCGCCTTGTGGCCCACATATGCGTTCGCCACGATCCGAACCGTCGACCGCATGACCGTCGTGTTGGCGTTCGACCACGTCAACGTCGACGGCTACTCGATCCTGCTCGCGGTCGCCGAGATCCGCGAGCTCGTCGATGCGCGCCGCGAGGGGCGCCCGAGCCACCTACGCGCCGCGGCGAGCTACCTCGAGTTCGTGCAGGAGGAGCTCGCGGTCGCTTCGGCGGCCACGGCCAGCCACGAGGCCGTCGAGACCTGGCGTGCGTTCCTCGACGGGGAACGGTCGCTCCCGGCGTTCCCCCTTCCCGACGGCCTGCCACCAGGCTCCCAGATCCCCCAGGAGGCCCGCTGCCTCCCCCTCCTCGGCGAGGACAACGTCGGCGCATTCGGTTCCTTCTGTCGAGCGAACGGCGTCAGCACCTCCGCCGGCTTCCTCGCGGCCATGGCGCTCGCCTTCACCCGGCTCGGCGGCGCCGGCGGCATCGAACCCGCGTCGGTCCACCCGAACGGCGCCGGGTTCGTGACATTCCGATCACTCGTCTCCACCCACACCCGCCACGAGGCGCGCTGGGCCGAAGCCATCGGCTGGTTCACCGCGCTCGCCCCCTTCGCGGTCGACGTCGATGCCGACCAGCAACTGGTGGACATCCTCCCGCACGTCGGTGACGCATGGGCGGTCGCGAAGCGCGGCGCCGGTCTACCCATGCCACGCATCGGCGAGCTCCTCGACACCAGCCTTCAGCCCCGGTTCGTGGTGTCGTACCTCGACGCCCGCTACGCGGATGCGCTGTGCCGCCGACCCGGGTGGGACGCCCACGCCTACCTCGGTGACATCGGCCCCACCGACGGGGTGCACGTGTGGATCAACCGCTTCCCCGACGAGACCTATCTGACGTGGCGCTTCCCCGGCAACGAGACGTGCCGGACCGAGGTGCAGGCGGTCACCGAGGCCATGCGCCGGATCATCCTCGACACCGTGGCGGTCGACGACGACCACGTCGGCTCCGCCGGAAAGGTGGGTGCCTGATGGTCGTCATGGCCAGGCTCTCCGATCACCCCACCCAAGGCGGGAGGGTCGTCGACTGGACACCCAGCCGCGCCACCCTCGACGCCATGGCCACCGCCCCGCCGACCGGCGTGGCCCCGTCGCTGATGCAGGCCGCCCACCTTGAGCTCGCAAAGGCCAAGAACCGCGAGGGGTACACCGACAGCAGTTGGCTGTGCGTCGCGTTCGAGGTGCCCAACCCGTTCGACGTCGATGCGTGGACCCGCACCATCAACCGCTTCCTGCGACGGCACGGCGGGATGCGCAACTGGTTCACGGCCGACGGCAACGACGTGGACAGCCCGCTCGAACGCCACGAGCTGGCGCCGGACGACATCGTGTTCGAGCCGACGTTCCTGCCCGAGGAGGTGACCGCGGCCGGCATGCTCGACCACGTCCGTGAGCTGATGGACGTGTGGGCCGTGCCACTCGGGCGGCTCGGCTACACGTTCACCGCCGTCATCGGCGACGCCAAGACCGTCGTCTACTTCGGGTCCGACCACAGCTACACCGACGGCGTCTCGTGCCTGCTCTCGGTGTGGGAGCTGTCGACGATGTACGACTGCGAGCTGGCCGGGACCGAACCCGACCTCCCCGAGGTGGGCTCATACCCCGACTACTGCGTCGAGGAGCGCGAGCGTGCCGCCGGCTTCGACATCGAGTCCAAGGGAGTGCAGGACTGGCTGTACTTCCTGCTGCGGGGCGGGGGCGAGCTGCCCCGCTTCCCGCTCGACCTCGGCATGACCCCGGGGGTGAAGGTGCCGCTCGTCCCCGTGTACCAGGAACTGCTCGGCGAAGACCTGCTCCACCCGTATGAGGCCGCGGTGAAGGACCTCGGCGGCAACTTCGCGGGCGGGCTCTACGCCGCGTGTGCCATGGCCGCCCATGAGATGGCGGCGGCCGAGTCGTACCGCTGCCTCAACCCGGTCCACAGCCGCTGGTCGCCCGAGTGGATGCTCGCCATGGGGTGGTTCATCAACCTCGTGCCGCTCCACGTCGACATCGAACCCGACGACACGTTCGGTTCGTTGGTGCGCCGTGTCCGCCAGGAGTTCCGTGACGTCCGCGACGCCGGCGACGTGCCGACGCTGCGTGTCGCGGAGATCCTGGCCGAGCACCTCGACTTCGACGCCGAGTCGTCGGATCGGCCGCCGATCATGTCCTACCTCGACGGGTCGATCATCCCGGGCCACGAACGCTGGCTCGAACAGAACTTCTGGGGGCTCACCGGAGCCGGTGACGACGACGACGTGTACGTCTGGCTCATGCGCATGCCGACGCGCACCTACGTCACGTGCAGTTGCCCCGACACCCCCAAGGCGGTGCACGCCGTCACGAGCTACTTCGCCCGTGTGGCCGAGATCGTCCAAGAGGTTGCCCGCACCGGTGGCGACGTCACCATGGGTCCAGCCGCCGTCCTTCCAGCCCCCACCCGGTGAGGTGCCCCATGGAGTTCAGCGCATCACATCGCCTGCAGAGCCCGCTGGCGGTCGTCGCGGCCGCCTTCCTCGACCCCGCCGCGCACGTCGGCCGCTACGAGCTGATGGGCAGTCGCGACATCGAGGTGCTGCGGGCGGCCACCGACGCCGGGCAGCTCGAGCTCTCGACGGTGCGCACCGTCGAGGGTGACGTCCCGAAGGTGGCGCAGAAGGTCATCTCCGCCACGAACACGATCACCACGACCGAGCGTTGGGACCACGTCGGTGATCGCCTCGTCGGTCACGCGACGATCGAGGCCAGCAGCGTGCCGGGCACCGCGACCATCGCCGCCGAGGTCGTGGCAGCGGGCGACGACGCGTGCACCTTCACGATCGAGCTCGCGTTGACGATGAAGGTGCCGCTCATCGGCGAGCGGTTCGTCAAGCTGCTGCGCCCACAAGTCATGGAGATCATCGAGGCGGAGTTCGACGCGTGGGACCGCTGGTTCGCCCGGTCCGTGGTGCCGTGACCCACTCGCCCTGGTTCGAACCGTTCGACGCTCGCCCGCAGGCTGATGCGGCCATCGAGGTTCGTGGCCTCACCAAGCGCTACGGCGACCGCGTCGCCCTCGACGGCATCGACCTGGTCGTCCCACGCGGCACGGTGTTCGGCTTGCTCGGGCCGAACGGGGCCGGCAAGACCACGACGGTGCGCGTGCTGACCACCACCGTCCGCCCGGACGGGGGCGTCGCGCGGGTGCTCGGCATCGACGTGTGTCGTGAACCGCAGCGGGTCCGTGCGCGCATCGGGCTCGCCGGCCAGTACGCCGCGGTCGACGAGCGCTTGACCGGGCGCGAGAACCTGCGGCTCATCGGCCAGCTCACCCACCAGCCGCGGTCGCGGCGCAAGGCCCGGGCCGACGAACTGCTCGAGGCCTTCCGGCTCACGCACGCCGCCGATCGTCCCCTCGCCGAGTTCTCCGGTGGGATGCGACGGCGCCTCGACCTCGCCGCGTCGCTCGTGCACCACCCGCCCGTGCTCTTCCTCGACGAGCCCACCACCGGCCTCGACCCGCGCAGTCGCAACGACCTGTGGGCGATCATCCGCCAGCTCGTCCAGGGCGGTACGACGGTCCTGCTCACGACGCAGTACCTCGAGGAGGCCGAGCAGCTTGCCGACCAGGTCGCGGTGATCGACCAGGGACGCGTGATCGCCCACGACACGGTCCCGGGGCTCAAGGCGGCGTTGGGTGCCACCATCGTCGAGGTCGCCTTCGCCGACGAACGCACGGCTTGCGCGGCGCTCGTGGCGGTGCAGGTGGTGTTGCCCCGAGCCGAGGTGGACGGCGTCGTGGTCCGCGGACCCGTTGCGGGAGGGGCGGCGCGCTCCCTCGACGTGTTGCGTGCGCTCGATGCCTCCGGCCTGCCGCCCACGGGGCTGACCGTCCGGGAACCGAGCCTGGACGACGTCTTCTTGCGTCTCACCGGTCACACCACCACCCGCCCGGCCGATCCTGACCTGGTCGGGGTGGCGCAGGGGGGAGCGCGCCGATGAGCGCCTCCCGCCTTGGTGACGCGGCGCGGCCGGTGTTGCCTCCGCCGCCTGAGCGTCGTGCGCGGCAGGTGTTGCCTCCGCCGCCTGAGCGTCGTGCTCGGCCGGTGCTGCCTCCGCCCGCACTGGGGCCGCGCCCCCATCAACGGACCGTCGTCGACGACGGCATCGACGACGACATCGACGACGACATCGACATCGACGACCGCGTGCTGCTTCGCCACGCCATCGGCGACACGCTCGCACTCACTCGGCGCAACCTGGTGCACCTGGTGCGCGAGACCGGCCTGCTGGTGTTCACGTTCGTGCAGCCGGTGCTGTTCGTCCTGCTGTTCCGGTATGTCTTCGGTGGCACGCTCGGCCGCGTGCTCGGCGTGAACTACGTCAACTTCCTGCTGCCGGGCATCTTCGTGCAGGCCGTCACCCTCGGCGCCGTGTCGACCGCGATCGGCCTGGCGGAAGACCTCGGCGGTGGCCTCGTCGAACGGTTCCGCTCGTTGCCGATGGTGCGCCTGTCTGTGCTGGCGGCGCGCACGCTCGCCGACCTGGTGCGCAACGTCGCCATCGTCGTCGTCATGTTGGCCGTGGGGCTGCTCATCGGCTTCCGTCCCGCCGGCTACGTCGGGGTCGCCCAGGCGTCGCTGTTGGTGCTGGCCTTCGCCTATGCGATGTCGTGGATGGCGGCGCTCATCGGTCTGCGATCGACCTCGGCGGAGGAGGCGCAGTCAGTGGCGTTCCCGATTCTGTTGCCGCTCACCTTCGCGAGCTCCGCCTTCGTGCCGGTCAACTCGATGCCGGGGTGGCTGCAGGTGTTCGCGCAGCACCAGCCAGTGACCGTCGTCGTGAACGCGTGCCGGGGGTTGATGGTCGGCCCGCACACGGCGACGTCGCTGCAGGCATCGGGTGCGCTCTCGACCGACACCGCCGGCTACGTGGTCCAGTCGGTGATCTGGATCGTGGTGATCCTGGCGTGCGCGGTGCCGTTGGCCGTGCGCCGCTTCGAGCAGAGCTGATGACGATGGACGACCGTCTCGCGTACATGGACCAGGGTTCGTTCCTCGGCTTGCGTGCCCTGGGCCACCAACCCAGCTTCCACGCGACCTGGACCTACGACCGGGCACTCGACCTGGACGCGGTGTGTCGCTTCAACGAGAACCTCGCCGCCACCCTGCTCGGCCGGGTCGTCGAACGCTCGCGCCTGCCGGGTGGACGGCACCGTTGGTCGGCGATCGACGCGGTGCCGCAGGTCGAGGTCGAAGCGGTCCCGCGTGCGCGCGACGACATACACGCGTGGAGCGACGAGTTCGCGGAGCGGGGCACCGACCCGGAGCACGGACCGGGCTGGCGCCTGGGGGTGCTGCCGCTGACCGACGGGGGCGCCGCGGTGAGTCTCATCGTCCCGCACACCCTGGGAGACGGGCTCTGCGTCTTGCAGGCGTTGGCGGACGCCGTCGACGCTCGGGTGCGGCGCCCGCCGTACCCGTCCCGAGGCGTGCGGCGCGTCGGGGCGGTGCTGGGGGCAGATCTTCTGGGCTTGGTCCGCACCCTGTTGGCCGTGCCGCGGGCACTGCTCGCATCGGTGCGTGTCGCTCGCGCGCAGGCGGTCCCGAAGGCAGCCCGCGTTGCGACACCCGCGGCGGGCTCGGCTGCACCTCCACCGGTGGGTCCGGCAGCGCCCCCCACCGCGACGACTGCGCCGTTTCGGGCGCCGGTGGCATGCGTGCGAATGAGCCAGGTCGCATGGGACGTGGCAGCGGCCGAGCGCGGGGGAACCAGCAACACGCTGGTGGCCGCCGTCGCGGCGCGCCTCGGCGCGCGCCTCGGCCGGACCGGTCGTGACGGCCTCGTGACCCTGGCGGTTCCGGTCAGCGTCCGGGTCGACGGCGACACGCGGGCGAACGCTCTCGAGGCCGCCACCATCCGCATCGACCCCGCCGGGCTTCCCGGCGACCTGACCGGCCTGCGTCGAGCTACGAAACAGGCGCTGATCGCCACCTCCGAACGGTCGAGCGATGTCGTGGCGGCGTTGCCACTTGTGCCGTTGATGCCGGCGTTCGCGGTGCGGCGAGCGGAGGCGACCGCGATGGGTGCCGCCGCGCGGCCGGTCGGGTGCTCGAACTACGGCGACCTCCCCGCTGCCGTGGCCCGCATCGACGGCCGTGACGCGGACGACTTCTGGGTTCGCCTCAACGAGGTCGACGTCGAGGCGTCCGATCTGGACCGCATCGGCGGGCAGCTGTACCTGCTGAGTGGCCGATGCCTCGGACGTGTGTTCCTCTCTGTGGTGGGCTACCCGGTCGGCGGGCGGCTCGACAGCGCCGAACTGGGACATCTGCTCGACGAGGTGCTCGCCGACTTCGGGCTCACCGCGGCGCTCGCGGCCCGCTGACCGCCACCGCCGAGGTCGTCAGCGCGGCGACGTGGACGGTGGTTGCAGCGTGGGCGGCGGTCGCAGCGTGGCGGTCCAGCCGCGCGGCTCGTCGAGGCTTGCGTCGCAGGCGACCAGGCGGAAGCCTCCCGGTTCGTCGCGCCAGGTGAAGACGGCGCGCTGGTCGTAGCGGCGTGCCAATGCGAGCGCTTCCGCGTCGCTCAGGCCGGCCACGGTGAACCCCTCTTCGGTCCAGGAGCCGCCCTCGCCGACACCCGTCGTCTGCCACGTCGTCACGCCCATGCCATCGAGTTCGGCGGCGAGGCGCACGTTCGCTTCCCGGTTGCGCTCGATCGGCGCTTCGAGGCCTTGCGGGTTCCAGGCCGTGACGACGTGCAACGGCCCCGCTTGCCCCGGCAGGTAGCGGCCCCGTTCGGTGAGCGCCGCAGGGCTGATGCACAGCAGGCCACCCGGAACGGCGATCTGGACCGACGTCCGCTGGAACTCCCCCCACACCTCGTCGCGCTCGGAGCTCATGCCCGCACCCTACGAGGCGAGGTCGTCGCCGCCGGCCGCAGCGCGGCGGTGCTGAGCTGGGGCCAGATCAGGCGCGGTCGGTAAGGTCGGGTCATCCGCCAAGACCTCTCCAGAGGAGCCCCCACGTGAGCAACGAGCCCGTCCGCGTCGCCGTCACCGGAGCAGCCGGCCAGATCGGTTACAGCCTGCTCTTCCGCATCGCGAGTGGTGCCGTGCTCGGCCCCGACACGCCGGTCATCCTGCAGCTCCTCGAGATCACCCCGGCCCTCGGCGCCCTCGAGGGCGTGGCGATGGAGCTCGACGACTGCGCCTTCCCGCTGCTCGCCGGCATCACCCGGTCCGACGACGCCAACGTGGCGTTCGACGGCGCCAACGTGGCGTTCCTCGTCGGCTCCCGTCCCCGCACGAAGGGCATGGAGCGCGGCGACTTGCTCGAGGCCAACGGCGCCATCTTCACCGTGCAGGGCAAGGCGCTCGCGGCCAGCGCCGCCGACGACATCCGTGTCCTCGTGGTGGGCAACCCGGCCAACACCAACGCACTGATCGCGCAGCAGAACGCCAACGGCATCGCGCCCGAGCGCTTCACCGCCATGACCCGCCTCGACCACAACCGCGCCAAGGCGCAGGTTGCGGCGAAGCTCGGCAAGACCGTGAACGACATCTCGAAGATGACGATCTGGGGCAACCACTCCGCCACCCAGTACCCCGACCTGTTCCACGCCGAGGTGAACGGCACCACCGCAGCCGATGCCGTGGGCGACCAGGCGTGGCTCGAGTCGACCTTCATCCCGACCGTGCAGAAGCGCGGCGCCGCCATCATCGAGGCCCGTGGTGCGTCGAGCGCGGCGTCGGCTGCGAGCGCGGCGATCGACCACATGCACGACTGGGTGCAGGGCACGCCCGACGGCGACTGGGTGTCGGTGGCGTTGCCGTCCGACGGTTCTTACGGCGTGCCTGAGGGCCTCATCTCGTCGTTCCCGTGCGTGTCGCGCAACGGGGCGTGGGAGATCGTGCAGGGCCTCGACATCGACGAGTTCAGTCGGGGCCGCATCGACGCGTCGGTGGCGGAGCTCGCCGAGGAGCGCGACGCGGTGCGCGAGCTCGGCCTCATCTGACCGGCGCTCCGGCCTGGCTCAGCCGTCCGGCCCCTGCCCCCGCCCCGCTTCCGCCGCGCTGGCTCCGTTCTTGGCACCGATTTGGTGCACTTGCCGCCTTCTGGGCACCGATTCGTTCCACATTTGGGCGTTTTCGGTGCCGAGAACGGGGTAGGGGGGCGGATGGGGCCGGGCGCGCCGCCGGGAGGACGGCCGTGGGAGGCAGGGCGGTGCCAGCGGTGGGCGCCTATTCGGGGGCGGTGGCGGCGTCCGGCGACGGCCGTGTTCGGCGACGATCAGCGAGGATCGTGGCCATGCCGAGCAGCAGACCGGCGCCGAGCGGTTCGGCCGCGCGTCGACGCTGTTCCCCCACCACGCCGCGACACGGGTGGTACACGAAGGTCCAGGGCACCGGGTACTCCATTGGGCGGGGTATCGGCTTCACCGCGCTCCCGCAGTCGTAGGTGGTGATGTGTGGGGGTTCTGGGATGGGGCCGATTTCCTGCTCCGGATCTACGGGGAGCACGTAGGTGCGATGGGTGCGGCTGACGAGCAGACTGCAACCCCAGGCCAGGCACGCGATCGTGGTCGCACCACCGACGGCGATGAGTGCGCGGGTGGCGCGTGACGACGTGCGGGACCGCCGGGCCTCGCCGTCGCGTTCGGTTGCCGATCGTCGGAGGAAGCGTCCGCCCAGCACCGTGGCGAGCCCGAGAAGCGCCCCGCACAGGACGGGCACACCGGCCCAGCGCCGTCGCTGCTCGATGGCTCGGTCGCAGATCGGGCCGCCGCCGAAAAGCGGGGTCATGAGGACATCGCGGTAGCCGGGGTGAAGGGCACTGCCACAGGCGACCGCCCCTCGAAGACGGGCTGGTGCACCGCATGGAAGTAGGTCTCCGAGTAGGAGTAGATCGCGTAGCGCTGGTGGAGCGTCACCGACGCCAGCCCGTAGCCGAGCGCGGTGCACCCCAGCGCTACGACCCCACAGCTGATCAGCAGTACGCGTGTGCGGCGAGCGAGCATTGCGTCCCCTATCGCTAAGCGATGGCGCACCCAGGGCAGAAGCTTGCGAGGCGGGCGTCAACTTCGAGGATGTCGAGTGCACCTGTGGCTGCGACAGCGGAATGGTAGTGGCGGGCGCCAGCGGCGGGCCCGAACCCGGCTCTGTGGAGTTCCTTGACCCCTCCGGGGTCCGGTGCTTGACTCTGGCGCCAGGGGTAAACAGCGTTCATCAGGGGGCGCGGGTGCACACTCCAGGGTCAGGAGCGTTGTGACGTCGCGAAGGAAGTTCTGGTCGGTGGTGGCCTTGACGGCCGGCATCGCCCTGTTCGGAGCCAGCGCGTGCAGCGACCCACTCCCGGAGGCGTCCTCCGGGGCGACAACCGTGCCGACGGTGGTGGAGGGCTGCGCACCGTCGACCTTGCTCGAGTGCGCGCGGCGATCGACCCTCGCGCCGTACACGCCTACCCAGCCGACCAAGGCGACGGGCACCCCCATCACCCTCGGCATGGTCAACCAGGAGAACACCCCGGCCGTGTCGTTCCCGGAGCTGTCCCGTGCCGACGAGGCCGCCGTGGCATGGGTGAACGAGCAGCTCGGCGGGATCGACGGGCATCCGATCCGCCTCGAGGTATGCAACACCAAGTTCACCGCCGAAGGCTCCACCGCATGCGGTCAGCGCTTCGTCGAGGCGAAGGTGCCCGCCGTCCTCGGCGGCATCGACGTGTTCGGCAACAGCATCGACGTCCTGCGTGACAACGGCATCCCGTTCGTCGGCGGTGTGCCCGTCTCGGCACAGTCCGCTGAGAGCGAGAACTCCTTCCAGTTCAGCGGCGGGACGTGGGGCGCAGCGATCGCGTTCGCCGACTACGCCACCACCACGTTGCACGCCAAGAAGGTCGCGGTGGTCTACGGCGAGTTCGGTTCCATCACCCAGAGCGCCCAGTACGCCGAGAAGGTGCTCACGGCGCGCGGCGTTGCCGTGCAGATGGTGCCGTACCCGATGCTGTCGAGCGACCTGTCGGCCCCGCTCAACGCAGTCGCCGCCACGTCGCCCGACGCGGTGCTGATGTTCGCCGCCGACACCGGCTGCAAGGTGGCGTTCGACGGCGTCCACGCCCTCGGCCTGGACGCCCAGGTGTTCTACGTGGGGGCGTGCGGCACGCCGACGATCCTGGCGTCGGTGCCCGCCGACGAGACGAACGGCATCATCCTCAACGTCGAAGGGCCCATCTCCACCTCCGCCCCCGACGTCGACACCGCGCTGTACAGCGCCGTCATCTCCCGGTACGGCAAGGGGGTCGACGCCGCCAGTGCCGGCACCGTGTCGTTCCGCTCCTTCATGAACCTCTACATGGTGCTGCGCGATCTGGGAGCGGATCATCTCAGTCCGGCGGCGATCACGGACGCGCTGCGGCACAAGGTGAAGGCACCCAGCTTCATGGGTCACCCCTACACCTGCGACGGCCGCCAACTCGCCGGCCTCCCGGCGTTGTGCTCCCCGCAGCAGATCTTGGCCCGGGTGCAAGGCCGCACCCTCGAACAGGTCGGCTCGTGGGTCGACGTCGGCGCCATCTACCCGGGCTGAGCGGAGACCGACATCTCGACCTACCTGGGCTACCTGCTCGCCGGTCTCGGCGGGGGCGCCGTCATAGCGTCTCTTGCCCTCGGGCTGGTGCTCACCCATCGCGCATCGGGTGTCGTCAACTTCGCACACGCCGCGATGGGCATGTACGTCGCGTTCGCGTACTTCGAACTGCGCGCCACCGGTGACCTCGTCCTGCCGGTCCTCGGCCTCCCGGCCCGCGTGCACCTCGTGGCGCGCCCCACCCTCACGACCTCGCTGTGCGTCGCGGCGTTGCTCGCCGCGTGCCTCGGTCTCGTGGTGTACCTGTTGGTGTTCCGGCCGCTGCGAAACGCCCCTCCGTTGGCGCGCGTCGTCGCCTCGCTCGGGCTGTTCCTCTACCTGCAGCAGGTCGTGCAGCTCCGCTTCAGCGCGGTGGGTGCGTCCGTGCAGACCAGGCGCCAGGTCCTTTCGGAGGCGCCCGTCCACCTGTTGGGCACCGTCGTCACGACGAACCGCCTGCTCCTCGCCGGCCTCGTCGTGGTGGTGACCGTCGCTCTCGGCGCGCTGTTTCGCTTCAGCCACTTCGGTCTGGCGACCCGTGCGGCGGCGACCAACCCGACAGGTGCGCTCCTCGCAGGCGTGTCCCCGGACCTGATCGGCGGCGCGAACTGGGTGCTCGCGTCCGTGCTCGGCGGGTTGGCGGTCATCCTCGTCGACCCGATCTTCGGCCTCGACGCGTCGTCGACCAGCCTCCTGGTGGTGCCCGCGCTCGCGGCTGCCCTCGTGGGCGGGCTGCGGTCGTTCCCGCTCACCGCACTGGGCGGACTCGGCCTCGGCATGGTGCAGTCGCTCGTGCTGAGCTACGCGGTGCAGCCGTCCACCACGTGGATACCCACGTGGCTTCCCACCACGGGCCTGCAGCAGGCGGTGCCGGTCGCCGCCATCGTGGCGGTCCTGGCCCTGCGGGGGACCGCGTTGCCGGACCGTGCCGAGGTGTTGGGCCGAAGGCTCCCGCCGTCACCTGCGCCGCGCCACGTCGCCGTGTGGGCCGTGGTGCTGTCGGGTGCCGTCGTCGTCGGCTTGGAGACCTTCGGAGCCGCGAACCGCCAGGCGCTCATCGTGTCGCTGGTGTTCGTCCTGCTCTCCCTCTCGGTCGTGGTGCTCACGGGGTTCGTGGGGCAGATCTCCCTGGCTCCGCTCGCGTTCGCCGGCGTTGCCGGGTTCGCCGCGATCCACGTCGTCGAGGCGGGCGTCCCGTTCCCCTTGGCGGTGCTCGCCGCGGCGCTCCTCGCGACCGTGCTCGGCACGTTCGTCGGGCTGTCGGTGCGTCGGGTGCGTGGGCTGAGCCTCGCGGTTGCGACGTTGGCGATCGCCGTGGCGATCGAAGCGTTGGGGTTGGCCAGCCCGTCGTTCTCCGGAGGCGCCGCGGGGCTCGTACCGCCCCGCCCGACGCTGTTCGGGATCGACCTCGGCGTGGGGGCGCGTGGCGCCGCGAACTTCCGCCCCGCCTACGGCTTCACGGTCCTCGTCGTGGTCGTGCTGGCGAGCGTCGCGGTGGCGAACCTTCGCAGGAACCGCACGGGGCTGCGTTGGCTGGCGGTGCGAGCCAACGAGCGCGCGGCGGAGGCCGCCGGCATCGACGTCGGGCGGGCGAAGCTTGGCGCGTTCGCGGTGTCGTCGTTCCTCGCCGGCCTCTGCGGCGTGTGCATGGCCTTCTCCGTGACCACCCTCTCGCCCACGTCGTTCGTGGTGATCGGGTCGCTCGTGGCGGTCGCGCTCACCTACCTGGCGGGTGTGTCGAGCGTGGGCGGGGCCCTGCTCGCGGGGGCGTTGGCGCAGGGGGGCATCGTGACCGCGCTGCTGGGAGAGGGTGCGGGCAGTTCGGGCGAGCAGTACGTGTTCGCGCTGAGCGGGGTGCTGCTCGTGGTGATGGCGATCGCTGCACCGGAGGGCATCGTGGGTCTGTGGCGCGACCAGGTGGTCGGTCGGGTCCGGCGGGCGTCGCGCGGCGCTCCGCTCACGGCTTCGGCGCCGACGTCGGTCGCGGCCAGGGCGGCTGAAGGGACGGGTCGGTGAGCACGCCGGCACTGTTGGAGGTCACGGGCCTGCGCGTCGGCTACGGCGGCGTCGTCGCGCTCGACGGCGTCGACCTGGACGTGGTCGAGGGCGCGATCGTCGGAGTGATCGGCCCGAACGGTGCGGGCAAGACGACGCTCATCGACTGCCTCAGCGGCTTCACTCCGGCATCGTCGGGCCGCGTTCGCTTCGACGGTGTCGACTGCACCGACGTCGCGTCGCACACCAGGGCACGGCGAGGCCTCGTGCGCACGTTCCAGTCCCTCGAGCTCTTCGACGACCTCACCGTGCGCGAGAACCTGCTCGTCGGTGACGTGGTGCCGTCGTGGCGGGCGACCGTGGCTGACGCCTTCCGGGTGGCTCGCCACCGTGGCGACACCGTCGACGAGGTGCTCGACCTGCTCGATCTCTCGGCATGCGCGCAGGCGTCGCCGCGCACCTTGTCCAACGGGCAGCGCCACCTCGTCGCGATCGGGCGAGCGCTCGCGGCGCGGCCCCGACTCCTCTTGTTGGACGAGCCGGCTGCGGGGCTCGACCCCACGGAGACCGCCGCGCTCGCGACGTTGCTCGCCCGCTTGCCGGCACGCGGGATCACCGTGCTGCTCGTCGACCACGACATGTCCCTCGTGTTCGAGGTTTGCCAGACGGTCGTGGTGCTCGACTTCGGCTCGGTCATCGCGACCGGACCGCCGTCGACGGTGCGTGCCGACCCTCGCGTGGTGGAGGCGTACCTCGGTTCCGGGTTGGGGCCGACGTGACCGGCGCACACCCGTTGCCGACACCCCGGCCTGCGAGCTCGGCGTCGCCCGCAGCGCTCGAGCTGCACGGGCTCAGCGCCGGCTACGGGGGCGTCGCGGTGGTGCACGACGTCGACCTCACCGTTGCGCCGGGTGAGGTCGTGGCGTTGCTCGGTGCCAACGGCGCCGGCAAGTCGACGTTGCTGCGGACGGTGTCGGGTCTGCTGCCCCACCTCGGCGGCGACCTCGTCGTGCTCGGCGAGCGCGTGCCGCGCCGCCGTTCGCCACGTGCGCGTGACGCCACGGCACTCGTGCGGCGCGGCGTGGCCCACGTGCCGGAGGACCGGGGGTTGTTCTTCGACCTCACGGTGCGAGAGCACCTCCGTCTCGGGAGGCGACGCGGGGGTGCGGGCCGTCCGCTCGACGAGGTGCTCGGGTGGTTCCCGGACCTGGGGCGGATGCTCGACCGGCGGGCCGGTCTGCTCTCGGGCGGGCAGCAGCAGATGCTGGCGTTGGCGCGGGCGGTCGCTGTCGCCCCGCGCCTGTTGTTGGTCGACGAGTTGAGCTTGGGCCTCGCCCCCACCATCGTGGAGCGCCTCCTGCCGGTGCTGCGCACCATCGCGGATGCGACCGGCACCGCGATGGTCGTCGTCGAGCAGCACGTCGCGCTGGTGCTCGAGGTCGCCGACCGAGGGGCCGTGTTGCAACGGGGCCGGTTGGTCACCGTCGGCTCGGCGGCCGACCTGCGTGCCCGACCCGACCTCCTCCAGGCCGGCTACCTCGGCTCGGGAGACGTCCCCGGCGCGTGAGCAAGCGGGTGACGCGCCCTCAGCCCATCGGGATACCCTCGTCGAGCTCGTGGGCAACCTCGCGGGCGACCGCGGCCAGGTCCGGGGGCAGCTCGTCGATCCGACCGAGCTCGTCGGCGAAGCGCACACGTTCGGCCTCGGGTGCCGCGCAGGCATGTGCCATCCACGACGCGTGCAGCAGGAACGGGACGGTGAAGCCGGGTGACGCCAGCGTCGCCACCGGACCGGTCGAGACGTCGGCTGCGTCGAACACCTCTACACGGAACCCGTCGTCGTTCATGATCGGCACGACGACGTAGCCGTCGTGGCCTCCCGGCTCGGATCCGGTGGAGCGCGGCGCGTAGATGGGAGAGGTGGGGAAGTCGTCGAGGCCGAGCTCGTACACGTGGGACAGCGCAAGGTCGGGCATGGTGGAGGTGACGACCAGCGGTGCCGTCTCCTGTGGCGGGAAGAGCGCGGTGTCCACTCGCTCGGCGTACAGCGCCAGCATCTTCTGGGTGATGCCTTCGGGCCGCCACCCCTGGTGCACCGTGTGGTGCACCGTCGGGTGTGCCCGCCCTTGGTCGCTCCAGTCCATGGCGTTGAGCTGGCGAGTCCACAGCAGGTCGGGTACCCGCTGCTCGGCCCGGTGCGAGACGGCGCCGGTCTCGGGATCGAACGTGACCACGGTGGTGCGATCCGGGCTCATGGGAAGGCCGTAGAAGCCCCGCAGGGCCGGGTCGCAGGGACGTCCGAGGGCGTCGAGGTCGCCGGGTTGCTGCGTCATGGCGATGTCGGCGTTCTCCACGTGCTCGAAGAGCACCTGCACGCCGTCGGTGTCGTCGTAGGTGGCGTAGTAGTGGTTGATCTCCGGCGCGACCGTGACCGTGGTGCAGGGCACCGCGGTTCCCGGAGGTGTGGCTTCGAGCGCCTCCTTGCGGATGAAGTAGAGCGGCGAGGCGTGGTTGTTCGGTTCGGTGCGCTCGCCGCCGGTGAGCACCTGCGGTTCGACCTTGAACGCGCAGTCGCCGACGATGATCCAGTCACGGGTGTGGGTGATGGTGTGCACCGACTGCGGGATGAGGGCGCCGGCGATCGGCCACGACTGGAGCGGGCCCTTGCCGTCCCAGCGCACCACGTGCAGCGACCCCCAGTGGGTGTTCACGCTCCACAGCACGTCTCGCTCGGTGTCGATCACCGGATGGGCGGTGGTCATCACCATCGGGAGGAGCGGCTGTGGGGAAACCTCGAAGTCCAACCATTCGTCGCGTCGGCCCACCTCGCCGAGGTAGGCGAGGCTCACCGGGTCGATCTCGACGGGCCGGCCGGCATCCCAGGTGCTGAACAGGCGGCCGTTCCACGGCAGTGGCGCGGTGTTGGCGGCGTTCGTGTGGCCGAACGGCGACTGCACGCCGATCACGGTGGGCGTGAACACCTCCGGGCGCTTCACCCGAAGGCGAGCTGAAGGGGAGTCGATCTGACGCTGCCGCCAGGCGAAGCGGTCGACGGGTGCGTCGTGGGTGCCGGGTCGGAGTGACAGCCGGTAGGTGGTGCCGTCGCCGAAGAACGGGTGCGGGCCACCGAAGGTGCTCGGGTGGGGCGCGCTCAGGAAGAGCTCCCCGGAGAGGTCGTCCGGCCAGCTGCCCTGGACGACCTGGAGGTCGCGGTCGGTCGGCTTCGCGTGGAACAGGCTGCGGGGGATGGGCATGGCACCTCCTCGTGGATAAACACTGTTTAGTCGCGATCGGGCGAGGTCGCACGGGTAGTCGTGCCGTCGGGTCGCCCGGGGGAGCGGAGGACCGGCAAGGATGGGGAGGTGCGCCGCCCGACGCCCCTCACCCGCGAGCAGATCGTCGCGACCGCCCGCGCCGCCATCGAGGCGGACGGGGTCGATGCGCTGTCGCTGCGCGCGGTTGCCCGCACACTCGGCGTGACCGCCCCGGCGCTCTACGCCCACGTCGCAGACAAGCAGGACCTGATCGCCGCGGTGGCGACGCAGTACTTCGACGAGCTCGCCGCTCGCTTCGCGGCGATCGACGTGGCCGATCCCGTCGAAGGCATCCGGGAGCTGTCGCGGGCCTACGTCCGGCACGCGCTCGCATCACCCCAACTGTTCCACCTGCTCTTCCGCTACCCGCCCGCGACCGGGGCCGGCACGGCGCCCGCGGTGGACGAGTTCGCTCCCGCGACGCGGGCGTTCGACCTGGCGCTCGCGACCACGGAGCATGCCATCGCGTCCGGGCTGTTGGCGGTCGAGGACCCGTCGGTGGCGGCGATGGTCATGTGGGCCGCGGTGCACGGGGTGAGCGAGGTGCTGCTCATGGGGTTCGGGTTCGACGAGGAGGCCGCGGACGCCCTCGCCGAGGGCGTGATCGCGACCGTGCTCGCCGGCCAGATGCGAGGCGGCTGAGTCCGTTCGGTTGCGCCAGCCGCGGCGCTGGGCCGGCGAGGCCGTCGATGCAGACGTTCGCAGCCGTCGGAACTGAACACCGTTTACCTAGAACCGACGGCGCGCTACCGTGCCGACGTGCCCTCCGAGACCGCCAGCACCCACAACCCCTTCCTCGAGGGCGTGTTCGCGCCGGTCCACGACGAGCTCGACGTCACAGACCTCCCGGTCGAGGGCACGCTCCCCGCGCAGCTGCACGGTTCGTACCTGCGCAACGGCCCGAACCCACAGTTCACGCCGCTCGGCCGCTACCACCTCTTCGACGGGGACGGCATGGTGCACGAGCTCGCGATCCGCGACGGTCGGGCCCGGTACCGCAACCGGTGGGTCCGCTCCGCCGGGCTGTTGGCGGAGCGCGCTCGCGGCCTGGCGCTCTTCGGCGGGCTGAGCGACTTCCGCATCCCCGCAGAAGACGTGGTCGCCGAGGCGGGGATGATGAAGAACACCTCCAACACCCACCTCGTGCGCAGCGGCCCCGCGCTCCTGGCGCTCATGGAGGCGGGTCGGCCCACGCGGCTCACCGACGCTCTCGACACCATCGGCGAGTACGACTTCGACGGTCGGCTCCAGGGCCCGATGACGGCGCACCCCAAGGTCGATCCGGTCACCGGCGAGATGATCTTCTTCGGCTACAGCCCGCTCCCGCCGTACCTCCGGCTGCACGTCGCCGACGCCTCCGGTGTCCTGGTGCGGTCCGTCGACATCGACCTACCCGCGCCCGTGATGATGCACGACTTCGCGGTCACCGCCACGCGGGTCGTGTTCTTCGACCTGCCGGCCGTGTTCGACCTCCAGGCCTTGCTTGGTGGTGGGGAGGGCATCCGTTGGGAGCCCGCGAACGGGGCTCGCATCGGGGTGCTCGACCGGACGGCCACGAGCGACGCAGTGCAGTGGATCGAGGTCGACCCCTTCTACGTCTTCCACTTCCTCAACGCCTGCGACGACGGCGATGAGGTGGTCGTCACCGGATGTCGGTCCCCACGCCTGAACGTCGGGTTCGGCCCGGACGTGCTCATCGACGGTGTCCATCCGGTGTTGCACCGCTGGCGCATCAACCCGATCACGGGCGTCGTGCGCGTCGAGCCGCTCGACGACCGACCCGCCGACTTCCCCCGCATCAACGACGCGTATGCCGGGCTCCCGCACCGCTACGGGTATGTCGGGCACGCGCCGAGCTGGGATGCGGAGGCCGTCCTGTTCGACGGGGTGGTGAAGCACGACCTGACTGCCGGCGGCGCCACCACGGTGAAGTACGGCGCGCACGTCGTGTCCGGCGAGGCCGCCTTCGCGTCCGACCCTGACCGTGCCACCGAGGACGGCGGCTGGCTCTGCAACTTCGTCCACGACCGTGACACCGACACCTCCCGCTTCGTGCTGCTCGACGCAGAGACCCTCGATGAGGTCGCGCGGGTGCCGCTTCCGCGCCGCGTGCCGGTCGGCTTCCACGGCTCGTGGTTCCCCGACATCACCTGACGACCACACCTCGGGAGTTCCAGCGATGGCCAGCCTGCTCACCACCCACGTCGAGGCCCATCCCGACGCCGCCGCGCTCGTCGACGCGACCGGCACCACCTCCTGGGCCGCGCTCGACACCCGCGTCAACCGGTTGATCGCTGCGTTGCGGAGCCGGGGGTTGCGGCAGGGCGACACCGTCGTCGTCATGGCCGGCAACCAGCGCGAGACGTTCGAGGTGACCCTTGCGGCGATGCACGCCGGGTGGGTCGTGGTGCCGGTGAACTGGCACTGGGTGCGCGACGAGCTCGCGTACGTGCTCGAGGACGCCGCGGCGTCGGCGTTGGTGGTGGGGGGTGACTGGGCCGAGCTGGGCGCGGCCGCGGCGCCCGCCGCTGTACGGGTCCGCATCGCGGTCACCGATGCGCCGCCGCCGGGGTTCGAGTCGCACGAAGCCGTGCTGGAAGGCGCTTCGGGCGATGAGCCCCCCGGGCAGGTGAAGGGTGGCCCGATGTTCTACACATCGGGCACGACCGGCTTCCCGAAAGGGGTGCGTGGTGCCCTTGCAGCCACCGGCGATCCCGTCGAGGTGTGGTCGCTGATCGCCGCCAGCCTCGGGCAGATGATGGGGGTCCCGCCGGAGGGGGCCGTGCAGCTCGTGTGCGGACCGGCGTACCACTCGGCGCAGTGGATCTTCGGCATGGTGCCGTTGCTCCTCGGCGCGACCGTCGTCCTCCAGCACCGCTTCGACGCGGGCGAGGTTCTCGGCCTCGTCGACCGGTTCGGCGTCACCGGCGTGCACCTCGTGCCGGCGCAGATGGTGCGGCTGCTGCGGGTCGAGCGCAGCGTCCGTGATGCGTTCTCAGGCCGGAGCCTGGTTGCCGTCCACCACGGTGCCGCCCCGTGTCCGGCCGACGTGAAGCGGGCCATGATCGACTGGTGGGGACCGGTCGTGTCGGAGTACTACGGCGGCACCGAAGGCGGCTTCATCTCGACGATCACCGCGTCGGAATGGTTGGAGCGTCCGGGGAGCGTCGGGCGGGTCATCCCGACGATGGAGGTCACCGTCGTCGACGAGCACGGTGCCGCGCTGCCGGCCGGCGAGGTGGGCGAGCTCTGGTTCCGGAGCCTGCTCGGCATCGACTTCGAGTACCACAACGACCCGGCCAAGACCGCGGCGGCGCATCGTGAGCCAGGAGTCGGGACCCTCGGCGACGTCGGCTACCTCGACGCCGACGGCTACCTCTACCTGTCCGACCGCAAGATCGACCTCATCATCTCCGGTGGGGTGAACATCTACCCGGCCGAGATCGAGGGCATCCTGAGCGGACATCCGGACGTGGCGGACGTGGCGGTCATCGGCATCCCCGACGACGAGATGGGCGAGCAGGTCCTTGCGGTGGTCGAGCTCGCCGCGAGCGCAGTCGCAGGCGAAGCCATGGCCGCGAGCCTTGCGGCACACTGCCGTGCACACCTCGCCGGCTACAAGTGCCCCCGCAGGTGGGACTTCACCGACGCGCTCCCCCGCAACGAGGTCGGCAAGCTCTCGAAGAAGGCGTTGCGTGCCCCCTACTGGACGGACGGGCGCTCGATCTGACCGGCGAGCTGGTGGCCGCCCGCCCCTGGTCCGTTCCCGGCGTGGGTCGCCGGCCGTTCCCGGCGTGGGTCGCCGGCCGTTCCCGGCGTGGGTCGCCATCCCTTTCCGGCAGCGCCCGCTCCTTCCGCCGACGTCTCTCGTCCGTTCTAGGCACCGATTCGGTGCATTTGCCGCCTTCTGGGCACCGATTCGTTCCACGATTGGGCGCTTTCGGTGCCAAGAACGGCCAGCGGGGGGTGGTGGAGGGGGTCGGCGGGGGCGGTGGAGGGAGGGGGTCGAAGCTTGGCGGGGCAGAGAAGGACGGTGGGCGCGAGGCGGGGGACGGGGGGTGCCTGCGTGGAGACGGGTGGACGATCCTGTAGGTACGTGTGGGACGATCATGTAAGTAGCGATGGGACGATTCTTCAAGCTCGACTAGGGTCACTGGCGTGATCCCCGCGATCGAGCACGTGCAGCGCTGGGCGGAACCGTTCGTCGACGACCTGCTCGACGAGGAGCCGGCGATCTTGCTCGAAGGCCCGCGCGGATCCGGTAAGTCCACGATGCTGCGCTCCATCGCCAAGCGACGAGGCGCTGTCGTCCTCGATCTCGACGACGACAGCGTGCTCCAGCTCGTACGGGAGGATGTCGGCACGGCGTTGGCATCGCCGGGGCTCGTCGCCATCGATGAGTTCCACCGGGCGCCGGAAGTGCTCTCGTACGTCAAGCGCGTCGTCGACCGCGAAGGCGGCGCGGGGCGCTTCCTGCTCGCTGGATCGGTGAGTTCCTTCCTGCTCCCACCCGGGACCGAGACGCTCACTGGTCGAGCACATCGACTCTCGCTGATGCCGCTGGCTGCGGCCGAGACGTTCGGTGCGAAGAAGCGATGGTTGGCTGAGCTGCTCGAAGGGAGCGAGCCTCGCACCTTCCGGACCGAGCTCGGGCGCAGTGATGTCTTCGACGTGGTGGCGGCGGGCGGCTACCCGGCTGCCCTCCGGCGTGCCACGCCGACCCAGCGCACTCGATGGTTCGCGAGCTACCTGGCAACCGTGACCGATCGAGACCTGCCCGGCCTCATCGACATCCGTCATTCCGGCGCGTTGTCGCGCCTCTATCGACTGATCGCACAGCGAACCTCATCGATAGCGGTCAACACTGAACTCGCTCGTTCGCTCGACGTGTCACAGCCAACCGTGGCGACCTATCGGCGGCTGCTGGAGCGCCTGTACCTCACGACGGAGCTGCCTGGCTGGACGGTGGGCGTCTCCGCCAAGACCGGGCACCGCGCGAAAGTCCACGTCACCGATACGGGGCTCGCCGCTGGCGTTCTGTCGCTCTCCGCGCAGCGGCTCAGTACGGCGGCGATGGGCGGTGTGTTCCTCGAATCCTTCGTGCTCGCAGAGCTGATGCGCCAAGCGGCCGCGATCGACGAGGCGTTGACGTTCGCCCACTTCCGGGATCGCTCCGGTATCGAGGTCGACGTGATTGTCGAGCGCCCTGACGGCGCTGCGATAGCGATCGAGGTGAAGTCGGCCCGAACCGTGAACCAGCGCGACGCGAGCGCCCTGCAGTTTCTGAGTGATCGGCTCGGCGATCGATTCCAGTGCGGCATCCTGTTCCACACCGGCCCCCTGACCGCCCGCCTCGGCGAGCGTGTGTGGGCAGTCCCGGTCGCGGCGCTGTGGGACGGAGCCAAAGGGGGGCGCGATCCGTCAGAGGAAGGAAATCCATGAGATCTCCGAAGGGGTGCCCCGAGCTCACGTGGATGGGCTCGATGGTCAGCTGGTCAAGTTGGCGCCTTGCGAGGAGTAGGCGACCGTGGATCGGGTCCTGGACAGCGAGGAACTGCGCACGGCCGATCCGCGGCGCGCCGTAGTCCGTGGCGAAGCCGGCGAGGGCGAGCAGAGGCTCGTACTCGGGGTGGCACGCAGTGGGGCAGGCGCTCAGATCGTGGCCGACGAGCACCTCATCGATGCGCCCCTCGGGTGCTTCGGGACTCCCTTCTGCAGTCCCACCTGTGGGAGTTGCTCCGCGCGACGTGATTACCGCAGGAATTTCGACGTGGTGTTGTCGGCAAGCACCTTGCCACCCGTCTGACAGGTGGCGCAGTAGGCGACGGTGTGGGTGCGGTACTCGACCGACCGGATCACGTCGCCGCACACCACGCACGCCTCACCGACGCGGTGGTGGACCACGCCGGGCCGTTCCTTCGACGAGCTCATGTCGTCGCGTGCTCGTTCGGCGGCGAGACCGTCCTCGACGCACGAGGAGATCGCCGCCACGAGCCGAGCCGCCTCGGCCTCGTCCAGCTTCGCGGTGGGCGCGAACGGCGACAGCCCGGCCCGGAAGCACACCTCGTTCGCGAGGCGCCGCCCGATACCGGCCAGCAGGCGCTGGTCGCGCAGGAAGTTGTGCAGGCGCATCGAGTTGGTGTGCAGCAGCGTGGCGAGGGCGGGTGCGTCGATCGTGTCGGCGTCGGGGCCCAGGTGCGCGAGCGGTTCGAGCGCGTCCGGCCGCCCAGCCACCACCCATACTCCCGCTCTGCGCTCCGTGCCCGCTTCGGTGAGCAGGAGCGCCCTCGCGTCGTCGAACGTCCAGCGCGCGACGCCGCCACGTGGGCGGGGCGACTGCTTGGCGTCCGGGCGGAGACGCCCGCCTTGCATCAGGTGGACGACGAACGAGATCGGGTCGCCAGCAGCGGCGAAGCCGAGGACGAGGTACTTGCCGCGCTGCGTCACCGAACCGAGCGGTGCTCCGTTCGCCTGATCAGGCGCTGGGGAAGCCGTCTTGAGCGCCGTGAACGACAGCGGCGAGAACGACGCGAGCGTCGAACCGGCAAAGGCGGCGTCCAGCCGTTCAGCGTGCGCACGGACTTCGGGGAGCTCGGGCACGCGGAGGAACTCAGTACGTGGTCGCGGCCCGGACCGCGGCGAAGACGTCGTCGAGACCTTCGAAGAGCTCACGTTGGGCGATCAGGCGGGTCACATCGCCCCCGACGCGCAGCTTGCCGAGCATGAAAGCCGCTTGGGCGCTGAGCTCGCCGCTGCCGATCGCCACCGCGGTGGCATGGTCTTGGGTGAACGTCACGTCCGGCGCGGTGGCGTCGCCCGCAACGACGCGTGCGGCGCCGTCGGCGATGGTGACGTACCACGACCTCGTCGCCCCGTCGGGACCCACATCGGTGACGCGCTGCTGCACGGTCAGCGACGCGCCCGCAGATGCGTCGCGGACTGCAGCGTCGTCACGCAGGGCCGCGTCGAGCGCGGCGAGCCAGTCGTCTGAGAGGAAGTCAGCCACCCGGGAAGGGTACAGGCACCGTCGCGTGTGGCCCTCGGTCGCGAGGTGACCTCACGTGCGATGGTGACCGCCGGTGAGACCGGTCGCCTTCCGCCAGAGCGGCGATGTGTCAGTCGGCGAGCGAATCGGCGCCGGCTGCTGCGGGGACTTCCCGCGCTGCGTGCGCAGCATTGCGGCGGTGGCGCAAGAACTCGATCACGACCGGCAGCAACGAGATGGCCACCAACAGGATGATGGCGTACTCGATGTTGTCGCGGATGAAGGCGATCTGACCGAGGAAGTGCCCGAGCGACGTCACGCCGACCGCCCAGATGAGCCCGCCGATCACGTTGAAGCGGACGAAGGTCTTGTACTCCATCTCCGACACGCCCGCGACGATGGGCGTGAACGTCCGCACGATCGGCACGAAACGGGCGAGGAGGATCGACTTCGGACCGTGGTGTTCGAAGAAGTCGTGCGCCTTGACGAGGTGCTCCTGCTTGAACAGGCGTGAGTTCGGCCGCTTGAACAGCGCGGGGCCGACCTTGCGGCCGAACAGGTAGCCGACCTGGTCGCCCGCGACCGCGGCGACGAACGTGATGAGCAGCACCACCGGCAACGGCGGGAGGTGCACGGCGAACTGACGGAAGGGGCTGTCGGCCGCGTGCGCGGCGGACGAGGTGAGGAAGCCCGTGAAGAACAGCAACGAGTCGCCCGGCAGGAAGAACCCGATGAACAGCCCGGACTCGGCGAAGATGATCGCGGCGACGACCCAGATCGCGGCGGCGCCGGCCTTGTCGAACCAGAACTCGGGCTTCAGGAAGGACGGGCCGACCGCAAGGAGGGTTGCGAGCATCGGTCCACGCTAGTCGACGGGCCTCTGCCGACCGCAGTGCAGGAGCTCCCCCTGCCGCAGGATGAGACCCTCCTCGGCACAGGGCGCGAGGACTGCCTCGGGCGGCACGTGCTGAGCCACGCCTCAGGTCGAGCATCCACCTGCCGGGCGCGGCGGAGGGGCGCCCCGGGGACGCCCCTCCGATCATGCGATGTGCGTGGTGTGGCGCCCACCCACGGCGGGCGGGTACCGGGTTAGCCGGGAAGACCCTGGCGGACCTCGACGAGCCGGTCGCGCAGGTCGTGGTCCTCGTGGCCGAGATCCGACACCCAGAGGTCGATCGCCTGGGCGAGGATCGCGTCGCGGTCGCCCGCCATGACCTTCTCGGCCTGTGCGGCGTCGGCAGCGACCTTGTCGGCGTCGGCAGCGTCACCCTCGGCGTCGAGGGCGCTGCCCTGGCGCTTCGAGAACACGATCGAACCGACCACGATGGCCAGTGCAACGAGTGCGACGACGAGACCCAGCGGCTTCATCGAGTCCTGGAGCCTTGCGATCTTCTCCGCGTGGCTGAGCTTGATGACTGCCGGGAGGACCAACAGCGAGACGAGGTTCATCACCTTTATGAGCGGGTTCAGTGCCGGACCGGCGGTGTCCTTGAACGGGTCACCGACGGTGTCACCGACCACGGCTGCCTTGTGCGACTCTGAGCCCTTCCCGCCCTCGTTGCCGTCCTCGATGTACTTCTTGGCGTTGTCCCACGCACCGCCGGCGTTGGACAGGAAGTTCGCCATCAGCAGGCCGGTGATGATCGCTGCAGCGAGGAAGCCGCCGAGCGCGATCGGCCCGAGGCCGAACCCGACGACGACCGGCATCAGCACGGCGATGATCGCCGGGGTGGCGAGCTCGCGCAGGGCGGCACCGGTGCAGATGTCGACGACCGGGCCGTAGTCGGGCTTGCGGGTGCCGGCCATGATCTGCCCGTCGGCGAACTGGCTGCGGACCTCCTGCACGACCGTGCCGGCCGTGCGAGACACCGCGCGGATGGCGAGCGACGAGAAGATGAAGGCGATCGACCCACCGAGCAGCGCACCGATGAACACCTTCGGGTCTGCCACGTTGATCGGGAATGAACCGGTGTGCGAGGTGACCTCGCTGCCGAGCTTGGCGGCGACCTCGCCGATGATCGTCTCGCCGTAGGAGGCGAACAGGGCGACCGCGGCGATGACCGCGCTGCCGATGGCAAAGCCCTTGGTGACGGCCTTGGTGGTGTTGCCCACTGCGTCGAGGCCGACCATGATCCGCTCGGCCTCCCCCTCGAAGTCGCCGGTCATCTCGGCGATGCCCGCAGCGTTGTCGGCCACCGGGCCGAAGGTGTCCTCGGCGACGATGATGCCGGTCGTCGAGAGCATGCCGATGCCCGACAGGGCCACGAGGTAGGTCGAGAACTGGAAGTTGCCGCCGCCGAGGGCGATGGCACCACCGATCGCCGCGGCGATCGCGACCAGCGCCCACACCGACGACTCGAGGCCGCCGGCGAGACCCTCGAGCACGGTTGTGGCGGGCCCGGTGCGGGTGGAGCGAGCGATGTCGCGCACCGGCTTGTACTCGGTCGAGGTGTAGTAGGCGGTGATCTTGGAGGCGGCGAAGCCGAGTGCCACACCCACCAGCACCGCACCGAACATGCGGGCGCCGGGCTGGCTGATCGCGGCACCGGCGGGGTTGCCGATGTAGACGAACGCCAACACTGCGGCGCCGATGACAGCGATGACCTGTGCGATCGAGATGCCCCGGTTGATGACCTTGAGCGCGTCGTCGTCGGAGGGGCGGGCCTTCACCGCGAAGATGCCGATGATCGACGCGACGATGCCGATGGCCATCATCGCCACGGGGAACACCAGGCCGCGTGCCGCGATGTCGGGGCCTAGCCCGAGACCGCTGCTGAAGGCGCTGACGCCCAGGATGATCGACGCGACGAGCGTGACGCCGTAGCTCTCGAAGAGGTCGGCGGCCATGCCGGCACAGTCGCCGACGTTGTCGCCCACGTTGTCGGCGA
>CAZUMJ010000019.1:30064-59298 GCA_964621605.1 uncultured Iamiaceae bacterium | reverse complement strand
GATTCTCCTTAGCTCCACAGACGGGGGGATCCAGCACCTGGATCCCCCTGATCGCGTAAAGGCCGTCGGCGCTCGTCGCCACGGGGACCTGAACGGCCGCCGCTGCACGTGCGACATGCCTGGCCCATTCGTCGGTCGCACCGTCGCGGGGCACCGAGCGCGACAGCCGTCGACGACGACGGGAGGCCGTGGCCACCACGGACGCGCGACGCACCGAGGCGGCTGCGACGCCACAACGACCTGTTCGCCGTGGACCCCGATCAACAGGGCCAGGGCATCGCCACATCGGTCGGCGCTCGCCTCGACTTCAACAAGGAGCATCCTTCGAGCGCACGCACCACGCCCGCAAGGGTCCTGCTCCGGTCCGCACTTCTCCCATTATGGCTATACTTCGCCCATGGATAGCGCCACATCCGCCCCGCGCGATCAAACCCAGGTCGTCGGCGTCCGTGAGCTCCGCGACAGCTTGAGTCGCCACCTCGCCAGCGTCCGGGACGGTGCGGAGATCACCGTGACCGACCACGGCAAGCCCGTCGCCCGAATCGTGCCGGCCGTCGACGACGCCTACCGGCGGCTCGTCGAATCCGGCCGGTTGGTCGCGCCAGAGCAGCCGTCAGTTGCACTACCGCGCCGACGCAACATCGAACCGGTCAGCGACCTGATCGAGCGGTGATCGCATACTTCGACACGAGCGCGCTCGTGAAGCTGCTCATCGAGGAGGCCGGTAGCCAGACGGCTGACGACGCTTGGCGCGCCGCCGATGTGCGGATGTGCTGCACCATCGGGAGGACCGAAGTCGCCGCGGCGATCTCCCGGGCCTGGCGAATGGGACGAATCGATGGAGAGACCACCCACGGCCTCCTCACCGATCTCGCCCAGATCTGGTCGGGCGTCACCCGGATCGACGCGGACGACCTGCTCTGCCTTGAAGCCGCCAGCCTTGCAGTCCTTTTCGGGCTACGCGGCTACGACGCAGTCCACCTGGCAGCGGCGCTCGCTCCGGGTGCCATGCTCGTCGCCGCAGACGGTCAACTCCTCGCCGCGGCACGCGCCGCCGGACTCAGAACGGTCAACGTCGGCAACTGACGAACTGGACGCGCTACCCACGAGTTCACGCGCCCGAAACGAACGGGTAACCGCGTCGCCACAGCGGCTCTCCAGGCTCCCGCCAATGGATTCGCAGCCACTCCTTGGCGCGCTCGTAGCCGTCACCGCGGAGCGACGAGCCGCCGAACAGCGCCTCCTCCTCGAGGCCCTCGGAGCAAACGTGACCCATTGTCCGCTCCGCTACACGAGGACGCTGGCTGACATCTCCGCGCTGCACGCCACCACGCGCGACCTGATCGCCCGCCCCGCGGAGGTCGTTCTCCTGACCACCACACGGGGCGTCCGCACTTGGTTCACCTTGGCAGATGCGACCGGGGCCGGCAGCACGCTGCGCGCGGCGTTTGCCAACGCCGTCGTCGCGACGCGCGGTCCGCGCACGAGTGGCGAGGCTGCAGCGCAGGGCTTGCACGTCGCCGATCCTGCCCGTGGCTACACGTCTGCAGACATGCTGCAGCTCGTCAGCGACAGGCAGCAGAGCGACGTGCGGGTCGCGGTGCAGGTTGACAGCGCAGGGTCGGAAGACCTGCTCGCTGGACTGCGATCGCTGGGCGCCGACCCGCTTCCGATCGTCACCTACCGCAGCGAACCTGTCGCGGCCAGCACCGCTGTCGCGCGCCTCGTGGAGAGCATCGCAGAGCAGCGGCTCGACGGGATCACATTCACCAGCGGGTCCGCGTTCACGCAGCTGTTCGAGTTCGCCGCCAACGCCGGGCTTGCAGACAAGGTCCGTCGCGCGCTGTGCGGACCGGTCGCCGTGGCATCGGTTGGTCCACACTGCGCCGCAGCGGGAGAAGCCTGCGGCGTGCCGTCGGATGTCATCCCGACCCGGCCAGGCCTCGGCGGCATGCTGCACGCGCTCGCGTCCCACCTCGGAGCACCCCCGACCGTGAAGCTCGCAGGTCAGCGATTGCTCCTCCGCCAGGTGCAGGCGCTGGTCGAGGGGCAGCCAGTAGAGCTCTCTGCTCGCGAATGGGCTGTGCTCAACGTCCTCACACGCCGTCCTGAGGTGGTCGTCTCCAAGGCAACCCTGCTCACCGAGGTGTGGGGAGAGGAGCAGGCCGATGAGCATGCCGTCGAGGTGACCATGGCGCGCCTGCGGCGTCGCCTTGGAACGGCGGGCGCGGCCATCCAGACCGTCACCCGGCGCGGCTACCGCCTCGCGCTCGACGCGGATTGATGTCGCGCAGCGGCACCGTGGTTCGGGCCCCGAGCAAACCGCGAGCTCCCGGTGAGCCCACCGACCTCGCCGCAGGTACCCACGTCGATCACTGCTCGACGCACAGAATCAGCTGATGATCCGGCCTACGAACACGATCTTGTGGAGGACCCGTACGGGGTAGCACTCGACGGTCGCCACGTCGTCGTTCACACAGGTGCCGTCCTGCAGCGAGAAGGCGTGCTTGTACATCGGTGAGAACACCACCGGGTCGCCTCCGCGGTCGCCGACGATGCCACGCGACAGCACCTGCGCGCCCGAGGCGGGGTCGCAGTTGTCGAGTGCGTACACCTCGTCGCCCTGCACTCGAAACACCGCGACCTGGCGGTCACCGACCAGCGCAGCGACGCCGCTGCCCTCGACGATCCAGTCGATAGGGCACACGCTGACCCACTCGATGCTCCGGAGGGGCGCACGAGTCCCCCGTGCCCACGGCAGCACGCTGACAGGTGGCGCAACCGCGGCGCTCATCGCGCACGCCCCGAGATCACCACAGCAACACCGTCTTCCATCGCCTTCCCTTTCGTCGCTCGGGTGTCAGCAACAACCGGCACACGCTGGCCACGCACCCGTTCGTAGGCGAGCGTCGGATCTGCGGCGTCAACGTTGGCGAAGTGGCTGAACCTCGCCACCGCCTCGGGGTCGCGCATGGTGCGCGCCCACTCGCACTCGTACTTGTCGAGCACCGCTGCCATCTCGGCCTCGAGTTCTGCGGCGATGCCGATCGAGTCGTGCACCACGATGTCGCGCACGTGGTCGATGCCACCATCGAGCCGCTCGATCCACGCCGCCGTGCGCTCGAGGCGATCGGCAGAGCGGATGTAGTACATGAGGAACCTGTCGACCGTGCGAATGAGCTCCTCGGTTGTGACGCCCTCGACGAGCAGCTCAGCGTGACGAGGGCGCATCCCGCCGTTGCCGCCGACGTAGAGGTTCCAGCCCCGTTCGGTGGCGATCACGCCGAAGTCCTTGCTCTGCGCTTCCGCGCACTCCCGAGCACATCCCGACACCGCGGACTTGATCTTGTGCGGGGCACGGAGCCCCCGGTAGCGCAACTCGAGCTCCACCGCGAGCGCCGTCGAGTCCTGGACGCCGTACCGGCACCAGGTGCTCCCGACACACGACTTCACGGTTCGCAGGGCCTTTCCGTAGGCGTGCCCCGACTCGAAGCCGGCCTCGATGAGGCGACCCCAGATCTCTGGAAGCTGATCGACGCGAGCCCCGAAGAGGTCAAGGCGCTGCCCGCCGGTGATCTTCAGGTACAGGTCGTAGTCGCGAGCGATCTCCCCGATCACGATGAGGCGATCGGGCGTGATCTCTCCGCCGGGAATGCGCGGCACGATCGAGTAGGTGCCGTCACGCTGGATGTTGGCCAGGAAGCGATCGTTGGTGTCCTGCAGGGTGAGGTGCTCACGCTCCAGCACGTGTTCGTTCCAGTAGGACGCCAGGATGCTCGCCACCGCAGGCCGGCAGATGTCGCACCCGCGGCCTTTGCCGAACCGATCGGCAAGCTCCACGAACGTTCGGATGCCGTGCACGCGCACGAGGTCGGCAAGCTCCTGGCGGGTGTACGAGAAGTGCTCGCACAGCGACCTGTCGACGGTGTCGCCGCGTCGAGCGAGCTCCTGGTCGACGATCTTGCGCACCAGAGGAAGGCAGCTTCCGCAGGTGCTCCCCGCCCTCGTCGCACACTTGACCTCGTCGACGGTCGAACAGCTGCCGTTGGCCACCTGCGCGGCGATGGCTGCGCCGGTGACACCGTTGCAGGTGCACACGAGACCGGTCGGCAGGCCCTTCCCGCTGGCATCGCCGCCCCCGAGCTGCCCAAAGAGCAGCTCCTCCGAGGGCGAGGAGATGACGGTCTCGTCTCGGGCGTGCTGCAGCAGTTCCAGGTAGCCGGTCGCATCTCCGACGAACGAGCCGCCGATCACCCGACGACCGTCGTTGTCGAGCACGACACGCTTCACGACACCACGCGCCTCGTCGTCCCACAGCACGACCCGCGCTCCATCGGCGCGAGCGTGGACGTCACCGAACGAGGCGACCTCCACGCCGAGAAGCTTGAGCCTGGTTGCGTCGTCACCTTCGACGAAGGTCGCGCTCCCCCCGGCCAGACGGTCGGCCACGACGTCCGCCATCGCGTACCCCGGCGCAACAAGGCCGAACAACCGACCGTCCATCGACACGCACTCCCCGATGGCCCAGATGCCCTGGGCGCTCGTTCGGCATGCGCTGTCGACCGCAACGCCACCGCGAGGACCGACCTCCAACCCCGAGAGTCGGGCAACCTCGTCACGGGGACGGACACCGGCGGCGAACACGACGATGTCGGCTGGCAGAACCGTGCCGTCCTCGAGGTCGACGGCCTCCACGCCGTGTGCGCCCCCACGTACCGCGACGATGCGCGAGTCGGGCAACACCTCGACGCCGCATTCCTCGATGTGTCGTCGCAAGACACCCCCGGAGCGAACGTCGAGCTGCTGGGGCATGAGGCTCGGTGCAAGCTCGACGACGCTGACGGCGAGGCCGAGCACCTGCAGCGCGCGCGCCGCTTCGAGCCCAAGCAACCCACCACCCACGACGACGCCACGGGCACGGTCCGCGGCCCGACGGCGCATCCCGTCGAGGTCCTCGATGGTCCGGTACACAAACGAACCTTCGAGATCTGCTCCCGGCACCGGCGGCACGAACGCCGCTGACCCGGTGGCCAAGACCAACTGCGCGAATCCGAGCTGCTCGCCCGTGTCCAGCTCCGCGACCTTCGCCTCCGCGTCGACCCGCGTGACCCGAGCGCCGAGTCGAACCTCGATCGACGCATGCGATCGCAACTCCGCGCTGACCAACGACAAGTCCTCGACCGTGGCGCCCTCCATGTAGGTGGACAGGTGGACGCGGTCATAGGCCGCCCAGCGCTCCTCGCCTATGACAACAACTCGATCCGGCATGGCGGCGCGGTCGTGGAGTGCCTGCAAGAGCCGCTGGCCCACCATCCCGTTTCCGACCACGAGCAGGTCCGTTCGGTCCAGGTTCAGGTCCATGGCGCCGCACCGTACGGATGACCCGTTTCGGGACATTCTCCCGGCGGTGACCACCCGGTGACGACGACCGCACGCCGACAGGGGTCACGTGTGAGGAGCCGTTCACCCCGTGGACCTCGCAGGTGCACGGACCCGACACGCTCCGTCCATACCTTCAGCCGGGTGCCAACGGCGACCCACTGCCCCTACTGCGCGTTCCAATGCGGCATGCTGCTCGACGACGGCGACGGTCCTGCTCGTGGCGACAGCGACTTCCCCGTCAACCGGGGTCAGCTCTGCATCAAAGGATTCACGTCGACGGAGCTCCTGCGCCGCGACGACCGGATCCGGCGCCCCCTCGTGCGCGGGAGGGACGGCGTGTTGCGGACCGCCGGTTGGGATGCCGCGCTCGACGAGCTCGCGTACCGCCTCAGCTCTACTCGGCGCACACACGGGCCCGGAGCCAACGCCGTGTTCGGCAGCGGCGCACTCACGAACGAGAAGGCATACCTCGTCGGCAAGTTCGCACGCGTCGCGCTCGGCACGCCTCACGTCGACTACAACGGGCGGTTCTGCATGGCGTCCGCCGCAGCAGGGGCAAGGCGGGCGTTCGGCATAGACCGCGGCCTGCCATTCCCCGTCAGCGACATCGAGCGCGCCGATGTCCTGGTCCTGTGGGGGTCGAACTGCCTCGACACGATGCCTCCCGTCCGGCAATGGATCGACGCGCAACGGGAGGCAGGCGGCACGCGCATCGTGGTCGACCCCCGGCGCTCAGCGACCGTCGCCGAGGGAGACCTGCACCTGCAACTCATCCCAGGCTCCGACCTTGCACTCGCAAACGGTCTGTTGCACGCCGCCCTCGTCGACGGGCTGGTGAACGAGACGTTCGTGCGAGCGCGCACCACAGGGTTCGCTGCGGTGCGTTCCCTCGTGCTCGCGAGCGGGCCTGACGAGGCGGAGCGTCGCACCGGCATCGCCTGGGAGCTCATCCGTCGGGCTGCTCAGCTGATGGCCTCGGGTCCGGCAACGATGCTCCTCTCGGGACGGGGCCCCGAACAGCAGACGAAGGGCGTCGACACCGTCAACGCCCTCACCAACCTCGTGCTCGCGCTCGGCCAGATCGGGCGACCAGGCGCCGGCTACGGCTGCATCACGGGGCAAGGGAACGGCCAAGGCGGTCGTGAGCTCGGCCAGAAGGCAGATCAACTCCCGGGTTGCCGCTCGATCACCTCTGCGCGGGACCGCGCGCACGTCGCAGCCGTCTGGGGCATCGACCCCGAACGCATGCCGGGGCCTGGGTGGAGTGCCGTCGAGATCATCGACCACCTCGGCGTTCCCGGGGGGATCCATTCGTTGCTGGTCGTCGGCGCAAACCTTGCCGTGGCAGCACCCGACGCCGGGGCAGCACGGGCTGCACTCGCCCGGCTCGACACCCTCGCCGTGCTCGATGCCTTCCCCAACGAGACCACCGACCTCGCGGACATCGTCCTACCCGTCACGCAATGGGCGGAGGAGGACGGCACGATGACCAACCTGGAAGGCCGGGTCATCCGGCGCCGCTCGGCGCGCCGTGCCCCATCAGGCATACGCAGCGATCTGGCGATCCTCACCGAGTTGGCAGACCGGCTCGGGTACGGCGCGTCGTTTCCGTCCGCCCGACCCGAGGCGATCTTCGATGAGATCCGACGCGCCACCGCGGGGTCGAGCGCCGACTACGCCGGCATCACCTACGACCGCATCGACCGTGCCCGAGGCATCTACTGGCCGTGCCCAGATGAGACCCACCCCGGCACGCCGCGCCTCTTCCAGGAGCGCTTCGCGCACCCTGACGGACTGGCTCGCTTCGTGCCGGTCCGCCACCGACCCGCCGCCGAAGAGCCCGACGACGAGTATCCGCTGTGGTTCACGACTGGCCGCTACCGAGCGCACTACAACTCGGGGGCCCAGACTCGGGCGATTCCCGCGTTGCTCGGCGCGCACGCGCATCCGTCCCTCCACATCCATCCGTTGACCGCCGACCGCCTGAGGGTGCGTGACGGCGAACGGGTGCGGGTCACGAGCCGGCGCGGCTCACTCCTCCTCGACGCCGAAGTCGATCCGGGTATGCGACCTGACACGCTGTTCGCCCCGTTCCACTGGGGAGGCGACCAGTCGGCAAACCTGCTGACGATTGCCGCTGTCGATCCGACAAGCCACATGCCCGAGTTCAAGCTCTGTGCGGTGCGGGTCGAACCGATCAGCGCGGGAGACGCCGCGTGAACGGCGCGGACCGTCACCTTCTGATCGTCGGCAACGGGATGGTCGGCGAACGCCTCATCGACGAGCTCCGGGCGCGCGACGGAATCGGAAGCTGGTCGGTGACCGTGGTGAGCGACGAAGCCCACGGGGCGTACAACCGCGTGCTGCTCTCCAAGGTCGTGGCCCGTGGCATGCCGAGCGCGGTCATCACGAAGTCGCATGACTGGTACACCGAAGGCAACATCCGCTTGCTGACCGAAGCCAGGGTCCGGCACCTCGACACCGAACGAGGCACAGCGCATCTCAACGACGGAAGCATCCTGGCGTACGACCATGCGGTCCTCGCAACAGGCGCCACACCGATCCTCCCTCCCGTCGCTGGCATACGTGCTCTCGACAGGTCATTGATTCCCGGCGTGTTCGTCTTTCGCAGCCTCGACGACGCCGTGCGCCTCCACGAAGCTGCAACCGGCGTCGGGGGCCCCATCGACACTGCGGTGGTCGGTGGTGGGCTGCTCGGGCTCGAGGCCGCGCATGCCCTGCGCGAGCACGGCCACCGGGTGACGGTCATCCATCCCACCGAGACCCTCCTCAACGCCCAGCTCGACGCGCTGGGCGGGCAGTTCCTCCGTCGCTCCATCAACGAGCTCGGCATCAAGGTCGCGGTCGGGAAGGTCGCCGCGGTGCTGGCTCACCCAGGCTGCCCCCCGGATGGCCTGACCTTGGAGTCGGGCGAGGAGGTTGCCGCCCGCATCGTGGTGTTCGCGACGGGGGTGCGCCCTCGCATCGATGTCGCTGCTGCGTCGGGTATCGCCACCAACATCGGCGTGCTCATCGACGACGCGCTCGCTACCTCTGCTGAGAACGTGTCGGCCATCGGCGACTGCGCCGAACACCACGGCGCACCCCCGGGCCTCGTTGCAGGCGGATGGGACCAGGCGGCCGTGCTCGCGGCACGCCTGGCGGGGACCGAACCGTCCGCGACGTACGCGGGGACGGCGACCTACACGCGCCTCAAGGTCGCCGGGGTCGCGGTCGCGTCGATGGGTGACGTCGAAGGCGGGCCAGACGACGACATCGTGCAGGTGCTGGAGGAGCGACGCGGCGCGTACCGCAAGCTCGTGGTGCGAGACGGGGCGCTTGTGGGTGCAGTCGTCGTCGGCGATGCCGACCTCGCCCCGTCGCTGTTCCAGTGGCTGCAGCGCGGCGACGCGGTCCCCGAACATGCCATCGACCTCTTGTGCAGCCCTCGCTCGTTCGCGGGCACCGTGACGCCGGTCGAGGTCTGCACCTGCAACCACGTCACCGAGGGCGACCTGCGGCGGGCGATCGACGACGGCTGTGCCACAGTCACCGAGCTCTCGGCAACGACCCGAGCGGGCACGGGCTGCGGATCATGCGTCGGTGCGGTGCGTCGCATCCTCGACAGCCACCTCCCCGAGGCAGACCGACGACGGGTCACCACCACGTGCAGCGCAGCCTGTGGAAGCCCGGCCGGAAGCAGATGCGATGCCGACTAGCCGCCGGGTCGAACGTCGATGCTCCGCCGGACACGTTGTCAGATGCACGTCAGGTGCTCGCCTCATGGCATTTACCGACGACACACAGGAACGAAATCACTCGTCCGTACCGTCCGCCGCCATGGAACCCATCACCACCCCCGCGCTCGGCAGCGAGCCCGCGGGCCGTTCGGGAAGCCTCCTGGCACGTCGACCTCGCCGGTCGGGTGCTGGTGCTTCTCAGCGGGCCCGGGCAGGCCGTCGAGCCCCACTGCGCGCGCTGCTGCTCGATCCGGCGGTGCGCACCCGCTTCGCCGTCGTGCTCGGCGCCAAGGTCACGGCTGTGGCCCTTCTCCTTGGCATCTTCAAGGTTGGTGGCACGATCCTCGGGGGTACGGCGAGTGCCGCTGCCGAGCCCGTCGTGAAGGCCGCAGACATCATCAACCCGATCAACACGCTCTGGGTGCTGGTGGCGGCGTTCCTGGTGTTCTTCATGCAGGCGGGCTTCATGGCCCTCGAGGCAGGCGTGTCGCGGTCGCGAGAGACCGTGAACATCCTCATGGAGTGCGTCTTCGACACGTGCCTGTGCGGCATCCTCTACTGGGCGTTCGGCTTCGCGCTCCAGTTCGGCACCGGCAACGCCATCGTCGGGCACTCGAACTTCTTCCTCCAGGGCGCACCGACCACGTACGGCACCACCGGCGTGGCCTTCCTGGCCTTCTTCCTGTTCCAGTTCGCGTTCGCCGACACCGCCTCGACCATCACGTCGGGCGCCATGGTCGGTCGCACCAGCTTCAAGGGGGACATCGTCTACTCCGTCGTCGTGTCGGGGTTCCTCTACCCGATCTTCGGCCACTGGGTCTGGGGCGGCGGCTGGCTCGGCGGCACCATCCCGAGCTGGATGTCCAAGCTGACCGGCGGCGTTGCGTTCCACGACTTCGCCGGCTCGACGGTGGTCCACACCGTCGGTGGCGTGATCGCCCTCATGGGCGCCATCGTCTTGGGCCCCCGACTGGGCCGAGTGTTCAAGCGTGACGGGGGCGGGCCGCTGCCCCCGCACGACCTGACGATCGCCGCCCTCGGTGCGGTGATCCTGTGGTTCGGCTGGTACGGCTTCAACCCCGGCTCGACCTTGTCGGCGATGGACTTCGCAGGCATGGGCCGAGTTGCGGCCAACACCACGTTGGCCTCCTGCGCCGGCGGCATGATCGCCGTGCTCCTGGTGTACCCCCGCTCGAAAAAGTGGGACCTGGGCATGTCGTGCAACGGCTTCCTCGGCGGCCTCGTCGCCATCACCGCCCCGTGCTACTGGGTGTCGCCGACCGGCTCGGTGATCATCGGTGCGATCGCCGCGGTGGTCGTGGTCTACGGCGTCGACCTGATCGAATGGCTGCGCATCGACGACCCGATCGGAGCCGTGGCGGTGCACATGTTCTGCGGCATCTGGGGCACGCTCTCGCTGGGACTCTTCGCCTCGGGCAGCTATGGCCTCCCCACCACGACCGGCCAGGACACCTCCGCGTCGGCGGTCGTGACCGGGCTCTTCTACGGCGGTGGCACCCACGTGCTCGTCGCCCAGTTCATCGGCAGCATCACGTGTGTCGTGCTCGTGGGCGGTGCCGCCTTCCTCCTCTTCAAGGCGATCGACGCCGTCGGTCTCCTGCGAATCGAAGAAGAAGGCGAGCTCGAAGGCATCGACATCTTCGAACACGGGCTACCCGCGTACCACATGGAGTTCGGCCAGGGCATGACGCTCACCACCCCACCCGGCTCCCGCCTGGGTGGATCGATTCCCTCCTCGGTCACCCTTCCCCCCAAGGCCGGGGCCACCACCGCCGGAGACTCCGGCGGCGACACCACCTCCGGAGGTGCCTCGTGATCAGCCTGATCGTCGCCATCGTCAAGCCCCACCGTCTCGAAGCAGTCATGGCGGCTCTGCAGACCGCCGGGGTGCACGGCATGACCGCATCTGAGGTCCAAGGGTTCGGGCGCCAGGGCGGAAAGACCGAGACCTTCCGCGGCTCGGAGTACCGCATCGACTTCGTCCCCAAGGTCAAGGTCGAGGTGCTCGTCGAGTCGGAGATGGAGGACCGCATCGTGCAGACGATCGCCGAGGCCGGCCGGACCGGAAAGATCGGCGACGGGAAGATCTGGACGCTGCCGTTGAGCACCGTCCTGCGCATCCGCACCGGAGAGGCCGGCATAGACGCCGTCTGAGCCGCCGCTCCCGCGAAGGATCCGTGGCCGTCACATGCGACAGGGGCATGTGGCGGCCACGTGCGCGCCGTGGCCGCGGCCGGGGCGCGCACGAAGCAACCCGACGCTGGGCGAGACCCCGAGTAGACATGCGTCATGGCCCCCACCCAACCCGCTCCTTCTCACGCGTGCCGCTCCAGACGCCTGGCCCACCGCAGCCTCACCATCGTCGGCGTGGTTGCGCTCGTCTCGTCCCTCGGCGCCTGCTCGTCATCCGCGAAGTCCGCGTCGTCACCGAGCAAGACCACCACGCAGCACGCGACGAGTGACTCATCCACGCGCGACACCACCGTCCGAGACACCGCCGATACAGCGTCGAGCGACACCGCCGACACCGGGGAGTCGACATCAACCGACACTGCGTCGAGCGACTCGCAGGGCAGTGGCACCGGCACGTCGGCCTGCGACCTCGCCACCTCCAGCGACCTCACTGCCGCAGGTATCGAAGGCAAGATCAGCAGGGGCAGCCCGCTCGCGTCCACGCTCAACGACGACAAGGCGTCAACGGTGTGCGAGTTCATGATCTCCGCGGGCGACAAGCAGATGAACCTCCTCGTCACCCTCTCCCCCAACGGCGGCGATGACATGTACACGCTCGTGGGGAACAGCTTCGCGGACGTGCAGCACCCGATCGACGGCATCGGCGACCGCGCCGAGTACAGCGCCGACAACTCCGACGATGCGATGGACCACGGCTACGCACGGCTTCAGGTCGTCGCTCAGGTCCGCAAGACGGTGCTCATCGTCAAGGTTCCAGGCGCACTCCTGGCCAACGAACAGAACTTGACCTCGTTGGCCAGGATCTTGGCCGCACGACTGAGCTGAGGTACCCGTGGGGAAGCGTCACATGAGGCGGGCGAAGAAGCGCTCACCCGCGTAGGCCGTGTCGTCGATGGTGCCGACGACGGCGGGCATCGCGCCCCCGATGTCGGCGGCGGCGAAGTCGAGCACGGCGTGGCGAATCGTCGCCTCGACCGGTCCGGCGAACAAGCCCAGCGGGTCGCGCTCCCCCGACTCCAACACGACCTTGCCCTCTCCACGACGGCAGCTGTGGAACCGCTCGCCGCTGGCGGGCACCTCGATGAGGCACATGTCGGTCACGATGCTGCCGAAGAGGTTCACGAAGCGGCGATCGAACAGCGCCGGTGGTGCGTCGTCGTCCGCACCGAGGGTTCCCTCGATGCGGATCAGCTCGACCCCCTTGCGCGTCGCCGTTGCCGTGACCTGGCCACCATCGACGTCGAGCGCCATCTCGGCCATCTTCTTGGGGAACCCAAGCAGTTCTCGTCCGAGGATGAGTGCGGTGTCGTCATCGACCGCCATCCACGGACAGTGCAGGTGCGGGCCCTTGTCGTCGCGACAGTGCAGCAGCACCGCCGCCTCGCGATAGACCGAGCCGAACGTCGTGAACGGATAGTCCGCCACGAACACGGTGGCCGTCGCATCGCCGTCGAGGGCGAGCCCGGGCGGAAGCACCGCCCGTGCGGCACCCGCGTCGACGGGGATGTCGGCCCACACGACCTCCGCTCCCATCCAGGTGTAGGTCGGTGATTCATCCATGGTCAGCTCCTGTCGGGGTGAGGTGGTCCATTGCGATCAGTCCCAGGACGTCGTTCGAGCCGTCTTCGATCATCGAGGCGCGCGCATCGCGCAGCAGCTTCTCGATCGGATAGGACCGGCTCAGCCCGTTGCCGCCGAACAAGCCCAGGGCCGAGCTCGCAACGTCGAACGCCGTCTGCGTGGCGGTCACCTTGGAAGCGATCGACGCCGCCACCTGCGGACCCGCACACGCGTTCGCGACGAGCACGTCTGTCGCCAACGCGCGCGCCGCGAGCGTGCGACGGAACATCTCGAAGAGCTGCCCGCGCACGTTCTGGTGCCGGACGATCGGACCGCCGCCCTGCTGGCGCTCATGCGAGTAGTCGAACGCGAGCTCGTATGCGGCGCGCGCTGCACCGGCGAAGGTGATGCCCATCGTGGCGTTCGCGAGGGCCAGCACCATGCCTCCAGCGCCGGATCCCGGCATCGGTGGGAAGACGAGGTGCTCCGCGGGCACACGCAGATCGTCGAAGAAGATCTCCCCCTGGTTGAGGGCACGCTGCCCGAGCTTGTCGAGAGGCTTGCCCCGCTGCACCGCCGGGTCGTCGAGATCGACGAGGAACGCACCCATGCCGCTCGGTCCGTCCGCTTGTTCGACCCAGCAGAACAGCGCGGCCGTCGATGCGATCGTGCCGTTGGAGACCCACGCGGACTTCTGACCGCGGATCACCCAGCTGTCACCGTGGCGGTGCGCAGTGCAGTTCGGTCGGCCCGGCATGTCCGCCAGATGGTCGGCGTACACGAGCACGTCGCTGCCGTGATCGGGCTCGGTGATCGCCCAGCAAGCGAAGGTACCCGGACGGTCGAAGCGCTCGATCAGCGTCGGATTGCCCGAGAGGCGGGCCAGCATGCGCGGGAAGGTCGACACGGCGAGCGAGATGGCGAGGCCCGAGTCACCCCAGCCGAGTCGCTCCAGAACCGCAGCCTGGAGGCGTGCGAGGCGTTCGGGCTCCAGTCCTGCCGTCGCGAGCTCGGTGGTGTCGACGCCGAGCTCGGAGTAGCGAGCCATGACGTCCCAGAGGGGAGACTCCGGCGCCGCGACCTGAGCCGGGTCGGCGTAGGCATCGAGGGTGCGGCCAACGGGTCGCAGCACCTCGTGGGCGAAGCGATCGACGGCCTCGACGATCGGCAGATCCTCGGCATGGACATCGACAAGACCCAGCTCCATCGCAATCCCCCGTCCCCGAGCCGATCGGTGTCACACGTGCTCGACGAACCGCGAGCCGTGCGCTGCTCACTCTCCTCCCGGAGCTATCGCCCATGAAGGGACCAAGGCCCTTTCCGGGGGCGTCGGCCGCATGAACGTCGTCACAGGCGCTGCCACAACCGGCAACGGCCCGTCCCCACGCCGACCGCACCGTGAGCGGGACGATGCGACGGCTCAGACGTCGACGATCTCGAACGCCACGGCATGGTCCACCCCGAGCCGGGGGCCGACCGCCTCGGCACGTGCGGTGAGGAACATGTCTGCGGGGGGCCAGTCCGACCCGAGCCCGATGAGGTATTGCGCATGTGCCTCGAGGGAAGCGATGCCACGGTCGAGGAACCCCGTCACCTCCACGGCGTGCGTGGCATCGGGAGACCCCGCAAAGGCCACCCGGCGCACACCGCTCCACGGCTCGAAGCCTTCGTCGAGCAGTTCCGGGAAGATCCAGCGGTTTGCGGCATCGCGTGCCGCGTCCAGGCAAGCCAGGCCGACGTGGCGGTGGTCAGCCATGTTGAAGCCGCCGCCCCCGGGCCAGGTGAGGTGGCGATTCCCCGTGAGGACGAGGTCAGGCCGATGCCGACGGATGCAACGTGCGAGGTCGCGACGAAGCGGCAACCCGTACTCCACGACGCCGTCGCGGTAGCCGAGGAACTCGACCTCAGCTGCGCCGACGATCGCGGCGCTCGCGCGCTGCTCGGCCTCTCGGAGGGGTCCGCAGGCTTCGGGGTCGATGCCGTCGATCCCCGCCTCGCCCGAGGTGACGAGCACGTAGTCGACGTGCTTGCCCTCACTGGTCCAGCGAGCAACCGCAGACGCTGCCCCGTACTCCATGTCGTCTGGGTGGGCAACGATCGCGAGCGCCCGCGTCCAGTCGTTCGGGAAGGGTTGGAGGTCGATGGCCACGGTGGGCTCCTTTCGCTGCGTCCCCTGCAGCCTGCCACCCGCGTGCGCCGCCAGTTGGGCACACGCGACTTGACGTTCCCGGTGCCCAGCCTCGTCCTACAGGCGGCCCTCGGAGTCGCAGTCGGGCTGGGAGCACGCTGCGACGCGCAACGCCACCGCTGGGCGCGCGCCCGAGTTCCCTAGGAACGCCAGGGCGCCGCCTGCTCGATCACCTCCCCCAGCGAGACGAGCAGTTCCTCGCTCCCCCACGGCCCGACCAGCTGCAGACTCGCCGGGAACAGGTCGCCTGCAACGGTGCGGGGCCACCCTGGCGCACCCGAGTCCCGATCCGACGCCGCCAACGGCACCGGCAACACCACCGCCGGGACCCCCGCGAGGCTCACCGGCACCGCGGTGACGTTCGAGGTGCCGTCCACGTCGGCGAGTCGTGGTGGGAACGTGGGGTAGCCCGCGAGTGCGAGTACCCCAGAGGACTCCAGGAGTGCCGTGAGCTCGACGCGCCAGAGGTCGCGTTGCCGCCAGGCCGCGTCGATCGTTGCCCGGTCGAACGCGCTGGCTGCGTCGAAGCGCTCCACCACATCGGCCCCGAGCCGTGCGCGGTGTGCAGGGAACCACACCGCATCGGCTTCGAGTGCCTCGCGGAACATCACCACCTTCCCCGCCGCGTGTGCATCCAACCACCCGGACGCGTGCACGTCGGCGACCGCCACACCGGCCGCGTCGAGGGCGGCGTCGACCGCTCGCTCGATCGTCGGGTCGACGGGAAGGCCTCGGAGCCGACCGACGGGCCCCGTCGGTGACGGGTTCGGCAGCGGTCGGAACCCCGGCTCCAGCAACGCCATGCCCGTCACGACGCCGGCGATGTCGCGGGCCAGGGGCCCGACGGTGTCCATCGAGGGCGCCAACGGCCACACCCCCGTGAGCGGCACCCGGCCATGCGAGGTCTTGAGACCCACCACCCCGCAACACGCTGCCGGGTTGCGTACCGACCCTGCCGTGTCGGTACCGAACGCCACGTCGGCCTCACCCGTTGCGACGGCGACCGCCGATCCACTGGACGATCCACCAGGGATGCGGCCGGGATCCAACGGATTGCGGGGCGTCCCGAAGTGGGGATTGATGCCCGTCGCGCCGAAGCACAACTCGTGCAGGTTGACCTTGCCCACAAGGCGTGCCCCGGCGACCCGGGCGCGCGCCACACAGACCGCGTCCGCCTCTGCTGGCCGCGCCTGCGCCGCGACGACCGCGCTGCCGAGCGTGGTCGGCATGCCTGCAACGTCTATGCAGTCCTTGACCGCAAGGCGCGGTCCGTCTCCTGCCGGCGGCTCGACCCGCACCAGAAAGGTGCGGTCGGAACCCTCGGTCATGCCAGCAGTGCGGCGAGCTGCTCGTTGAAGGTGGCCGCGTCGAAGTAGTCGCGCCACAGGCTGATGCGACCGTCGTCGGTCACCTCGAACACGCCGGTAACCGGGAGGTCGAGCCAACGCTCACCCAGCCGGAAGCGGTCGGTACGTTCGTTCATCACGATCGGACCGGATGCCACCTGGCGATGCACGACGAACGCCACCTCGTCGATGCCGGCGACCATCGGACCCAACAGCTCCTTGATGCCTTGCGGCCCGAACTGACGTCCCAGTGGAACGTTGTCGTATTCGCACCCTTCGGTCACGAGCTCACACGCCGCATCGAGATCCTTGGCGCACAGCAACGCGATGAAGCGGTCGACCGTCTCTTCAGGAGTCATCCGCCAAGCCTGCCACTCGACGAGCAACGAGCGCCGAGTGGACTCGCCGACCTATTCGTCGACGCCCGACAGGATCTGCGCCAACTCATTCGGGTAACGGCTCACGAAGTACGTGAAGGTCGGTTCGATCTGGGCGAACAAGTCGGAGTCGGGTGCCAACGCCGCCGCGAACCCGTTCAGGTAGAGCAAGTTCTTGAAGAACAGCACGAGCTCCTTCGGGAGCCGGAACCCCTTCGACGCCAGCACCCGGATGACCGTGCCAAGGGCTTGACCGAGTTGATCGACGCTCAGCGGCTCGGTGCGCAGCAGGATCGCCGGGTCGATCTCGTTGAACTTGGCCTCGATCTCGGTCGCCAGTGCAGCCAGGTCGGCATCCTCAGGGATCGCGCCGAAGTCGCGCAGCCCGAGCAACTGGAGGCGCGTGTCATTGCGAGCGAAGCCGAACAGGAAGCGCACGACCGCCGCTCGCTGTGCATCGTCGAGACGACCGGCGATGCCGAAGTCGATGAGCGCGAAGTCACCATCAGGAGAGATGAGCACGTTGCCGGCGTGCAGGTCGCCGTGGAACACCCCGTAGCCGACGGTGTGCTCCAACACGGCCTGGATCGCGAGGCGAAGCAGTCGCTCGCCGTCCACCGCGTCCGGGTAGGCATCGAGCGCCTCGGTGTAGGGCACCCCTTGCACACGGGTCATGCAGAGGATGTTCTCTGCCAGCAGGTGCGGCAAGGGGCGGGGGAAGGTCCCGAAGTCGTGACCGGCGTCTTCGGAGGCGAGCGCCACCTCAAGCTGGTTGAGCGCCTCGAATCGGAAGTCGATCTCCTCGAGCACGAGCTGCGCGAACAGTTCGACGAAACCTGTCAGGTTCGCAGCCCGCATCGCCTTTGATGCGCGCTCTGCGGCCGCGGCGGCCAACGCCATCGCCCGCAGGTCGACCTCGAACTGCTCGCGCAGACCCGGACGACGGAACTTCACGACCACCGCGGTGCCGTCGTACAGCGTCGCTGCGTGCACCTGACCGATCGAGGCGGACCCGAGCGGCACCGGGTCGAAGGTTGCGAACGCCGCTTCGACCGGCACCCCGAAGGTGTCCTCGAAGAGCTGCTCGGGCAGGCCGTCGGGCATCGGCGGCACGGTGTCGCGACACCAGCCGAACGCGTCGACCCACTCATCGGGCAATAGACCCTGCGCGGTCGCGATGAACTGCCCGAGCTTCACGTAGGTCGAGCCACCGGCCTTCACCACGTCCTGTACGGCATGGATGGCGGTCGCCGGGTCGAGGGTTCGCTCGCGGGCCATCTGGCGCACGTCCTGGACCAATCCGGGTGCTGCCGCACGCGCCGCACGGGTGCTGGTGCGACCCACGGCGCGCAGCGATGCCGAGCTGAGCGACGGGCGCGCCAACTCGGCTGCCTCCAGTGCGATCGCCTCGCGCGCGGGCGGCCCCCAGGCGAGCCAGAGCCGAGCGAAGTCACGCAACCCCGGGCGATCGTCGATCGCGGTGGAGCGATCTAGGACCTCGACCATGTCCGGCAGTGGTGGATAGTCAGCCATCCGTCCCTCCGAGGTAGTTGGCTTCCGCTTTCCCGCGCATGCGGGAGCGCTCAGATGACCGGCTGCGGCAGGTGGAACGTGGCCGACAGCCCTTCGCCCCAGGTCGCAAACTCAGGTGCGGTGGGCAAGCCGAGACTCCGCAGCTCGTCCGCGACGGGCCCGGAGCCGAGCTCGATGCGCACGGCGGAGGGGTCGATCATGCCCGTGCCCATCTCCATCGCGAGGTGGGTCTCGTGGGGCACCCCGTCGATGTAGGAGTAGCTGAAGGTATCGACGACCGCTGGCGGGGTTCCGTCGCCGGCCGCGCGGGGGACGGTGAGACGGAACGCTTCCACGCCGTCCATCGCAAGGCGGAACTCGACCTCATCGTCTGTGTAGGACACCTCGATCTGCTCCACGGTCTTCGGGAACCCCATGACCTCGTTGCCGGCACGACACGTGAAGGCCTGGTTCACCGGCATGCGGTAGACAAACGAGTTCACGACGTCGGGCTGACCGGCCGGGTGCACGAGGAACCCGAAGTTGATCTCGTCGTAGTTACCCCAGGGGTTGCGGCGATAGTCACAGGCCGCGATCACGAACTGCGCAACACCGTCTGCGACCTCGGCCACCTCGAACGCGGCGCCCGGCACGAGGGACGCAGCGGCTGCGGCCGGCACCGAGAAGACGAGCGTCGCCTGGTGCATCTCCTCGACCACCATGGGAAAGCAGATCGGTACACCTTCGATCTGTCCCCATTCGATGGGCTCGTCGGGCTGATCGGCCTCCGATGTCGGAGATTGCGCGGTCGTGTCCACGTCGCGCAGTGTTGCAGACGCGGCCGGGGAGATGCGCCCCCGTGCGGGGCACCGCCGCGGGCGGCCGCCTCATAGTGTGGCGGCATGGCCGCGACCGACGACGCTCAGACTCCACGCTTCGGCACCGGAGACCCCCACGACTTCCTCGCGCTCGACTCACTCCTGAGCGACGAAGAACGCGAGGTGCGCGACACGGTTCGCCGCTTCGTCGCCGAGCGCATCACACCCGAGGTCGGCGACTGGTTCGAACAGGGCACCTTCCCTATCGAGCTCGCCCCGGAGATGGGCCGCCTCGGCCTGCTCGGCATGCACCTCGACGGCTACGGGTGTGCCGGCACGAACGCCGTGAGCTACGGCTTGGCCTGCGCCGAGCTCGAAGCGGGCGACAGCGGGGCCCGCAGCTTCGTGTCGGTCCAGGGGTCACTCGCCATGTTCCCGATCTGGCGCTTCGGCTCCGAGGAGCAGAAGCAGGAATGGCTGCCACGCATGGCCGCAGGTGAGGCGATCGGGTGCTTCGGCTTGACCGAACCCGATTCCGGCAGCGACCCGGCCAGCATGCGCACCCGGGCGCGACGAGACGGCGACGACTGGATCCTCGACGGCACGAAGATGTGGATCACCAACGGCAGCGTCGCAGACGTCGCGGTTGTGTGGGCACGGGGCGACTCCACCGACGACGGACACGGGCCGATCCACGGGTTCGTCGTCCCGACCGACACCCCCGGGTTCTCGGCGAACCCGATCCACAAGAAGGTGTCGCTCCGAGCCTCGGTCACCGCGGAGCTCGTCCTCGACGGTGTCCGCCTGCCCGACTCCGCCCGCCTACCCGGGGTGTCCACGATGCGCGGCCCCCTCTCCTGCCTGAACGAGGCACGCTTCGGCATCCTCTTCGGCGCGACCGGTGCAGCACGGGCCTGCTACGAGGCAGCGCTTGCCTACGCCGGCGAGCGCGTGCAGTTCGGCGTGCCGATCGCCTCGTTCCAGCTCACCCAGCGCAAGCTCGTCGAGATGATGGTCAGCGTCAACCGGGCGCAACTTCTGGCCATGCACCTCGGCCGCCTCAAAGATGAGGGGCGTCTGAGCTCGGCGCAGGTCAGCTTCGGCAAGCTCGACAACGTCCGTGAGGCGCTGGCGGTGGCACGCGAGGCCCGCGGCATCCTCGGTGCAAACGGCATAACGCTGGAGTATCCCGTCATCCGCCACATGAACAACCTCGAGTCCGTCTACACCTACGAAGGCACGAACGAGATACACACGCTCGTGCTGGGGCAAGCCATCACAGGTATCGGCGCCTTCGCCTGATCTCGACCGCGTCCGCCAGGCGCGCCCTCGCCCGTTGGTGCAGCATTCGCACCGCCAGCAACGAACCGTCTCACCCGTCCGCCCGCAGTCCTGCCGAGGAGCACCATGGCCATCGACTTCACCCTTTCGCCCGAGGTTGCAGAGATTCGCGACCGCGTGCGCGAGTTCATCCAGGGCACGGTCATGCCCGCTGTGGCCACCTTCGACAGCGAGGAGAAGGTCCTCACGCGCGACGAGTACATCCAGACTATCCTCGAACTACGCGGGAAGGCACAGGACGCCGGCCTGTGGTTGCCGCACATGCCGACCGAGTGGGGCGGCATGGGTCTCGGGCACGTCCAGCTCGCGATGGTGCAGGCCGAAGCTGCCAAAACCCGTCTCGGCCCGTGGATCCTCAACTGCCAGGCACCTGACGAAGGCAACATGCACACCCTCCTGCACTGGGGCACCGATGCCCAGAAGGACAACTACCTCCGCCGGCTGTGCGAGGGCCGTGCGATGTCGTGCTTCGCGATGACCGAACCGGAAGTCGCGGGGTCCGACCCGACGCTCATGCGCACGAACGCCGTCCAAGACGGCGACGAATGGGTCATCAACGGGCACAAGTGGTTCATCTCGAACGCTCGACGTTCGAGCTTCGCCATCCTGCTCGCGCGCACCGAGCTCGACGTGCCCGAGGGGTCGCGCGGAGCCACCACGGCATTCCTGGTCGATCTCCCAGCGGAAGGCTGGAACGACGTGCGGGAGGTCGAGACGATGCATGGCTCGACCGGCCACAGCGAGATCGTCATCACCGACCTGCGGGTTCACGACTCGCAGATCCTCGGCGGGAGAGGCAACGGCCACCGGCTCGGGCAGTATCGACTCGGACCGGCGCGCCTCGCGCACTGCATGCGCTGGATCGCCCAGGCTGAAACGGCGCTCGACATGATGGTGGCTCGGTCGCTCGATCGGTACTCGCACGGTTCGTTGCTCGCCGAGAAGCAGGGCATCCAATGGCTCATCGCGGACTCCACGATGGACCTCTACCAGTGCAAGCTGATGGTGCTGCACGCCGCCTACAAGATCGACAGGGGCGACGACTTCCGGACGGAGGTGTCGATGGCCAAGCACTTCGTGGCGAATGCCCTGAACCGCATCATCGACAGGTCGATCCAGGTGCACGGTGCGCTCGGCTACTCGACGGACACGCCTCTTGCGAACATGTTCCAGCACGCCCGCTGGGCCCGATTCGCGGACGGCGCCGACGAGGTGCACCAGATGCGCATCGCGGAGCGCACGATCTCGGCCTACCGAGACACCGGGAGCACGAACGCGGCGACCGGCTCGCTTCCGCTCTAGGAGCACGCCCTCCCCGAGGGGTACGCCGGCGGGTCAGGTGGCGCCGTCAACCCACGGGACACGCTCGACGTCACCCCAGAGCCGCTCCAGGTCGTAGAACACGCGAGCCTCCTCGTCGAAGACGTGCACGACGAGCACCCCGAAGTCGAGAAGGACCCACCGGAAGTCGTCGACGCCCTCGACGGTCCGTGGCGGCGGGGCGCCGGCAGCGACCACGGCACGCTCAACTTCTTCTGCGATGGTGCGCACGAGTCGGTGGTTCGACGCCGAGGTGATCACGAAGTAGTCGGTGATGCCGAGCACTGCACCGACGGCGAGCACGATCGGCTCACGTCCTTGCTTGGCGTCCGCCGCGACGGCCGCCGCTCGTGCCCACGCCAGCACGTCCGCGTCCCCCGCCCAGTTCGATCCCCGAGCCGACACCGACGCACCGTCAGGCCCGCCCGCAGGCGAGCTCCCGCCGCTCAACGTCCCACGTCCGCGGCCGTGAGCGGACCGGGCGGGCGATCGAGGAGGTCGCTTCCGACCGTGATGGTGATGCCGACGGCGTCACCACGATCTGGCACCAGGCGAGTCTGTCCGAGGCCGAGCAGGGCAAGGAGACGCTTCGCCTCGTCAGCCATGCCGGGGTCGACGTACTGCACCACCGTCGCCAGGCCCCCGGTTTGATCCGCATTGCCGAGCTCGGCGATCTGCGCGCCCCCGAACACGAGACGCTGCAGAACGCTTGAAGCGACTGGCGTGCCCGGTCGGCTGCTGAGCACGCGGACGAGCACGCGCTGACCAGGGGTCGCGGCAACCGGATACGGAACGACCTCGCTGATCATGAGGGCGACGAGTGTCGGATCTGCTCGGATGCCCGCATCGGTCGACGGGAGCAGCGGCAGGGTCTGATCGGTCACCGCTCCTGCCGCGAGCCCTCGTACGAACCGACCGATCCCGGCTGTCGCCTCGCCCGGGACCGATGCCGGGTCGGACGAACCGGCCACCGCTGCGAACCATGCCTTCCACAGCGAGACGTTGCGCGTGATGCGCGCAAGGTCTGTCTCGCCGGGCGCCGTCGTCGCCATGTACTGCGCAAACTCGTCAGAGGTCAGCTGGGTGTCGCCTTCCGGAAGCGTGCGCCCGCCGGGCAACGTCACCTCGATCGGATTCCTGAATGGCACGGGTGCGACAGGAGCCACCAACGCGCTGAGGCGCGACGGGTCGAGGTCGATCACCTCGTCGATGCCGATGCCGAGCACCGATGCGACGGCCTGCCGGAGGCGCGGCATACGGCCCGAGGCATAGGCCTCGGCAAGGCTCCGCACCCCCGGTTCGGGTGTCGCGAGCAACGTGTCTACCGGGATCTGGACCAGCGCCCCACCGTGCTCCGATGCGCCGCTCAGCGAGAGCAGGGTCAGCGAGGTGAGGGCGCCAACCGCGTTGTGCTGTGCGACCAGCATCGTGGGAGTGGTGGTCACGAGCGCCCGATAGCCCGGGTCCGCGGGGCCGTGGTTGCGGGTCAACACCGTTCCGTTCTTGCTCGTCGCCAGGTAGCGGAAGCCAGTCCAGCCGAGGATCGGAACCAACAGCATCAGCACCGCGATGGTCGCAGTCATCGATCGGAGCCGGCGCTTGCGCCAATGACGGTCGTTGCGCTCCTTCCGCCGTCGCCGCGCCAGCTGCGCGTCTGTCGCGACGACCTCACCGCCGAGCACCTCGCGCGCGGGCTCCTCGCCCGGTGGCAGCACCCGTCGCGCGGCTGTGAGCGCAGCCCCACCGCCCACAATTACGTCATCACCGAGGGCCACCGGCGCGCCGCTCGAACTCGCTGCCTCGCCCGGGCCTGGCCCAGTCGGAGCATCGGGAGCGTAAGGCGCGATCGAGGGCGCGGGCGCGGGCGAGAGGTTCGTGACACGCGAGAGGTCGAGCGGTGGTGGTGCGCCAGCGGGCGCCGCGTGTCGATGCTCGGGGGGCGCCGCTTGCCGAGTCCGGCGAACGTCTGGCGATCGACGCGGCGCCGGAGGTGGACTCGACGGTGGCAGCGGCGTGCCCGGCTGGTCCGGGGCGGACTTCCAGGGGGCAGCGATGAAGCCTCCGGGCTGTCCCGTCGAATCGGGGGAGGTCAGGTCGTGGAGGTCGTCGATGCGATCCCATGCCGGGATCGACCCCGAGTCGTCCGCCCGGCGCGACAGGGCAGGAAGGGTCAGCTGCGGATCGAAGTCGTCGTCGCCCTCTGGCGGTATCGCATCGGGCAGCGCGAACGCGTCTCCGTGGTCGTCATGCGCGGAGCCGCCGCCGGACTGCGAGTTCATTCGCCCTCAGAATAGAGCCGGCGCTGTTCGATGCACGAGATGACCGCGGGGGTCAGCAGGTACTCGAGCGGACGTCCGTCTCGAACCCTCTCCCGGAGATCGGTGCTCGACACCTCGAGGTGCGGCGTCTCGACACGGTGCACGACGAATCCTTCGGGCGGCACACCCGCCTCAGCGCGGGATGGGCGTTCCACGACCACGAGCTCAGCCAACTCCTGCACCTGCTCGACGCGCTCCCAGGTGGCGAGCCCTGCTGCCGCATCGCTTCCCAGCACCAGGAAGAGCGCCGCGTCGGGTTCTTCGGCGTGCAGCTCGGCGAGCGTGTCGGCACTGTAGGAGGCGCCGCCACGACGGAGCTCGAGGTCGGATGCCTCGAGGCCGTCTACCCCGGCAACCGCCGCCTGCACCATGGCCAGACGATCGTCCGCTGGGCTGATGCGCCGAGTGCCCTCCTTCTGCCACGGCACCGCTGCTACCACGAGCAGCACCACGTCAAGCCGCAAGGCATGACGGACGTTGACCGCCGCAACCAGGTGGCCGACGTGGGGCGGATCGAACGTGCCGCCGAAGACACCGATGCGGCGTGGAGCGACACCCGATGCGGGCGACACCGCGCGCTACTCGGTGCGATACACGCCGGTGGAGACACCGATGTCCTCGTAGCTCCAGTCGGTGCGCTTGAGGCGCCAGTGCTCGTCGAGGACCTGCTTGCCGTCGGCGATGTCGACCAGCTTCGGCGGCATCAGACCACGCACGTTCACCGGCTTGCCATCGGCGACCTCGAGGAAGTCCTCGGGGAACGTGCGAAGCAGGCTCGCGGTGACGATCTGCTCCTGCTGGGGGAGGAAGCAACGGTTGGCGTCGGTGACACGCAGAAGGCGCCCGCCGATGGTCTGGACGTCGTTGAAGTCGCCCTCGCCGGCTTGCAGCTTCTCGAGCAGCGCGGTGATGGCCATCGTGCCCGTCTTGCAGGCGTTGCACTGCCCGCATGACTCGACGGACAGCCACCGCGAGCAGATCTGGGCGATCTCGACGGCGCTCGTCGTGTCGTCGTAGATGATGAAGCCGCACGAACCGATGCCAGAGCCGGCAGCGCGGAACGCGTCGAAGCAGAGCGGGACGTCGAGGAACTTGTCTGTCATCACCGGGTTCGAGATGCCCGAGAGGATCGCCTTGACCTTACGCCCCGGCTGCATGCCGCCGCCGACGCGCTCGATGATCTCGCCGAGCGGGGTGCCCATCTCGACCTCGGCCACACCGGGGGCGACGACGTCGCCGACGATGGTGCAGATGCCGTTGCCCGGGGTCGCCGCGGTTCCCATCGAGCGGAACCACTCGGCTCCCCGATGCAGGATGTGCGCCGCCGTCGACAGCGACTCGACGTTGTTCACCAGGGTGGGGCTCGGGTCGTCGAAGCTTCGGTCGAGGTGCTCGGACGGCATCGCCGACCAGTCGATGTTGGGTGCGGACGCGAAGATGCCCTGGATGTACGGCGGGAACAGGCGGGGGGCAGCCGACTCGCCCTGGATCGTCTGCAGGAGCGCGGTCTCTTCACCGAACAGGTAGCTGTCGGGCCCGGGCACGACGGTGATCGGGATGCCTGCCGTGAGGCCTGCCGCGGTCATCTCGGTGATCGCGTGGTTCAGGTTTTCGTGCTCTTGGGTGTACTTCGCCTTTAGGCCGATGAAGGCATGCTTCGCACCGATGGCGAACGCAGCGATCGCGGCACCCTCAACCAGCTGGAATGCGTTGCGGCGCAGGAGCGCGCGGTCTTTGAAGGTTCCCGGCTCCCCCTCGGAGCCGTTGCACACCACGAAGCACTGCCCGCCTGCTGCGGTCTCGCGCAGTGACGCCCACTTGCGCCCGACCGGGAAGCCGGCACCGCCTCGACCTCGAAGCCCCGAGGCGAGGATCACGTCGATGGTCGCCTGCGGACCGATCTCAAGCGCCTTCGCGATGCCCTTTCCACCCCCAATGGCAACCCAGTCGGTGACCGACGTCACCGGATTTTCCGGAAGCAAATAGGGCTCGAACACGGTTGCAACTTAGCGAGTCACACTCCTTGGGATCGAACCCCCTTGGACCGCCTCGGCGGGGGTCTCCGAACCGGTGCGGCTCGTCACTCGGGATCAAGACGGTCGACCGGCCGTCCGAGGAGAAACCATGAGCGATTCTGTCGGCCAGTACCTGAACGAGATCGGCGCCGTGGCCTTGCTGACGGCCGCCGAGGAGCGAGAGCTCGCCCAGGTCATCGAGGCGGGCGTCGCCGCCCGCGCCCGGCTGGCTGCCGGCGAAGACTCCACCGAGCTACGCCGTGCCGACGCCAAGGCCGCCGCAGCGAAAGACCGCTTCATCCGCGCCAACCTCCGCCTCGTCGTGAGCGTCGCGCGCCGCTACCCGCTCCCCCCCTCGATGGACCTGCTCGACCTCGTGCAGGAGGGCAACCTCGGGCTCGAGCACGCCGTCGACAAGTTCGACTGGCGCAAGGGCTTCAAGTTCTCCACCTACGCCACCTTCTGGATTCGCCAGGCGATCGGGCGTGCCCTCGACCAGAAGGCGAGCCTTGTGCGCTTGCCAGGCGATCGCTCCGCCAGCCTGCGCGCCGCCCTCCGCCAGGTGTCGGGCGACGCGGACGAGCTCGACGACGACCATTCCCGTCTTCACCGTCTTGCTACCCCCACCTCCCTCGACCGCACGATCGGCGACGACGACAGCAACGAGCTCGTCGACCTGATCGCCGACGACAAGCCCACCCCCGAAGACATCGTCCTTGCCGAGGCTGAGCAGTCCATGGTCACCGACTTGCTCGACGTGCTCGATCACCGGGCGCGGTATGCGGTTGAGCAGCGCTTCGGCATCAACGATGGTCGGCGCCGCAGCTACCGCGAGGTGGGCGAGGAGCTCGGCGTGACCGCCGAGGCGGCACGCCGTCTCGTCAAGCGTGCGGTCAGCGCGGTGCGCGCCGAGGCCGAGGCGCGGGCCACCGCGGCCTGACGACCCCCGTGGGCGGATCTGCTTTGCGTCGCCGACCTCCAGCCGCCACGCTTACGTCGTGACCTCCTCCACCTGGACACCCGGTTCCTGGCACGCGTTCCCCGCAGCCCAGCAGCCGGACTGGCCCGATCCGGGCGCGCTCGACCGAGCGGTGAAGCAACTCGGTTCCATGCCACCGCTGGTGTTCGCCGGTGAGGCCCGTGCCCTGACCGAGCATCTCGGCGCCGTCGCGCGAGGCGAGGCATTCCTGTTGCAGGCGGGCGACTGCGCGGAATCGTTCGAAGCATTCCGGGCCGACACCATCCGCGACAAGCTGCGCGTCATCCTGCAGATGGCCGTGGTGCTGACCTACTCATCCGGCGTGCCGGTCGTGAAGGTCGGGCGCATCGCCGGCCAGTTCGCCAAGCCCCGATCCTCCCCGACCGAGATGGTCGACGGGGTCGAGCTGCCGTCGTTCCGTGGACACATCGTCAACGACGTCGAGTTCACTGCAGCGGCCCGCACCCCCGACCCACAGCGCCTCGTCGAGGCGTACCACCAGTCGGCCGCGACCTTGAACCTCGTGCGGGCGTTCACCAAGGGGGGTTTCGCCGATCTCGCTCGCGTGCACCAGTGGAACCAAGAGTTCGTCCGCACCAGCGGCCAGGGCGTGCGCTACGAACAGGTTGCCGACGAGATCGACAGGGCCCTCCGGTTCATGCGGGCATGCGGCGTCGACACGATGTCGCACCCCGGCCTCCACGAGGTCGACTTCTTCACCAGCCACGAGGCCCTCGTCCTCGGCTACGAAGAGGCACTGACCCGGCAAGATTCGCTGACCGACGGCTGGTACGACTGCTCCGGTCACCTGCTGTGGATCGGCGAGCGCACCCGCCAGCTCGATGGTGCCCACGTCGAGTTCCTGCGCGGTGTGCAGAACCCGCTCGGCTGCAAGGTCGGGCCCACGGCGACCGCCGACGAGGTGCTGGCGCTCTGCGAGGCCCTCAACCCCGACCGCGTCGAGGGGCGGCTCACGCTCATCACCCGCATGGGCGCCGGTCGCATCGAGGAGGCGTTGCCGCCGCTGCTTCGGGCGGTGCGCGATGCCGGCCACCCGGTGGTGTGGGCGTGCGACCCGATGCACGGCAACACGTTCACCGAGAACGGTCACAAGACGCGACGCTTCGAAGACATCGTCTCCGAGATCGCCGGGTTCTTTGCGGCCCACCGCTCGGTGGGCACCTGGCCGGGTGGGGTGCATGTCGAGTTGACCGGCGATGCCGTCACCGAGTGCCTTGGCGGAACCGACGACATCTCTGCCGCGGACCTGCCGGAGCGCTACGAGACGATGTGCGACCCGCGGCTCAACGGGCGCCAATCGGTCGACCTGGCGTTCCGGGTCGCCGAGCTCCTGCGCTGACGTGCTGGGCTGACGTGCTGGGCTTCGGTATCCGAGCCGTGCTACGCCTCGCCGCTAAAAGTTGACTGATCTAGTCGGGATTTGCGATCCTGGGGGCATGTCCGCTCGGCCCGAGATCACCGATGACGAGCTGGCGGCGCTGAACGACCGCTTCGCACACGCGCCGGCGTCGCAGATCATCCGCTGGGCGGTCGACACGTTCGGCCCGCGCCTCGCCCTCACCGCGTCGATGACCGACGCCGTGCTGATCGACCTCGCAACCAAGGTCGACCCGGGCATCGAGGTGATCTTCATCGACACCGGCTACCACTTCCCCGAGACGCTCCAAACCGTCGAGGTGGTGCGGCGCCGTTACGCCCTGAACCTGCACCTGCTCACGGTCCCCCGCAGCGACCCGCCTCTGTGGACGCAACAGCCGACCTGCTGCTCCGAGGCGAAGGTCGCCATGCTCGATCGGGCGCTCGCCACGAAGGACGCGTGGCTGAGTGGCCTGCGCCGCGCCGAGGCCGCAACGCGGGCGGACGCTCCGATCCTGGGACGCGACCGCCGTGGGCTCGTGAAGGTCAACCCGATCGCGGCGTGGACCGACGACGACCTCGCCGGGTACATCGAAGACCACGACGTTCCGGTGAATCCGCTGCAAACGCAGGGCTACCCGTCGATCGGCTGCTTGCCGTGCACGACCCCGGTGGCGCCGGGGGAAGACCCACGTGCCGGACGGTGGCGTGGGCAGGCGAAGACGGAGTGCGGCCTCCACGTCTGAC
>CAZUMJ010000019.1:20959-29964 GCA_964621605.1 uncultured Iamiaceae bacterium | reverse complement strand
GCGCGCAACCGACGCGCCGGCGGGCGCGGGCTGCAGCGTTAGCGCTGGCTGGGGCCGATGACGTTCTCACCGAAGGCGGCGAGCGAGGTGGCGGGGTCCTTCAGGTGGAGGAACGCCGGCACGACGACGCGATCGACGCCTTGGTCGCGCAACTCCTGCACGGCACCGACCGGGTCCGACCCGAAGACCTCCACGCTGCCCGAGGTGACCTCGATCGCGTCGGGGTCACGACCGGCATCGGCCGCGGTCTGGCGCATGATGTCGATCAGCTCCCGCAAGTTCCCCTTGGCAGGGAAGAACCCATCGCCGATGCGGCCGGCTCGACGCGCCGCCGCAACGCTGTGTCCACCGATGTGGATCGGCACTCTGCCCCGTGCGGGCTTGGGGTTCACGCTCACCCCGGCGAAATCGAAACGCTCGCCGTGGTGCTCCGCATGGTCGCCGTCCCAGAGTGCTCTGAGGACGGCGATGTGCTCCTCGGTGCGCGCCGCCCGGTCGTCGAACGGGACACCGAGCGCGGCGAACTCCTCGCGCAGCCAACCCACGCCGACGCCGAGCTCGACACGCCCTGCGGAGAGCGCGTCGAGCGTGGACAGCGTCTTCGCCAGGACCAGCGGGTTGCGCTGCGGAAGGATCAAGATGCCGGTGCCGATACGCAACCGAGTCGTGCAAGCCGCCACCCAGGCGAGCCAGATGAGCCGATCGGGCAGGTTCGTGTCGGCGGCCATGATCATCTTGCCGCTGGGGTCGTAGGGGTACTCGCTCGTGTAGTCGTCGGGGAAGACCGCGTGCTCGACGGTCCAGACCGACTCGAACCCGGCTGCCTCGGCGCCCTGGGCCAACTCGACGAGCCCGTCTCGGTCCGCGAATCGCATCGTGTTCGCGTAGATGATTCCGAACTTCACGTCGCACCCCCGGTCGTCAGTGCCCCCCGCACCGATACTTGGTCGCAGATGCTACCGGTCATAGGCCACACTCCACCGATGGCGATCAGTTGCATGTTGGACCTCCCCATCTATGCCAGGCAGGTCGCGGGTGTACTGCGCGCGGAACCTGTCTCCGGCAACGTGATCGCCACCGTGTTGGAGCGGACGTTGAGCGGCGGGCGCGTGCAGCAGCCTGAGGACCTCTGGCTCTGCGCGCTGCAGTCGCACTCTCCCGTCGGGGCGGCGATGCGTGCGGACGCCTACAACCTGTTCTGCACGCGCCAGCCTGACGGCGCGGTCAGGGAGTGCGCCGAGGTGCTCCACTGGTTCGGCGAGGTGCTCCCAGGCGTCACGGCGGAGCAGCGCGCCGCAGAGACGTTCGCGGCGCGGTGGTGCGAGCTGAACGGCGTGGACGCAGAGCTGCAGATCGCCCACCACGCGCACGTCCTCGACGGCCCCGGCGCGCTCGTCGCCCCCCAGGCAGTGCAGGGGCGCGCTTCGCTGGCGCAGCTGGACGATGTCGACCTGCTGGCCGACTGGCTGCACGCGTTCCATGCGGAAGCCATCCCGAGCGACCCCGAAGAAGACCCGCTTGCACTCGCACGCCGAAGAGTCGAGGCGGGCGAGATCTGGCTGTGGTCCGCGGGAACCGACGCCCACCCGGTCGCGATGGCGGCGTGTGGTGCCATCGTGCACGACACCGCTCGCATCGGCCCCGTGTTCACACCGCCAGACGAGCGCGGGCACGGCTACGCCGCGGCCGTGACGAGCGCCGCGGCCACCGGCGCGTTCGAGGCCGGCGCGGCGCGCGTCATGCTCTACGCAGATCAGTCGAACCCGGTCTCGAACGGGGTGTATCGACGCATCGGATTCCGCCATGACCACGACGCCGTCGACTACGGCTTCCGGTAGCGGGCTCCACCCACCTACTGAAGAACACTGTCGTTCATCACTGGTAGGGTGCGGGTTCCAGCCGCACCGCGCAGCGTGCGCGAGCCGCGTCGATCACGGGGGACCTGTCACACCATGACTGCATTCCGTCGGGGCAAGGGCACCGATCCTTCCACGGGCATCCCGCTCAGCCGAGGCCCCCAGACGCCCGCCCGACCACACACGACTGCACACAGCGGCCGTACGCGCAGGGCACTGATCTCCACGGTCGCGTGCGGGTTGCTGGGCGTGGGCATCCTCGCCCCCACCGCCGGGGCGGCCTCACAAGCGCAGCGCCCGGTCACGCTTCGCTCCGACACGGTCGACAACGGCTGGCAGGTTGCGCCACCGTCAGAAGAAGGTCTCGACGGCACGCTCCTCGACGCGGCACGGGCGTACGCGTTCGACCCCGCCTTCCACACCCAAGGCGTCGTCGTCATCAGAGGCGGTCGCCTCGTGGCCGAGTGGTACGCGCCGGGTGAAGGCCCCCGCTCGTGGTCGGCCAGTTGGTCGGTGGGCAAGAGCTTCACCAGCGCGCTGATCGGCATCGCCATCGCGCAAGGCAAGATCCCGAGCGTCGACGTCCCGATGACGACCTACTTCCCGGAGTGGATCGGCACGCCCAAGGCGACCATGACCCTGCGCCAAGTGCTGCACATGGAATCCGGCCTGAAATGGGACGAGGACTACACCCCGTCGACCGCCGCGACGTCGGACATCATCCAGATGCTGCTCCAACCCGACGAGCTCGACTACGCGAAGAACCGCCCGTACGAGGTCGCGCCAGGGACCCGCTGGGCCTACTCGAGCGGCGACGCGATGCTGCTGTCACAGGTGATCCAACAAGCCACGGGCATGCCAGCCGACGCCTATGCCCGCCAGGTGCTGTTCGACCCCATCGGCGCGAAGCAGGTCGAGTGGTGGCGCGATGCCGACAACCACACCCTCACGTACTGCTGCCTCGACACCACCACCCGCAACTTCGCGCGCTTCGGGCTGCTCTACCTGAACGGCGGCAACTGGAACGGCCAGCAGGTGGTGCCCGCAAGCTGGGTCACCGACTCGCTCACCCCCACCGCACTCTCGAACGGGCAGTACGGCTATCAGTGGTGGATCACCTCCGCGCCGGGGATGGGCACCGTCTACATGGCCAACGGGTTCGACGGGCAGTTCATCTACATCATCCCGTCGCTCGACATGGTCATCGCCCGCAACGGCGACTACGTGAAGAGCGAGTGCGACCCGATCGCCTCCCCCAACCTGTTCAGCCACTACCCGCCGAGCAACATCGTGCCCGGCCAGGGCACACGGCCTCCGGAAGGGTGGAGCCACCAGGCGTTCCTGGCGGCCGTCGACGCGGCCGTCACGGGCGGACCGACGGCGAACACCTTCCCGACGGCTGAGGCTGGCGTGCCGGGCCGCGACCTCGACGGACAGGCCATGGCCCCGTGCGTCACGACGCCCGCGCCGCCCGCCACCCCACCGGCCACGGTGGCCCCCACCACGCCACCGGCGGTCGCCCCGGTGGCCCAGCCGCTCCCCGCAGCGCCCACCTACACGGGCTGACCACGCGCGGGGCAGACGCGTCAGCGCCTCGCTTCCGGCACGCACGTCGCGTGACGCGATGGGTGTGCGCTTCTCTCGTGACGCGACCGGTGTGCGCTTGTCCCGTGACGCGACGGGTGTGCGCTCGTCTCGTCAGTCGGCCCCGAGGTACCCCGGCTCCGTGGACTCGTCGCCGTACAGGAAGCGCGTGATGCCGCCGTAGTCAGGGCCACGGCGAAGGTGGTGCCCGCCGTCGACGGGGAGGCACACCCCGGTGACCCACCGCGACTCGGGCCCAGCCAGGAAGCGCACCACGTCTGCGATCTCGTCAGCCTGGCCGACGTGGGCGACCGGCATGTTCGTGAGGTACGAGTCGAGCAGCGCCTGGTCACCCATCGGGATCGCAACGAGCTCGGTCTCGACAAGGCTCGGCTGTACCGAGTTGACTCGAACGCCCGACGCCCCGAGCTCGTCGGCCGCGTTGCGCACCAGCAGGTCGATGCCTGCCTTCGAGGCGCCGTAGGCCGACATCCAGGCGTGCACCGTGCGCCCGGCCAGCGACGAGATCGCAACGATCGAACCGCCTCCGGCACGCACCATCGCCCGTGCCGCGTGCTTCACCGTCAGGAACGTACCGACGAGGTTCGTGTCGAGCACCTGGCGAAACTCTGCCAACGGCTGTGTCACCACGGGTGCCACTGCCCCGGTCCCAGCCGAGGCCACCGCGACGTGTAGGCCGCCGCCGTGTGCCTCGGCGGCCGCGACCGCCGCGCGGACCTGCTCCTCGTCGACGACGTCGCACACGACGGTCGCCACGAGACCCGGGTCGGGAGCGGCGGCCCGCAACGTTGCAGCGCCAGCTTCGAGGCGGTCGGCGGAGCGACCGGCGATCGTCACCGCAGCACCGTCACGAAGCAGCGCATGCGCACAGGCAAGGCCGATACCGCTCCCGCCGCCGGTGACGAGCGCGCTGCGTCCGGCAAGGACGCCCGCGGCCGAACCGTGAGAACCAACCGGTGGGGTAGTCGACATGGTGACTTCCGTTCGCAGAGAGGACCGTGCGGGCGGTCAGGCTACCCACACCGCACGCACCACGGAGCCTGCACTGTTCCCGCACTCACCACCACTGCGCACACCGTCCGCTGCCTGCGACGGCGCGCGGCCCGCGCACGCTCCCCGGCAACTAGACCGGAGCCATGGCCTGCCGCATCGAGGACTACGCGCTGCTGAGCGACACCCAAACCGCGGCCCTCGTAGGAACCGACGGGTCGATCGACTGGCTGTGCTTTCCGCGCTTCGACTCCCCCGCGTGCTTCGCGGCACTCCTGGGCACACCCGACAACGGACGCTGGCAGCTCGCCCCGGTCGCGCCGGTCCGCAGGGTGGAGCGTCGCTACCGCGGCGACAGCCTCGTGCTCGAGACGGTCTTCCACACCGACGACGGAAGCGTGGCGGTCATCGACTGCCTCCCCCCACGCGACGGACGGCTCGACCTGATCCGCGTGGTGGAGGGCCGAAGCGGCACGGTGCCGATGCGCCACCACCTCACGGTCCGCTTCGACTACGGGTCCATCGTGCCGTGGGTGCACCGCGTCGCGGGCGGTCTCGTGGCCGTCGCCGGCCCCGAGGCGCTGCGCTTCACGACGCCGATCGACGTCCACGGCGAGGGCTACGCGACGGTCGGCACGTTCACGGTCCGAGCCGGAGACCGGGTGCCGTTCAACCTGACCTGGTTCCCTTCGGACGAAACCCCGCCGCTGCCCATCGACGCGGTGACCGCGGTCGCCACCACCGAGGAGTGGTGGCAGTCGTGGGTAGCGGCATGCTCTTACCAGGGCGACTACGCCGACATCGTGCGCTCGTCGCTCGTCGTCCTCAAAGGGCTCACCCATGCCCCGACCGGCGGTCTGGTGGCGGCCGCAACCGCATCCCTTCCTGAGGAGATCGGCGGAAGCCGCAACTGGGACTACCGCTACTGCTGGCTCCGCGACGCCACGTTCAGCCTCATGGCGTTGCTGAACGCGGGCTTCACCTCCGAGGCGAGCGCCTGGCGCGACTGGCTCCTGCGGGCAGTTGCAGGTCGACCTGACCAGCTGCAGATCATGTACGGGCCCGGCGGTGAGCGGCGCCTCACCGAGCTCGAGCTCGACTGGCTACCCGGCTACGAGGGCTCGAGCCCGGTACGCATCGGCAACGCCGCACACGGGCAGTTCCAGCTCGACGTGTACGGCGAGCTGTTCGACGCCCTCCACCAGGCTCGCCTGCTCGGCCTGCCCGAAGATCCGCAGGCGTGGCGCCTCCAACAGAACCTGCTCACGTTCGTCGCGGATCATTGGCGTGACGCCGACGACGGCATCTGGGAGGTGCGCGGCGGGCGGCGCGACTTCACCCACTCGAAGGTGATGGCGTGGGTTGCCGTCGATCGAGCGGTGCGCACCGTCGAACAACTTGGCGCCGACGGTCCCGTCGACGACTGGAAGCGACTGCGCGCCGAGATCCACGCGGACGTCCTCGCCCATGGTGTCGATCACCGTGGGGCGTTCGTGCAGTCGTACGGGTCCACCAGCCTGGATGCCAGCCTGTTGCTCGTCCCGCTCGTCGGCTTCCTCCCCGCGCACGACCCTCGGGTGCGTGCCACCGTCGCGGCGATCGAAGCCGAGCTGTGCGACGGCGGTTTCGTGCACCGCTACGACACGTCTGCGGGCACCGACGGCGTCGCGGGCGACGAGGGCGCGTTTCTCATGTGCTCGTTCTGGCTCGCGGACAACTACGCGCTCCATGGCCGTCTGCAGGAAGCGACAGATCTCTACGAACGCCTGCTCGACCTCCGCAACGACGTGGGCCTCCTCGCGGAGGAGTACGACCCACGCGCCAAGCGCATGCTCGGCAACTTCCCCCAGGCGTTCTCGCACGTGTCGTTGGTGAACACCGCCGGCACGCTGAGCGCGGCACGTGCGGTGCGCACCGGAGCCCTCGCCGCCCCAGCGGGCGGCGCGGCCGCGCAGCGGGGTCGTGCAGGGTCCCCGCTCTCAGGCGAGCCGCACACGCCACACCCGTAGCCCTCAGGTGCCACCGCAACGAGCCGCCGGAGCGCCACCGCATCAGGGAAGGCGCGCTGGCCGGTCGCCTGGCGCGAGCTCGGCGACGCTACGCGAGCTTCTCGACGAAGCGCTCGAGCTGGCGGAGGTTGCGACATTCGTAGACGCCGTCGCAGTGCACGCCGTACTCCCCCACGATCGAGTCGCCCGTGTCCCAGTAGGAGCGCGGCTCGGGGTTGAGCCAGTAGACGTGGCGAGCCCGGTGTCGCAGTTCCTTCACCACCCACGAGCTGGATGCGTGGTAGTTGTTGCGCGCGTCCCCGAGTAGCAGCACGGTGGTGCGCGGGCCGACCTCCCGGCCCCACCGTTCCCAGAACACCTCGAAGGCGTGGCCGTAGTCGGAGTGACCGTCGACCCAGACGACGTCGGCCTCGGTGTTCACCCGGTGCACCGCCTCGCTCACGTCCTCGACGCCGTCGAAGAAGCGGCTCACCTCGTCGATGCCGTCGATGAACACGAACGACCGGACCTTCGAGAACTGACTCGCGATGGCGTGCACGAGCATCAGCGTGAACCGGGCGAACGACGCCACAGACCCTGAGATGTCGGCCACCACGAAGATCTCCGGCTTCGCCGGGCGCGGGTAGCGGAACTGCGGGTCTGCGGGCACGCCGCCGTAGCTGAGCGAGTGGCGCACGGTGGCGCGGAAGTCGAGCGGGCCGCGCCGTCCGTGGCGTCGCTTGCGGGCGAGGCGCACGGCCAGCCGCCGAGCGAGGGGCTGCAACGCCTTGCGCAGGTTGACCATCTCGTCACGGCTGGCGTGCATGAAGTCGACGTCTTCGGGCAACGGCTTGCGCAGCGTGCGCGCCATCGCCTCGACGCCTCGATCGGCCACCAGGCGTCGGCGGATCTCAGCCTCGACCTCTTTGCGCAGGCGGTCGATGCGGGTCTGGTACTCGTCGCGCTCGAGGCGCTCCTCGAGCGCGGTGGGTGGCGTGTCGCCGCGACGCTCGTTCTGCATGAGCCGTTCGAGGACCGCGTCGAGGTCGAGGTTCCGAAGCGTGCGGTACAGGTAGTAGGTGCCACCGACAGGCCGGCCGGGCTCCATCCCGGCGAAGCGACGCACCGCTTGACGGGCGATGGCGCGCAGCATGGCTTCGTCGCCGCTGCGCAACGCCTGGTACAGCAACTCGGCGAGTTGTTCGGGCGTGAGCGGTTCACCGCCGCCACCGGCACCCTTGTTGCCCTCTCGACCCTGGTCGCCTTGCCCTGCGAGCTCTTCGAGCAGGTCGTCGAGCTCGTGGGCGTGTTCGTCGTCGCCGACCTGCCAGCTCGCGCCGCGCAACGAGAAGTACACCTCGAAGATGGTCTCGAAGCTGCGCCAGTGCGCCTGGTTCTTGACAAGCGTGGCGGCGAGCGCGTACTTGAACGCCTCACGGTCGTCGAGCGGGATGTGCTGCACCGCCTGCATGGCGTCGAGGTTCTCGGTGAGGCTCACCGGGAGCCCGGCCTCGCGCAGTTCGGTGATGAACCCACCGAGCAGGTCGAGCATGGGTCCGCCCGTCGTGGCCGTACCCATCGGGTCGGCCGTTGCCGTCGGGTCGTCTGCCACGGTGCTACTTCGGGCCGGGGGCGAACGCCTTCATGCCCTGGGCGTTGTCGACCAGTTCCTTCGCGGCCTTCGCGATGTCGGACTGGTACTTGAGCAGGATGTTCGACGTCTGCACTGCCGTCTCGCCGTCGACGTGCTCGACCCCGAGCAGCATGAGTGTGCGCGCCCAGTCGAGCGTCTCCGACACCGACGGCGCCTTCTTGAGCTCGAGCTGGCGGATGGATCGCACGATGCGAGCCACCTCGTCGGCCAACGCCTCGGTGATGCCCGGCACCTTGGTGAGCACGATCTGCTTCTCGCGCTCCATGTCGGGGTAGTCGATGTGGAGGAACAGGCAGCGCCGCTTGAGCGCCTCGGAGAGCTCGCGCGTGTTGTTGGAGGTGAGGAACACGAGCGGGATCTGCTTCGCGGTGAGCGTGCCCAACTCGGGGATCGACACCTGATAGTCGGAGAGGATCTCGAGCAGCAGCGCCTCGGTCTCGACCTCGACCCGGTCGACCTCGTCGATCAGCAGCACCACGGGGTCGTCTGCCCGGATCGCTTCGAGGAGCGGCCGGGTCAGCAGGAAGTCGTCGGAGAAGATGTCGGACTCGAGGTCTTCCCAGGTGCCGTCGGTGTTGCGCTCGGCCTGGATGCGCAGGAGCTGCTTCTTGTAGTTCCACTCGTAGAGCGCCTTGGACTCGTCGAGCCCCTCGTAGCACTGCAGCCGGATGAGGCGCGCGCCGGTGATCTCGGCGACCGACTTGGCGAGCTGCGTCTTGCCCGTACCGGCGGGGCCTTCGACCAGCACCGGCTTGCCCAGGCGGTCGGCCAGGTGAACGATGCCCGCGATGCCGTCATCGGCGAGGTAGTCCACACCCCGAAGGGACTCACGGACAGCGGCGAGCGACTCGAATCGGTAGGCCATCGTCGCAGGCTATCGGGCGACTTGACTCCCCGGTCAAGCGGGTTCCA
>CAZUMJ010000019.1:0-20859 GCA_964621605.1 uncultured Iamiaceae bacterium | reverse complement strand
AGCCCCGGACCTGACCGTCGCCGCGCACCACGAACTTGGCGGTGGTGAGCTGCGCCAGCCCCATCGGGCCCCGGGCGTGCAGCTTCTGCGTGCTGATGCCGATCTCGGCACCGAAGCCGAACTCTTCCCCGTCGACGAAGCGCGTCGACGCGTTGACCAACACCGCTGCGGCGTCGACCTCGCGCGTGAAGCGATCGGCTGCGACGAGATCGCTGGTGACGATCGCCTCGGAGTGACCTGAGCTGTATCGGGTGATGTGGGCGATGGCTTCGTCGAGGTCGCCGACCACCTTCACGGCGAGCTTCAGGTCGAGGAACTCGGTCGCCCAGTCGGCCTCGCCAGCGGGTGCGGCACCCGGCAGGAGCGTGCACGCAACGGGGTCGGCCACGAGCTCGACACCTTCAAGCTCTGTCGCCATGCGCGCCAGGAACACGTCGGCCACGTCGCGATGTACGAGGAGGGTCTCTGCCGCGTTGCACACCGATGGGCGCTGCATCTTGGCGTTGACGACGATGCGCGCCGCCATGTCGAGGTCGGCGGATGCGTCGACGTAGACGTGGCAGTTGCCGTCCCCGTCGATCACATAGGGCACGGTGGCGTTCTCGAGGATCGACGCGATGAGCGACGGACCACCGCGCGGGATGAGCACGTCGACTGCCGCGCGCAGGCGCATGAACTCGACCGCCGCCTCACGGCTCGTGTCGTCGACGAGCACGACCGCGTCGGCGGGTAGTCCGGCTCCGGCGACGGCCTCGGACAGCACCTCGGCGATCGCAAGGTTTGACGAGATCGCTCCCGAGGAGCCCCGCAGAAACGCCGCGTTCCCCGACTTGAGACACAGACCCGCCGCGTCGGAGGTGACGTTCGGACGGTTCTCGTAGATGATGGCGACCACCCCGAGCGGGACACGCACCCGGCTGATGCGCAGCCCGTTGGGACGCACCCACCCGTCGAGCACCTCGCCCACCGGGTCAGGCAGTGCCGCGACTTGGCGCAGGCCGCTCGCCATCCCCGCGATACGGGCGTCGGTGAGGCGAAGCCGGTCGACCACCGTCGGGCTCACGCCTTCGTCGGCGGCACGCTCGACGTCGACGGCGTTCGCCGCAAGGAGCACCGTCGAACGGGCTTCGAGCAGATCGGCTGCGGCACGCAGGGCACGGTCCTTGCTGGCCGTGTCGGCAAGCGCCAACACGCGCGAGGCGGCCTTCGCCCGCTCCCCCAGCTCGGCAACCCTGGCGCGCACGGCGTCGGATGCACCAGCGGACGTCGTGCCGGTCGCGTCCGACACGAGGGCGGGGTCGTCAGCGTCAGCAGGAGGGCACTCGAGGGACATGGACCCGATGCTACCGACCGGCCGTCAAAGCCCTTCCCCTTGCCCGCGGTGGCCTCACCCCCGCATGCACGCGGCCCGCACCAGGTGGGAAGCTGAGCCGATGACGGACGCTCCACGCCGAACGGCTCCCGCCCACGCGGTACAGCCGGTCATCCCCGCCGACCTGCCAGCTGCGGGCAGCACCCTCGCCCGAGCCTTTCTGTCAGATCCGGTCTGGCAGTGGCTCACCGGCCCCCGCCATGCCCTGTTCGAGACGCGGGCAGCCCGCTACTTCTCGGCCGAGACCCGCCACCACATCCACCTGGGAAGCGCCTGGACGACGGAGGGCACCCACGGCGTCGCGTTGTGGGCCCCGCCCAACCGGTGGAAGTTCACACTCGCCACGATCGCCGGCCTGACCCCGGCATCGCTCGGGCTGTTCGGTACCCGCCTTCCCAAGGCGCTCTCCGCACTCGGTGGTGTCGAGAAGCACCACCCGACCGAGCCGCACTGGTATCTCGCGATGCTCGGAACCGACCCCGACCAGCAAGGCAAGGGCGTCGGCTCGGCGCTCCTGCGACCGGTCCTCGACCGCTGCGACCGCGACGGCCTCCCCGCGTACCTGGAGTCCTCGAAGGAGACGAACGTCCCCTTCTACGAACGTCACGGCTTCACCGTCACCGACACGTACGACCTTCCCGGCGGGGGCCCGCGCCTTTGGCTGATGTGGCGGGAACCGGTTCCCCCAATCGCCTGATCGTCAGCAACTACCGTCGGGACCCATGAACGGCGGCGCCCACGACGACGCGCCCGCCGGGCTCGAAACCCAGCCCGCCGTAGGTAACGGTGCCGCCGAGGCGCCCGCTCCCGACGGGGCGCACATCGCCGCCTCGTCCACGGGCGCGCTCCTGCGATCGAGCTCGATCGTGGGGCTCGGCACCCTCTTCAGCCGCATCACGGGCATGGCCCGCACCATCGCGCTCGCCGCCGTGCTCGGCGGGGCAACGCTCTCGCAGGGCTACAACCTCGCGAACACCACCCCCAATCAGATCTACGACCTCCTGCTCGGCGGCGTGTTCTCGGCGACGTTGATCCCGGTCTTCGTCGACCACCTCCACCGCGACGACGATGATGGTACGAGCGCGGTCCTGACCGTGCTGGTCACCGCGCTGACGGCATTGACGGTCGTGGCGGTGCTTGCGGCACCGTGGCTGTTCCGGATCTACACGTGGAGAAGCGACCCCGCACAGCGCGCCGCGAACCTTGCGATCGGGGTGCCGCTGCTTCGCTGGTTCCTGCCGCAGATCCTCTTCTACGGGCTCACGGCGCTCGCGAGCGCCGTGCTGAACGCGCGGCGTTCGTTCACCGCACCCGCGTTCGTCCCGAGCCTCAACAACCTCGTGGCGTTGTGCATGCTCGGCGCCTTCTGGCGCGTCGGCGGAGCTGCTCCTTCGGCCCAAACGGTTTTGCACGATCCCGTGCTGCTGACCCTGCTCGGGGCGGGCACCACGGCAGGCATCGTGGTCATGGCCGTCGCGCTGTGGCCGTCGCTGCGCAAGGCGGGCGTGCACGTTCGCTGGAACTTCGACCTGCGGCACCGGTCGGTGCGGAAGGTGTTCTCGCTGTCGGGGTGGACCCTCGCCTACACGCTGGTGAACCAGATCGCCCTGGCGATCGTGCTCGCGTTGGCTGCGGGCCTCGAGCCGAGTGGTGAGGTCACCGCCTACACGTACGCGTTCATGATCTTCCAACTCCCCTACGGCCTGTTCGCCGTGTCGCTGATGACCACGTTCGAGCCGGAGATGGCCCGCTCTGCCAGCCGAGCTGATGCAAACGGGTTCCGCCGCCAGTTCGCTGCAGGGCTCCGCCTCCTCCTGCTCGTGATGGTCCCGTCCGCGGTCGGGTGCGCCCTCCTCGCCGAGCCGATCGTGGAGCTGTTGCTCGGCCACGGCGCCTACCGGGGAAGCGTCGGGGTCACGGCGGAGCTCCTGGCGTGGTTCTCGATCGGTCTCGTCGGCTTCGCCGTCTACCTCTACGCCCTGCGGGCCTTCTACGCGCTCAAAGACACGCGCACCCCGTTCTTCGTGAACGTGGTCGAGAACACCGTGAACGTCGCCTTGGCGTTCGCGCTCGTGGGACACTTCGGCGCGGCCGGCCTGGCCATGGCCTACAGCGCCGCCTACGCCGTGGCGGCGGTGCTGGCGTTGTGGGCGGTACGACGGCGCATCCTTCGGTTCGAAGGCCGACGCAACGCGCTCCTGGCGCTGCGCGTGACGATCGCCGCCTTTGCGATGGCGGTCAACGTGGAGGCGCTTCGCTTCCTGATCGGTGATCGCTACGGCTTTGCAGCCGCCCTGCCGGTCGGGGCAGGCGTCGTGGTCGGGGCCTCCGTGTACGGGCTACTGGTCGTGGTCCTCCAGGTCGAGGAAGCCACCGAGGTCACCCACCGGCTGCGCGCTCGCCTGCGGCGAGGCTGACGACTGCGACTGCCTCTGCGGCCGCGGCCGCGGCCGCGTCTGCGACTGTGTCAGGTCGCGTCGGGGAGCACGACGAGGTCGTCGCGGTGCACGACGATCGGCGACTGATCGGGCGCAAGCGCGTCGGAACGCTGCCCACCGACCGCGCGCACCTCAGCCTCATCCTGTGCAGCAAGGCCCTTCGCGATGACGACCCCGTCGGGGCCGACCACCTCGACTGCGTCACCCGCACGGAACACCCCTTCGACGCCGGTCACCCCGGCCGCCAACAGCGAATGGCCACCTTCGACAAGGGCGCGCACCGCGCCCGCGTCGACGCGTACCCGGCCCACGGCGGGGCGGGCGAACGCGATCCACAACTTGCGGGCGTGCAGCCGACCGGGGCGGGGCAGGACGACGGTTCCCGTGCCAGCGACCCCATCGGCGGCGTCGACGAGCACGTCGGGACGGCCCGCCGCAGCGATCACTGCCCGCACCCCCGACCAGGCCGCGATGCGCGCGGCGGCCAACTTGGACGCCATGCCACCACTCCCCCGCGCGCTGCCGGCTCCGCCGACCGCTGCGTCAAGGGCTCGGTCGGTCGCGGTGATCTCGTCGATGAGGGTCGCCGACGCATCCTCACGCGGGTCGGCAGTGAAGAGTCCGGCCGTATCGGTCAACAACACGAGCGTCTCGGCACGCACGAGATGCGCCACCAGCGCTGCCAATCGGTCGTTGTCGCCGAAGCGGATCTCGTCATCGGCCGTGGCGTCGTTCTCGTTCACCATGGGTACGACACCCAACTCGAGCAGGCGCCGAAGCGTGCCGCGGGCGTGCAGGTACTGGTCGCGTACGAGAAAGTCGAGCGGCGTCAACAGCACCTGGCCGGCGACGAGGCCGTGTGTCGCGAACGCGCGCTCATAGGTGGCCATCAGGCGGGTCTGGCCGATGGCCGCCACCGCTTGCAGGGTCACGGCGTCGCTCGGGCGGTGTTCGCCACCGAGGCCGATCGCCGGCAATCCGGCCGCGATGGCGCCCGAGGTCACCCCGACGACCAAGTCGCCTCTGGCTCGTAGGGCGGCGACACCCGCAACGTACGCCTCGATGGCCGCCTCGTTGACCTGGCCTTGCTCGTCGGTGATCGACGACGAACCGATCTTCGCGACGATCACGCGTCCGCGTTGGGGGACGGCGGCGGCGTTGCTCATCGCTGCAAGGTTGGTCGGTGGGCGTCAAGCGCGGCGAACCGAACGTCGGCCGCGTCGGACGCGCCGCACCCGCCGGCAGCCACGCCACCCCCGTCGACGGCGCACGGCCACGCACGGGTGGTCAGGACGGACACGAGACGACCCCCTCAGGCATCGGGCACGTAGTCGAACTCGAACGCGCCGATCGCGACCGTGTCGCCCTCGGCGACGGCCGCGCGCACGAGGGCTCGGTCGACGCCAAGGGTGCGCAGACGGTGGGCGATGTAGGCCTGGGCGTCGGGGGTGGTCACGTCAGACAACGCGACCGCGCGCTCTGCATGGCGGCCGACGACCCGCCAGCGCCCCTCCCCTTCGGACACGATCTGGATGCCCTCGGGTGCGGGGCGGTGCACGACGAACCCGTCGTCGACGGGCTCGGCGGCCCGAGCGGCTCGCACGAGGTCGGCAAGCAGCCCTGTCACCCGGGGGATGCCGTCACCGGTGACGGCCGAGATGACCACCTCGGGTGCCCACGACGCGCCGACCAGCAACGGGCCGTCGTGCACGGCACGCTCCACGGCGACGATCGCTTCGTCACCCTCGTGCAGGTCAGCTCTGCTTGCGATGACGAGCCGGGGGCGGTCGAGGAGCTCCGGCCGGAAGCGCTCGAGCTCCGCGAGCAACACCGCCTCCTGGTCTGGCGGCGCGTGCTCCGCAAGGGGCGACAGGTCGATGAGCAGGGCAAGCACCCGAGCCCGCTCGACGTGGCGCAGGAAGCGGTGGCCGAGCCCTCGCCCATCGGCGGCGCCCTCGACGAGGCCGGGGATGTCGGCCACGACGTACTCCGTGGCATCGTCGAGGCGCACCACCCCGAGGTTCGGCTCGAGCGTCGTGAAGGGGTAATCCGCGATGCGGGGCTTCGCTGCAGAGATGCAGGAGATGAGCGTCGACTTGCCCACGTTCGGGAAGCCCACGAGGGCGACGTCGGCCATGAGCTTGAGCTCCAGGTTGAGCCAGCGCTCCTCACCTGCCTCGCCCTGCTCCGCGAACGACGGGGCGCGTCGCCGGTTGGAGAGGAAGCGGGTGTTGCCGCGACCACCTTGGCCCCCGCGAGCCGCCAACCAGCGGTCCCCCTGGGTGACGAGGTCGGCAAGCAGCACCCCGTCCTGGCTGGTCACCACGGTGCCCTCGGGCACCGCCACCTCGAGGTCGCCGCCGCCGGCACCGTGGCGCTTCTTGCCCATGCCGTGGGTACCGCTCGCAGCCTTGCGATGCGGATGGTCGCGAAACGCGAGCAGCGATGCCACGTTGCGGTCGGCGACCAGCCAGATGTCACCGCCACGCCCGCCGTCACCGCCGTCGGGCCCACCTCGGGGGACGTGCGCTTCGCGACGGAACGAGATGCAGCCCGCGCCGCCGTCGCCACCCCGTACGTTCAGTTGGGCTTCGTCGACGAACGCAGACATGGCATCGCCACGCTAGTGGCCGAGCCCCGACGCGTTGGTGCCCACCCCGAGGGTGGGCACCAACACGCTTTCGGGACGCTCGCCCGCCGCGCGCTACTCGGTGAGGCGCACCGGGTCGCCTTCGACCGACACCGACCAGGTGGTGTTGTCGTGGGCGCCGTTGGAGTTGAACGTCACCGACCACCAGCAGCCGCTGGAGTCTGGGCTCACCGGGCTCCACCAGGTGCTCTTGACCGTCTCGTCACAGGTGTAGGTGACGGGGATCGGCACCTTGATGATCACGCTGTTGCCGTTGAAGCGACCGCTCGTGGCGAACGAGCAGTTGCTGCCCGTGCCGATGGTGGTGAGCGGAACCTGGCTGCTGATGGAGCCACCGTCGGCGCCCTGCCCACCGCTGATGTTGCGGAGGCGGAAGCTCTGGTAGGTGCAGCCCTTCTGGATGCCGCTCGGGGTGTTGATCTGGGTCGTGATGCCCGTACCGTCACCCGGGTCGTACAGCTCGATGTCGAGCGTGCGACCGGCGTACTGGCCCGGCACCTTCGCCAGGTAGAAGTTGGCCTGGCCGGTGCTCAGGTTGTTGTACATCGACATGTCCTGGTAGGCGGCCAGGTTGGGTTGCGCAGCTTGTGCGCTGACGGTCGTGGGCAGGTTGTTGGCGTCGACCGACGCAGCGTTGGGAGTGCCGATGGCGCGGATGGCGTAGTTGTTGGAGGCGTTGCCGTTGGTGCCGGTCGTGTACACCTGCAGCGTGTAGATCGCCCCCGGCGCCGGTGCCGTGATGGTGCACAGGGTCATCCACTTGTCTTTGAACTGTTGGCTCTGCCCGGCCTGGAGCGTCCAGTTGCCCGAGTTCTGCGCCGTACTGCTCGGCGACCCGCCACAGCTTGCCGCAGACATCAGCGGGTTGTCCGTCGGGTCATACGGCGTGGCGTCGGTGTCGTGCATGCGAGCGTGCGTGTACCAGCTCGTCCCGCCGTTGCCGCCGTTGAGGTCGTTGTCGCCGGTGCCGTCGGTCTGCCCACGGTTCGTCCACGAGATGTCGAACAGCTGCACCACCACGTACGGCGCGGGGTTGGCGGGCATTTTGATGGTGTACAGGTAACCGGTGTTGCGGTGCACCGGGTTGGAGTACCCATTGCCGATGCAGCTGGTGCCGCCCTGGCCGTAGCAGTTGCCCGAGTACTTGTCTCCCTGCACGGCGTCGGTGTAGGGCGCTTCGACGGCCGCCCAGAAGCCCGGGTTCATCGTGGAAAGGATCGGGCTGTTGACCGCAGGTGTGCTCACCGACCACTTGCAGCGATAGTTCGACCAGTTGCTGGGGAAGTAGATGTACGACGTGGAGCCGTCGTTGTTGTACCGGTAACCGTAGGTCCCGTTGCGGTTGCTGCCCGTGCGGTAGTAGCAGACCGTCGTGTCGGGGGGGCTGTCGCTGTCGGGCTGCGGCGAGTTGTAGACCGTCGTGCCGGCCGGGGTGCTCGGGTAGTCGGTGGCGTCACCGCCGAAGTAGTTCAGCGGGCTACCCATCTCGAGTGGCGGGTCTACCGTTGCGGTGGCGCCCCGGTCGAGGCGGATGTTGTCCTTGAAGAACACCTGCGCGAAGTACGACTTCGCCTTGGTGTCGGTGGCCACGACGCGGTACGTGTTGGGCCCGTCGACACCCGGCAGGTACGCGATCGAGATGTTGTCGACGCCGGTCGTGAAGCCGTTCTTCGCCATCGTCTCTGTCGCAACCTGGTTGGCGCGCGACACGTTCGGCATCCAGATGACCGCCGCCAGCGACGCAGCATCGGACGCCTTCTGGAGCTGTGCGGTGCGGGAGTAGTACGACGAGACGTCGACCGCGAGCGCTGCGAAGATCATGATGGGGATGATCATGAGGCCGAGCATCACCAGCACGAAGCCGCTGTCCGCGCGCGCGTCGGTGTCGGTCACGTCAGGGGCCGCCGGGCCCTGCACGGTCGGAGAAGCCATGGGGGGAGCTCCCTTCGAGGTGGGGTGCGTCACTGCGTGGCGAGAGCGCATGGTGGTGCTCCTCACTGGTTCAGCTCGGGCTCGAGGCGGAACACGACGGACCGCTTGATGGTCTTGTCACCGAAGATGCTCTTGGTGATGTCGGGGTAGACCGTCTGGATGTACACGCCGAGGTAGTCACGCGTGTCGGGCCAGTTCGACCCCGCGACGTTGCGGCCCTTCGGGCACCAGTAGGAATCCCACTTGCCGCTGCAGCTCGACGTCGTGCCGAAGTTGTTCTTGCCGTTGACGCCCACCGCTGCGGCCACCTGGTCCTTGCTGTACACGTTGCAGGTGTTGGAGACGCCCTTCGCGCCGAGGTTCGGTGACATCGAGGCGTTGAGGCACGCCGTGGGAACGTCGCCGTCGGCGGCGGTCGCCTTGAAGATGATGACCTTCTCGATGCGGTCGGTGAGCTTCGACGGCAGCGCGCTGTACACCGCCACGAGGGCGTCGTAGTCGGCTGTCGGCTCGGCACCGTCATGGCTCGCGACGCGCGCCGCGGCACGCGTCGCGGAGTGCGTGTCGGTGGAGCCCTGCCACGCCATGCCGTAGGAGACGACCCCCATGGCCATCACGATGAGGAACGGCAGGGCGAGCGCCAGCTCGAGGATCGCGAGCCCGCGATCGGCGTCGTCGCCGTGACGAGCTGCGAGACGAGCGCGGACAGAGGTGGGGAGGATGTTCATGGCTGGTTCGTGAACTCCTGCGGCTCGATACGGCCGATCGACACCTTGCCGATCGTCACCGACTTCCCGAAGAAGCCGGTGTAGTAGTCGTGCTTGGAGCGGATGTAGATGCCCACGTAGTCGGGCACCTTGCCCTGGGCGGCGGTGCCTGGCAGACCCTGCTGGTCTTTGCGGGATGCCGCCGGCCACATGCAGTCGAGGCGCTGCGAGTTGTACCCGTCGTCAGGTGTCGTCGGGCAGCCGAAGTAGTGCTGGTACTGCGGGTCCTTGGCGCGGTCGAACGCGCCGCCGGGAGCTTCGGGGTCGTTGTAGACGTTGCAGTTGCCGATTGCGTCCGGGTCGGCATTGGTGATGCCGCTACTGCCCTGAGCGATGCATGCCGCAGGCGGAGACTCTCCGGGACCGGTCGCATGCCAGATCACGATCTGCTGGATCTCGCCCGAGGGCAGGCCCGCCGTCTCCTTGTCGATGCGGAGGAGGATCTCGCGGTCGGCCAGCGCTTCCTTGCCCTTGACGGTTGCCATACGTGCACCGGCTTGGGCGCCGTTGCTGGTACCCGACTGCGTCATGACGACGCCCGCGAACTCGATCACCCCGAAGACCAGCAACAAGAAGATCGGCATGACGAACGCTGCTTCGACCAGGGTGGAGCCGCGCTCGTCGCGCCGACGGCGACGGCCGGATGGTCGAGATGGAGCCATGTGTCCCCCTCGCTCGGATCTCACGTAGTGAGTATCGCCCACGACGCTACGAAACTGAAACGCCGTTCGGCGTGAAACACCCCGGCGCGTCACGACAGTAGCGGAAATGGTGGACATCCGTCACAGTTGCGCGCGGTCCGCCTGACGGGTCGCCGGGCCTGTCGTACCCCGTCGCTAGGGTGACCACGATGTCAGCCGCTTCCGACCACCGCCCCCAGACCGCGCATGCCGCCCTCGCGGTGTTCGATGAGCCGCACGCGGTCCAGTCACGGGGCGCGCGCGAAGAGCGAGAGGACGAAACCCTTGCCCCGCATGCCAGTCGTGCGGTCGGCGCCGGCACGCGGGCCGTGCCCGAAGAGCCCGACGCGCTGAGGACCTGCTTCGAACGCGACCTCGACCGCATCCAACACAGCAAGGCCTACCGGCGCCTTGCTGGCAAGTGTCAGGTATTCATCGCCCCCGACGACGATCACCTGCGGACGCGTCTCACCCACGCGATCGAGGTGTGCCAGGTCGCGGTGAGCATCGCTCGGCCATGCGGCCTCAACGTCGCGCTGACCGCAGCGGCAGCGACAGGCCACGACTGCGGGCACGGCCCTGCAGGGCACGCATCCGAGGGTGCCCTCTCCCCCTTCGTCGAGGGCGGCTACCACCACGCGGTCTACGGCGCCGACGTCGTGCTCGCACCGCTCAACCTGTGCGTCGAGACCCTCGACGCGATCCGCAACCACTCCTGGAACCGGCCTGCGCCTGCCACGCCTGAGGGTGAGGTGGTCGCCTGGGCCGACCGCATCGCCTACGTCTGCCACGACTTCGAAGACGCGGTCGCTGCAGGCATCGTCGCCCCCGCGGCGCTACCCGCCGAAGTGCGAGAGGTGCTCGGCGCGGATCGGCGCACGCAACTGCACAGCCTCATCACCGCCATGGTCGCCACCATCACCACGACCGGTGTCGTTGCCATGCGCGCGCCTGAGGCATCGGCTCTCGCCGCCTTCCGAGCCTTCAACTACGAGCGGATCTACCTCCGACCCGACTCCGTCGCCGAAGCAGAGCGCGCCGCACGTCTCGTCAACCAACTCACCGGCTTCTACGTCGAGCACCCCGAGGCGATCGGCGCCGACGAGGCGCGGCTTGTTGCAGGTACGCCCGAGGCGATCGCCGCCGCGGTGCACCACGTGAGCGGCATGACCGACCGCTTCGCAACGCGCATGGCGCTCACCCACCTGGGCTGGGACCCCGCCGCGCTTCCCGTCTCGGTCTGAAGGTGCGGGCTCAACGATGAGGATCCGCGCCTACTCGATCACCGACAGCGTCGTGTACCACTGCTGGCCGATCGATACGTCTGCACCGTGCCGGCCCGAACTCGAAGTCGACGCTGCCGTTCAGCCCGGCGACGTCGACAGCGGTCCGCTTCTGCTGTCGGTCCCCGACTACGTGTTCATGGCAGGCGGCATGCAGGTCGCCGCGCCGTGCCTCCGAACCTTCGAAGCGCAGGGGCGAATCGTCGATGTGCTCGGCGTTCCGCACCTGGCGTTTCCGCTCTGGACACCCATCGACCTCAGCGGACCACCACGGGCGGGCGCGTAAGACGCGCACCGAAGCGCCAGAGGGACTGTCAGCGGCGTCCCGTGGGAAATGCGACGACGCATGACGCGAGGTCGCGCACGACGCGACGTTGCGCTGGCTGGCAGCGCGACCGTCAGTCGGCAGGAAGAACGTCGACGAGCTTGCGGCCCTTGCGGGACCCGAACTTCACCTTGCCTGGGGCAAGCGCGAACAGCGTGTCGTCACCGCCACGGCCGACGTTCTCGCCTGGGTGGAAGCGGGTGCCGCGCTGGCGCACGATGATGGCGCCGGCGTTGACGGCACCGCCGTCGAACACCTTGACGCCGAGGCGCTGAGCGTTTGAATCGCGGCCGTTCCGGGTAGAACCGCCGCCCTTGGTCTTCGACATGGCTCGCTCCTCAGCCCTTCGAGATGCCGGTGATCTCGATGGTTGCGTACTTCTGGCGGTGGCCCCAACGGGTCCGCTGGTTCGACTTGTTCTTGTAGGTGAAGCCCGTAATCTTCGGGCCCTTGGCCTCGCCCACGATTCGAGCGGACACCGTGGCCGCTGCCAGGGCGTCTGCCGCGGCGATCACCGTGTCGCCGTCGACAAGGAGCACCGGCTTGAGCGTGACGTCGCCCTCGACGGCGCCAAGGCGCTCGACGTCGAGCGTGTCGCCCTCGGCGACGCGGTACTGCTTCCCACCGGTGGAAATGACTGCGTACATGGTCCTTCGCCTTCAGCGCATGGGGTACGGGCCCGGTCCGGGCGCGAGGGACAACTGTACCGGACGCCCCAACCGAGGCTCAAGACAGCCCGGCACCCGCCCACGATCTCGGTAGGCGAACACCACCCGCTCAGCCGTCGAGCAGCGCCTTGTCGAACACGACGCCGCGCCCGTCACAGTTCGGACACGCATCGGTGAACGCCACCAGCAACCCCTCCCCGATGCGCTTGCGGGTCATCTCGACCAGCCCAAGTTCGGAGATGTCGAACACCTGGGTGCGGGTCTTGTCGCGCGCGAGCGCAGCGCGGAACGTGCGGATCACGTCCTCGCGGTTCGCCTTCACCTCCATGTCGATGAAGTCGATGACGATGAGCCCGCCGACGTCTCGAAGGCGGAGCTGCCGCGCGATCTCTTCGGCTGCTTCGAGGTTGTTGCGGTACACGGTCTCTTCGAGGCTCGAGGACCCGACGTTCTTGCCGGTGTTGACGTCGATGACCGTCAGGGCCTCGGTGTGCTCGATGATCAGCGACCCGCCTGACGGCAGCCACACCTTGCGGTCGAGCGCCTTGTGCAACTGCTCGTGCACGTGGAACTGCTCGTACAACGGCAACGGATTCTCTGCGGGGTCGTAGAACTCGACCCGCTCCGCCAGGGCAGGCGACACGGCGGTGACGTAACCACGCACCTCCTCGAACAGCGCACGGTCATCGATCACGACCTTGCGGTAGTCGCGGTTGAACTCCTCACGGATCACCCGGACGGCCATGTCGGGTTCGCGGTAGAGGAGTGCCGGAGCGGACGCCCGGGCCGCCAACTGCGAGATCTGCTCCCACTGGTCGAGCAGCCGCTGCACGTCACGCTCGATCTCGTCTGCGGTGATGTTCTCGGCCGCGGTGCGCACGATCACGCCGTGCTCGGCGGGCTTCACCTTGTCGAGGATCGATCGCAGGCGCTTGCGCTCGTTGTCGTTCAGCCGCTTGGAGATGCCATACGTCCGACTGTTCGGGACCAGCACCACGAATCGACCCGGCAGCGACACCTCCTGGGTGAGTCGAGCGCCCTTCAGACCGATCGGGTTCTTGGTGACCTGACAGATGATCGTCTGACGGGCCTTCAGCATCTGCTCGATGCGCGGCTGGCTCTTCTCGTCGACGTCGTCGGAGTCGTAGTGCACGTCGCCCCGATAGAGCACCGCGTTCTTGGGGGTGCCGATGTCGACGAACGCCGCCTCCATGCCGGGAAGGACGTTCTGCACGCGCCCGAGATAGATGTTGCCGTGGATCAGGTTTATGTCGTCTGCCGGCCGCGACACGTAGTGCTCGAGCAGCGCACGCCCTTCGATCACCGCGATCTGCGTTGCCTCGGGCTGCACGTGCACTGCCATCAGGTAACGCCCGACCGGGCGCCCCTTGCGCTGACGCCCACGGCGTGCCTCGAGGACCTCTTCGTCGAGCTCGACGGGCGCGTCGCCGACCACCGCGGTCACCGGCCGGGCGATCCCCGATCGGGTGCCCGGACCGGCAGGGCGACCGCGGCCACCAGCGGACCCCGCCGCCGACCCTTGGCCCGTGCCGTCACCCGCGGGGCGTCCGGCACCCTGCCCGCCGCGCCCCCTACCCCCACGCCGCCGTCGCTTCTTTGCCCCGGCACCGCCGGAAGCATCCTGTGTCGTGCCGGGTGTTGGGTTGCCCGCGTCGCGAGCGGATGTCGACTCGGGCGCAGGAAGCGTGTCGCCGATCTGCGGCTTGCGCACCAGCGCACGCTCAGCGGCTTCGGGCGAAGGCCGCCCTTCACCGGGTCGGTCAGGGAGTTGGTCGGGTCGACGGTCGTCGATGGTCGCCGATGCCGACGACCGTGACGCTGCGGTTGGCCGCGCGCCGGAGTGGCCGCGTCCGTTGCCGCCGTTCTCAGCCGTGTCGTCGCCCGGGGCGCCATGGTCGCGCTCGGCAGGGCCGTCGCCGTCGGCATTACCGTCGGCGCCGGCGATTGCGTCGCCGGAGTCGCCTCCCGGCCGAGGTCCGCGCGCTGCACCGCTGCGGTTGCGGCCGCCGCGCGACCCTCGCCTGCGACGGTTGGGGTTAGAGCTTGCCGGGGTCTCGGAGGTGTCGGAGCCGCCCGACGGCGAGTCTGCGGAGCCACCTGACGGCGATGCAGCCGGGGAACTGTCACGCGCGGGTGAGACCCGGGAGCCACCCGACGCAGGCGAGGAGGAGTCTCCACCCCCAGGAGCGGACGGAACTGCTGCTGGGCCAGACGGCGCGGCCTCAGGCGTTGAGGCGGTAGCTGCCTCAGGCGTTGAGGCGGTAGCTGCCTCAGGCCGCGAAGCAGGAGTGCTCGCGGGCCGCGAGACAGAAACGGTAGGCGCTGCGCCGGGTTCGGCGGAAGGCGTCGAGTCGGACATGGGAGGCGTCCCTTCGCGTCACGCTCGCAAGGCGAGCAGGGCGCCGCACCCCATGCGATCGGGACAACCGACCACCGTGCCGTTCCCAAGCGACCCGAGACCAACCGAACGAACAGGTGTGGCAGGTGGGGCGGGACGTCACAGAGACAGGCGAGGCGCCATCCAATGGTGCACTCGGGCACCCCACAACGGCGCCCCGAAGGCGGCCGACGCGGTGCCCGAAAAGGAGACCGGTGGCGACTGCAACGAGCAGGTACAGCCAGATCACGGTCATGGTGTTCGCAATGCTACCCGGTCCTTGCGGACTCCCCCGGATCGGCGAACCTCAGCGGAACCGGCGCATGTGCACGTTCATCACCAACCCGGCAGCGGTACAGGTGACCAACATCGACGATCCGCCGTACGACATGAACGGCAGGGGGATGCCCGCTATCGGCATGATGCCCATGGTCATGCCGACGTTCTCGAAGACCTGGAAGGTGAACATGGCGAGGATCCCCACGCACACGTAGGTTCCGAAGTCGTCGCGCGCGAGCTGCGCGGTGCGCCAGATGCGCCACAGCACCACCCCGAACAGCGCCAACAGCCCGCCTGCACCGACGAACCCCACCTGCTCCGCGACCGCCGAGAAGATGAAGTCGGTGTGCTGCTCGGGAACCTGACCGAGCCGGGTCTGGCTCGCGCTGAACAGCCCTTGGCCGAGCATCCCCCCGTGACCGATCGCGATCTTCGACTGGTCGAGGTTGTAGGCGGCGCCCTGCGTATCGAGCTCACCCGACTCCTGCTTCACGAAGACCGTCAGCCGGTCCTTCTGGTACTCCTTCAACGCGCCGGACTTCAGCACCCCGACCGCGAGCACCACACCCAGCAGCGCCAACACGGCAAGGTGCCGAGCGCGCGCACCGGCAACCCACAGGATCGTCGGCACGACCGCGACGAAGACCAGCGCAGTCCCGAGGTCGCCCTGGAGGAGCACCAGGCCGATCGGGACGCCCGCCACGACGAGCAACACCATCAACCGCCTGAGGTCGAGCTCTCCCCGGAAGTGTGCGGCCAACGCCGCCACCGAGATGATCATCGCGATCTTGGCGAACTCCGATGGCTGCAGCTGCAACATCCCGAAGTCGAACCAGCCTTGGTGGCCCTTCTTGCTCGCACCCAAGGGCGTGAGCACGGCTGCGAGCAGGACGACAACCCCGCCGTACGCGAAGACCGCCCAGTCACGCACGCGGCGGTAGTCGATGAACGCGACGACGCACCCCAGCACCGCACCCACCGCGACGAACAACAGCTGCTTCGAGATGTAGGAGTAGAGGTACGGCGGCTTTGGACCGCGCGTCGTCGAGAAGACCGCCAGCAACCCGGTCGCAGTGATGGCTGCGAGCGCACCGAGCAACACCCAGTCGATGTGGCGCAGCGGTGACGACGGATCACGCTGCAGCGACGCGAGGGCTCGCTGACGCCCTCGCCCACCACCCAGGCCGTGAGACATGCCGCGCCGACGGATGCTCATTGCCCGGCACCTCCCCCACTTGCCGTTGCCGGCGACGAGTCCTGAGAGGGGTCAGGCGCGACGGCAGGTGCGAGGGTCGTCGCCGGGGGTGTCTGCCCCCCGCCCGGTACCGTCGTTGCCGCCCCCGTCCCCTCCGCTGGGAGGGTGGTGGTGGGTGACGCCGGCCCGAGAGGCACCACCGGCGTCACTGCGGGGAAGCCGCCATTCGCGGCAGCTTCGAGGAGCTGCCGCACCACCGGTGCCGCTGCCGTCGCTCCGTATCCGGAACGCTCGAGCACCGCCACGCCCACGAACCGCGGCGCGCCCACCGGGCCGTAGCCGGCAAAGAGCGCGTTCGAGAACGCTCGAGGATCGTTGCTCGTCTCGGCCGTGCCGGTCTTGCCGCCGATCGGGAACCGTTGCATCGGGAACCCGGAGAACTGGCTCGCCGCCGTACCGTCGGTGATGACCCCCTCGAACCCTTGGTTCATCGCCGCCTGCCACGCCGGCGGGATGTCGATGCGCCCAGCCACCTCGGGCTTCGGCTGCACGACAACTTCGTCAGACCACGCCTTGGTGACCTTGGCGAGCAGCGTCGGACGGAAGCGCACGCCACCGGCAGCGAACTGCCCGTAGGCGCCCGCGATCTGCAGGGGGGTGATGTCGACAGAGCCCTGCCCGATGGAGACGTTCAGGTTGTCACCCGTGTACCAGACCGCGTTGTCGGGGTCACCGTGCGTTGCCTCGACGTACTCGCGCTTCCATGCGGGGTCGGGTATGCGCCCGATCTGCTCGTCGGGAAGCTCGATGCCGGTGCGGCGGCCCATGCCCATGGCTCGCGCCATGTCCTGGATCGGGGTCTCACCGAGCTTGCCGCGGTCCTGCCACAGCAGGTCACCGATGCGGTAGTAGTAGACGTCGCTCGACACCGTGAGCGCCTTCGCGAGCGCGGTCGGTCCGTTCACCGCACCCTGGTCGTTCGTCTTGGTGCAGGCACCGCCCGTGCAGCCCTGCACGTCCCAATACCCAGGGTCGTTGATCGTCAGCTCCGGGGTGATCACCCCGGCCTTCAACCCGGCGAGCGACGTGACCAACTTGAACGTCGACCCGGGCGAGTACAACCCGGCGACCGCACGGTTCGTGAAGGGGTGCTCGCCGTTGGGGTCGTTCAGGGCGTTCCAGTCCGCCGTCGAGATCGCCGGCACGAACAGGTTCGGGTCGTAGGTGGGGTTGGAGGCGAGCGCGAGCACCTGGCCGTTCGATGGGTCGAGCAGCACGACCGCACCGGCCGGAGCGGGGGGGTAGCCCTTGGGCGATTGGAAGGTCTGGCGCATCGTCTCGAGCTGCTGCGCCAGGCCCTGCTCGGCCAAGGCCTGCGCGTCGACGTCGAGGCTCAGGTAAACGTCGTCACCTGCGATCGGGTCGACCGTGCGCACGGTGCGCACCGCACGTCCCGTCCTGTCGATCTCGACGACCCTGTAGCCCGGCGTGCCGCGCAGATAGCGCTCGAAGCTCGCCTCGACCCCGGCTCGGCCGACCTGATCGTCCTTCTCGTAGGGCACCTTGTCGTGCTTGTGCTTCTCCCACGACTCCTCGGAGATGGGGCCCACGTATCCGAGCACCTGCGCCGCCAGGTTGCCGTAGTGGTACTGCCGCAGCAGCCGGTTCTCGACCACCACAGCCGGGAACTCGTCTGCGTGCTCGACGAGGTAGATGTGCAGATCTTCGCTGACGCCGGACGCAAGCGGGACGGGATCGTACGGACCCACCCGGTTCGTTGACAGCGTGTGCTTGATGCTCTTGAGGGTGAATGGCTCAGGCCGCTTCTCGAACTGGTTCAGCAGCCCGGCCAGCCGCGCGAGCACCGCGTCGGAGTGTGCGACATGCACGAGGGCTTGGCGGTCCACGGCCACCACGACGCTCGGTCGGTTGTCGACGAGCACCTTGCCGTTGCGATCGAGGAGGCGACCCCTGGGCGCCGCCAGCGGCAGCGTGATGGTGGAGTTGCTCTCGGCCAGGTTGCTGTACGTGGGGGCGTGCATCACCTGCAGCGACCACAGCCGCGCCACGAGGGTGAGGAGCAGCGACATGACGACGATCGCCACGACCCCAAGGCGCATGCGCGCGGACTCGCCCGAGCTCACCATGCGGTTCGCTCCCGTCGATGCCCGACCAACGCCCAGCGCATCGCGCGCGTCGCGGGAAGGCAGCCCGCGACATTGACGACCGCCACGACCACGACGATCGCCACGACGTTGCCGAGCTGCAGCGTCGATCTCCCAAGGACCTCGCCGAACAACGCGTACCCGATGACGCCGGCAGCACTCGCCAACCCGGCGACAGCGAGGGGAATCACGACCGCCGAGCGCACCACCCCGGTGTGCAGCGAGCCGACGCCATACCCCACGAGCGTGCACACCAACGCCGTCAGCCCCACCGGCCCCGAACCGAGCAGGTCGATGCACAGCCCGAGGCCGAACCCGACGCCGGCGCCGGTCTCGGGCCCGGCTGCGAGCGCCGCCGCGACGGTCGCGAGCAGGATCACGTCGGGCCGGGCACCCCACACCGACAGCTGACCGAACACCGACGTCTGCAACACGACGAACACGAACCCCACGAGCAGGATGCGCAGTGTGCGAGTCACGAGATTGCCTCGGCGACGCCCGGGCCGCCGCTCAGGGCGCCGGCTGCCACAGGACCACCTTCACGTACGACAACCGGTCGGCACGCACCAAGGGCTCGATGTCGAACACCTGTTGCGTCCGGTCCGTCGAGCTCCGAACGTGGCTGACGCGACCGACCGGAATTCCCTTCGGGTACGGGCTCCCGAACGACCCGCTGGTGACGACCAGCTCACCTTCGTGCACCGGGGCGTCGTTCGGGATGCCGCCGTCGACACGCAGCGCGTGACCGGGCCCGGTGCCATGCGCGGCACCGACCGCGCCGAGCTCATCGGGGTACTTGGCGGGGTCGGGTGACAGGCGGATGCCGAGGCCCAGGTTCGGGTCTGTCAGCAGCTGCACCGTCGCGCGGCCACCCTCGACAGACTGCACCCGCCCGACGAGCCCGAGGTCTGTCACGACCGCCATGCCGGTCTTCACCCCGTCGCCGGCACCCCTGTCGATCTCGACCGTGTCGGAGAAGTTCGTGAACGGCCCCGACGTCACCGCAGCCGTCACGGTCGGCAGGTCTCCGAGGTAGACGATGTTCGCCTGGCGGAGCAGGAGCCGATACTCGTGCTCGTCGTAGGTGGCCTTGACCTTCTCGCCTTCGAGCTTGTCGAGCTTGCGCTGCAACTCGTGGTTGCGAGCCTTGAGGTCGTCGTAGCGGAAGATCGACCCCCACGCGTTGCCGATCGGCCGCACGGCCGTTGCGACGCCCCGGCGAACCGGGCTGAACACCGACGCGGCACCGTCGCGCAGCGAGGCGACGGGCCCGCTGTGGCGCGCGTCGAGCGTCAGCAGGGTCACGGCCGTCAACAGCAACAAGACCAACGTGAAGCGACGGCGACCACTTCGCCGGGGCGGAGACACGAGCAGCCGGTTGGGCTAGTCGCCCTGCGCCCCGAACATGCCCCCACCCTTCACGCCGATCTCTTCGAGCCACTGACCCGAGCCGATCGCCACGCAGTGCAGTGGGTTTCGTGCGGTCACGATGGGCATGCCGGTCTCGTGCTGCAGACGGGCGTCGAGGCCGTGCAGCAGCGCTCCCCCGCCGGCCAGCATGATGCCCTTCTCCATGATGTCCGCGGCCAGCTCGGGTGGCGTCTTGTCGAGCGTCGTCTTCACCGCGTCGACGATGGCGGCCACCGGCTCGTCGATCGCTTCGCGAATCTCCTCGGTGGTCGTCACGATGGTCTTAGGCAGCCCGCTGACCAGGTCGCGGCCGCGGATCTCGGCGTGCAGCTCCTCTTGGAGGGGCCATGCCGATCCCATCGCCATCTTCACCTCTTCGGAGGTGCGCTCGCCCAGGGCGAGGCTGTACTCCTTCTTGATGTACTGGATGATGGCGTCGTCGAGCTCATCGCCGCCCACGCGCACCGACTGGCTCGCGACGATGCCACCCAGCGAGATCACCGCCACCTCGGTGGTGCCGCCACCGATGTCGACGATCATGTTGCCCGTCGGTTCGTGCACCGGCAGGCCGGCCCCGATCGCGGCGGCCATCGGCTCTTCGATGATGTGCGCCGGCTTGCGGGCACCGGCGAACTCAGCCGCCTCCTGCACCGCGCGCTGCTCGACGCCGGTGATGCCCGAGGGTACGCAGACCACCATGCGCGGCTTCACCCAGCGGCGCTGGTGCACCTTGTGGATGAAGTACCGCAGCATCTTCTCGCACATCTCGAAGTCGGCGATCACGCCGTCTTTGAGGGGGCGGACCGCCTCGATGTACGCGGGGGTGCGGCCGATCATGCGCTTCGCCTCGATGCCGACGGCGAGCAGCCGACCGTCCTTCACGCTCACGGCCACCACCGACGGCTCGTTGAGCACGATGCCCCGTCCGCGCACGTACACCAGCGTGTTCGCGGTGCCGAGGTCCACGGCCATGTCGCGGCCCATGAGGGAGGAGAAGGGAGAGTCGGACATGAAAGGCGCTGCCTCCGACGAAGCGGGGGGCTCTGCATCTGGGCACCGCCCCGGACGGGACGACACCCAGGCGGGCGAGATCGACTGTAGTGACCGTAACCCGATTGCAACAAAGTGGGCGGGGCGGTCTCACGCTAGCGCGTGAGGGATCAGGGCTTCAGGGTGACGTCCGCACGACACGCCGACGCACGACGTGCGACCCCACCGTCGGCACCTTCGGGAGCCTTGTGGGGACGCTCCTATGGATCGTCAAGTAGGTGAGGGTGGGTTCTCGAGCTGTTTGAAG
>CAZUMJ010000018.1:38959-62707 GCA_964621605.1 uncultured Iamiaceae bacterium | reverse complement strand
GCCGACAGCCCACCACGACGAGCGAGCTGCCGCCGAGATCCTCACAGTCAGCCCACACCGGGTCGATCACCCGGTCCTCATCAGCGACCGACCGCGCTGGCGGCGGGCCGCCCGCCTTGCACCACTTCGAGATCGTGTCCGGGTGATAGCCCAGCTCCCGGCCGATCTCCACGTACGACATGCCCTGGCGTCTCATCGCCAACACGTCCATGAACTCCTCCTGCGTCATCATGAGCAGCGGTCCCTCCAGTCGATCTGTCGTTGCTTGGTCGCACGACAGACTGGAGGGACCACCCGCCCCTCAGTGGGATGTCAGGAGGAACAACCCACCCACCGGACCCCGGGTTTCACTGATCGCCGATCCCGAGATTCGCTGATCGCGCACAGGGTCAACGACGTCCAGCTTCAGCTGCGCGACGTCGTCGAGGGGGCGATCGGGTCGTTCGGTGTCTCGACCGATGCCGAGCTGCATGGTTGGGAGATCTACAAGGGCCGTGGCGGCTGGGAGGCGATGGGGACAGCACACCGCGCTCGCATCGCTGTCTACCGCCGAGCCTTCGAGGTCCTGGCGTCCGCCGACTGTCAGATCCTCGTCTGTGGGCGCAACCGCCAGAGCGAGGCTGGCCGTCACAACTGGCCTTCCGCCGAGCATCGGCAGATCGTGATGGACACGGTCGGCCACCTCCACGAAGTGTGTGTCGAGAGAGACGACCATGCTCTGGTCATCTCTGACGAGCACGAGGCACAAGACGGGATGAACCTCGACCTCCGGTGGTTCCAGAACACGACACCCGACTGCCGGGTTGTGGATACGGTCCACTTCGTGCGGTCGCGTTCAACGCCCCTGGTCCAGGCCGCTGATCTGGTCTGCTACCTGATCCGGCGGGCCGAGGCCGAGCAGGAGGAGCGGTCCCGGAACGTCAACACCACGCTCCTCAACATCATCGAGCCCTGTCGCCTGGTCACCGACGTCCGCGATGTCGGCTGACTCGGGCCGAAAAGCACTTCAAGCCCCCAGTAGGGGCTTGAAGGCGATCTGGGCCCGTCCCGAAGAACGAACTCCTGAAGAGCAGGGTAGCGGACCGAGGGCTGGGCGGGAACCCCTGCGCCCTGATCCGCTGATGCACGGTCCAGGTTACACGGGCGTCTCGTGACCCTGCGGAGTGGGAACCGGGGTGTCTGAGCGAAACGCGGTGGTACGGAAAGTACGCCGTGACCAGGTATTTCACCCGAACACGCAGGTCAGCGAACCCCCTCTGATCACCTTCCCAAGCTGAGAACGCGGGTTCGATTCCCGTCACCCGCTCCAGCACCGGGCCAGGGCCCTGGTCAGCCGAGTCGGTGAACACCACGCTCAGAGGAACGGGGCGAGCACCTCTCGGATGTTCGGGGGGAGGTACGTCTCGAGGGGGGTCTCGTCGGCCTCGACGAGGTCGGCCAGCGCGAGCGACACCTCGGCGGGGTCGAGCTGGTCCGTCAGGATGATCTGACGGACCACGTCGTGGATCTGCGTCGTCGCCGTGTCGCCGGCGTCGATGAACGCGGCGGCGCCGTTCACCATCTGGTCGTTGAACCCGGTGCCGTACGGGCCGGGGTTCACCTTGGTCACGTCGATGCCGTGCGGTGCGAGCTCGGCGCGCAGCGACTTGGTGAACGCCTCCACGGCGTGCTTCGTCATGCTGTAGGGCGAACCGAGCGGCGATGCCAGGATCCCGGCGACCGACGACACGTTGATGATCCGGCCCCACCCGCGGGCACGCATGCCCGGGACCACGGCCTGGGTCATCGCCACCATGGCGAACACGTTCACCTCGAACGTGAGGCGAACCTCGACCATCGGGATCGACGCGAGCGGTCCCACGATGCCGACGCCCGCGTTGTTGATCAACACGTCGACATCGAAAGCCGCGGCACCCGCGACCTCGGCCGGGTCTGTGACGTCGAGCTTCACCGCGGTGACCTCGGAGTGCTCCCCTCCGAGGGCGTCGACCTGGGCGGCCGTCTCGCACGCCGCGATCACGTCGTGGCCGCGGCGGGCCAGCTCGAGCGCGGCACCCTTGCCGAAGCCGGACCCGGCCCCGGTGATCAAGACCTTGCGCGGGGTTGCAGCAGCCATGTGTCTCCTAGTGATCCATCCGGGTCGAGGACGGCCCGCCGGGACACGCCCGCACTGGCCGAGGTCGAGGCGTCGGCTCAGACGGCGCGGCCACCGAACGCGAGCAGGCGCGCCTGCGGGTCGGCGTCGGCGGGCGCGTCGAGCTTGTCGCCGAAGAAGCCCGGTGCCCGGATCGCCGCATCAACGGGGAGCATGATCGCGAGCTGCTCCGCGCACATCGTCTCGTCGAGCGTCTCGTCCTGCCCGGTGGCATGCGCGAGATCCCACGTGTGGAACAGCGTGTCGCCGCACAGCAATCCCCCGGCGAGCTGACCGAAGGTCATGTCGCCGAAGGGCGACTGCACCGTTCGCCCCGCCACGTCGGGGTCGGCCAGGGCGGCCAGCACCGCGGCGCGTGCCTCGCGCCACACCGCCAGCAGGTCGTCGCCCTCGCCCGGCTGGGCGTGGGACTGATCAAGCGTAGAGAGCATCAGGTGGTGGGTTCCGATGAGGTGCGTGACCAGGCCACGCACGTCCCAGTCGGGGCATGACGGCACCGGCGCGCTCCACTGATCGGCCGTGACGCCACCCAACCTGTCGTCGAAGCCCTGTGAGATCAACGTGTAGCGCTCGAGCGGTGCGGTAGTCATGCGGCGACGCTATCGGGAGGGCCCCCAACCCCCACCGAGCAGACCTCACCGTACGTCCAACGGCCACACGCCGTTGCCGAGCCCTGCGGCGGGGCGAGCGCGTCGCCCTACCCGGCAGGTACGTTGACCTGTGCACCGCACGGCCACAAAGGCTGGCAACTGATGACATTTCTCTTGGCGCTTGTCTGCATCGCAGTGGCGATCGGGGGGCTGATCGCCTTCGTGGCGTGCTGCATCGCGCTGGGGCCGTTCTTCTGGGTCCTTCCGCTCCTCGTGTGGCTGTGGCTCCGAGCGGCAGGAGCCACACCGAAGCAGTACCGCAAGACGGTGGAAGAGATGTCCAAGAACCCGCCGAAATGGGCGCTCGTCCTGTTCGGCCCGACGCAAGAAGACGTCCGCAAGGCGGACGACGCACCCCCGGCCAATCACCACGAGCTTGATTGAGCGTGCGCAAGGCGATCACTCGCGAAGGATCAGGGCGAACCGGCGAGACGCTCGTCGAGCCCGTCTCGCACCGACGGCCATTCCTCCGCGATGACCGAGAACATCACCGTGTCACGCATCGTGCCGTCGGCGCGGCGGAAGTGACGGCGCAGCACACCCTCGAAGTGCGCACCGAGGCGCGCGATCGCCTGCTGGGACCGCACGTTGCGGATGTCGGTCTTGATCTGCACCCGTCCCGCCCCGCATTCCTCGAAGGCATGCGCGAGCAGTAGGCGCTTGCACGCCGGGTTCACCGCAGATGCCCACACCGCTGGTGAGTAGGACGTTGCGCCGATCTCGACTGCGGCCTCGGGCACACGGGCGTCGAGGAAGGACGTGGTGCCCACGATTGCCCCTGCCTCGAGCCCGCCTACCGGTCGCTCGAGACGAACCGTCCACACGTGCCAGTCTTCGCGCGTGCAGAGTACGGCGAGGATCTCGCCGTACTCGGCAACCGACGTCGGTACGAACGGAAGGTGCGCCCACACCTGAGGGTGGTCGAGCGCGGCGAACAACTCATCGACGTCTGCAGCCAGGTCGAGCCGCGTCAGGCGCACGTTCGCATCGGCCAGTTCCACCGAGGGCGCGATCGGCCAGGCCAACTCCGGCCAGACGACGTCATCGGGTCGCGGATCTACACGCGCCGCAAATCGTGGCTGCTCCATGGCGTCGCACCGTAGGGGCCTTCCGGAGTGCGCCACGCACGAGTTTCGGTCTTCCGCACGCATGGGCACGGCCCACCTAGCCTCGCCACATGGCACCGCACGGCAAGACCCGCGTCGTCGTCTGGGGTACGGGCTTCATCGGGAAGATGGTGATCGCAGAGATCGCTCGCCATCCACGATTCGAGCTGGTCGGTGTCGGCGTCAGCACGCCCGACAAGGTCGGGCGAGACGCGGGTGAGATCTGTGGCATCGCCCCGCTGGGCGTGACCGCCACCGACGACGTCGAAGCGCTCATCGCGCGCGAACCCGAGGCGCTGGTCCACTACGGGCCGACTGCCCGCTGCGCCGACGACAACATTCGGGTGATCGGTGCGTTCCTTCGTGCCGGCATCGACGTGGCCTCCACCGCCATGACCCCATGGGTGTGGCCGTCCATGCCGCTGAACCCGCCGGCATGGATAGACCCCATCACCCGTGCCTGCGAAGAGGGCGGCGCGTCGTGCTTCACGACCGGCATCGACCCCGGCTTCGCCAACGACCTCCTCCCGCTCACCCTCATGGGCCTGTGCAGTGAGGTACGCACCGTGCGCGCCCTCGAGATCCTCGACTACGCCAACTACGAAGGCGACTACGAGGTCGAGATGGGCATCGGTCGCCCACCGGACGAGACCGCCCTCCTGGAAGACCCGGACCTGCTCGTCATGGCATGGGGTGCCACCATTCCGATGATCGCTCACGCGGTTGAGCTGGAGCTCGACGAGATCACCACCACGTGGGAGAAGTGGGTGACCGACACACCTGTCCCGTGCGCCAAGGGAACGCTCGAGGCGGGCACGGTCGCCGCGATCCGGTTCACCATCAACGGGGTGTACCGCGGTGAGACTCGTATCCAGCTGGAGCACGTCAATCGCGTCGGCTCCGACGCAGCGCCTGGCTGGCCGCGCGGCACCCAACGTGACGTGTACCGCGTCGAGATCGACGGGTCTCCGTCGATCGTGCAGGAGACCGCGTTCCGCTTCACCGACGGGAGCGGCCGTGACGGTTCGACCGCGGGCTGTCTCGCGACCGGGATGCGGGCGCTCAACGCGGTTCCCGCGCTGGCGGCACTCCCGGCTGGATGGGTCACGGCGCTGGATCTGCCGCTGATTCCCGGGGTCGGCACGATCCGCTGACCGTCGCAGCCGCGCCTCACCGCTACGTTCCGAACAGTTACCAATACGCGCCAAAGAAGTAGCCTCCGGGAATGACGACGATGTCGACGCGCGCCCGGCGGGGCCTGTTCACCGCCGCGGCAGTCCTCTGCCTCACCGTGGCAGGCATGCCTTCGGCCGGTGCCGAACCGACCTTGCCGACCAACGGGTCGCCGGTGACCATCGAAGGCACCACCGGCCGCTGGTTCCCCCGCGACGCACAGGGCCGCGCGCTGAACCTGCACGGCTACAACATCAAGCTGCACGCCGACGCGATCGGCAACGTCACCCTCGCCCAACTGCAGGACATGCGCAGCAACGGGTTCACGCTCCTGCGCCTCGCCTTCTTCTGGTCCGACCTGGAGCCGACGCAGGGCACCTGGAACGAGCAGTACTTCACCGACCTCTCCAACGTGCTCGACATGGCCCAGACCGCGGGCCTCAAGGTCGTGCTCGACATGCACCAGGACTCGTTCAGCCCCGCCGTCGGTGGCTACGGCATGCCCGATTGGGTCACCGATACCGATGGGCTCGTGTACGGATCTCCCGCGATTCCATGCCTCGACCCCGCGAACCAGCGTGCCTGGCAGAACTTCTACGAAACCCAGAGCTTCCGTGACGCGCAGGTCGCGGCGTGGACCGAGGTCGTGAACCGCCTCGGCTCCAAGCCGGCCGTCTACGGCTACGACCTGCTCAACGAGCCGTGCGGGCAGATGAACTCCGGCGAAGGCGTCGTCGAGGCCCTCCAGCGAGTGGAGGCCACTCAGATCACCCCGATGCTCCAGCGTCTCACCACCGCCATCCGCGCCATCGACACCACGCACTGGATCTTCCTCGAAGGTGCCTTTGGTCTGACGTCGTCGTTCGCCGCGCCCGGCGGGCTGGGACACGTGACCGACTCGACCGGCCGTCAGATCTTCGCCCCGCACCTCTACGACCTCGGCATGGAGTCCGGCGCTGACTGGAACCCGTCGAGCCCGTTCGTGACGAACTACTACACCAACATCGTCAGCTACGGGGCCGACAACGACGTCCCGACGATCGCCTTCGAGTGGGGCCCACAGAAGCCCGCGGCTGCGCCGACTGCCGACTTCGTGTCGCAGGTCATGCACGGCGCAGACGCCCACATCGCCGGCTGGGCGGCATTCGCCTGGTGCAAGGGGCTCGGAGGGTGGTGCCAACTCGACTCGAACGGCAACCCCGGCGCCGGCATGACGGACAACACCCAGGTGTACCCGATGGCCATCGCCGGACGCCCCCTGGCGATCAGCGGTGACTACGCCAACGGGACCTCGACCGTCACGGTCGACCCTGCCAACTCGGGCGCGACCGGACCGACCGAGTTCTACTTCCCGCTGCGTCGCTTCCCGACCGGACCCGCCGTGTCGGTGAACCTCCCCGCGAACGAGTGGAGTACCGACTGGAACCCGTCAACGCAGGTCCTGTCGGTGACGGTCTCGTCCAACGCCCAGCACACCATCACGGTGTCGCCCGCCATCGACGTCCCGCCGGGGTCGACGACCACGACGACCACCGTCGCGCCGACGACGGCCGCGCCGACCACGGTCGCTCCCACCACGGCCTCTCCGACGACCTCGCTCGGCCCCCCGCCACCCGACGGGTCGGTCGGTCCCAACTCGGGACGTCCCACCGGTCAGACCGGTGCACTCCCGACCACGGGGGCGGCACTCAGCGGTCTCGCGGCACTGGGTGCAGCACTCCTCGCAGCAGGTTTCGTGCTCGCCTCGGCCCGACGCCGTCGTCGCGCCACCATCTGACGCACGCGACAAGAGCACTCGCGGGGCGTCGACCCCGACCTCGCCTCGGGAAGCGTTTGGCCCAGACGCGTGTTGACCTCGGTACGGCCCCGGGCATCCGAGGCGTGGATGCAACCGAGGAACCATGTCAGCCAACGCGCACACCCTCCCTACGTACTTCCTTTCTCACGGCGGTGGCCCGTGGCCGTGGATCAAGGACCAACTTCCCGGCGACCTGACAAAGCTCGAAGCGTCGCTCGCCGCGATACCTGACGAGATCGGCGTCACCCCGAAGGCCGTCTTGGCGGTGTCGGCGCACTGGGAGGCACCGGAGTTCACCATCCAGACGAACCCCAACCCGCCGATGCTCTACGACTACGGCGGCTTCCCCGAGTTCACGTACCACCTCTCGTACCCCGCACCGGGTGCACCGGACGTTGCAGCCCGCGTCGTCGAGTTGCTCGAGAACGCAGGCATCACGACGCGCACCGATGCCGCGCGGGGGTTCGACCACGGCGTCTTCGCGCCGCTGTACGTGATCTACCCGCGTGCAGACGTACCGATCGTGCAACTGTCGATTCGTGCGAGCTACGACCCGGCCACACACCTCGCAGCCGGCAAGGCCCTGGCACCCCTACGGCACGAAGGCGTGCTCATCCTCGGCAGCGGGCTCAGCTACCACAACCTGCGAAGCTTCGGCACCGAGGGTGCAGTCGCATCAGCCGCGTTCGACGACTGGTTGCAGACGACCCTCGTCGACAGCACACCAGACGAACGCACGGCCCGTCTGCTCGAGTGGGAAGCGGCGCCAAGTGCCCGTGCTGCGCAACCGGTCGAAGACCACCTCGTCCCGCTCTTCGTGGCGGTCGGGGCAGCGGAATCCGATCCGGCACGCTGCACCTACCGCCAAGATGACTTCATGGGCATGGTGACGGCATCCAGCTACCGCTTCGGCTGAGCGGGCCTGCGGCGGGCCTGCACAGCGCGCGATGATTCGCGCCGCCGGTCGTCGTCTGTACTGCGACATCCACACCCCAGCAGCCGTCCCGACCGGCCGACCCACAGGAGCCCGCGATGACCGCACGACTGACCGCCCCCGACGGTGCACCCTGCTGGACCGACCTGTGGACCTCCGACGTGGAAGGAAGCAAGCGCTTCTACGGCGAGCTGTTCGGATGGGAGGCCGACGAGCCGAACCCCGAGTTCGGTGGCTACTTCACGTTCCGCCGCGACGGCGTCTGGATTGCGGGCGCCATGGGCGACATGGGCGCCCCCGGCTCCGACTTCTACATGCCGGCGAACGACACCTGGAAGATCTACCTCGCGACACCAGACCTCGCCGCCTCGGTTGCGGTCGTCGCCGACGCCGGAGGCACCGTCATCAACCCGCCGATGGCGGTCGGCGACCTCGGGTCGATGACCGTCCTGGAAGACCCTGTCGGCGCGACCGTCGGACTCTGGCAAGCGAACACGCACCAGGGGTTCTTGGTGCTCGACGAGCCCGCGGCGCCAGGCTGGTTCGAGCTCCACACCCGATCGCACGCCGCGGCGGTGACCTTCTATGCGGCGATCACCGGGTTGCGCACACAACTCGTCTCCGACACCGACGAGTTCCGCTACACCACGCTGCACCTCGCCTCAGGCGACCAAGTCGCCGGGATCATGGACGCAACGTCCTGGCTCCCAGGCGATGCACCGGCGTACTGGACGACCTATTGGACGGTGGACGACGCCGATGCCGCGACCGGCACCGTGACCAGGCTCGGAGGCACCGTGATCGCGCCCGCAGAAGACACCCCGTACGGTCGCATCGCGACGGTGGCCGATCCGTGCGGTGCCACGTTCCGCCTCCGTACGGCGTAAGCGCAGCGCGGCGGTAGCACCGACCCGTTCGACTCAACCCCCGACACGGGCCGACTGCCCGCCATCGACGGGCAGCATCACGCCGGTGATGAAGGCCGCCTCGTCGGACGCCAAGAACCGCGCCGCGTTGGCCACATCCCACGCCGTGCCTTGCCGTCCCATGGGCACGATCGCGGCGCGCAGTGCCGCCAACTCCGCACGGTCGACGTGCGCGAACCGTGCCGCCGCATCGACGCCCATCGGCGTGTCGATGAATCCGGGCATGATCGCATTCGCCCGCAGGCCGTACTTGGCGTTCGTGATCGCCAGGTTCTGCGTCAGCGCGTTCACGCCTGCCTTCGACACCTTGTAGGCCGTCAGCGCGCCGGCTGAGGCGATCGCGGCGAGCGACGACACGTTCACGATGGCTCCGTGCGCGCTCTCGCGCAGGGGCGGCACGGCTGCACGACACACCCGCCACGTGGCGCGTAGGTTCACGTCGATGATCCGATCGAAGGCTTCGTCGGTGAGGCGGTGCGGCGGTCCGTCCCCGAGGCCGATCCCGACGTTGTTGTGGAGGATGTCGAGCTTGCCGAACGCCTCGAGCGCTGCCCTCACGATCGTGTCCGGCCCCTCGTCGCTCGCGATGTCGGCGACGCATTCGACGATGTCGGCACCCTCCGCGGCAGCCGCACGAGCCAGGCGCGCCGACTCGGCAAGGCTCCCCGCGTCACGATCGACGAGCAGCAGCGATGCCCCTTCACGGGCGAACGTGATGGCCGTTGCACGTCCGTTCCCGATCGTCTCCCCTTCGGTCTGGCCGGCGCCAACGATCAGCGCGACCCGACCCGACAGCGACGCGGTCACGACACACTCCCGATGCGCGGCAACGGCTGCTCGGTCTGGACGTCGATCGAGCGCAGCAGCCCGGCGAGCATGGCGTACTGCCCGACCAACATCGTGATCTCAATCAGCGCAGCATCGTCGTAGCGAGCTTGGAGCGCGGCCCAGGTGTCGTCCGACACGCAATGGTCTACGACCAGTTCGTCGGCAGCAGACAACAGCGCCTGGTCGGCCTCGTCGAGTGGTTCGCCCGGAACGTCCGCCGCGCAGGCGAGGATCTCGTCGTCGCTCAGCCCCGCGTCGCGGGCGATCCCCACATGCTGGCCCCACTCATAGTCGGAGCCACAGCGGGCCGACGATCGCAGGATCAGCAGCTCGCGGTCGCGCGCCGGCAGGAGCCCCCCGTAGAGCAGCCGCCCCCCGAGGTGCAGCCACGAGCGCAACAGCTTCGGATGATGCGCCAGGGTGCCGAACAGGTTGAGCACGGGCCCGGGACCGAACGGCTCGAGGACCTCGAGCTGTGCGGGTGTGGCCTGTGCGCGCTCGACGGGCGAGATGCGCGGTGGTGTCGGGTCGTCCATGGCGTCATCCTCGCGGGCCGCGTGACGCTGTGCACCGCACACGGCTAGATGGGCATCGCGTTCGCGCTCGGGAACTGCTCCGTGTCTGCCGACACGCATGCGACACATCCCCTTGCGATGGTGTCACGCTGCAGAGATGACCACGGACGCGCTTCTTCCCTCCGACTTCTGGTGGGGCACTGGCAACTCATCCACGCAGTGCGAAGGAGCGGCGGTCGCCGGGACCTGGCACCAGTGGGAACAACTGGGTCGAGCACCGGCGTCGGGCCGGGGCAACGACTTCGCGACACGGCACGCGGAGGACTTCGCTCTGCTCTCCTCGCTCGGCCTCGATCACTTCCGACTCTCGCTGGAATGGGCCCGGCTTGAACCCGAGGAGGGCCGCCACGACCTGTCTGAGGTCGCTCGCTACCGCGACCTCCTCGAAGCCGCTCGCGCTTCCGGCATCAAGGTGTGGGTCACCGCGCACCACTTCAGCCTCCCTACGTGGTTCGCGCACGCGGGTGGGTTTGCAGATCGGCGCTGCCGCACCGTCACGTGGCCGCGGCACCTGCAGTTCCTCGCGGAGACGTTCGGCGACCTCGTGTACGGCTGGAAGCCCATCAACGAACCGCGGGCATTCGCGCTGACCGGCTGGCTGCTCGGCAACCACCCACCTGGTCGGACAGATCTCGGCGATGCAGTGGAGATGCTCGCCGCAACCCATCTCGCCAACCACGAGGCCTGGAAGGTCCTCCGAGGCACCGGCAAGCCGGTTGCCACGATCCACGACCTGTCTCCGTCGATACCCGTCGGGGATCGACCCGAAGATGCAGAGGCAGCGTCCCTGCTCGACGCGATCACCTTCGACGTGTGGGTCACCATGCGCCGTGACGGCGTGCTGCGGTTCCCGGATCGCCCCGGCTTGCCGGTGATCTTCCCCGTCGAGGATCCGTCGTTCGTCGACGCGTTCGACGTGATCGGCTTCTCGTACTACTCCGCGACCGGCGTCACCGCCGTGCCCGAGCTTGCCGAGCTCGGCGGTCTGCTTCCCGTGCCGTATCCGCCGGACGGCACGGTTGGTCCGCTCGGCTACGTGCCCTGGAGCGAAGGCCTGCGTGTGGTGCTCGATCGGCTCCACCACGAATTGCCCGGTACCCCCCTGCTGATCAGCGAGTACGGCATCGGCACCGATGACGACGCGGCCCGCTGTCGGTACATCGAGGAAGGCGTCGCAATCGCCGCGGACGCCGTTCGGCGTGGCATCGACCTGCGTGGCTTCTTCCACTGGACCGGTGTCGACAACTACGAGTGGGAGCACGGTTTCGCCGTCCCGTTCGGGGTGATCGACCGGGCAAGGCACCCGCGCGCGAGTGCGGCACGGCTTGCCGAGCTGATTGCCGACTCTCGCAAGGCATAGACGGCACCCTCGCGGCTGGCGCGCTGACCGCGAGAAGCAACGCATCTGCGAATCGTCGGTCTGCATCTCGATCTCGCCTCGCCACCTCGCCACCTCGCCGCCTCCCCGCCTCCCCGCCTCGCCGCCTCACCGTCCGAGCGGAGTCCAAAGTCCCTAGTACGTGGGTTCATCACCTCCCTACAGTCAGGCATGCCTAACTCATCCGTCGAGGTGCCGGGAACCCCGCTCTCCAAGGTGCCCGTCGGGTCGACCGTCGTCGTACGCCGGGTCACCACGACCGAGCAGGGGCTCGAAGCACGACTCGAGCGGGTCGGCTTCATTCCGGGCACCCGCGTGCGCGTCGAACGGCGAGCGCCGCTGGGCGATCCGACCGTGTACGAGCTGCGCGGCTACCGGCTGGGACTGCGAGCCGAATCGGCTGCGCTCGTCGACGTCGAACTGCTCGAGCCGGACGGGAAGGTTCGATGAGCTGCCACGACGACGGCTCGAGCGTGCTGACCACTGCCGGGCACGCGCGCGTCGCGCTTGTCGGAAGCCCGAACGCCGGCAAGACCACGCTGTTCAACGCGTTGTGCGGCATGCACGCGAAGACCGCCAACTACCCAGGTGTCACCGTCAGCCGCCGCGAGGGGACCGTGCGTACCGCCGATGCGAGCGTCACCGTCATCGACCTGCCGGGCACGTACAGCTTGCAGCCCGTGAGCCCGGACGAAGCGATCGTGCTCGACACCCTGCGCGGATCGATCGACGGCGTTCCCGCCCCCGATGCCATCGCCGTCGTCCTCGACGTCACCACCCTTGAGCGATCGCTGTTGCTCGTCGCCGAGGTCCTCGCGCTCGGCATCCCAACGTGCGCCGTGCTCACGATGCTCGACGAGATGGCGGCACGGCACGGCACCGTCCACGTCGAACGTCTCTCCCAGGCGCTCGGCATCGACGTCGTGGGCGTGGTCGGACACCGCGGGGTCGGACTCGACGCCGTGCGCGACCTCCTCGGTGACCCACGAAGCTGGACCCGTCCCGTCCTCGCGCCACCCACCAGCGGACCGGCGGTCAGCGGCTGGATCGATTCGATCCTGGCCTCGTCGGTCACGCCGCCGACCCTCGACGAGCGAACGCGCCGTGTCGACGCCGTCCTCCTGCACCCGATCGCCGGAACGGTGGCCTTCGCGCTCACCATGCTCGTGCTGTTCCAGTCGGTGTTCACGCTCGCTGCACCCCTGCAGGACCGGCTCGACGCGCTGTTCGTGTGGCTCACAACCCAAGCCACAGCCACCCTCGGCGGTACCCTCGGTGACTTCGTCGGGGGCGGCGTCATCAGCGGTGTCGGCGCAGTCCTTGTCTTCCTCCCGCAGATCGTGCTGCTGTTCCTGATCCTCGCGCTCCTCGAGAAGGTGGGATACCTGGCTCGCGCCGCGCTGCTGGCAGATCGGGTGATGGGACGCTTCGGCCTCGAGGGTCGCAGCTTCGTGGCGATGCTGTCGGCGTTCGCGTGCGCGATCCCCGGGATCATGGCCACCCGCACGATTCCCAGTGAACGACGGCGGCTCGCCACCATGCTCGCGACGCCGTTGATGACGTGCTCGGCTCGCCTGCCCGTGTACACCCTGCTCATCTCGGCGTTCGTCCCCGCACGCCCGGTACTTGGGCCACTCGGCGCGCAGGGCCTCACCATGTTCGGGCTGTACCTCCTCGGTGCCGTGTCCGGGCTCGTCTACGCCGGGGTGCTGAGCCGCACCGCCCTGCGGGCACCCACTGCGCCGGTGATGATGGAGCTTCCGCCCTACCGGTGGCCGACCCTGCGCTCGGTGCTCCTGTACGTGTGGGACGGGGCGTGGGCCTTCACGCGCAAGGCCGGGACGATCATCCTCGGGGTGACCGTCGTGCTGTGGGTCCTTCTCAACGTGCCGCACGTGACCGTCCCCCACGGTATGGATCAGGCCCATGTCGCCAGCTACGAGATGCAGCACAGCCTGGGTGGCCGGCTTGGCACGGCGGTCGAGCCCGTGTTCGCGCCGCTCGGGTTCAACTGGCAGGTGAACGTGGCGATCATCGGCAGCCTCGCCGCACGTGAGGTGTTCGTGAGCACGCTCGCCGTGACCAGCGCGAGCGCAGATGAGGCATCACTGCCTGACCGCCTTCAGACGGTGACGGACGACAACGGCAGGAAGGTCTTCACCCCGCCGACCGTCGCGGCGCTTCTCGTCTTCTTCGTCTACGCACTGCAATGCACGTCGACGGTGATCGTGCTGCGACGGGAATCGAACTCGTGGAAGTGGCCTGCGGTGGCCTTCGTATCGATGTTCACCCTCGCCTACGCCGCCGCGTTGGCAGCGCACACGGTGGTGGGGGTCCTGACATGACCGGCAGGCCAGACGTGCCCGACCGCTCCAGCGCAAGCCCGTGGCAGGTCCACGTCGAGCAAACTCGCCTCCCGAACGTGCTGCGTTGGGTGTGCCGGCGGCGCGACCTCGTCGATGACGTCACCCCACCGAGCGGGTCGGCGCTGGCGATGCTCATCGACGACGACGTTCGGTGGGTCGTGGGTCGTGACGGTGACCTCGTCATTGCCTTCACCGACGCCGGAGCCGTCGAGGACACGGCCCGCGTACGCCGCGTGCACGACGCTGTCGTGGCCACGTTGAGGATCGACCCGTGGACGCGGGGCGCGTCACTCACGCCGGTCACCCTTCGCTCACGTCACCGGCCCCACACCACCCGCGGCGCGGCGTAGACCCTTCTCCAGGTGTGCGCAGGACGTGCTGCGATCGCGCGATCAGGTCGCTGGGTCGAGCACGAACAGCGGGATGACCCGGTCGGTTCCGGCCTGGTAGTTGTCGTAGTCCGGCCACACCGCGACAGCCCGAGCCCACCACGTGGCCTTCTCGTCGTCATGGGCTTCGCGCACGGTGAAGTCACGCACCGTTGGGCCGTCCTGAAGGCGGGCGATTGGCTGCGCACGCAGGTTGCGCACCCACTGCGGATCGGTCGGCATGCCGCCGGCTGAGCCGATCACCGCGTAGTGCCCTTCGCCGTCGCTCACCCGTACCAGTGGCGTCTTGCGCACCTTCCCCGAGCGGGCACCGAGGGTCCACAGCACGATCCAGGAGTCGCCCACGAGCTCGCTCGCGGCGGTGCCGCCGCTGGACTCGTAGCGCTCGACCTCTTGTGCGATCACGTCCCAGGCACTCGGTTCATACGGTGCGTCGAAGGCAGACATCTGGGGTCCTCCTGACAGCAGGCCCGGGGCGCAATACCCCCGGCGTCGAGATGCGAACGGTAGCGCGCACCTCGACGATCAGGTCGCCGCGCGCACCTCGACGACGTGCCACCCCCGCGCTCCAACGGTGACGTCGAGCTCCCACACACCGGTCGAACGGTCGAAGCGCAGCGGCCCGTCAGACGACTCCGGTGCAGCGGCGGCCCAGCCGGTAATCGTGACCGTCTCACCTGCGCCCTTCACCACCAGACGCGCGCCCGACGCCGTCGCCGAGATCTCGACGCGTGCGTCGCCCGCGGGGACGAACTTCGCCACGTCCCCGAACACGGCCAGCCCTGCGGGAAGCACCGGTGCGGCGACGCCGTACCACCAGCCTTCACGGGGCAACTCGACGCCGATCGTCGAACCGGCGTCCGCACGCGTGACCGCGCGCGCCCGCCAATCCCAGACCATCACCGGACCCTCGGGCGCGTCCGAGCCCAACTCTGCGAACGAAACCTCGCCACGTACCGGCTCGTCAGACGGGTAGGTGTGCATGGCGACGACGTAGCTCCACCGACCCGCGGGCTGCAGCGAATGCGACGAAGCGACGAGCAACGCCGGAGTGAACGCGGCGTTCGCCAACATGGAGGCGCTCGTGGCAGCGATGGGGACGTGCGGCTTGATCAGCACACCGTCGTCCCGACAGGTCGCGGCCACGAGGGTCGTGTCGCAACGCCCAGCCCGATCACCCAACCCCACCGGCCCGGTGGACAGTGCCGACAGCAGCGCCTCCGGTTCGCCGTTCGCGCCCGCAACGTCAGGGTCGGTTCTGAAGACGTCCTTGAACGGAGCCAACCCGAGGCTGCGCGCCAGTGCGTTGGTGACGCAGAACCAGGCCCAAAGTTGCCCCGCGGTCGCGATGTAGCCGTGGTCTCCGCAGGTGCGCACCGACGTCACCTGCGTGAGCGTGGTGGTCTGGGCGAAGTCGGCAGGGGTGCCCATGCACCACTGCAACGTGACCCCCCGTTCCCGCGCCGCGCTGTCGATGCCCTCCTGCCACGCTCTCGCCCGGCCCGGCCGGGCACGGAGCGGGCGCACCCCGAAGAACACCTCGACCAGCCAGTCGTGCTCGAACGTCTCCACGCCCCACGTGACGCACTGATCGAGCCAGCGTTCGTAACCCTCGGACGTGGACGATACGGCGTACGGCCCGTCGACGTACACCGGCACGTCGTCGGCGATCGATGCGGTAGACGACAGGTGGCGGATGTGCGCGACCAGCGGAGGGTCGCCGAGCGCACCGCGCAGCGGGCCAATGCCATCAGGCAGCACGTCCTCACGAGGCTCCCACGCCACCATCGCGGTGGGAGGCACGAGCCACTCCTCTGTGTCGAACGGGCGGAGTTCGACGTGCGGGTAGAACCAGGAGTCGAGTTGCACCGCGCCGAGTTGCACCCCCGAGGCGCGCAGCTCGTCGACGGCCGCCACGATTGATCCGGCCGCGTCGTGCCCAGGCTCTGTGCGATACCAGTACGCCGCACCGTTGTCGGTCCAGTACGACGGGCGCGTCGCCAACGCGTCGGCCCAGCGACCCGGTCGAACGGTCGCTGCCCGGGTGCGCAGCACGGCCGCCCACGTGTCGAGCCCGGCTCGCGCGTCGTCAGCAAGAAAACAGCCGACCTCGGTGGCGAACCCAGCGGGAACACCCTCGAGGTCGCCGTGCCACCCGACGCGAACGGTGCCGCCGTTCAGCCCAATCGTCTGCTCGTGGAACGCATCAAGCGGAGCCATGACGAGTGCCGGGCCATCTGCCCCTTGCACGATCAACGGCCAGCCCGTCGGAGGCCGGTGGGGCAACAGGAAGAACCCGTCGAGCAACTCGTCGGTCACCGCGGGAAGTGCGAACTCGCAGTGCTGGTACGCCAGCGCCCGCAGGCCGTCTGGGGTCTGCCCGGCTTCGCGCGCTCCCGGCACGAACCACGGCCATGCGACTGCCGGCACGTCGAAGCTGCCCGTCGCGAGACCCTCGAGGTCGGCGGTCGCCTCCGCCTTGAACACCACGAGTGGGCGGTCCCGGTAGGCCCGCACGCTGCAGCGAACCGGTCCGTCGGCGACGACGAGCTGCGTTGCGATCCCGAGGTCGTCGAGCACCTCCTCCGGCGAACCCACGCTGCTTGGCCCGACATCGATCGCCCCGCCTCGAACAGCGCCCGGCCCGAACCAGTCCGAGCCGCTGATTCCGAGCCGGACACGTCCGCGCTCGTCGAGACGAACAGTCAGGTCACGCGCCGCGGTGAGTTGCATCGGCGAGACGGTAGAGGACCTCGCCCGCATGCGGGACGACACGACAGGTCGGATCCCGCTCGAAGGCGGCGACGTCGACCTCCGCGGGGTCCATCCACGCGAGGCCGACCGCTTCCGTGCGCGCGCGGGAGATACCGGTGGCGAGCGTGACCGTCACGCGGCAGCGCTCGCCGTGCACCGGGTCATAGGTCCCGGCACCCCGAAGGTGCGTCGAGTGCGCGAGCTCGCCCCAGGGTCGGTGCGCGAAGCGTTCCCACTGCTCAGTGAAGTAGGCGCAGCAGTGGTAGCCGATCTCCTCGACTCCGGGGTGCATCGGCGCGATTTCCGTGACGTGCGGCGCGTAGAGGATGACGTTGCCGCCGTCGGCGACGATCGGCTCGACCTTGTAGAACCCCTTCGCCGCGGTCCACAGGTCGTCGTAGCGAGGGGCCACGAGCGACAGAACGGTGGCGGCCGGTGCGTCCAGGTAGCGAACGTGCGTCACCGCGGCAACGGCCGCCGCGTCGGCCCACGCACGCGTCGGCGCACCGAAGGCGGCGGCATGCAGCGCACCGTCCTCGCCGGGAACGACACACAACGCGTGCACGTCGGCCGGAACGAGGGCAGCGGCGGCATCGATCAATGCCCGCACCGGCGTCACGTCGAGCGTGCCGATGATCGCCGCGCTCGACAGGCGTGCACCGAGCCAATGCGATACGTCGATCATCTCCGGGCCCGACAACCCCGGGAAGAGATACTTGTTGCCGCCTGAGAAGCCCACGACCTCGTGGGGGAGGACCGGCCCGACGAGCACGGTGAGGTCGTGGTCGATGACCGCGCGGTTGATCCGCACCGGGACGTCGATGTCGAGGAGGCCGCCCGAAAGCGCACGCACCTGTGACGCGGGCACGACACCGACCTCGACGAACGTCTCGGGGTCATCCCACTCGTGGTTGCGCACCTCGACGTGGCCGAGCACCGCCGCGAGCTCCGCTGGCGTACCGCCCAGGTGTCGCGCCAGCGCGGGCGGCGACATCGGGGCATGGGTGCCGAGTGCGATGAGAACCGTCACCCGCGACGCCCGACCGCGCAGGGCACGACCGAACGCGACAAGCAGCGTGGGCAACGGACATGTCCGGGTGGCGTCCGGAACGACCAGGCACACCGAGCGACCATCCACATCGAGTGCGCCGAGTTCGTCCGCCACGAACGCGTCGACATCTTCTCTGGTCAACGCTCCGATCGGCCCACCGATCTGCCCCATGCACTGCCGCCCTCACGTTCGGGTCGCTCCCGCGGTCAGACTACGAGCGTGACCGACCTGGTGCTCCACCCCGATCGCCATCTCCCGATCGACTCCCACACCAGAGACGTCGCCCGCGAGATCTACGCAGCGAGCGCCCCGATGCCGATCGTCTCTCCACACGGGCACGTCGATCCAGGTCTGTTCGTCCGCAACGAACCGTTCGCAGACCCCACCGCGCTACTCATCACACCCGACCACTACGTCACCCGACTCCTGCATGCTCGCGGGGCCGACCTGCGTGCGCTCGGCGTCGGGACACAGCTCGACGAGGCCGGCTCTCGCGCCGCGTGGCAGCTGCTCTGCGAGGCGTGGCCGGCGCTCGCCGGGACGGCGGTGCGCACATGGCTGGAAGCCGAGCTCGCGGGCGTGTTCGGCGTCACCGAGGTGCCCGACGCGCAGCATGCCGACGCCCTCTACGACGCGGTGGCCGATCGACTCGCCAGCGAGCAATGCAGGCCCCGCCAGCTCTATGGGCGGTTCGATCTCGCCGTTCTCGCCACGACCGACGACCCCTGCGACACCCTTGCCGACCACGCCGCGCTGGCCGCAGACCCCACCTGGTCGGGCCGGGTCATCCCCACCTTCCGACCGGACCGCTACCTCGAACCGGGCGAGCCCGAATGGCCGACGCACATCGCCAACCTCGCGGCGAGCAGCCAGATCGACTGCGGCTCGTACGAGGGATACATCGCCGCGCTCGAGGATCGCCGCCAGTTCTTCATCGCACACGGCGCAACATCAGCCGACCACAGCCACGACGACGTGGGGACGGCGCCACTCAGCCAGACGGATGCCGCACGGATCTACCGCGCCGCCCTCGGCGGTACTGCCAGCGCGCCGGAGGCGGTGGCATTTCGGCGCCACATGCTCGGCGAGATGGCGCGCATGTCGTGCGACGACGGACTGGTGATGACGCTGCACCCAGGTGTGTTCCGCAATCACCACCGCTCGACGTTCAGGCTCCTCGGCCCAGACACCGGCCACGACCTCCCTCGCCAGGTCACCTTCGTCGAGCCCCTTCGTCCCTTGCTGGAACGGTTCGGCACCTACCCCGGCTTCCACTTGGTGTGCTTCACTCTCGACGAGACGACCTGGGCCCGTGAGCTCGCCCCCCTCGCTGGCTTCTACAGGGCCGTGCGCGTCGGAGTGCCCTGGTGGTTCCTCGACGCACCGGCAGCGCTCGTGCGCTTCTGGGACGCCATCGTCGACGGCGTTGGGTTCTCTCGCACGTCCGGGTTCGTCGACGACACACGTGCGCTGTGCTCCATCCCGGCGCGACACGATCTGGCCCGCCGGGTGGAGGCGGGCGTTCTCGCGCGCCTCGTTGTCCAGCACCGCATCCCCCTCGAAGAGGCCACGGCGCTCGCAGTGCGCCTCGCCGGCGCGCAGCCCATCGAGGTGTTCAAGTTGTGAGCGGCCCGCTCCTCACCCGACACGGAAATCCCGAATGGACCGCGGCGCCGGCACGCATGCTCCACGTCGGGCTCGGAAGCTTCTTCCGCGCCCACCAGGCCTGGTACACCGACCGTGCGAGCGACAGGCACGAATGGGGCATCGCGGCGTTCAGCGGCCGTTCCGCCGACCTTGCCGCACGTCTCGCCGCGCAGGACGGGCTGTACACGTTGACGACCCGCCACGCTGACCACGACGAGACAGCAGTCGTAGCCAGCGTGGTGGCAGCACATGCAGGCTCCGACCTCGGCGCGTGGCGACGTTGCTGGTCGTCACCATCGGTCGAGGTGGTCACGCTCACGGTGACCGAGGCCGCATACCGACAGGGCCCGCAGGCAGTGGCTCCGCGCCTCATCGACGGTCTGGCGGCGCGCCACGACATCAATGCCGCACCGCTCACGATCGTGCCCTGCGACAACGTGCCCGACAACGGACCGGTCCTGCACGCAGAGCTCCTGCGGGTCGCGGAAGGGCGCGACTCTCGCCTCGCCGCGTGGATCGCCGAGGCCGTCACGGTGTTGACCACCGTGGTCGACCGCATCACCCCGCGGCCCGACCACCATGTCCCTCCGTCGGCAGGGTCACGGTGGGTTGACGCGGCACCCGTCCAGACCGAACCCTTCAGCGAATGGGTCATCGCCGGACGATTCGCCGCCCGCCACCCCGATTGGGAATCGGCGGGGGCACGCTTCTGCGAGGACGCAACGCCGTTCGCGAAACGCAAGCTTCGGCTCCTGAACGGTGCCCATTGCCTTCTCGCCCACCTCGGCATCCTGCGAGGACATCGCACCGTTGCCGACGCCGTCGCCGATGACGAGCTCGTCGAGGACCTGACCCAGTGGTGGCAGGAGGCCTCGACGACGATCGACCTGCCGTCTGCCGACCTACAGGACTACGTCCGCCAGCTGCTCTTCCGGTTCGCGAACCCGCGGCTTCCGCATCCGCTGGTCGAGATCGCCGTGGACGGCTCGCACAAGGTGCCCCTTCGCATCCTTCCGGTGCTGCACGAACGTCGTGGAGCGGGCACACCGACCACAAGTGCGGTGCTGCAGCTCGCTGCTTGGGTCGCCTATGTCCGCGCCGCCGGTGATGCGCTTCGTGACAGCCACGCCGCGGACATTCGTGCCAACGCATCGGGCGACCTGGCGCACGCCACACCACGCCTCCTCGCGTTGCTCGATCCGGACCTCGCAGATGACCGCAGGTTGTGCGCCGATGTCGCGGACCGCGCTGCGCCCCTATCGCGCCAGGTGGTGTAGCGATGGCGATGCCACCCGCCGTCATCGGCCTGGACGTCGGCACCTCGCAGGTGAAGGCGGTGGCCTTTGCGCTCGACGCGTCCGCACCTGTCGTGCGACGCACCTCGGTGACAGTTCACCGGACGGGAGCGCGCCACGAGATCGACCCTGGCGCACTCGTGCAGTGCGTCCGCCGCGCGCTGGCGTCGTGCATCGGCGCGCTCGGAGGGCGTGAGGTGCGGGCGATCGGCGTGACCACCGCCATGCACGGCTTGTGCGCGCTCGACGCTGCCGGCAATCCGCTGACGCCGATCGTGACCTGGGCAGACGGTCGCGCGACCGCGGAGGCAACGGAACTTCGCGCCGACCGGTGGCAAGCCCGGACCGGCACTCCCGTCCATCCGATGTCGCCGTTTGTGAAGCTCGTGTGGTTCGCCCGCCACATGCCCGACCTGTGCGCCAGAACCCACACGTGGGTTGGCGTGAAGGAGCTTGTGCTTGCAGACCTCACGGGCGCCCTGGTCGTCGATGAGTCAAGCGCTTCAGGTACGGGTCTCGCCGAGCTCGGACGACCCGCGTGGTTGCCCGATGCGCTCACGGCCGCCGGCATCACCGCAGAGCAGCTGGCACCACAGGTGCCGGTCACCGAACGCCTTCACCTCCGCCCCTCCCTCGCCGCCGCACTAGGTCTGCCCCCGGCGACCACCGTCGTCGCCGGTCTCGCAGACGGCCCTGCGGCCAATCTTGGAACGGGCGCGACCGGCCCTGGGATTGCCGCCCTGTCGCTGGGGACGAGCGCCGCGCTGCGCATCGTCGTGCCGAGCGCGGACGCACCCACGCCGGAGCGCTTCGTCTACGCGCTCGACGGCGAGCGATGGGTGACCGGCGGGGCCGTGAGCAACGCTGGTGCGCTGCTGTCGTGGGTGCGTGGCCTGCTGGGAGCGGGAACGGCCACCGATGCAGAGCTCCTTGAGGCGGCCGCGGCGGTTCCACCGGGAGCTGATGGCCTGATCCTCGTGCCGTACGTCCTTCCCGAACGTGCCCCCCAGTGGGATCCCTCACGCACCGGCGCCTTGATCGGGCTCCGAAGTGACCACACGCAGGCGCATCTGGTGCGTGCCGTCGTCGAGGCAGTCGCCGCGCAGCTCGGTGAGGTCAGCCGCACGATCGAACCCGTGTCACAGGTGCGCGAGGTGCACGCCACGGGTGGCGCCCTGACCTCGGAGCTTTGGCGTGGCGTCCTGGCCGCCGAACTCGGATGTCCGCTCGTCATGCACGACCTTGAATGTGGCGCGCTGGGCGCAGCCGCGGTCGCGCTGGTCGGACACAGCGGCAACGGCAGCGTTGACGACGCGGTGCAGACGCTGACGCCGGCGTCAGCGGTGCAGCTGCGGGTGGAGCCCGACGCAGCGCTGGTGTCTGTGGCCGCGGAAGCTCGCTCGTTACGACGCCGCGCCGAGGAAGCAACATCGGGGTTCGTCCGGCGTACCGTTTGATGTGGGCACGAACCTGAACGACGAGGGACGTATCACGGACGTCCCCGGCATCGCCGTGGGCCACTGGACCGACTCCGAGGCACAAACCGGCTGCACCGTCGTGCTGCTTCCCGTGGGGTCCGTCGGCTCGGGCGAGGTACGAGGGGGAGCGCCGGCAAGTCGCGAGTTCGCCCTGCTCGACCCGGTCCGAACGGTTGCTCACCTCGACGCGGTCGTGCTCACCGGCGGGTCGGCGTTCGGCCTCGCCGCCGCCGATGGGGTGATGACAGCGCTCGAGATGCGTGGCCGTGGGTTCGAGACGCCCGCCGGACGCGTCCCCATCGTGCCGACTTTGGCGCTCTACGACCTGGCTGTCGGCGACGCGTCGGTCCGGCCCGATGCATCCGCGGGGCGCACCGCCGCAGAAGCTGCACGCCCGCACACCCACGCCGTCGGTGCGGTCGGTGCGGGTACGGGCTGCACGACCAGCAAGCTGGCCGGGTCCGACAAGAGCAAGCCAGGCGGGCTGGTCGCCGCGTCACGCCGCATCGGTGATCTTGTCGTCGGTGCGCTCGTGGCTGTGAACGCCGTCGGAACAGTCGGGGGTGAGGGTGACGCCGCTCCACTCACGGCGAGCGTTCCCTTCGGAACGAACACGACGATCGGCGTGATCGCCACCAATGCGCCGCTGACCAAGACGGAGTGCTACCTCGTCGCGCAGGCCGCACACGACGGGCTGGCACGCGCCGTCCACCCCGCGCACACGCGCTTCGACGGTGACGCCTTCGTGGCTGTCGCAACGGGCTCTTCAACATCCACATGCAGTGTGGACACGATTCGTGCGGTGGCGACCGCGGTGGTCGCACGCGCGATCCTCACGCTCGCCTGACGCATATCTGTGACTCTTCTGGCGTGGACCGTCGGCTGAGCGTCGAGCGACGGTGAGATCCTTGCGGCTGCATGGCATCGGCCGATAGGCACCTGTCCACGTGTGGACGACACACCACCTAGAGGCGCACCGTGACCGAGCATCCGAACGACCCGACTCCCGACGCGGAGAGCACCCCCGAACCCACGTGGGTCATTCCAACCGGCCCCCCGCGCGCTCCGCGGCAGAGCGCACCACCACCGGCGCCACGCCCGAGCGAGCCTCAGCCTGAGCCACCACAAGCGCCAGCCGCGCCACCAACCCCAGCCGCGCCACCAACCCCAGCCGCGCCACAAGCGCCAGCCGCGCCACCAACCCCAGTCGCGCCACAAGCGCCAGCCGCGCCACAAGCGCCAGCC
>CAZUMJ010000018.1:0-38859 GCA_964621605.1 uncultured Iamiaceae bacterium | reverse complement strand
CGCGCCACCAACCCCAGTCGCGCCACAAGCGCCAGCCGCGCCACAAGCGCCAGCCGCGCCACAAGCGCCAGCCGCGCCACCAACCCCAGGCTCCGATTCGAGCCAATGGAACGCCGCACTTGGCTGGCCGACACCACCCGTCGGTGAGGTCCCCGCAACCACCCCACCCGGCTGGCCGACACCACCCGTCGGCGAGACCCCCGCAACCACCCCACCCGGCTGGCCGACACCACCCGCGGGGCCCACGCCGCCGCTCAACCCCGGGCCACCGCTGCAGCCACAGGCATGGTGGCCGGAGCAACGGGCCGCCGGCTGGACGATGCCCACCACTCCCCTGGCTCCCCTCCCCCCGCCGGCTCGCACCCACCGAAGGCTGATCATCGGCGTCGCAGTGGTGGTGCTCTTTGCCATCGGCGGAACCGCTGCCTGGTTCCTCACGCGTAAACACGGCCCCTCGTACCCCAAGGCGTGGGATCCCCGCGTCGAGCCGCTCGTGAAGGAAGCGGAGAAGCTGCGCCAACTGAAGTTCGAGCACCCCGTGTACGTCGAGTTCCTCACCCCCGCGGAGTACACGAAGAAGTCGACCGGAGACGACGGTGAGGACGGCGGCGGTGAGAGCGCCGAAGAGAAGGAGGGCATGAACGACTCTGTCGCCGCGCTGCGGGCCATGGGGTTGATCAACGGCAAGCTCGACCTCGAGGAGGCCGGCAAGACCCTCGCCGACTCGGGGACCCTTGCCTTCTACAGCTTCACCGACAAGCGCGTGTACATCCGCGGCACGAAGATGACCGTCGATCTCAAGGTCACCTTGGTGCACGAACTCACGCACGTCCTCCAGGACCAGCACTTCGACCTGTCAAAGGTCAACAAGGCGGTCGACGACATGAACGGGGACCCGATCGCGGTTCGTGCACTCGTTGAAGGCGATGCCGAAGACGTCGAGAACCAGTACATCGACTCGTTGTCCAAGCACGACAGGGACGCCTACAACGAGGAAGAGGCCAAGCAGTCCGACGACGAGGGCACGAAGAAGGTGCTGAAGCTTCCACCGGTGCTCCTCCAGGTGTTCGGCGCGCCCTACAGCTTTGGTCCGACGTTCATCAAGATCCTCAAGCAGACCGGCGGAGAGAACGCCATCAACGACGCGTTCGCGCGACCGCCCACCACCTTCGCCGAGATCTGGAACCCCTTCCTCTACCTCGACCACCAGACGTACACGAAGGTCGACTCGATCAAGGCCCCGAAGGGCGCCAAAGCGATCGACGACTCCCCGATGGGAAGCTTCGTCATCTATCTCGTTCTCGCGCAGCGCATGGACCCGCTGGATGCACTCGACGCAGCAGACCTGTGGCGTGGCGACTCCTCCACCACCTACAAGCAGGACGGCAAGGTTTGCGTCGCGCTTCACATGGTCGGTGCTGAGCACAAAGACCAGGGGAAGCTCATGCAGGCCTGGAAGGACTGGGCAGACAGCATGCCGAAGGGCGCGGCGAGCGTGAAGCCCTTCGAGTCAGACGGGGTCGCGGTGACATCCTGCGACCCGGGGCCGAAAGCCAAGATCGGCGTGGCCGACTCCGTCGACGCCATCCTCTCCTACCCACTGACACGGGTTCAGATCGCGCAACAGATCCTCGAGGACCCCAACGGCGGCGACTTCCACGTGAGCCCCCCCGCCGCCGAGTGCTACGGAAACGCTGTCGTGCACATGCTTCCGCGGGGGGCCATCACCGGCGCCGACCCCGACTGGCAGCCGTCGAGCCGGCAACGGGCGAAGATCCAAGGGGAGCTCATGACCTGCGTCCAGACCCACCCGTAGAGCCCGCCGCTCCAGCACGTACCTCCTCGAGCAGTTCGTTCCACGCGGCCAGACGGGCCGGCTCGAGCATGCCCGCTTCCACCGCTTCCTGCACCGCGCACCCCGGCTCGGGCGCATGCGCGCAGTCTCGAAATCGACACCCCTCCGCAAGCTCCACGATGTCGGGAAACGCCTTACCCACCGCCTCTTCGTCGACGGCAAGACCGACCGACCGAATGCCGGGCATGTCGATCAGCACACCGCCTCCGGGCAGCACGTGCAGATCGCGACTGGTCGTGGTGTGACGACCCTTTCCGTCCGTGCGCACCACACCGGTCGCGGCGACCTCCGTGCCCGCCATCGCGTTGAGGAGCGTCGACTTCCCAGCGCCAGACTCACCGATCATCGTGCACGTGTGGTCGCTCAGCACCTCCTGCAGGTCCGCGAGGCCGACGCCTTCTCGCACCGAGGTGACCAGCACCGCCACGCCCGGACATGCCGCACGGGCAACTGCTGCGGCCTCGTGCGGGGCGTCGTGCAGCGTCGCTTTCGCAAGGACGACCACTGGTTCGGCACCGGCATCCCAAACGAGTGCCGCTTCTCGCACCAGGCGTCCGAGCTTCACCGGACGGTCGAGCCCGCACACCAGCAGGGCGCGATCGACGTTGGCGGCGAGGACCCGGCGCTGATCGCCGCGGCCGGTCTGGCGCTGCAGCAACGACCGCCTCGCCAAGACCACTCGTGGCTCGTCGCCCAGGCAGCCAACCCAGTCGCCGACAGCCGGCCCCGGAGCGAGCCGCTTGGTGAGGGGGATGGTGCGCGTGCCTGACGCATCAGCGACGACGAGCGCCACGCCGTCGTGCCGCACCACCCGGGCCGGTGAGAGATCGGGGTGCGCGGCGAGCAGCTCCGCCCATTGGGCGTCCCACCCATATGCGGCGAGGGGTACGGGCGTGGATGAGCGCGCGATGCGTCGAGGCTAGGTGCTGGAGATCCGTCGTCCTCAGTGCCCGGTGCGGACGTACTCCACCAGCTGTGCCTGGTCGCGCTCGAGCGCCTCGACTCGAGCCTTCACCACGTCCCCGATGCTGACGATCCCGCAGAGCATCCCGGCATCGTCCACGACCGGCAGGTGCCGCACCCGCTGCTCGGTCATGACAGCCATCAACTGCTCCGCGATATCGGTGGGGCGACAGGTGCGAAGGTTCGTGGACATCAGCTCTGCGACGGGGTGGTCGAGGCATGCAACCCCGACCTCGGCGAGCCCACGCACGACATCTCGCTCCGATACGACCCCCAAGATCGCGCACCCGTCGTCCGACACGACAAGCGCACCTACACCCCACCTCCGCAAGACGGCGATGGCTTCGGACACCGGTGCTCCACGCGCAATCGTGGCCACGTCGGTGCCTTTCGAAGCGAGGATGGCAGCAACGTTCATGGCAATCCCCCGATCGCCTGGCCGGAATCCGGTTGATCCCGGCTCCGCGTCCAGCTTCGCGCGCACGGGTGTTCGGCGCCTCGAATTGTGGTCGTGCCGCTTGCCCTTGTCGTCCTCCGCACCCACGCACCACGATGGAGGACGATGCCATCGACAAGCGACGAGCCCGGCCACAGCGAGCAGGCACCGGGCCCGCTCACCAGAGTTGTCCGCAACGGATGGGTGCCGTCGATCGCGTTGATCGTCCTGATCGTGGCCCTGACGCTGGCGTTCATGGCCGGGTCCAGCGCGTTCAAGGCTGAAGCGGAGCGCACCGGTGCAGACGCAGGTCCAGTAGCCGGACAACGCATGCCCGCGATCGAGCAGCCGTACAGCGGGCAGAAGCCCGAACGTCCGGGAGACCGAGGGGGTTGGGAGCAGCTCGCGCTCCTCGGGCTCATCGTCGCCGCGCTCGGAGGCGGCACGCTCGCGCTCATGGCGAGCAGCCGTCGTGCGCGACGCGCACGAACATCCTCTGCGCCGACGCGGCCGGCCACGACCGCCTCGACGTCGGGCAGCGTTCCCGCGCCGCGCCCGACCTCGGATGGGGCCTCACCACCGATGTGAAGACACCGCCACCTGACGCGCCCAGGCTGCGAGCGCCTAGGCGTCGCCGACCGCGACCCCCGCTGCCTTGAGCACCGCCAGAACCGTGCGGCGCATCACCCCGGCCGCGCGATTCACGCTCAGTTCTTGATCGAAGCGCAGGTAGTCCCACGCCGGAAAGCTGGTCGCCAGATCGATTGCGTCGACGACCTCGCGCCGCACCGACGGCGACAGGTCGGCGAGGTCTGCCGCAAAGAGCTCACTGATCTGTCGGCGAAGTTCCGATCGCACCTCCGCCATGACCGGCACCATCGTGGGGTGGTCGCGGAAGCGCAGCACCCAACCTCGGCGTACCGGAGCCACCGCCTCGTGGAGTCGACGCCGCTGCCGCACGAGCGCTTGGACTCGGTCGGTTGCGGTCCCGTTCGGAGAAGGCGGCTTGTACAGGTGCGACGTCTTCTGGGTCTGACGTTCGATGCCCGCAAGGAACAGCGCATCAAGGTCGTCGAAGTGCCGGAAGACGGACCGGAGTGACACCCCGGCGCGCTCGGCGATCTCGGCCGCCGACGGGCTGGTCACACCATCCTCGAGCAACGAGAGCATCGCCTCGACCACCGCATGGCGGTTCCGAAGGCCACGAAGCCGACGGCCGTCGGCGGTTGTGGCCCGCGCATCAGGCCCACGGTCGAGCATCTTGCGATCTGCCGCCCCCACGGCGATCTCACGTTCATCTGCTGATCTAGCGGGCACGAGTCGCCACGCTAACCGCAGTCATTGCGCGCGACGGACGAGTGGTGGCTGCACCCGGGCCCATCATCCGCTCTTCGTGACAAGGCTGACGAGTGCCCACAGCGCGACCACCGCGCCGAGCACCACGAACGCGATGCTGCGTCCCCGAGGTGCCTCAGGCAGCGCGCCGTCACGACCGCGCGCCGGCGGACGGAGGATCGCGGCGAGGTTCCCGAAGAACATCGCCCCGCCGAGGGCCAGCAGAAGCCACACAATGAGGTCGTCACCCAGAAAGAGGGTTTCCGCGCCGTACACGTTCCTCCGCTCGTCGGTCAGCTTTCGCAGCGTAGCGAGCATGTCCGCTCGGTCGGTTGCCCTCGGCGCCTCGTGGGTCATTAGGCCCAGAAATGTCCCCGCGAGGCCTCAAGCCGGAGCGGAGTCGTGCCGATGCTCTGAGTGCCGGTGGTCATCGCCCCCACCGGTCGTCGGGTTCGGGGCAGAGGTCGTACCTCCCTCCATCAGCATCGCGACCAGCGCTCCGGCACTGGAGCCTGCCGACCTCTGCTCCGCCCGGCACCCCCATGTCCCCGTCCGGAACCGCGCTGCGGCACAATGGCCAGCGGTGCCCTCCGTCGACGACCTTCCATCGCCCGCCTTAGCCGTGTCCGCGTCAACACGCTGGGTACTGCGCTGCTCGACGGGTCTCGTGTGGCTCGCCCTGGCGTGCGCCATCGCAACCGCAATCATCTTGGTGCTGCCGGTCCACAACCGCCCGGTCCAGAACTGTGGCTCACCTGCACTGTTCCTGCTACGAGGAACGCCGAACGCCGCGCTCACCGACGACAACGGCAAGCCGCTCTACGGCCTCGACCAAGCTGGCGTGCAACGAGCCTACGATCACCGCTGCACCGTCGAGGTGGGTCGTCGAGCATGGCCGGCTGCGCTGACCGGCACCGCCTTCTTGTGCTGCGGCGTGCTTGCCCTCGCACTTGCGTTCGTGGCGAGGCACCGTCACAAGCGGCGGGCGCGCGACGCAGACCTGCCGGGCACCATCCAAGAGCCTGCTGCACTCTGACGCGGCGGGGTCGCGGTTCCTTCGGCGGGACGGTCGCCTCCGCGCGAGGCACATCCCCCACGCACGGCGTGGTTCGTACCGGATACAGCCGCCGCCCCGTGAACGCCGTGGACGTACGTCCGCCGTTCAGGCGTACGGGCGGACGACCAGTTCCGGCGTGCCCATGTAGAGGCTGCCGTACCGCACGACATCACCGGTGTGGGGCGCATGGATGACCGACCCACCACCGATGTAGAGCGCCACGTGGCCGCCGCCCCAGTAGAAGACCAGGTCACCGGGCTGAATCGCCGACAGGGGAACCACGCGGCCGACCTGTTCCTGCGCGCCGGTGTAATGCGGAAGCCCGACGCCGGCCTGGGCATATGCCCACATGGTGAGGCCCGAGCAGTCGAAGCCTCCACCTGGTGAGGCACCGCCCCAGACATAGGGGACACCGAGCTGAGACTCGGCGGCCGCAATTGCGATGGATGCCACGGAGCCGTTGCTCGGGATCGAGACCGGCGCCTGCTCGGTCGAGGAGGACGAGTCGGAAGCGGAAGGCGCCGGTGCGGGGACGGGTCGCGCCTGCTCTGTCGCACGAGCCTGCTGCGCCTGAAGCCGGGCCTGCTCCTGTGCTTGCTCGTACGCACGCTGCTGTTGGGCACGGGCCTCAGCGGCCTGCTTCTGCCGGACGGCTTCGGCGAGCTCACCCTGCACCTGCCCCTGCAGCGCCTGCAAGCGATCGGCAGCCGCCTGCGCGCTCTTGCGCTTGGCGTCCGCCTGCTCCTGCGATGCCTGGGCCTCAGCCTTGTCATCGTTGAGGGCAGCGATCTTGTCTTGGGTGTTCTTCTGGGATGCCGCGAGCTCGTCCACCAGCGACTGGCGATCGCCCACCGCGGACCGGGCGTAGCCCTGTCGCTGGTCGAGCTTGTCGGCGGAGTCGTCGAGCATCGCGCTCAGGTCAGTGCCATCGCCGCCAGCCATGTAGGCGTTGATGGCGTACGCCGAGAGCTGCTTGCGCTTCGCTGCCTCGTCCTGCTTTGCCTGCTCGACCGCAGCCTGCGAATCGGCGATCTGGCCTTCGAGCTGCGAGACGCGGTAGCGAGCGGCCTCCCAGGCGTTCGAGTCTTCCTCGATCTGCGCTTGCAGCTGGGAGATCTGCGCGGCGATCTCGGTCGCGCGGGCCTGGAGATCTCCGATTGGATCGCCGTGTGCGGCGCCCGCCGAAATCAGCGGAACTCCGAGCAGCGTGACGGCCATTGCAGCAACCGCCAAGCGGCGGCGTACCTCACGATACGGCATGGGGGCTTAGGTTACCGAAGCGCGAGCTGAGTTACAAGCAGGTGACGATTATGACTGCTCCACCACAGTGCGTGACGTAGCGTTATTACGCCGCTTCGTCACACGTTGGAGCGACGTCGCCCCTAGTAGCCCGCCTGCAGTCCGGCCCGCTGGAACTCGATGCGCAGTTCCTCTGGCGCCTTCGCGAGCGCCAAGGCGTCACGGAGGCTCACCTCCTCGTCGCGGTACAGGGTGAAGAGCGACTGGTCGAACGTCTGCATCCCGTGGTACTCGCCCTCGCGAATCAGCCGCTCGAGCTCCTGCTCCTCGGCGCCTGCGAGGAGTGCATCGAACACCTTCGTCGTCACCACGAGCACCTCGGTGGCGGGCACTCGGCCACGACCGTCCGCTCGTTCGAGGAGCTTCTGCGCGATGACCCCTCGCAGATTGTTCGCCAGCGCGTGGCGCGCCTGCGTGAGGTGCTCAGCTGGCACGTACTCCAAGAACTTGGCGACGGCCTCGGGGGCACTGACCGCGTTCAGGACGGCAACCACGAGGTGCCCCGATGCAGACGCGGCCAACACCTCTGCTGCGGTCTCCGAATCGTGGAGCTCGGACACGAAGATCACATCGGGGTCGAGGCGGTTCACGCGTTGCATCGCCTCAGCGAACGTACGCGTGTCGGTACCCACCTCACGCTGGCTGACCACCGACTGCTTGTCGGCGTGAAGCACCTCTATCGGGTCCTCCAACGTGACGATGTGCACGGCTCGCGACGTGTTCACATGGTCGAGGATCGCGGCGGCCGTGGTCGTCTTGCCTGAAGCCGCAGGACCTGCGACCAAGATCAGGCCCCGCTCCTCGCTCGCGAGGCGCTCCACGATCGACGGAAGCTTCAGCGCACCGATGGCGGGCGCACCCGGTACGACCCAACGGGCCGAGAGCCCGAAGGATCCCCGCTGTCGATAGATGTTGATGCGGAAACGGCCAAGCCCCGAGATGCCATAGGCGATGCTGACCTCCCCCCGCTCCGAGAGTTCCTGGTTGCGCGAGACCGGAAGGAGCTCAGCGACGACGGCCTCGATCTCGTCCGGAGATGTCACGTCGAACGGCGTTCGCTGCAGCTTCCCGTGCACGCGGATGTGCGGGACCGAGCCCGCCTTGGCGTGCAGGTCCGAGCCGCGTTGCTCGATCAGGTACTGCAGCAGGTCATTCAGTTCTGCCACGCTCGTCGCCTCCTCGGCGGCCGCCCCAGCCGGCCAATCCATCACCCGTCGGCGGGTGACTGCCCCGAGTTGAGCACCTCGGCGTGCACTCGTGCCGCGGCGCTGACAATCTCGGCCCCCGGTCCGCCGGTCGTGGGCTCTTCCGGACGGTGCGCCACATCGAGCAGGGCCGCCGCGACAGCCCCCGACGACACCTGTACCGCCTCGAGGTCGTAGCCCCCCTCAAGGAAGACGATGCGCCGGCCCGCCGGCACCACCGACACGATCTCCCGGGTCAGATCGCCAAAGTCGGTCGCGCTGAGACGGAGCCCCGCAAGCGGATCGCGACGGTGCGCGTCGAACCCTGCGGACACCAACACCCAGTCGGGCGGGGTGTCGGCAAGGAGCGGCGTCACCACATCCCAGGCAGCTCGGTACACATCACCGGTCGCGCCGGCGGGGAGTGGGAAGTTGATGGTCGACCCGATGCCCGCGCCGCGTCCGACCTCGCGCAACGAACCGGTCCCGGGGTACAGCGGCCACTCGTGCATGGAGACGTAGGTGACCCGTGGATCCTCATAGAACGCCGCCTGCGTGCCGTTGCCATGATGCGCATCGAAGTCGACGACGAGCACCTGATCGCCGTCGGCTGCGAGCGCAGCAGCAGTCACTGCGACGTTGTTGAACACGCAGAACCCCATGGCGTGCGTCGGCATCGCGTGATGCCCTGGGGGCCGCACGGCGCAGAACGCGGCATCAGCTTCTCCACGACGGAGCCGCTCCACTGCCTCGAGCCCAGCCCCCGCCGCCCGGCGAGCTGCCTCCCCCGACTGGACACCCACGTGGGTATCGCCGTCGAGGGCTCCGCCTCCGGTCGCGATGAACGACGACACCGCGGTGATGTACCGCTCGGTGTGCACCAACGCCAGTTCCGCGTCGGTTGCCGAACGGGGTTGGTACGCGACGAGTGCGTCGTCGACCCTCGCTGCACGAAGGCCCCCCGCCACCGCATCGAGCCGTCCGGGTCGCTCGGGATGACCCGTACCGCTGTCGTGCGCCCAGAAGCTCGGGTGCGTCGCATACAGCAAGCTCACACGCGCGGAGGCTACCGGCACGTTCCGCCCACGACATCGCTCTAGTGTCGGGGGCACGTGGTGCCGACCTGCCCTCCGTTCGAGCCGATGAGTCGCGGCACCCTGTCCGACGTCGGGAGCGCGCACCTTCGAGTGCGGGCCTGGCGCGACACCCGCGACACGGCACTCGTCGTCCCGGTCGGCGACACCGCGCGCCTCTCGGGCAACGAGGTGGGCGCCGTGCTCACACAACTCGTCGCCCACGGGGTCAACCGCGTGTACACCGCTGCGCTCGCGCCGACAGACCAGCACGTGTTCAACGCAGCAGGCTTTGCTCACTACGAGCACCTCTGCCTGCTGGCCCATGATCTCCGTGAGATTCCCTCACCCACGCCTTCGATCCGTGTTCGACGGCCACGAAGAGACGACGAGGCTCGCCTCCTGGCACTGGACCATGCTGCGTTCGAAGGCTTCTGGCGCCTGGACGCCACCGGCCTGGCGGAGGCGCTCAACGCGACACCCGTGGCGCGCCTCCGACTCGTGCGCGCGCAGGAGCCGGCCACGTACAACGCGGCTCTGGGCTATGCGGTGGTCGGTCATGCCGCCAGCCGGGGTTACCTGCAACGCCTTGCGGTCCATCCCGCTGCCCAGCGCCAAGGACTCGGCCGGACCCTCGTCGTGGACGCCCTGCGCTGGTTGCGTCGGCGACGTGCTGCGACCGTCCTCGTGAACACCCAGGAGAAGAACGTGGGTGCCCTCGCGTTGTATCGGAGCCTCGGCTTCCGCGACGAGCCAACCGGTCTCGACGTGCTCGTGCACGAACTCGGACGTACCCCGTGAACGTCCACGCACGCGCCAACTGGGGGCGCCTGGGGGCGCTTCTCCTGCCACTGCTCCTCGCATCGCCGCTCGCACGCAGCACACCGGCGCATGCCGACGCCGCACGGTGGGCACCAGTCGCCCCGGCGTCCACCGTCACCCTCGGGCTGCTCTCCCAGACCCCGTGGGTCGCGCCGAACGGTGTTGCGATGACAAAGGTCTCCGTCCAGGGAGCACCGACGGATGCCCGCATCCAGGTCGTCCTGCACCGCCGCGTTGCCGACCAGTCCGCACTCGACGCGACCCACGAAAGCTCTGCTGTCGGCGCCATCGAGTTGTGGCAGGAGGCGGTTCCGCTCGACGCGTTCGCGCACACGGCGAACGGCGGCGTGGAGGCGACACTTGCCACGGGGTTCGGTGACGGGAGCGGGCCCGCCGACGGCCGCGCGATCGTGACAAGTCCGGGTGTCTTCCCGATCGTCGTCCGCGTGCTCGGGACGCCGGACGACCAGGTCCTCGCATCCCTCGTCACCTACGTCGTCCGCCTCCCCTCAGCCGAGGATGAGCACGTCGAGCCACTGCGGGTCGCTCCGCTTGTCACGGTCGACGCGCCGCCGTCGCGATCGGACGACAGTTCGGTCGCGGTCACCGACGCGACGCGGTCGCTCATCAGACGGGCGGTCGTGGCGTTGGGAACGACAAGCACCGCCACCGTTCCCGTCGCCTTGGCTGCGACTCCGGAAGTACTCGAATCGCTCCGTGAGAGCAGCAACGCCAACGACGAGCGCCTGCTCTCAGGCCTGGCTGGTGTGCTTGCCGACCGCGAGGTCGTTCGCCAACCGTACGTACAGATCGATCTCCCCAGCTGGGTCGCCGACCCGGCGCTCGAGCCCCTGCTGCCCGAACTCTTCGCACGCGGCGATCGCGCCCTCGACACCACGCTTCACGCCGCTGACGATCGCTCACTGTGGGTAGACCTGCCCGGCGAGGCTCAGGCGTCGTTGTCCGACGGCGCGCTTGCATGGCTCCACGCGCGCGGCGTCACCCGTGTTGTCCTTCCCTCCTCCGCCCTCACATTCAGCTCCACCGCACCTCCACCAGCTCTGCCGGTCAGCCTTGCCACACCCGGCGGAAGCCTCACCGCGCTGGCAACCGATGACCACCTGCAGGTAGATCTCCAGGCCGGCGGCGCGCTCGGCGCGAGCCGCGTCCTCGCTGATCTGGCCCTGCGGGCCCTCGACGGAGACGGCACTGCACGTGGAGTCGTACTCCCAGCCTCGGCCAGCGACCCGGGGGCCACAAGTCTCCCGCTGGTGCTGTCCGCGCTCGCACAACCCACGCCGGATGCGAGCGCCATGCCGTTGCTCGAGGCATCGCGCGTCGGCGCGCTCTTCGCACTTCCCCTTGCGACCACCACGCTGGAAGGCGAGGCATCTCCAGTCGTGGCGCATCTCACGACGGGTGATGCGACACCGCCTCACCTCGCCTACGCCTCTCGCCTTTCCGCCACCGCAAGCCGGGTCGGCGCCGTGTCGCGCATGCTCGGACCCGATGTCAGCGGTGTCCGAGCGCTCTGGGCCATCGTCGACAGCGCCGGTGCTCGGGACCTGCCAGAGATGAGGGCGCTGCGACTCCTCGACGCCGCGGATAGCCAGATGGCGAACACCGTGAAGCAGATCACGTTGCCGCCCCAACAGACCATCACGCTCACCGCGCGCGACGGCGTGGTCCCACTGACGATTCGAAGCACATTGCCGTCACCGGCGACGGTCACGCTGCACCTTCAGAGCAACGAACGAGTGACGTTCCTCGATGGCAACGTCCAGACGATCCGCCTCACGGGAGACGTGACTCACCTGCGCCTGCGGGTACGTACCCGCACCCCGGGAGACGCCCACGTCAACGTCGTGCTCACCTCCCCGGACGGGGGGCTCCAGATCGCAGATACCCGCCTCACGATCCGCTCGACTGCGATGTCGGGCGTCGGTCTCGTGATCAGCGCTGGTGCGCTGCTCGTGCTCCTCACCTGGTGGGTGCGGCACGGACTGCGCGCTCGCCGCGCTCGCCGCTTGTAACCCTGTTGGACTGTGCGTGGTCGAATCACGAACGCGTGCCCCACACCCCTGAGGAACCATGGCCAACGTCCGCATTGTCACCGATAGCGCATCCGACCTCCCGGAGGACATCGCCGATCGACACAAGATTCAGGTGGTGCCACTCACGATCCGGTTCGGAGACGAAGAGTTCGTCGACCGCGAGGAGCTCAGCGCCGAGGCCTTCTACACCAAGATGGCCGCCTCGGACGTGCTCCCAGCCACCGCAGCACCGGCGCCGGGAAAGTTCCTCGACGCGTTCACACGAGCGGCGGACGAGGGGGCATCCGCGGTCGTGTGCATCAACCTTTCCGAGAAGCTCTCTGCCACGATCCAAGCCGCGCGGAGCGCCGCCGCAGAACTGGACGGCAAGCTCGATGTCCGCGTCATCGATTCACGTTCGATCACAGCTGGCCTCGCGACCGAAGTTCAGCTCGCTGCCGAGGCGGCAGACGATGGCCGCTCGGTGGACGACGTCGTGGCCATCGTCGAGTCTGCATCGCAACGTGTGAACATCTTCGGCGCGCTGGCGACCCTCGACAACCTGAAGAAGGGCGGGCGCATCGGCGGCGCGCAAGCCATGCTCGGCAACCTCCTCTCGATCAAACCGGTCATCGACATCAGCACCGGAGAGGTCCACGAAGCCGCCAAGCTCCGGACGCGACGCAAGGCACTGCTCTGGCTCCGAGACAAGGTGCTCGAACAGCCGGCGGTTGAGCGTCTCACCCTTCCCAGCGGCATGGCAGAGGACGCCGATGAGTTTCGTGCCTTGTTCGCCGACCACTTCGACGTCGATTCCCTCGTCCCGATCACGATCGGTGCCACCATCGGCGCACATGGCGGCCCCGGCGTCGTCGGCGTCTGCTGGCTCACGCCTGCGTGACGGGCCCTGTGGCGGCCGTGCGTGCTCCCTGACAGCGCGCGCCGAGGACCTTGCCGCGCACTAGCGTGCAGCCCACGTGGACGACCCAGCACCACCCGATTCCTCTTCGGGCAGCCTCGACGGCGGCCGTCTCCTCGCGGGGCGCTACCGGCTCGTCCACCCGATCGCGACCGGTGGCATGGCCCAGGTCTGGGAGGCCACCGACGAGGTCCTCTCTCGTCCTGTCGCGGTAAAGGTCCTCCACCCTCACCTGGCTGCCGACCGTGGATTCGTCGAGCGCTTTCGGCATGAGGCGATCGCCGCAGCTCGCCTCAGCCATCCGTCGATCGTCTCGATCTACGACACGCTGACCGACGAGGGCACAGAAGCGATCGTGATGGAGCTCGTGCGCGGCACCACGCTCCGACAGCGCCTCGACGAGCAGTCGACGCTGCGCACCGCCGAGGTCGTCGCCATCGGCGCACAGGTGGCAGACGCGCTCGACACCGCGCACCGCTCGGGTGTGGTGCACCGTGACATCAAGCCGGCGAACATCCTGCTGTCGACCGACGGCCGCGTCCTCGTCGCGGACTTCGGCATCGCGAAGGCTGCAGAGGGCGCTGATCTGACGGCCGAGGGGGCCATGATCGGTACGGCCAAGTACCTCGCCCCCGAGCAGGTCGAGAGCGGTCCCGTCGACGGACGCACCGACGTGTACTCGTTGGGTGTCGTGCTCTACGAGTGCCTCTGCGGCAGACCGCCGTTCTTGGCCGACACCGACACGGCCACCGCCCTCGCTCGCGTCCACCAGGCTCCGCTTCGGCCCCGCCAACTTCGGGCCGACATCTCCAGACCCCTAGAAGATGTCGTGCTGCGCGCGCTGGCGCGCCATCCCGCAGACCGATTCGCGAGCGCAGCGGACCTTCGGGCCTCATTGCTCGCAGCGCACCAGGGCAAGGTTCCACCGCTCGGACCAACGGGTGATCGCACCGCAGCCGGCGATGCCACCGCCTCGGTGCCCCGCCCAGACGCAACCCCACGACCGCCGAGCAGCGACGAGTTGGTCGAGAACCTTCTGCAGGACGCGCCTCCGGGAACCCGCTTTCGTGAGACGGAACGCAGGTGGTTGGTGCCGACGCTGCTCATCGTGCTCGTCGCGATCGGGCTCGGCGTGGCCGGCGTGCTGTTCGGCAGGAGCGAAGCCGCGCAACGCATCTTCGGGGACTCTCCGACGCCTACCACCACCCTCCCGCCGGTCGCTCCGGTGGCTGCACAAGCCGCGATCCCCTTCGACCCATACGGCACGCCCCCTGGCGAGGAAGACAACGCGGACGCACCCAAGCTGATCGACGGCGACCCCGCCACGGTCTGGCACACCGAGACGTACCAAGTCGGACAGGACCTCGACCGTCTCAAGCCCGGCGTTGGTATCTACGTGACGCTGGGTAGCACCCACGTGCTCGACGCGCTGCGGATCACGAGCTCGTCGAGCGGCTGGAATGCCCAGGTGTACGTACTCGACCACCCACCCGGCGCAGACCTTGCCTCGTGGGGCAAACCGATCGCTGAGCGGACTGACATCCCGGCAGGAACAACCACCTTTCCACTCCATGACGCTCGAGGGCAGGCCGTCCTGCTGTGGATCACTCGTCTCTCGGTCGACGGACGGGTAGAAGTTGGCGAAGCCGAGGTGCTGTCGTGACCAGCGACGATGCGCTGCAAAGGGGCGGTCGACGCTGGATGGTGCCGTTGGTGCTCATCGTGGGGTTGGTCGTCGCCGTGACCCTCATCATCACCGGCCGATCCTCCGACAACGCTCGGGTCGCTCCGGTCGGAAGCACCAGCTCGACGAGCGAACCCCGCCGTGGCTCGCCGCTGCGCTGGCTCGGGACCTTCTCGGACGAGACCGCCCTACGAGACGGGCTCCGAACACTCAACCCGCGCACGCTTCTGCCACTCGACGGCCACGCGACCTCGACGGCGCCCGCCACCGCGACCCTGACCGATCGTGACGCCCAGCGGTGCGCGAAGGGCATCACCATGACGAGCACCGATCCCCTCGGGTCCGCGCTTGCATCGGCGGCAGCGGCGCTGCCGGCGGGGCCCGTGCTCGTCACCTCGTATCAGGTGCTGGCTCCGTCCGAACCTGCGCAGGACGGGTCACTCGTACCGACGCCCTCCACTACGCCCTCCTCCACGCCGCCGACGGTGATCGCGACTCGTATGTTCGTGGTCGATGCTGCCTCATGTCGCGTCATCACCGCCGTCAACTACCCGAGCTGAGCTGCGTCATGGGGCGGGCCCGTCGTTCTATGCTCTGACGATGCCCGACTCCACGACCAGCCAGGCCTCGTCCCAGCCGGCGTGGACCGAGCAAGCCACCGACCTCATCGTGTCGACGGTCGACACGGTCCGCGACAAGACGACGGGCCCGGCGATCACGGCCTCCCGTGCTGTCGTCTACGGCACATTCGCGCTCCTCGTCGCGTCGGTGGCGCTTGTGCTCGGGCTTGTCGCGACGATTCGCCTGCTCACCGCATACATCCCCGGCAACCGGGTGTGGGTCAGCTACCTGATCACGGGGGTCCCCCTCTGCGTCGCCGGGCTGGTGCTCTGGAGCAAGGCCACCAAGCGCCCCTCTTCCTGACGCGCTGGCACCCCAGCGACCTTGCGGGAGCGGTCTCCCTGCCCGTGGCCGGCGCGCCCGCAGCGGGTGCCGTCGGGCACGGAATAGCGAACGGGCCGCTCCGGTTCTGATCACCTGACATCGACCCTCGAAGGAAGCGCAGTGACCACTCCCCAGCCACGAGAGCTCGTCATCATCGGCTCGGGCCCCGCCGGGCTCACGGCAGCGATCTACGCGGCAAGAGCAAGCCTGCACCCGCTTGTGATCGAGGGCGAACCTTCGAGCACGTCGGACCAGCCCGGCGGCCAGCTGATGCTCACCACAGAGGTGGAGAACTTTCCAGGCTTCCCCGAGGGTGTGATGGGCCCCGAGCTCATGGGAAGCTTTCGCGAGCAGGCCGCGCGCTTCGGTGCTGAGATCATCACGGAGAAGGTCCGCCGAGTAGATCTCACCAGCCGGCCGTTTGGCATCTGGCTGCGCGATCCCGACGCACCTGAGCCCGACTACCTCGCGCGGGCGATCGTCGTCTCCACTGGCGCCCAGTCGCTCCTCCTCGGCCTGCCGCGAGAGCAAGAGCTCATCGGCCGAGGCGTCTCCACCTGCGCGACCTGTGACGGGTTCTTCTTCCGTGGCGAGCATCTCGCCGTCGTCGGCGGTGGCGACTCGGCACTCGAGGAAGCGATGTTTCTCACGAAGTTCGCCGAATCGGTGACCCTCGTGCACCGTCGTGACGAGCTTCGGGCGTCGCGCATCATGCAGGACCGCGCGCACGCCAACCCGAAGCTCAAGTTCGCGTGGAACAAGGTCGTGACCGAGATCTTGGGCGACGACCGTGTGGAAGGGCTGCGCCTGCGCGACACCACCACCGGCGATGATTCCATCCTGGACGTGCACGGCCTGTTCGTCGCCATCGGACACCGGCCGAGCACCGACCTCTTCGTGGGGCAGCTCGACCTCGAAGACAACGGGTACCTCATCACCCATGCCGGCACCCGCACGAGCGTCCAAGGTGTCTTTGCCTGCGGTGACGTACAAGATCAGACCTATCGTCAGGCCATCACCGCCGCCGGGAGCGGATGCATGGCAGCAATCGACGTAGAGCGCTGGCTCGAAGCCACCGAAGGTGGCCGGACCGACCTGGAAATCTGGTGACATTCGTCACTCTTTGAGAGGAGCATCACATGGCCGAAGGCGTTCTCACCCTGACCGACGGAACCTTCGACGAGCAGGTCAACGCATCCAACGTGCCGGTTGTCGTCGACTTCTGGGCCGAATGGTGCGGGCCCTGCAAGAAGATCGCCCCCATCGTCGAAGAGTTGGCGGTCGAGCAGGCCGGTCGTATCCAGTTCGCAAAGCTTGATGTCGACAACAATCCGGGTGCGTCCATGCGCTTCAACGTGATGAGCATCCCAACGCTCATCGTCTTCCGTGATGGTGTCGAAGCCAAGCGTCTCGTCGGCGCTAAGGGCAAGCATCAACTGCTCGAGGAGCTCGGCGAGTTTCTCTGAGCACCGACTCACCCGTGGCCATTCCCGCTCCAGGCGATGGATCACCCGACCGCAACCCTCTCCCGCTGCGGCTCGGCAACGAGGGCGCGGCCGTTCGTGACCTACAGCAGCGCCTGGTCCGTAGCGGCGAGGCGCCCCTGAGCGATCCCTCCGGCATCTTCGGAGCGGCTACCGACCAAGCGGTGCGCGCTTTCCAAGCGCGTCGTGGCCTCCACGCGGACGGTGTGTGCGGCCCGCAGACCTGGGCCGCCTTGGTTGAGGCCGGCTACGAACTCGGTGACCGACCGCTCTATCTCCGCGCGCCCATGTTGCGGGGCGACGACGTCGCGTCGCTCCAACAACAGCTCAGCGCCCTCGGCTTCGATGCCGGCAGGCTCGACGGCATCTTCGGCCCTGACACCGCAGAGGCACTTGCCGACTACCAAGCAAACATCGGCCTCGCCTCGGACGGCATCTTCGGCCCAGAGGTGCATCGCACGCTCGAGCGCCTAGGGGACCGAACGCACACCATGAGCAAAGCCGGGGTACGCGAGCGTCTTGAGCTCCTCAGCGTCCCTCGGCACCTCGTGGGCCGGCGTGTCCTCGTTGCTGAAAGTGGTGCACTCCCCGCACTCGCCAACGCGTTGTGCCGCGCGCTCGAAGACGCCGGCGCTCACACGGTCCTGGTCCACCATCCAGACGGGTCAGCGCAAGCAGCCGAGGCAAACTCCTTCGCAGCCGAGCTCCTCGTCGCGCTGACCCTGGTAGACCGAGCCGACAGCTCCGTCGCCTACTACGGCTCCCCGTCGTTCACTTCTGCTGGTGGTCAACAACTCTCTGGGATCGTTGCTGAGCACCTCAGACGCATTGGCCTACCGGGCACCGTGGAGTGCGAACCCATGCGTCTGCCCGTTCTCCGCGAGACGCGTATGCCCGCCGTCAGCTGCGAACTGGGCCCACCATCGTGGGTAGTCGAGCACGGTGCCGAATGCAGTTCAGCGCTCGCTGCTGCGATCGGCGCATGGGTCCTCCACCCAGTGCAGAGCCCCACATTCGACTGAGCGCCGCCACTACTCACAACCTTGACCACAGGTTGTGGATACCCGGAGTGGCTTACGCTAGAGGCGACGTTGAGGACTCGCCCTCGCGCGCTGGAGAACCTGCCACCTCTGCCGTCGGGGCCGCAGCGTCGTGAGATGAAGCCGTGCCCGTTTCCGGAGGCCCTGGCGCATCGGTCATCGCGCGATAGATCCGTTCGAGGTCCTCGAGGCTCGCGAAGTCGATGACGACACGACCTCGCTTGGCCCCCATCGTCACGTTCACGCGCGTATCAAGGCGAGCCGACAGGAGCTCCTCCAACTCAAGAAGCCCCGGAGCCCGCACGCGGCCGGACACCGCCCGCTTTGCGTCTTCGGCGGGCAACGGAACGGAGGTTCGCTGGCGAACCGCGTCCTCGACCTGGCGTACCGAGAGCTGCTCCGAGACGGCCTTCTTGGCGAGAGCCTCCTGATACGCGCGGTCTGGCGTGCCGAGCAGTGCACGAGCATGACCAGCGCTCAACTCGCCCTCGGCCAGGAGCCGCTGGATGCCCGGAGGCAGCTGAAGCAGCCGGAGCGCGTTCGATACCGCGGAGCGGCTCTTCCCCACGCGGCGAGCGACATCCTCATGCGTGAGGCTGAAGTCCTCGAGAAGCTGTTGATACGCGGCCGCCTCTTCGAGGGGGTTGAGGTCCTGACGGTGCAGGTTCTCTACTAGCGCCTGCTCGAGCGCGCCCGTGTCCTCGGTGTGCCGGACCAAAGCCGGAATCGTAGAGAGCCCAGCTCGCTTTGCAGCACGCCAGCGACGCTCACCCGCAACGAGCTCGTAGCGCCCCTCTCCACTCGGGCGAACCAGAATCGGCTGCAAGACCCCGAGCTCACGGATGGAGGAGGTGAGCGAGGTCAGCGCCTCCTCGTCAAAGTGTGCCCGCGGCTGGTAACGGTTCGCCTGCACCGCCGTGACTGCGATCTCGCGCAGCACCGTTGCCGAATCATCCGTCGGAGTGGCTGCTGCATCAACCGCCACCTCGCTCGGAATGAGCGCACCAAGGCCCTTCCCCAAACCGCTACGCCGCACCGCCACTCACCTCTTTCGCAAGCTCTCGATAGGCGACAGCACCGCGTGAGCTCGCATCAAACGCGATGATCGGCTGGCCGAAGGATGGGGCCTCCGAGAGGCGAACGGTGCGAGGAACGACGGTGCGACACACACGGGGGCCGAAGTGCGCCCGCACATCTTTGACGACTTGATCGGCCAACTTCGTCCGTCCGTCGTACATCACCAACACGATCGTCGACACCTCGAGGTGCGGATTCAGATTCTTCTGGACGAGAGAAACGTTGCGCAGAAGTTGGCCGAGTCCCTCCAGCGCGTAGTACTCGCACTGGATGGGGACCAACACCTCCGAAGCCGCCGCCAGACCGTTCACGGTCAGGAGGCCGAGCGAGGGTGGGCAATCGATCAAGACATAGTCGTAGTCGTCACGAACCTCGTCGATCGCGTGCTTCAGTTTCAACTCCCTACTGAAGGCGGGGACCAACTCGATCTCCGCGCCAGCAAGGTCCAGGCTCGCCGGAGCAACGAACAAATTCCGAACCGTCGTTGCCTCGACGGTGTCCTCCAGGGCAACGTCCTGCATCAAGACCTCGTACATCGACGATTGAAGATCGCGGATGTTGATGCCAAGGCCCGTACTCGCATTCCCCTGCGGGTCGAGGTCTACGACAAGTGTGCGGAAGCCGAGGTCCGCAAGGCAGGCCCCCAGATTCACCGCCGTGGTGGTCTTCCCCACCCCGCCCTTCTGGTTCGCGATTGCGATCACGCGCGGAAGCGCGGGCCTCGCCGCCCGAGGGGTCACGTTGCCATCCGCGGCCTCATCGGGCGGCGCCGCAGGCGTGGCCGCGTCAACGGTGGATGTTTCCGTCGCGGGTACTGCTTCCGTATGTCCAGGCGGTGAAGACGAGGGCCGAGTGGCAACGTCACCGCTCCCACTGTCAAGGGGTGGTAGCACCGGGCAATCCTGCCCGGTGGGATCGGTCACGGTCAAGATCCGGGGCCGGTTTCACGTGAAACGCCCGGCAGTATGTCCTGGGGCCGTATTGAGCGATCCGTGACCCGACCAGTCACCGATGACCGGGACAGAGAGGCACTTGTGGACGAACCAGACTCCCACCGACGGGCCCGAGTGAGGTCACGTCCAAAGCTCCGACCAGATCCGGGCGCCGCCATCTGGCCGTGCGGCCGTCGCCGACGTGAGACAACTCAGCCTGCAGGTGGAGATCGGGCGATGTGGCGGAGTCACGACGACCGCAACGATCACGAGCATGCGCGCGCTCTGGGCGAGAAGGGGTGTCTGTGGTGCGCGGGATCGGGCGATCATCGACGCCTCGGCTCCTTCCTGCTGACCCTTCCCGCTTCGCGCCAGTCCTCTGCCCAACAGTCTGAGGCATCTCACACCCCCCATTCCGCAACTTCGGAGATGCATGAAGAGGGTGCTGGATCCAGAGAGCGATCCGTCCCAGGTGTTGTCCGTTACAGCTCAGACCCCACTCCGAGGCTGACACTCGCGTCGGCAGGAGGAGCGTCGCGGCAGCCTCACAAGGAGCCCGCGTCGACCGTTCCGGCAGGTCTCTCGTCAAACCGACCGGCTCGCATCCTGCAGAAGGAGAGCACATTGCCCTTGCCCAGGAGAGGTCCAGCACCACCCCTTGCGCGGATCGCAACCACGTCCGGCATCCGCGCCGCCAGAATCACCGGGTGGGGGACGAAGCCGAAGATGCGCTCCAGCCCTACCCCCGTCGCCAGCTTCAACCCGCGGGCGAGTTCCAAGCGGACGTGATCCCCCACCTGCGCGGCTGCCAGCAGCCACGCGAGGCCGCCATCGCGCGCAACCACATAGTGGGCATGGATGGGGTTGTCGGGAGAGTCGGCCGTGCCGCCTCGGCTGTGCTCTGCGTGGTTTCGTGGTCAGCTGCGCGGCGACTGGGGCGAGACACGTGACGGGCCTTACCCGGGCACTCGGCGCGGCGCACCGCATACGGGCGTCAAGGGGTGTCCGATGCGACAACCAGACCACCATGAGTGGCAGGTCATGGCGCTCCTCGACGGGTGCCGCGCCAAGCAGTGTCTGATCCGACAGCCAGACCACCGGCTCCCAGAGAGCGACGCCAGCCGCAGGGTTTCACGTGAAACCATGCGGCTGCAGATCAGCATCCCAGCCGACGCGCGGCGCGATCCCGCCTACCTGAAGAGGGGTCGCTTTGCCGGCATGCCCGCCCGTCGCGGCCACCGGTCGGCGCACGCGTCACGCTGGCAGATCACCGCGAACGATGGGGGGCCCACAACGAGCTCGAGCGGCTCCAATCCGAGGAGGGCAAGCTCCGCTGCAGGCCAGCGATCCGAACCACCTTCCCCAGGTGGTTCGCTCACGATAAGCACGCCACCCGGGTGCAGTAGGGGTGCCGCGCATTCGGCAACGACTGCGGGTGGCCCGAAGCTTCGGGCAACGACCAGGTCGTAGGCGCCTCGGCGGACCGGGTCGCGACCAGCGTCCTCTGCTCGGGCATGCACAACCTCGACAGTCTCGCCAAGTCCGAGTGACTCGACAGCAGCATCGAGAAACGTCGTACGACGGAGGGCCGCGTCGAGGAAGGTCCACCGGGCTGCCAGAAGGTCGTCCGAAGCCAGGATCAATCCAGGAACGCCGCCGCCACTGCCCAGGTCCATGGCACGAGTGTCAGCCGGTTGCCACGCGGCGAACGTCGTTCGGATGGCGTCCGCGAGCGCGCGGGCGTGCTCGATGTGGACGTCCACCGGCCCTTGCCCCAGAAACCCAGCGGCTCGACTCTGCTCCAGCACCGTCCTGAGGGCTGCATCGTTCGTTTGATCCGTCAACGCCTCTGCTCCGTGCTCGTCCCCTACACGCGGACGAGCTCCGCTTCCCGGCCGGAATCATCCAAGCAGGGGAGCGGAGCTCGTCTCGACTCCTACCCAGGCGCTACCCCTCTGGGTGAATGACCACCCATCGGCGAGGCTCTTCCCCCTCGGAGCTGGTCCGGACGCCCTCGATCTCGTTGATCGTGTCGTGCACGACCTTGCGGTCAGCAGCGTTCATCGGCTCCAGCGCCTTCTTTCCACCGGTGCTCCGAACCTGCTCCGCGACCTGGGTCGCAAACCGGACGAGCGCCTCTCGACGTCGCTGACGGTATCCCGACACATCAACACGCACCCGGCCCTCATACGAGCCACCCGCACGTCGCTGCAGCACAGTGCGGGTCAACTCCTGCACCGCTGAAATCGTCTGGCCTCGTGGGCCGATGAGCAAGCCGAGGTCCTCGCCCTGGACATCGATCTCGTTGGTCTCCTCGTCGACCTCCGTCACCGCGAGGTCCCCGTCAAGACCGAAGGATGCAAGGAGACCTTGGAGGAACTCACTGGCCATCTCTGTTTGTTCAGCAAGGGTCACGGTCACGATGTCTTCATCCTTCCTCGCCTCAGCACGTGAGGCAGTGGGTTTCTTCGACGATGGATCCGCTGCTGCGGTGTCCTTCTCTGGCTTGGCCTTGGCGCCGCTTCCTCGACCGCGGCGGGATCGGCTTCCTCCTGCACCTGCTGAGGATGGGGCCTTGGCAGGAGTAGCTGCGCCTTCTTCCGCCTGTCCAACCTCTGACTCGCCGTCGCCAACGGTTGAGGCACCTGGGGTGTCCGTCTCCGCTGCCTTTGGTCGCCCGCGGGTGCTTCCACGCTTCCTGTCCCGCCGCTCCTGCTTTGGTCGAGGGACGCGCGGTGCGATCCGCGCCCGGACCCGGGCCTCGCCACGTGTGCGGCCGAACAACCCCGCCTTCGGCTCTTCAAGGATCTGAAACTCGGCCTCGTCCACGTCGATGCCGAGCTTGTCGAGCGCGAGGTCCTTCGCCTCGTCCACGGTCTTGGCTGTTGTCTCCACCCATTCCACGGCGTATTCGTCCTTCAGCTCTCAGCGCTTCTTGTTCTTCGGTGGTCGAGCCGCGGGGGAGGGGGCACGCCGACTCGGTGCTGCCACCTTCGGCGCCTCTGCGTCCGTGGCCGAGGGAGGCGTGCCCTGAGCCTTCCCATCCTGCGCGGCTGTCGAGCTCCCGCGGGAGGTGCCACCTCCCCCGGCCTTGGCCTTCGAGCCCTTCCCTCCGCCTGTCGCCTTCTTTGGCTCCGCCGTGGCGTTCCGGCCCGCGGCGGGCTTCGCCTTGGGGGCTCCGGCGCTTGACGACTTCGACCTACCCGCCTGCCCACTCGAGTCAGCCTGCTTGCCAGCGGTTCGCGGCTTGGCACCCTTCTTGGACACCTGGGGACGACTCTCTTCGGGGGGCAGCAAGAGATCCTTCCAGGACTTCTTCGGTTGCGGTCCAGCGGCCTCTGCCTCTTCACGTGCACGCGCAAGGATCTCTGCACCGACGCTGCCCTCGCCATACATCGTGCGAGTGACCATGGCCTGCTGCCCGATGCGGAACAGTCCCGACGCCAGGAAGTAGACCACCACACCGGCAGGGATGATGAGGTAGATGATGCCCATGCCGATCGGCATGATCTGCATCATCAGCTGCTGCTGCGGGTTCTGCGAGGTGGCCGGCGTGCGGCTCTGCATCTGCCGCTGCTGGTACCACGTGGCGAGCACGACGACGAGCACCATGACGATGTAGGGCAGGGCGTGCATCACACCCTCACCAAGAGATTTCGTTGCGCTCTGCGATAGATCTAGCCCGAAAGAGTTCATCACCCGGGTTTGCGAGAGGTCCTGAAAAAGGCGACTGGTGTGCGAGATGTATTTCGGGTCGAAGTAGCCGCCATGCTCGAACACGCCGTTCGTGCCGCAGACGGTGCTGGCTGCACCTTGCAGCGAGCAGCCCATCGAGGTGCCCAGGTCCTGGCCAAAGGGTCCGCGACGCGTCAGGCCAAGGAGCACCTCGTACAGCACGAAGAACACGGGCATCTGCACCAACATCGGTAGGCAGCCGCCGAAGGGACTGATCTTGTTCTCCTGGTAGAACTTCATCGTCTCTTCGTTGAGCTTCTGCCGGTCGTCCTTGTACCGGGCCTGCAGCTTGCGGATCTCGGGCTGGAGCTGCTGGAGCGCCAGCATCGACCGAGTGCCCTTCAAGGTGAGCGGCAGAAGCGCAACCATGATGAGGATCGTGAACAACAGGATTGCTCCGCCATACGACGGAACCCCCCCGTAGATAACCGCGAGGAGCTTTGCCAACCAGCCGAACATCAGACGGCCTTCCGATCAGGGACGGGGTCGAGCCCATGGCCACCCCACGGGTGGCAGCGGGCCAGACGACGGATGGACAACCACGTGCCCTTGCAGGCACCGTGCACTTCGAGCGCCTCAAGGGCGTACTGCGAACAGGTGGGGAGGAACCGGCAGGGCGTCGGGCGTCCCGCCCGTACCCGCTGGTACGCCACAATCGGAAGGCGAAGCAACCGAGCCACCGGACTCATCGCGCAACCTCGCGGCTCGCCGCGTCGCACGCTCGGGCCAGCACGTTCACCAACTCGGAGAACGGCAGGTCAGCCGCCCCCGAACCCGCGCTCACGAGGTAGGTTCCGGGTCGCATCGCATCGGGGTCCACGGCGATCTGCATGCACGCTGCACGGAGCCGCCGCCGAATCCCGTTGCGGACAACCGCGTTGCCTGTCCGCCGACCGATCGCGTAGCCGACGCGGACGGTCTCCAGGGGACCGATCGGCGCGTACACGACCGAAAGTGGCCCGCGACGCGCTCGACGGCCGTGTTGCCGAAGCTCCGCGAAGCTGGCCCGGTCACCGATCGATTGGATCAGGCCGACAACCGTGCCCGGCCGCGGCGCCGACGGCTCGCAAGGATCGCTCGGCCGGCGCGGGTGGACATGCGCTGGCGGAACCCATGGCGCTTCGCTCGCTTTCGGACGTTCGGCTGGAACGTACGCTTCACTTCTGCCTCCTCGATGGGTCGGTCTCGACACCTTGGCCGAGTCCGACGATGCGCGGACTCTCGATCGGTGCCTCTTCGAAGGCTCGGGCGTCCCGAGCACGAGAGAACCCACACGGCTGTGGGTCGACGCGCCGACGGAACAGCGTACGATCCGCGGCCACGCAACAGCAACTGCGCAGCCCGACAGGCGGGGACCATCCACCACCGCGCTCGCCGGGTTCGCGAGAGTGGTAGGTTCGCCGACCGCGCCAGAGCGGTGCCGCACCGCCTCCGGTAATCCACCCCTCCACCGACCCCGCCGGCATCCTGCTGGCGGGTACGAAGTGTTTTCCACAGATGTGGATTTGCTTGTGGATGGGGGGCACCAGGCGTTGGAGATGAGGGAGGCGGGACCCGGTGGCTGACGCCAACAGCGTGTGGACGGCGTGCTGCGCGGTACTCCGGCCCCAGGTGTCCGACGCGGTCTGGCGTTCGACCTTCAACGATGCTGAGCCGCGTCTGCTCGACGACGGTCGCCTGCTGGTCGCTGTCCCGAACACCGTGGCTCGCGAACGAATCGAAGGTACGTACCGCTCGCTCGTCCACGACGCCCTCCAAGGGTTGGCCGACGGTCCATTCGAGCTCGAGATCGTCGTTGAGGCACGAGCAGCCGAACCGGAGCAACTCTTCCCACCGGTGGAGTCCACAGCGGAGGCAACCCGGCCCGACAGCACGGTGACGCCGAGCGCGCCGCTTCCAACCGACCTTCCCATCTCAGCGCCGGCGAGCGAGGGTGCGGTTGAGTTCGCCACGATCAATCCCCGCTACACGTTCGAGGCGTTCGTCACCGGTCCATCAAACCGATTCGCCCAAGCCGCCGCGCTCGCTGTCGCCGAAACCCCTGGTCGGTCGTACAACCCGCTCTTCATCTACGGCGACGCCGGCCTGGGAAAGACCCATCTCCTCCACGCCATCGGGCATTACGTACGCGAGAACTACGCCGGTTCCAAGGTTCGGTACGTGTCGAGCGAGACGTTCCTGAACGAGTTCGTCGACGCGATCCGCACGGGCGGCGGCAACAGCGAGCTGTTCAAGCGCCGGTACCGCGATGTCCACGTGCTGCTCGTCGACGACATCCAGTTCATCGAGAAGTGGAAGGAGACCCAGGAGGAGTTCTTCCACACGTTCAACGCGCTCCACCAGGCCAACCGCCAGATCGTCCTGTCGTCCGACAGGCCACCCGATGCCATCAACAGCATCGAGAACCGCTTGCGGAGCCGCTTCAAACAGGGGCTGATCACCGACATCCAGCCTCCTGACCTCGAGACCCGGCTCGCCATCCTGCGCAAGAAGGCCGAACGGGAAACCACCTGGATGCCGCCCGACGTGCTCGAGTTCATCGCGACGCACATCACCGACAACATCCGAGAGCTTGAGGGCGCGCTGATCCGCGTCGCCGCATTCGCCAACCTCACCAACGAGCAGCTGTCGGTGCAGCTCGCCGAGCAGGTGCTCGCCGACATCCTCGGTGAGCGCAAGCCCCGCCCGATCACCCCGGACCTGATCCTCGAGACGACCTCGCAGATCTTCGGGTTCAGTATCGAAGAGCTCAAGGGGAAGAGCCGCCGGCGACCGCTCGTCACAGCCCGTCAGGTTGCGATGTACGTGGTGCGAGAGCTCACCGACCTGAGCTACCCGGCGATCGCTCGCGAGTTCGGTGGGCGTGACCACACCACGGTGATGCACGCGGTCGAGAAGGTCGCCAACCTCATGAAGGAACGGCGCCTCATTTACGATCAAGTCACTGAACTCATCCAAGTGATCCGAAAAGGTGCGTAAGGTGATGGCAATGCTGATCATGTCCGTTCGTTCTCCACTGGTTTCTCCACAGGGCTGCGGAGAAACCAGGTGACGCAGGGCACGAACTTGTTGATCCACGTGTGTGAAAGCACACCTTGGCCCGTGGATGACGGTGCTCTTGTCCACCGACGGTCACCCGCCCGTGCGTCAACCTGTGCGAGATTGTGGACGAACCGCGCGTATCGCGAAGGGCACCTGACCTGCTCGAACGAGCGGTCATCCACAATCCACAAGCCCTACAACTACTGCCAACCAATGCAGAGCAAACACCGAGAGGAAGTGGGGACAGCGTGAAGTTCCGATGTGAGCGAGACCTGCTGGTCGATGCCCTCGGCACGGCTGGCCGTGCAGCCATCAGCCGCGGTGCAGCCATGCCCGTGCTCGCCGGTGTGCGCGTCACGCTGCAGGGCTCCCAACTCGAGGTCACCGGTACCGACCTCGAACTGACCGTGACGGTCACCGTCGAGGTCGATGGTCAAGCAGACGGCGTCGCCGTACTACCGGGGCGCATCGCTTCGGAGGTTGTTCGGTCGCTCGAGTCCGGTGCGGTCACGGTCACGGTGGAAGGAGACGAAGCACACATCAGTGCCGGTCGGTTCCAGTCGTCGTTGCGTCTCCTCCCAGCCGACGAGTACCCGCGCCTCCCAGACCCGGCTGAGCAGGCGGTCACCCTTCTGCCCGCCGATCTGGCTGACGCGCTTCGCCAGGTCGTGCCGGCCGCGAGTGGAGACGACGCACGTCCCATCCTGACCGGCGTGTTGTTCGCGGCCGAAGAAGGTGGCCTGCGCCTCGTCGCCACAGATTCCTACCGTCTCGCAATCCGTGACCTTCCCGGCACCAGCATCCTGCGAGACGACCAAACCGTCCTCGTCCCCTCACGCGCGTTGCGAGAGGTCGAACGTGCGCTCGGTTCCGCGACGGGGCTCACGCTTCGCCTCGGCGAACGCGAGGCAACCTTCGAGATCGAGGGCGGCGATGCGCAACGCACCACCCGGATCACCACCCGTCTCATCGAAGGTGAGTTCCCGAACTACCGGGGCCTCATTCCTCCCAGCTACCCGAACCAGCTCACGGTCGGGCGCGACCAACTCCTCGACGCGGTTCGCCGCGTGAAGCTCATGGCGCGCGAAGCGATCCCCGTTCGTCTCTCGATGTCGGCCGATGGGGTGGAGCTGATCGCCATCACGCAGGACATCGGGCAGGCATCGGAGCAGGTCGACGCCGGCTACGAGGGCACCGATCTCACGGTTGCGTTCAACCCCGAGTACCTCCTCGAGGGTGTCGACGCCGCCGGTGGGGACGAAGTCGTCCTGCACACCACCGATGCACAGAAGCCGGCCGTGCTGCGCGGCACAGACGGTTCGACGTTCCTTTACCTCCTCATGCCGGTTCGGGTCTCCTGAGACGTGGGAGCCAAGCCGGTCTCTGCTGCGGACACGTAACGACGACCGCCACGATCGATGTACCTGCAGCACCTTGAGCTTCGTGATTTTCGGACCTACGAACACGCCGTCGTGGAGTTGCCTGACGGCCTGACGTTGATCCGTGGCGCGAACGGCCAGGGCAAGACGAACCTGGTCGAGGCGATCGCATACCTGGCGACCGCCGACTCGTTTCGGCAATCTCCGGTCGACGCGATGGTTCGTGTCGGTGCGACGCAAGCGATCGTGCGTGCGGACATCACCCGTGAGGATCGGCGACTCCAACTCGAAGCCGAGATCAACCTTCAGGGTCGGAACCGCACACAAGTGAACCGGCAGCCGGTCCGACGCACACGTGACCTTCTCGAGGCACTGCGCGTCACGGTCTTCGCTCCCGACGACCTTGCGGTGATCAAGGAAGGACCGTCGGCACGGCGCCTCTTTCTGGACGAGGCGCTTGTCGCAGTCCATCCCCGTCACGACACGGTGCGAACCGAGGTCGAGCGGGTGCTCCGCCAACGCAACGCCTTGCTGAAGCAGGCCGGAGGTCGCCTGAGCGAAGAGATCTCGGTGACCCTCTCGGTGTGGGACCAGAAGCTCGTCCTCGCAGGGACCGCGCTGGCTGACGCTCGCGAGGACCTCCTCACGAAACTTCGGCCGGTGCTGACCGAGTCGTACCGAGACCTGGCTGGGAGCCCCGCCCAGGTGGAGGCGCGCTATGAGGCGCCGTGGCGTGCCGACGGCCTCACGCATGCCCTCGACGAAGCCCGCGCGACCGACGTTCGGCGCGGGGTCACCACCGTGGGACCACACCGCGACGAGGTGGTGATCACCTTGCACGGCTTGCCAGCCAGAACCCATGCATCGCAGGGAGAGCAACGGTGCTTGGCGCTCGCCCTGCGGCTGGCAGTGCACCGCATGGTGACCGAAGCGCTCGACGCCGCACCCGTGTTGGTGCTCGACGACGTGCTGTCAGAGCTGGACGGCAGCCGGGCCGATGCACTTCTCGCGAACTTGCCAAACGGTCAGACGATTCTCACAACAGCGGGAGACGCGCCGCGAGGAACGGCGCCGGCGCTCGAGTTGCGGGTGGAGTCGGGAGTCGTCGGGCCCGCCCGATAGCTTGACCCGCCGTGATCCCGGCTCGCCTACAGCCCGTCCTCGAAGAGGTCGCCCCGTTGGCGACACGCTTCGCGGACGGTGGCCACCGCCTCTACCTCGTCGGCGGGATCGTCCGTGACTTGTTGCTCGGTCGCGACCTGGATGCATCGTCGGACCTGGATTTCACGACAGACGCCCCACCGGAGCGGACGCAGGAGCTCCTGAAGCCCCTGGCTTCCTCGTTGTGGACCCAGGGCGCGCGCTTTGGCACTATCGGTGCGCAGGTCGCGGGGCGCGCGGTCGAGATCACCACCCATCGCGCCGAGGCCTACGACCCGTCATCTCGCAAGCCTGAGGTGCGATTTTCGAGCGACATCGAGACGGACCTCTCTCGTCGTGACTTCACCGTGAACGCCATGGCGATCGAACTGCCGGAACCCCGCTTGATCGACCCGTTCGACGGTGCCGGAGACCTGGCCGCCGGCCGTCTCCGTACGCCGCTCGCCGCGACGGAGTCGTTCTCTGATGACCCGCTTCGCATGCTGCGCGCGGCGCGGTTCATGGCTGGCTACGGGCTCGAGCCAGACGACGCGATCGTGGCGGCGGCAACCGCGCTTGCCGACCGTCTGGCGATCGTGGCGCCAGAACGGATGCGCGTCGAGCTCGACAAGCTCCTCGTCGCTCCCGACCCGAGCGCCGGGTTGTGGTTCTGCGTCGATACCGGCATCGCGCAGGAGTTCCTTCCGGAGCTTCCCGCGCTGCGCGTCGAGCAGGACCCGATCCATCGACACAAGGACGTGCTCAGCCACACGATCGCGGTCGTCGCCAAGACCTCACCTGATCGCATCTTGCGCCTTGCGGCGCTGCTCCACGATGTCGGCAAGCCCCGAACCCGAGCGTTCGGACCGAAGGGCGTGAGCTTTCACCACCACGAGGTGGTCGGTGCCCGCATGGCTCGTGACCGCATGCGGGCGCTGCGCTACCCGAACGAGGACGTCGAGGCGGTGTCGCAACTCGTCTTCCTCCACCTCCGCTTCCACACCTTCGCGATGGGGTGGACCGACAGCGCGGTCCGGCGGTTCGTCCGAGACGCCGGGCCGCACCTCGACCAGCTGATCGAGCTCACCCGTTGCGACTGCACCACGCGCAACGCGCGAAAGGCGAAGCTCCTGTCGGACCGGATGGACCTGCTGGAGGAACGCATCGCCACCTTGCGTGACCAGGAGGAGTTGGCCGCACTTCGTCCTGACCTCGACGGCGCGGCGGTGATGGCGCACTTGGGGATCGCGCCCGGGCGCGCCGTGGGGGAGGCGCTCAAGATGCTGCTCGAGGTACGCCTCGACGAAGGTCCGCTCGGCGAGGAAGAGGCCTACCGGCGCCTTGATGCGTGGTGGGCCGCCCGCTCTTCGTGAGCTGCGCCGGTTGCCAGGTAGGGCTGAGTCCGCGAGTGCTCCAGCGTCAGATGCCCTGCTTGCGGGATCGCAGGATGAGCGTCGGCGGAAGCCAACGCAGCACATCGGCCCAGCGGGCGCCTGCGGCGCGACGTTGCTCGGCCGGCGGTTCCAACACCGTGTCGACCCGATAGTTGTTGCGCGTCAGGGTTGCGAACACGTTCGACAGCGTGCGGGGATAGTCCACACCCGTGGCGTTGCCGGCTCGCCATTGGCGTGGTTCGTCCGCGAACCACGACCGACGGATCCGCAAAGGGTCCGGTGCCGGAGCGAGGACGACCTCGAACGCGGGGTGGGGAAGCGAGATCACGAGCGGCGCTTCCTGCCGAAGCACGCGGTGAACCTGTCGGAGGACGCGCGCGAAGTCGGGGACCCCTGCCATCGCGTACGCGCTGATCGCTGCATCGATGCCTTCACCACGAAGGAACGCCAGCTCGTGCAGCTCGGCGTGGTGGAGCTCGACCTTCACGTCGGCGCGTTCTGCAGCGTCACGCGCATGGGCCACCTGCACCGGATCTGGCTCGATGGCGATCACCTTCGCGCCTGCGAGAGCCAGACGAATGGCGTTGTGCCCCGCGCCGCAGCCCAGCTCGAGGATCCGTTTGCCCTCCACGTCACCGATGAGCTTGAGATCGCTTTCGCCGGGGATCGCCGAGCCGTAGACCACGTCGTCGGGTAGGTCGTCAGCCTCGGGCGTCGCAAGCGTGAAGCGGGCCCAGGCGGGGCTGGGCATCGCGAGGACGTCGTTGGTGGACATGACGTGCAGTTTGGCGGGACGCGAAGAGTCCGGGGCGGATGCCCCGGACTCTTCTGTGAACGGATGGCCGACCGTGGTCGGTCTGGGTCACACCTCGCCGCGGGCGAACTCCTCGACGAGCTCCTGTGCCTCGTGGTCTCGGTATTGCACGGGCGGGCTCTTCATGAAGTAGGCGGAGGGGCCGAGCAGCGGGCCGCCGATGCCCCGGTCCTTTGCGACCTTGGCGCAGCGAAGGGCATCGATGATCACGCCTGCGGAGTTGGGGGAGTCCCACACCTCAAGCTTGAGCTCGACGTTCAACGGCACGTCGCCGAAGTTGCGGCCCTCGAGGCGGATGTAGGCCCACTTGCGGTCGTGCAGCCACGCCACGTGGTCGGACGGGCCGATGTGCACGTTGTCGTCGGCGATGCCGTGATCGATCTGGCTGGTGACCGACTGGGTCTTGGAGATCTTCTTGGACTCGAGGCGCTCACGTTCGAGCATGTTCTTGAAGTCCATGTTGCCGCCGACGTTGAGCTGGTAGGTGCGGTCGAGCACCATGCCACGGTCTTCGAAGAGACGGGCCAGGATGCGGTGCACGATGGTGGCCCCGACCTGGCTCTTGATGTCGTCGCCCACGATCGGCACGCCGGCGTCGGTGAACTTCTGCGCCCAGGTCGGGTCGGATGCGATGAAGACGGGGATGGCGTTCACGAACGCCACGCCTGCGTCGAGGCAGGCTTGGGCGTAGTACTTCTGCGCCTCTTCCGAGCCGACCGGGAGGTACGACACGAGCACGTCAGCCTCGGCGTCGCGCAGCGCCTGGGCCACGTCGATCGGCTCGACCGGCGACTCTTCGCAGGTGGCCCGGTAGTACTTGCCGAAGCCATCAAGGGTCGGGCCTCGCTGGACGCGCACGTTCAGCATGGGTACGTCCGCGAACTTGATGGTGTTGTTCTGCCCGGCCCAGATGGCCTTGGCCGCGTCCTGCCCGACCTTGGTGGCGTCGACGTCGAACGCCGCGACGAGCTCGATGTCGGAGATGTGGTAGCCGCCGAGGACCACGTGCATGAGGCCGGGAACCTCATCGGAGGGGTCAGCGTCGGCGTAGTAGTGCAGGCCCTGGATGAGGGAGCTGGCGCAGTTGCCGACGCCGGCGATGGCGAGGCGGATCTTGCTCATGGTTGGGAACCTCCGGACGGGGGGGTGTGGCCGGAACCCGTGAGCACGGGGTCCGTTGGGGGGACAGGGTCGACGGCGAGGCGGCGCTCGTCGTCGATGAGGTGGTCGAGCCAGGTGAGTTCGGCTTGGGTTGCGGCGGTGTCTCTGTCGCGCAGGGCCCGGCGATAGCGGTCGCGGCGACGGTCGGAACCGGGGGTCGGCGCCTGAGGTGCGCGCTCGTGCGCCACCTGGGTGAGCAGGTCATGGCGGCGGCGCTCGAACAGGGTGAGGCGCTCGTCGGCCGGCAGGTGGCGGCAAAAGGCGATCTGGAGGTGGAACGTGCGCTCGTCTGTGGCAGGCACGCGCAGGAGCTCGGCGAGGCGCTCTTCGCCGGCTGGCGTGATCGCGTACACCTTGCGGGTGCGTCCAGCCCGTGCCGGGGCAGGGCGGCGTGTGCGTGCGGCCGCGACCTCGGCCCCCAGTGAGCCGGTCATGGGGATGTGGTTCGCCTCTGGATGGTCGGTCACGGTGCGCACGAGCGCAGCTCGCTCAAGTCGGTTGAGTGCCGGGTACAGCGCACCGAACGACACCCCTGCCCGCGTGCCAGCCACGTCGCTCAACTGCTTCTTCAGTTCGTAGCCGTGCAGCGGTTCGTCGCTGAGCAGGCCGAGGAGTGCAAGGTCGAGCATGATTCCCACGAGTATATCGTATAGATGTATCGCTCCGATGTGTCGAAACGAGTGTAGGGGTCGCGTGCACGTGCGCCAACTCGTCGAGAACTTCCCCGTGCACCTCTGACGCGAGCGCTGCGTGTCGGTGATGGATGTCGGATCCGGCGGAGCGGACGGGCCCCGGTGCCCTTGTCGTCGGACGGCGCTACCCTGCCGGCGATGCCATTTCGACCCGCGGTCGGCGGCGTTCCACGGGGTGCCCGCCCCGGCGAGGTCGACTACCGCTTGGCGCGCCAGTCACTGATCTCCGAGTACCGCAAGGGCCGCATCGCCCGCAACGAGGTCTGCGACGCCCACCCGGAGCTCCGCCGCAACGCAGCGGCATGCGGGGTGCCCACGACGCGCCCGTGCCCTATCTGCGAGGGCAGCGATCTCGTCCTCGTGACCTATCTCTTCGGTACGCGCCTCCCCGCCGCCGGTCGGTGTGTCTCCAAGCGCGGCGAGCTGGCTGGCTTCGCGAAGCGAGCCGGTACCTTCACCACCTACGTGGTGGAGGTGTGTCCGGAATGCTGGTGGAACCATCTCGTGCGGTCATTTCCGATCGGGCGCGCAGCGAGCCGTTCGAACCCCTGAGGCCCCCTTCGCGGCTGGCCGCCTACCGGGGCGAAGCGCGTCGACACGAAAGTCGATTGGTACGCTCCGCGGCGGGGTTTCTTGCTGCTGAGCACCCCTGCACCGAGTCCTCATGCCGAGATCGCACATCCCCGCGCACAACCTCAAGATCACGAGAAGCGGCGCGGTCAAGCGGCGCAACCTCCTGTGGCGGATGCGTCGCGTCCTCTACCTCGGCGGCCTCCTCGGACTTGCCGTGTTCGCTGGCGGACTCTGGGCGGCGAACCAGGTCGAGCTTCCCTCCGTCGATCCCCCCACCGCACAGACCTCGTTCATCTGCACGGCTGAGGTCACCAAGGACTGTGGCGAGTCGAATGCGGTGGTCTCCCTCCACGGAACGGTCAATCGGGTCAGCGTCCCCCTCGCGCAGATCTCTCCGGCGATGCAGGCAGCGGTGCTCGCGGCCGAGGACCGATCCTTCTTCAAGCACGGCGGCGTCGACCCGGTCGGTATCGCCCGCGCCGCGTGGGTCGACATCCGCGGCGGCGAGGTGTCCCAAGGCGGATCGACCATCACGCAGCAGTACGTGAAGCTGACCTACCTGACGCAGGAGCGCACCTTCTCGCGCAAGATCAAAGAAGCGGTGCTCTCGGCCAAGCTTGAGCAGCGACTCTCCAAGAAGGAGATCTTCGAGCGGTACCTGAACCTCGTCTACTTCGGGCGAGGCGCGTACGGCGTGCAGGCGGCGGCGCACGCCTACTTCGGGGTCGACGCGAAAGACCTCAATCTCGCCCAGTCGGCCATGCTTGCGGGCATCATCCGCAACCCTCCGTCGGGGGAGAACCCGACGAAGGCCCTTGCGCTGCGACGTCTGGTGCTCGCCGGCATGGTGGACGCGAAGATGATCAGCGCGTCCCAGCAAGCTGCAGCCGATGCACAGCCGTTGGGGGTCATCGACTTCACGCCGGGTAACGGCGTCAACTGGCTCGGCGGATCGTTCGGGTCGAGCGACACCCTCGGCGTCCAGTACTTCACCGACTACGTGCAGCGGGTGCTCGTGCAGAAGCTCGGCTTCACGACAGACCAGGTGTACAGCGGTGGTCTACGCATCTACACCACGCTCGACCCACGCCTGCAGCGAGACGCCTATCGGGCGGTGACCAGCACCTTGGACTGGGACGACCATCCCGATGGCTCGCTCGTCGCAGTCGATGGACAGGGCCGTGTCGTGGCGATGATGGGCGGCACCTCCTACGCGCAGTCCAAGGTCAACCTTGCGGTGGGGCGTGACGGGGGTGGGAGCGGCCGACCGGCGGGCTCGACCTTCAAGACCTTCGCCCTTGCCGAAGCGGTGCGTCAGGGCTATTCGATCGGATCGATCGTGAAGGCGCCGTTCAAAGCTGTCTTCACCCCCGAGGAGGTCCACGGGCCCCACCCGTGGACGGTGAACAGCGACTGCTGCCCCTCGGGGGTCACCAACCTTGCCGACGGGCTCATGCTTTCGGTCAACAGCGCGTACGCCAACCTGATGCTCGAGCTCGGGCCCGACAAGGTGAACGCCCTTGCGCACAAGCTTGGGGTCCAGAGCCCCTTCGACACGCGTGAGGGCAAGTTGCAGCCACTCCCGACGGACGTGTTGGGAGCGGGGTCGGTGTCGGTCCTGGACATGGCCTCGTCGTATTCGACGTTCGCCGACAACGGCATCCACGTGCAACCGCGGGTTGTCATCCGGGTCGAGGACCGTTCCGGCAACGTGCTTGCCGACTACGCACCCAAGCGCAGCGCGGTGCTCAACACCGAGCAGAACGCGCGTGTCACCTACGCCCTGCAGCAGGTGATCCAAGGAGGCACGGGGCGCAACGCCGCGCTCGGGCGTCCCGCCGCCGGCAAGACCGGCACGAACGGCGACGGGGCGAGTGATGTGGGCGGCAACAACCTCGACGCGTGGTTCGTGGGCTTCGTGCCTCGCTTCACGACCGCCGTGTGGATGGGGTACGGCTTCGAACCCAAGCGGACCATGCCTCCGAGCATCCAGGGAGCCAGCTATCCGGCAGAGATCTGGCGGAAGTTCATGACCGCCGCCCTTGCGAACACCGACACCGGTGACTTCCCCGAGGCGAAGGATCTGTGGGGAGGCGAGTACCTCACCGACTGGGGCGGGTACCAGAGCGGCGGGTACGGCGGAGGTGGCGGCGACGGGGCAACCGGGGTCGCGCCGGAGCCAGAGCCAGGCGACGGTGAGCCGGCGTCGTCGTCGACCACCGTGGCCGGCCCGCCGCCCGAGACGAAGCCGCCGTCATCGACGGTTGCTCCACCCACCTCGGCGGTGCCACCGACCAGCGCGGGTCCTCCACCGACTGCGTAGTCGCGCCGCGTCGCTCTACCCGAGCTGTGTCTGCTGCGGCGCGCGCTGCTACCGTTTTCTGTACCGCTGGCAGCCGCACAGGCGCTGGACGGAAGGAGACAGACATGGCGAATCCCATCTCGGGTACCCCATTGACCGTGCCCGCCATTCGGGCGCGCAAGGCACGTGCCGGCGCCGCACCTCTGGTCATGGTGACGGCATACGACGCCCCCGGAGCTCGCATGGCGGACGAAGCCGGCGTCGACCTCATCCTCGTCGGCGATTCCGTGGCGATGGTCGTGCTCGGGTACGACGACACGCTCCAGGTGAGCGTGAGTGACATCGCTCACCACACCGCCGCTGTCGCGCGGGCCCGCCCCGCCGCCGTGATCGTCGCGGACCTCCCGTGGATGAGCTACCACGTGTCCCGTGAAGACACCGTGCGCAACGCGGCCGAGTTGGTTCGGGCAGGTGCGCCGAGCGTGAAGCTCGAGGGGGGCCGCAAGCGCGTGCCGGCCATCGAGGCGATCGTCGATGCCGAGATCCCCGTCATGGGGCACCTTGGGCTCACTCCGCAGTCTGTGCACGCGATGGGTGGGTTCAAGGTGCAGGGCAAGACCGAAGACGCGGCGCGGGAGCTCCTCGCCGACGCACGTGCGCTGACCGACGCCGGGTGCTTCGCGCTCGTGCTCGAAGGGGTGCCGACCGAGGTCGCGGCGATGGTGACCGAGTCGATCGAGATCCCGACCATCGGCATCGGCGCCGGTCCGCACTGTGACGGACAGGTGTTGGTCTTTCACGACGTGCTGGGCATCGAGGACCGCATTGCTCCGAAGTTCGTCCGTCGCTACGCGTCGCTGAAGGCGGATGCCGTCGCGGCACTTCGGGAGTATGCAGCGGATGTTCGTACCGGTCGCTTCCCCTCGGAGGCGGAGAGCTATCACCTCGCCGCTCCGGTCGCCGAGACGCTCGGGCTGTACGGCCGCGAGCCCTTGGCGGGGTAGTCGCGACGTAGATGACTCGGGTTGCGTCGACGCGCCCACCCGCGCGCCAGGTGATCGGGGTCATGGTCCTCGCGGCTTCGATGTTGCTCGGGGGGTGTACCGCGGCGAGGTCCGCGGGCTCGGCGCGCGCCGCGACCGACCCAACGACGACGGCACGTCGCACCACGCCAGAGAGTGGCCCGCCAGCGTCGGTCGTGACGGTGACCGGCTTCCCCCAGGCTCCGTTCGTGGTGCGCTCCGAGGCGGGCAAGGAGTGGTCGCTCTGCCTCTGGTTGGCGGCGACGTGGACGTTGCAGGAGCGGGGCCTGATGCAGGTCACGGACCGCACGCTCGGTGGCGCGGACGGGATGGCGTTTCGCTTCGATCACCCGACGTCGGGAAGGTTCTGGATGCGCAACACCCCGATGCCGCTCTCGATCGCCTTCTTCGCCGCGGACGGCAGGTTCGTCGGCTCGAACGACATGGAACCGTGCGGAGACGACGCTTCGTGCCCGGCGTATGCCCCGCCCCGCGAGAAGTACGTGGTGGCGGTGGAGGTGCCCCGGGGCGAGTTGGCTGCCCGTGGCATGGCGTCGGGTTCCACGCTGCGCGAGGGCGGCGACGGCTGCCACGAGTGACGCGTCGCGTGAGCACGCGCGTGCGTGTGCGGGAGAGGGAGAGGGAGAGGGCATAGTCGTGGGCGGCTGCCCGAAGCGGTCCCCGCATGCGCGATAGGTCGAACCGTCGGTAAGAAGTTGGTCAAGACTGCTTGCGGGTCGTTGACGTTGTTGGGTGGGTCTGTTGTCATGCCCGGGTTTGTTGTGGCATGCAGTGTTTCCCATGGTGAGGGGTTGAGATGGTTCGGGGTCGGTCGTTGGCGGTGGTGTGTGCGGCGTTGGTGTCGGTGATCGGCGCGTTGCCTGTGTGGGGGGTGCTGCCAGCGGGGGGGGGTCCCGGTTGGCGTAGGTAGCGCGTCGGTGGGGTCTTCGACGTCGGCGGGTCCTTCGTCGAGCACGGTGCCGTCGAGCACGGTGCCACGCTCTACGGGTCCTGGCGTTTCGTCGACGATGGCGTCGACGACGGTTCCGCCGGGCATGCTCGCGGATGGGGGGTCGGTGTCGGAGCCGGAGGCGGTGCAGGCCGGTGGTGATCCGGTGGAGTTGTGCGCGGATGACGTGTTGGTGGCCGATCTGCCGATCGTTGGTACGACAGCGGGTCCGCCTTCGGGTTCGCAGACGTGGCGGGTGTGGGTGCCGGCGGGTGCGACGTTGAACGTGTCTGGTGTTGCGAGTTGGGCTACCACGACGTTTCCCGGCGGTCCCTCGTTTGTGGTGCGGTTGGTGCCGGAGGTCTCGGGTGGTGGGGCGACGCTAGAGAAACAGAAGCCGGGAGTGCTGGCAGCGCCGTATCCGTACTCGGTGTCGACCACGGTCCCGTCCCCGGCGCCGGCACAGTGGGTCTATGTTGCGGTGTATTCGCAGGGTGGGAAGGTGCCGCCGGTGCCGC
>CAZUMJ010000017.1:6337-66997 GCA_964621605.1 uncultured Iamiaceae bacterium | reverse complement strand
ACCTCGACCCCCGACCTCGACCCCCGCCCCCGCCCGCCCCCCGACCCCGCCCGACCCCCGACCCCGCCCGACCCCCGACCCCGCCCGACCCCCGACCCGATCACCACGCCGTCACCGGCATCCGAAAGGCACACACCATGAGCACAGCACTCGGCAGTCAGGAGCTCCTCCAACCCGGAACGCCCGCCCGGCAGGGCTGGTGGGCCGACGCACGTTGCAACGACCAGGCCGCCTCCCTCGCCGGGCTCTTCTTCTCAGACGAGCTCCAGGACATCGCGAAGGCGAAGCTGATCTGCGCCCAATGCCCGGTCCTCGGGGAGTGCCTCGAAGGGGCGCTCGAACGCCGCGAGCCGTGGGGCGTGTGGGGCGGCCAACTCTTCCGGAACGGGCGGGTCCTCGCTTCGAAGCGCCGTCGTGGGCGCCCACCGAAGCACGCACGCCCCGAGGACGAGTTGCCCGACATCCCCGTCCCCGCCCACCTGCAGACGATGCTCTCGGCGTAGCTCGAGCCCGATCGGCGTAGCCAGAGCCCAGTCGGCTGGGTGGCCCGGTTGCCGGGCGAGATCGTGGGCCCGGTGTCGACACCACCCCCGGGTGTCGGCGCCGCGGCCCGCGAGGGTCGGCGCGTCGCGGCGCGCCGCTGTCGCTCAGGCCGTGGCGTATCGCAGCAGGCCGGCCGCCTCGTCGCGGCGCGCCTTGCCTGCGAGGCGCAGGTGTTCGAGGTGGGCGTACGTCTCGCTCTCCGCCATCTGCCCCCACGACCGTTCCACGAACAGTTCGTGCGACAGCGCTTCGACGCTTGCCGGGCCGATCCGCGCAAGGATCTGCTCGAGCTCGGTGAGGCGCTCTCGATGGTGGGCGCGGATGTCGTCGACGCGGTGCTCCAGCCCCGTGAAGGGGTGACCGTGTGCCGGGAGGACGGTGGTCACTCCGGGCAGGTCGTGGAGGTGATCGAGCGAGCGGAAGTAGCGGCTGAGGGGATCGGCACCCGCGCCGATGCCCGAGATGTGCGGCGTGATCGTCGGCAGCACGTGGTCGCCCGCGAGCAGGACGCCGTCGTCGGGGTCGAAGAGGCAGAGGTGATCGGGGGTATGGCCGGGGGTCCACACGGCGACCCAGTCACGACCGGCGAGACGGACGCGGTCGGCGTCGCCGAGGCGCGTGGTCGGTGTGGGAAGGTCGAAGAACCCGGGGTCGACCGCCTGCATGCGCTCCACGTGCTCAGCGATGTCTGCGGGGGGTGCCCACGCCTTGCCCGTCCAGGGGTTGACGGGGTGGCCGTCGGCGTCGAGCTCGGTGGCGGTGGCGTCGTCGAACCGATCGGTGACCGCCTCGAGCTCGACGTCTGGGTTGGGGTCCCACCAGTTGCGCAGGAGCTGGTGGCCGATCACCTCTGCGCCGGCCTGCGCGAACGGGCGTGCCCCGCCGAAGTGGTCGATGTGTGAGTGGGTGACGACCACGGTGTGCACGTGCCGAGGCGAGAAGCCCGCGGTGTGCAGCCGCGACTCGAGCGCCGCGGCGGCTTGGGGGCCGGGCAGGCCGGGGTCGACGAGCGCGATGCCCTTGCCGTCGACGAGGCCGTAGCAGTTGACGTGCCCCAGCCCCGGCAAGCTGACGGGGAGCTGGAATCGCAACACGCCGGTCGCGACCTCGACGACCTCTTCGGAGGCAGGGTCGCGCTCCTGGCGGATGGCGGGTGCCGACTCGGTCACCCGAGCGAGGCTATCGGAGCCCTCCTTCGACGCGACCCGTGCGGTGCGGGACGCGACACACGGGTCGCAGGGCGCGCGGAGCACGTCCTCAGGGAGCGCGGAACACGGCCTCGCGGTAGTAGCGCAGCTCGGCCAGGCTCTCGCGGATGTCGTCGAGCGCTCGGTGCGTCGTCTGCTTGCGCGGCAGGTTGCTCAGCGCCTGGGGAAACCACCGACGGGTCAGCTCCTTGATGGTCGACACGTCGATCGAGCGGTAGTGGAGGTACTCCTCGATCTCGGGGAGCTGCACCGCGAGGAAGCGACGGTCGGTGCCGATCGAGTTGCCGCACAGCGGCACGGTGCGGGCCTCGGGGATGTGCGCACGCAGGAACGCGAGGGTCTGGTCGCCCGCCTCGGCGAGGGACATCGTCGACGCGTGGATGGCGTCGAGGAGCCCGCTGCGCGTGTGCATCTGCACCACCACCGGGTCCATCAGCGCGAGCGCCTCGGGCGGTTGGTGCACGACGAGGTCGGGCCCTTCGGCGACGATGTTCAGCTCGTCGTCGGTGACGAGGGTGGCGATTTCAACGATGACGTGGCGCGACGGGTCGAGCCCCGTCATCTCGAGGTCCATCCAGGCGAGCACGACCCGATGGTAGGTGAGCCCGGTCCCCTAACCTGCTCGCCGTGCTGAGGGTGCCATTGCGACGACTCGACCCCGACCTGCCACTCCCCGCGTATGCGCGTCCGGGCGATGCCGGTGCCGATCTGGTCGCCGCCCATGACGTCGAGCTCGCGCCAGGCGGTGGGCGTGCGCTGGTGTCGACCGGCATGGCGGTGGCGCTTCCCGATGGCTATGCGGGCTTCATCCAGCCACGGAGCGGGCTCGCGCTCAAGCACGGCGTCACGTGCCTGAACACGCCGGGTCTCATCGACGCCGGGTATCGAGACGAGCTGCGTGTGCTGTTGGTCAACACCGATCCCGCCGAGGCGTACCAGGTGCGGCGCGGTGACCGCATCGCCCAGCTGGTGGTGCAAGCCGTCGAGCATTGCGCCTTCGAGGTGGTCGACGACCTGGGTGACTCGGCGCGTGGCCGCGGTGGGTTCGGGCACTCAGGCCGCTGAACGCAGCCTCGGGGAGTGGCTGCCGCTCAAGCGGTGGCGCGGTCGGCAGCGGGGACCGCGTCACGGAGCGTCTCGAGGCTGCGGCTGAGGAGGCGGGAGACGTGCATCTGGCTGATGCCGAGGCGTTCGGCGATCTCGCGCTGGCTCATGTTGTCGTAGTAGCGGAGGCGGACGATCAGCTGTTCGCGTGGCGGCAGCTTGGTGAGCAGCGATGAGATCAGCAGGCGCTGCTCGACACCTTGGAGGTCGTCGTCGCTCGGCCACAGCGGCGTCGCGTCGGCCAACGAGTCGGCGGCCGGCACGGCGTCGATCGACCGGGCGGTGAAGGCACGGCCGGCCTCGAGCGCTTCGAGTGCCTCGTCGGTGGAGACGCCGGCATGGGCGGCGAGCTCGGCGACCGTGGGGGTGTGGCCGAGGCGGTGCGTCAACGGGTCGACCAGCGTGTGCAGCGTGACGTGCAGGTCTTGCACACGTCGGGGTACGCGTAGGTCCCAGAGCCGGTCGCGGAAGTGGTGCTTGATCTCTCCGACGATGGTCGGCGCGACGTACGCCGTGAACGCGAGCCCGCGCTGCTCGTCGAAGCGATGTGCTGCTTGGACGAGGGCGAGCGAGGCAACCTGCACGAGGTCGTCGAGCGGGATGCCGCGGTGCTGGTAGCGGCGGGCGAGGTGGTGGGCCAGGCCGAGGTGGTCACGGACCAGTCGTTCACGTCTGCATGCATCGTTCACGCAAGTGCTGTCGATGCAGGGGGTCTCGGGGCGGGGGGAGTCGGTGCGCACGTGGTCCTCGTCAGGTGGGGAGTTGGTGCTGCTTGGTGAGGTGGATCACCGGGTGGTCACCCTCGACGACAAGCGCGAACGAGTCGACGACGGCAGAGAAGATCTGCGATGACAAGACACTGGGGTGTGGCCGGGTGGAGCTACCGAACCGGCCGAGCGAGATGTCGAGGTGCCCATCGCCGGGAAGCACGAGCATCGACAGGTGGTCGGATGCGACCTCGTCGGACAGCACCGGATCGGGGCCGAGGTCGCCGAGGAGCACGGCGGGAAGGGTCGGGCGGGCGTCTTTGGGGGCGGTGCTCGTCGTCGCGAGGGTGTCGAGGAGGTCGGGGTCGTGATCGTCGGGATCGAGCCGGTCGCCCAGAAGGAGCGCGCTGGCCTCACTCACCGCGATGCGCACGTCTTCGACCTCGTCGAGGTTGAACCCCACCCGCCCGGCGATGCTCGCCACGGTGAGCCGCAGGAGGCGCGCGAAGCGCGGCTCAGCCGGGATGCTCAAGCGGACGTGGTCGTGGGTCACTGAAGCGGTGCCTTCGGGGAGTCGTGGCCCCGGGATTGTGTCATCTCGCCGGGCGCAGGGGAAGGGCCTCGACCGGGATGCGCAGCCACGTCGGACTGACCATGCCGGGGAAGTAGTGGCTGTCCAGCCGCTTCGCGACGACGTCGGTGCAACGCCACTCCTCTGCCATGGCGCGCAGGTGGTGATCGGGGTGCAGGGTGTGGCCCGGGACCTCCCAACTCGGCCCGTCGGGCAGCCGTTCGAGCAGCAGTGCACGACGGTGCGTGTAGGGGAGGTCCGCGACACGATGGCCTGCCAGGTGAGCCAGGTCGAGCACGAGCACGTGCACGGGTGCGTCGTGGGCTCGCTCACCGGCGATCGTGGGTGTGGTCGGCTCGAGGCGCAGCAGGAGCTTGGCGGCACCCGCATCGTGCTCGGCGACCTGCGCCAGGGGTGGGCTCACCACCACGTCGAGGGACGCCGGGACCGATGGTCCCGCATCTGCCATCGACGCGAGCTCCGGCAGGCTCCCCGTCAGGTCGTTGCCGTGCAGGTCGACCACGCGTACAGGCGGGAGGAGGCCGACGTCCGCGAGTGCCCCGTGCAGGTGGATGACGGCCCGACGACCTCGCCAACATGGTTGGTAGGCCCAGCGATGCTCGTCCGCGGGTGGGGCATCGGCCCGGTCTGCCTGCATGGGCTGCAGGTCGAGCGGGGGAAGCTCGCTCGCGACGCTGCCGAGGTCGACGAGCTGGATGAGCCCGCTCAGAGAGGAGGAGGCCGCCTCTTCCATGGAAGCAGGTTACGACTCGAAGCTACGGCACGTGCTGGCGGAGCCAGGCGTACATCGCGATACCGGAGGCAACGCCCGCGTTGAGCGATCGGGTCGACCCGTACATCGTGATCTCGCACACCTGACTGCAGGCGGCGAGCGTGTTCGGTGACAGTCCGGGGCCTTCCTGGCCGAAGATCAGCACGCATGCGGCGGGGAGGGAGCTCTGCTCGAGCGGGACCGACCCTTCCACGTTGTCGATGCCGACCAGCGGGAGCCCGCGCGTCGCGCACCAGGCGAGGAGCGTCGACACGTCCTCGTGGTGGTGTACGGCGAGATATCGGTCGGTGACCATGGCTCCTCGTCGGTTCCAGCGCCGCCTCCCGACGATGTGCACGCCCGCCGCGCCGAACGCGTTGGCGTTGCGCACGACCGCGCCGATGTTGCGGTCGTGCTGCCAGTTCTCGATCGCGACGTGGAAGGGGTGCTGCCGCGTGGCCAGGTCGGCCACGATCGCGTCGTGGTGCCAATAGCGGTAGCGGTCCACCACGTTTCGACGATCGCCGGCGGCGAGCAGCTCGGGGTCGAGGCGTGGGTCGTTCGGCCACGGCTCGGGGTGGGGACCCACCCCGACCGCCTCGGTGGGTACCTCCCCGTGCCGAGAGGGGCCGTCGTCTGGGGGCTCGGGGCGCGCAGACGGTCTGGGTGGACGAGGCATCGCTCGGGCACGCTACAGAGCGAGGACGCGGACGCGGGCTCCGCAGCCGTGACTGCGACTCCCAGGGAACGTCCAGGTGACCTGAAGCCATCGCTGAGGTCCGCGCGGTTGCCTGTGGGCATGGAAGCGAACTCGACCTCGGCCCGTTCCCCACTCACCCGCACTGCTGTGGCGATCGTCGCGACCGCCGGGCTCGCGTTCAGCGGCGGTGTGGCAGGGGGCTATCTCGCTGCGCCGCGCGCCACGGGGGCCACGACCAGCGCCGTAGGCGTGCGTGCCCAAGCGGTGCGCGCCACCTTCGCGGGAGATCAACTCGACGTGGCGCAGATCTACGAGCGACTCCGGCCCTCGGTGGTGACCATCACCACGACGATCGAGACGACGACGCCGACGTTCGGCGGTGGCTACGGCGGCTACGGCGGGTTCGGGGACCCGTTCGCCGATGCCCCTCAGACCCAGACGGCACAAGCTGCCGGTACGGGTGTGGTGTTGAGCGCGAAGGGTGAGGTGCTGACCAACGCCCACGTCGTGGCGAACGCCAGCAGCATCGAGGTGAAGGTCGCGAGCGGCAAGACGTACAAGGCGACGGTGCTCGGCGTCAGCAGCACGAACGACCTCGCGCTGCTGCAACTCCGGGGGGCGTCGAGCCTGACCCCCGCCGAGCTCGGGGCATCGGCCGACCTGCACGTGGGCGACGACGTCGTGGCGATCGGCAACGCGCTCGACCTGCAAGGCGCGCCGACCGTCACACGGGGCATCGTCTCAGCGCTGGACCGCTCCATCACGACAGAGGAGTCGTCACTGCGAGGCGTCATCCAGACCGATGCAGCCATCAGCAGCGGCAACTCGGGAGGCCCGCTGGTGAACGCACGCGGGCAGGTGGTCGGCATCGATACCGCGGTGGCGCAGAGCTCCGGCTCGGTATCGGCATCGAACATCGGGTTCGCCATTCCGATCGACCACGCGATGCAGGTCGTGGCGAAGTTCCGGGCCGCCTCGTAGCTCGGTCGCACCGACGGGCGACGTCGGTCACGTCGGGAACTGTCGCAGGACGGAGGGCGACCACCTCCACGTCCTGTCCCCCTCGGTGCCGATGACGCCACCCGGAGGTCCCCATGTCCAGCAAGCCTCGTGCTTCCGTCGCGCGCGCTGTCGCCGCCCGTGCAGAGGCGGAGCGCCGACGGCGTACCCGTGTGGCGGCGGGAGCGTCCGCCGTCGTGGTGCTCGCGGTGCTCGTGCTCGTCGTCGCCAAGTTCGCGTCGGGCTCTGGCTCTTCGGGGGATGCGCCCGCGAAGGCGACTGGCGCGCTTGACTCGGCGGTGATGCGTCATCTCCTGTCGGTCGACCCCACCAGCATCGCCGCCGCAGGCAACACCGAACCGTCGAACGGACCCCACGCCATCGAGGCTCCCGCGGTGACCCGCGACGGCAAGCCGTACGTGCTCTACGTGGGTGCCGAGTACTGCCCGTTCTGTGCGGCCGAGCGGTGGGCCTTGACGCTTGCGCTCTCGCAGTTCGGCTCGTTCGACGGCCTGCGCACCGGCTACTCGGGCGCTGAGGACGTCTTCCCCGACACGGCGACGGTGTCGTACTACGGCTCCAGGTTCACGAGCGAGCACCTTGCCTTCCGGGGGGTGGAGCTGCGGACGAGCGAACTCGTCGACGGCCAGTACACCCCGCTCGAGAACCTCACGGGCGAGGACGCCACGCTTTTCAACACCTACAACGCGCCACCCTTCGTGAACGGACAGGGCGGCTCCATCCCCTGGGTGAACCTCGGTGGCACCGCCGTGCACAGCGGGGCGTCGTTCACGCCCGAGTTGATGCAAGGCAAGACGCAGCTCGAGATCGCGCAGGCGATCGCAGATCCGCAGAGCACGCTCGGTCGGCAGGTGCGCTCGGCGACGGCGAACTACGTGCGCGTGCTGTGCGGACTGACCGGTGGCAAGCCGGCGGCGGTCTGCGGACCGTTCGAGCCCTCGGCTTCGTGACCGAGCGCCCTTCGTTCGAGACCGGGTTGCGCCCGCTCGTCGCCGGGGGCCTGGTGCTCTGCGTGGCGGGCATGGCGCTCTCCGCGTACCTGGCCGTCGAACACCTGCGTGCCACGACGACGTTGGCGTGTCCCGAGACGGGCATCGTGAACTGCCAGAAGGTCACCGAGAGCGCCTACGCGGAGGTCGCGGGGGTGCCGGTTGCGTTCCTGGGTGCGGGCTTCTTCGTGGCGATGCTCGTGTTGTTCCTGCCGTGGGCGTGGCGTACTCCCGTGCCGGCCGTCAGCCTTCTGCGGAGTGCGTTCGCCGCGGCCGGGGTGGTGATGGTGTTGTGGCTGGTGTACGTGGAGCTGTTCCGCCTCGACGCGCTGTGCCTGTGGTGCACCGCGGTGCACGTCGTCGCGGTGGCGCTGGCGATGCTCACGGCGTTCGCAACCGCGCGCGTCGTGCCCGTGGACCGGGGCTGAACCGCTCGCTGTCTACGCGCGGTGCGCCGTGCCGGCGTACAGGAAGCTCATCGTCTTGGGCCCGGCGACGGCGAACGTGGCGATGGTGTCGACCGTGAACGGCGATGCGGCGAGGAGCTCGCGGTGGTCGCGGTCGAGGTGGCAGCCACCGGCGATGCGCTGCTGCAGCCCGTCGAGGCGGTGCTGGCGGCGAGCCACCTTCGGATCGTCTGAGAGACCGTGTTCGATGAAGTGGAGGGTGCCTCCGGGGCGCAGGACGCGATGGAGCTCCGCCAACGCGGCCGCCGCGTCGGGGATCGTGCAGAGCGTCCAGGTGCTCACCGCGTGGTCGACCGACGCATCGTCGAGGGGGAGGCGTTGCCCGTCGAGGCCGATGAAGTCGACCGGCAGGCCCCTCGCGGCGATGCGCTTCTTCGCCAGGCGCTCGCCGGTGGCGGACGGGTCGACGGCGAGCACCTTGGTGACGTCGTCGGGGTAGTACGGGAGGTTGGTGCCGCTGCCGAACCCGACCTCGACCACGGTGCCTGCCACCCCTTCGAGGGCGCGTCGCCGCAACTTGCCGAAGGACTTCGTCCCCAGCACGAGGTCGATGACGCGGGGCAGGACCTGTTCCTCGTAGAACGCCACGGTCAGCTCCTCGGAACGTCCTTCCAGGGCAGGTCCTTGTCGCCCCGCGGCTCGCCGGGGAGGCCGAGCACGCGCTCGCCGATGATGTTGCGTTGGATCTCGGACGTGCCGCCTTCGATCGAGTTGGCGCGGGCTCGCAGGAACATCTTGCGGGCAGATCCGGGCGGGCCGACGAGGCCGAGGTTCTCGGATCTGCGCATCTCGAAGTCGTAGCCCGCGAGCGCGTCGGCGCCGAGCAGGTCGACGCACAGCTCGTAGATGTCCTTGTTGATCTCCGCGAACGAGAGCTTCGCGATGGACCCTTCTGGGCCGGGGTTGCCGGCGCGCCGGTTCTGCGAGGCGCGGATGTTGGTGAGGCGCAGCACCTCTGCTGCGGTCCACAGGCGCACCAGCCGATCGCGCAGCACCGGGTTGCGCACGGCGTTGGGCTCCTCACGCCAGATGCGTACGGCTTCGGCGATGCTGCCGCTGCCACGGGCGGGGGTCGTCGACACGCCGCCGCCGATCGACGTGCGCTCGTTCGAGAGGGTGGTCATCGCGACGCGCCAGCCTTCACCGACGTCACCGATGCGGTCGGCGTCAGGGACGCGGACCTCGGTCAGGTACACCTCGTTGAACTCGGCTTCGCCGGTGATCTGGCGCAGCGGGCGTACTTCGACACCTGGCGCGTGCATGTCGAGCGCGAAGTAGGTGAGCCCCTTGTGCTTGGGGGTGTTCGGGTCGGTGCGAGCGACGAGCATTCCCCGATCCGCGAGATGGGCGAGCGTGTTCCAGACCTTCTGCCCGGTGATGACCCATTCGTCGCCGTCGCGTTCTGCCTTGCACGCGAGCCCGGCCAGGTCGCTTCCGGCGCCGGGCTCGCTGAAGAGCTGGCACCACGCGTCCTCGCCGGTGAAGGTGCGTCGCAGGATGCGGGCTCGGAGGTCATCGGAGCCGTGGGTGACGACGGTCGGGCCCGCCATCGTGAGACCGAAGAAGTGGCGTGCGCCCGGCGACGGCGCGCCGGCGGCGTGCAACGCGGCGTCGACGGTCTTCTGGTGGCGCGCGGGCAGGTTGAGGCCACCCCATCCCTCGGGGAAGTGGACCCAGGCGAGGCCCAGGTCGTACTGCCGGCCGCGGAGTTCGATCTGGTCGACGGTGCGGGGGTCGACGGCGTCGAGCAGCATCTCGATGCGTTCCTTGACGAGACCGTCGGCGGAGTCCTGCGCGGCTGCCATGAGGTGCTCCCGGGTTGCGGGTCTTGGGGCAGTGCTGACGGTACTTCGACCGAAGGGCAGGCCGCTGGTGGCGCTGATGTTCGGTGTTCGTGACGGCACGGATGTCGAACTCGCTTGACAAGGGCCAGGTGGTCTACAGTTTGTTCGGTGTTCGTGACGGCGCAGACAGCTGAACGAGACGACCTCCGGCAGGAGGTGCTCGAGGCGTTCCAGGAGTTCGGGCTCGACGTCGAGGCGCGTGACCAGCTCCTCTACGTCGATGGCACCCGCTTCGCGCTCGACCTCATCGGGCGCGCGCACCCGACCCCGGCGGCCATCGCTGCGCTCACCGCCGAGACCGGCCATCCCGCGTTCCTCGTCGCGGACCGCATCAGCGAGCCCGGACGAGAGGTGTTGCGGCGTGCCGGGTGGGGATGGCTCGATCGCCGCGGCCATCTGCGCGTCTGGCTGCCCGGCCTTCGTGTCGACGCGCTGCTCGCCGAGCGCACCGACTCCCGCCAACTGTCCACCAACCCGTGGACCCCGGTCGGGCTCGAGGTTGCGCTCGCCGCGCTCCTGTTCCCCGAGCAGAAGGCGTCCGCCCGCCACATCGCACCGGTCATCGGGCGCAGCGTGGGCGCGGTCCACGAGATGGTCGCTCGCTTCACCGCGGTCGGCTTGGTCGGCCCCACGACCCGTCGGCCCCTGCTGCCAGACCTGTTCTGGGAGACCGCTGCGCATTGGCCCGACGACGACTGGATCGGCCTCGACGCGGACCTCGGTGAGGTTGCAGCACGAGCGGGAGACGACCGGCCGGTACGAGTCGACGAACGTGCAGCCACGCTCGGCGGGGCACGCATCGCGGCAGCCGGCGACCTCCCCGCCCGCGCCTACATCCGTAGCTCCTCCACCTTGCGCAGGTTGCGCAAGCTCACCGTGCACGGGGCCACGCCGCGCTGTTGGGTGCGGCGCGCGCCGGTCGAGTGGCTCCCCGTGCACGACGACCTACCCCCAACCGACGCGCACCCGTGGTTCGTGGCGCACCCGATCGTGTGCGCACTCCGCCTCGCCGCAGACCCGTCTCGTGGGCGCGAGATCGTCGAGGCGTGGGGCGTCGTTCCCGGAGCGCGTTCGTGAGCGTGCTGCTCACGGGTCGACGCGGGGGGACGACCCACCTCGCGGTCGAGCTGCTCGCGTCGCTGCCTGCTGAGTTGCGGCTCATCGGGGGTCTCGCCGTCATGTGCAGGGTGGGAAGTCCGCACCGGCCCACGGTCGACCTCGACGCCGTTGCGCGCGGCCTCGCACAGGTGCACGACGCCATCGCTCGTCTTGCCGTCACCGCGCCGGGCGGCGGGCAGTACCGCTTCGCCGGAGACTTCGATCTTGACGTGATCGACGTGGCACCGGTGTCGGGCGACGAGCTCATGGCGGAGCTCGAAGGTCACGGTGAGCCGCTCACCGACCTGGAGCTGAACGCCGTCGCCCACACGTGGGCGCACGACACCGCCGCCACGCTCGACATCGTGGCAGTCGAGGACGACACCGGCGCCCCGCTCGCGTCGGCGCCGGGACGTCTCGTCGCGACCGGCGCCGGCCTTGTCGCGATGAAGGCCACGACGGTACCCCTGCGGGCCTCCGCTCGACCTGAGAAGCGAGCGTCGGACCTGTACGACTTGGGCCGCCTGCTCACCGCCGCCACGATCGACGACAGAGATCTCGACGCGATGCCGGCTGAGCTGCGCAGCGTCGTGCTCGCTCGCCTGCAGGGTTGGTTCGTCGACGACACCGGTCGTGACCGCACCTACCGAGACGTCCGCCGGTTCGACGAGCCGCGCCTCGACCTCGATGACGTCGCCGACGCGGTGACCGCGCTCGCCGAACGCTGACCCGCCAGGCGGCGACGCCGTCCCGGCGCAGGTTGCGAGACGCTCCGGGGTTGTTGCCTGCTGGCGGTGGAGCTCGCGGACGACCGGTGTCAGCAGCCCGGACGGGGCGGGGCGACGGAGAACCCGCCCCCGCCGGCGTGCTTCACCTCGTACAGGGCGGCGTCGGCACGGTGCAGCAGCGTGTCGGGCGTGCAGCCTGCGAGCGCCTCCGCGACGCCGATCGAGAGGGTGACCCGCAACGTCAGGCCACGCACCTCGAGCGGCTGATGCATGACGGCGAGCATGCGTTCAGCCACCGCCTGTCCTTCTTCGAGCGTGCCGCTCAGCAGCACGGTGAACTCGTCGCCGCCCAGGCGGGCGAGCTCGTCGCCTTCTCTGAGGGCGGAGCGCAAGCGCTGGGTGGCCACCTGCAGGACGTCGTCGCCGACGCTGTGCCCGTAGGTGTCGTTGATCGCCTTGAACGCGTCGAGGTCGCAGTAGAGGACCACGGTCGGGGCACGTGAGGCGAGCGCTTCTTCGAGTCGCCGGCTGAACAGCAGCCGGTTCGCGGTGCCGGTGAGGGGATCGTGCGTGGCGAGGTGGGCCAACTGCCGATGCTCCGCGGTGCGCAGAAGCGACAACTGGATGTACCGGAGTGAACGCGAGATGGCGAAGTCGTGCGCGGTGACCGGCGGCAGCGACTGGTGGCGCCACACGCACAGCACCGCGGGCTTGACCCCGGGCGAGGCGGGGAGCGGGATCGCCCAGATTCCGGCGACGCCGGCGTCTTCCGCCGCCGCACGAGCATCGGCGGGGAGGACGTCTGTGCCGACGTAGCGCGGCACGTCTGTCTGCACGGCGTCTGTCCACGGCGTCGGCCCCCGCGCCGACGAGGCTTGCTCGGGCACCCCGTACCCACAGGTGCCGGTGAATCGGGTGCCGTCCCAACCGTGGTGGATGGTGGCGCCGCGTGCCTCGAGCGACGCGGCTGTCGACGCGGCGAGATGGGTGAGCACCGAGGGCAGGTCGTCGCCGGCGAGGAGGGCCGAGATCGCGGCGTCGAGGGCGAGCTGCGCGTCCCAGGGGAGGAGGTAGTACACGTTGCCCCAAGCCTGGGCCTCGCCCGTGAGTGGGAAGGCGCGTACGGCGTGCCAGGTGAGCGACCCGTCTGGGCGAACGACTGCGAACACGGTCGGAACGCCGATGCCCAGCTCGGCTTGGACGGCGAGCTCGGCGATCGATTCGACCGCGGCATCGACTTGTTCTGGGGGGAGGAAGTCGAGGACGCTGCGGCCCACCATCGCCGAGGGCTCGTGGCCGAGGATGCTGCGGCAGGCGCCGCCGGCGTAGTGGATGACCCCGTCGTCGGCGACGACCAGCACGGGGATCGTGAGCGCGTCGAACACGGTCTTGAAGAGCGCGTCGGGCAGGTCGCCGCCAGTCCTGTCAACCACCTCGCAAACCCTACCGAGGTCACCTCACAGGGCGTCGCCGAACGTGTGCGTTCGACGGGGAATCGTCGGCCGATCCCGGCCGGTGTGGCGGACTCGTGTGCCGCGCCACCAGGGCGTGCGTCGGGGGCCCGGCGTCGCCGGCGACCTCAGCGACGCCAGCGACGCCAGCGACGTCAGCCGAGGAAGTGCGAGATGTCGCCGACGAGCAGCACGCTGACCAGTCCGATGACGCACGCGTAGATGGCCGTCATCGGCCAGCGCCACCGGTGCTCAGAGAGCCAGAAGCGCCGGATGCTCAACACGTCGAACACCAGTGCCACGACGCCGACGACGAGGCCGATCGCCGGGCCCGCGCCGGTGGCGGCACCGATCGCCGGCGCGAAGATCGGGAACACCACATAGCTCAACAAGCACCGGGTCGCCGAGATGACGATCGACGTGGAGAAGAGGCGGTACACCTCGTCGTCGTTGGTGTTGGCCGGCTTGTCGCGGATGAAGAGGATCTTCCGCATGACGCGGTCGGGCAGCGGCCGAGGGCCACGGGTAGGACCGGGGCCGGCGTCGGGGCAGATGCCGGTGCGCGCGGCCGTGACCGCGGTGTCACTCATCGCCACAGACGGTACCGCCGTGCGTGGCACGCGAGGTAGTCGGGGACTATGGCGTCGGGCACGGTCGGCGGTTGCCGAGCCGACCGATGCGCTCGAGATGCGCGCCTCCTTGGCTCGTCAGCCGATGAGGTGGAGCGACTCGAGGTGCGGGTCGGCCACGATCTCCTCTTCGCGGAAGAGCAGTTGCCGAACCTCGCCGCGGGCGTAGGCCTCGGTGGCCTCGCGGTGCCATCGATAGGTCGGCTCGTCGCTCTGCGAGTACGCCAGCAGACCCCACCCGCGGGGGCCGTCGGCGGTGAGCTCGACCGCCATGACGAAGCTCGTCCCATAGGTCACGGGGTACCCGCCCTCGTGCAGGCCGGTGCGCTCCGCGCGGCCCGCGATCGGCGGCGGTGACGACGGCGTCGGGGCGAGGCAGTGCGACGGCAGGGCGCCGCGTGGCTCGAGCACGTTCGTGATGCCGTCGCCGTCGCCACCGCCCGGGACCGCGACACGCGTCTCGCCGCGCTGCGCCCACTGGACCTCGCCGAGCGGCTGGGTTCCGTCGATGCCCGCTCGGGCTAGCACGTCGAGTGCGCCGATGGCGGCGAGCACGATGGGGTCGGCGCCTTCGGCGGGCGCGGGCGCCAGGCCGCCCGGTGTCTCCACCGGGTCGTCCGCGTCGAACGGCACCGCGCACCACGGGCTGTTGCGCAGCTCCTGGCGGCTCTGTGCGCCGAGCAGCTCGCGCCAGAGGGTCGCCCCGACCGCCTCGCTGGTGAACGTGCCATCCCATGCCGCGAGGACCTCGGCCGCCGCACGCAGGTCGAAGGTGCGCGCTCCGAACGTGACCGTCCCGGCGGCCCAGAGTCGCGCCACGACCTCGGCTCGCCACAGCTCCGCGCTGAGCGATGCGCCGCCGAACACGCTGCGCAGCGCCGCGTCGGCGGTTGCACCCGCGGTGGCGAGGGCCGCAGCCTGGCGGTGGTTCTGGCGGGTGCGCCAACTTTGCGGGACTCGCTCGAAGCCGTGCAGCACGTTGTACCCCTCCAGCGGTTCGGCGGGGTTCGTGAGCCAGTGGGAGTCGTTGGCGTTGAGGACGACGTCACGGCGCGTGAGCTGCGGCAGGCGCTCGAACGGAACGAGGCCGGGGCTGCGAGCACCCGGCTCGTCGATCCACGTGTCGTCCGGTTCGGAACCGTCGAGGAGTGGCACTCGGTTCTCGAAGAGCAGGGCGGCGATCGGGTCTGACGCCACTCGTGCGCGGAAGCGCTCCTGGGCGGCGTGCGACAGGTTCGGGGTGGCGGATGCGTCGATGTACCAGGTCCGTCCCTGGTCGTCGGCGGCAAGCGTGTTCGCCCACGGCATGCCCTGCGCGTCGCGGAACGCGGCCTGGAAGGTGTCGAGGTCGCGGGCGCGATCCATGCGAACGAACTGCTCGATCATCGCCGTGTTGTCGAGGTTCGCGTCGCGGTAGGTGAACGCGGTGTCGAGACCCCAGCCGAGGAGGGGCAGGTTGACCATCGGGCCGTGGTGCGACGCCCAAAGCGTGCGCTGGATCGTCTCGGTGCCGGCGTCGGGTGTGCGCACGGCGACCTCGTAGTCGCGAGCGGTCATGGCGCGTTCCTCGTCGCCGAAGCGGTAGCGGGTCGGCGCACCGGGCACGAGGTCGAGGCGGTACAGCGTGAAGCGGCTCCCGGCGGAAAACGTGTGGGTCCACGCGACGTGCTCGGTGAAGCCGATCTGGACACCGGGGATGCCGAGCAGACACACCCCGTACACGTCGAGCTCGCCGGGAAGGGTGAGGTGGCACTCCCAGAACCGGGCCTCGCCGTGCCACGGGAAGTGCGGGTTGCCGACGACGAGGCCTCCACCCGATGCCGTGGCGTCGGCTCCGAAGGCCCAGCCGTTCGAGGCGGCAGTCGCCTGCCCGAGGGCGCTGAGCGGTGCTGCGGGAGCGGGGCCGTCGGGACCCGGCGCCTCGGCGCGCCCGAGCAGACCGACGAGGTTGCGCCCGCTCGCCAGGAGCGTGGCGTCAACGAGGTAGCGGTACAGGTCGAGCTCTTCGAACGGGCGGAGCCACGCGGCCTCTGCACACCACGCGGGGAGTGATCCGGTGCTGCGACCCTCGTCGATCCAGGCGTTGCATCCCGCGACGTAGCCAGCCACCAGCGCGCGCACTTCCGGCGACTGCGCGTCGCGCAATGCCTGTGCCCGGCCGGTCATGTCGAGCGCCAGATAGCCGAGATCTGAGGCGACGAAGCTGTCCTCCGGCCCCGGGCCGTGGAACGCGGCACGCTCGCTGCGGACCTTCACCACCATGTCCGCGATGATCCCGATGTTGTCGCGTGCGCACGCGTAGCCCTGGCCGAAGCCGAGGCTGCCCCAGTCGTCCGCGCGGATGTGGGCCACACCGTGGGTGGTCCAGCGGATGTCTGCGGAGTACTGCGTCGAGCCGATGGTGCCGTCCCCCTGCGGTGTCATGGGCCGGAGCGTACGGGGACGCGGACGAGCGCGCGGGGTAGCCTCCCGCCGGGGCGGGGGCCCCGACGTCGACACGAGGGGAGCGACGATGCGATCGATGCAGACGCGACGCAGGCTTGGTGCCGTCCTGGCGCTCGGCATGCTCGCGGTCGCGACATTCGCCGGTGCCCGCCAGGCTCCACGGGCCGCGGCCGCAGGTCCGGGCACCCCGCTCGACTGCACCACCTGGCGCTACGGACCCGCCGACGAGCCGGCATCGTTGCCCACCGAGTACGACCGCAACGACTACAAGCGCACCTCGCTCCGCGACCCCAACCCAGCCCTCGCCAACTCGCCGCACCAACTGTGCGGGCAGAAGGGTTCCGCGCTGGACCTTGCATGGGGGCTGTCGCAGGGTGATCCGTCGGTGGTGATCGCGGTGCTCGACTCGGGCATCAAGTGGCGCGACGCCGGCGCGATGGCAGACCTCGCCACGAAGGCGTACCTGAACCTGGGTGAGGTGCAGCCCCCGTGCTTCCCCGGGCAGGCGGACGGCGACTGCAACCACGACGGCGTGTTCGACATCACCGACTTCGGCGCCATCCCGGACCGCAACGGCAACGGCCTCGCCGACCCCGAGGACCTGATCCTCGACCCGGCGAACAACAACGGTGTCGACGACGACCACAACGGGTACGTGGACGACATCTCCGGGTGGGACTTCCTCTACGGCGACAACGACCCGCTCGACACCGTCGCCTACGGGCACGGCACCGGTGAGGCAGAGGACTCGACCGCTGCAGCGAACGGCACGGGGTCAGTCGGCGGTTGTCCCGAGTGCCGGTTCCTGCCGGTGCGCGTGAGTGACTCGTTCATCGCAGATGGGGGCCGGTTCGCCGCCGGGGTGCTGTTCGCACTCGATTCGGGTGCAGCGGTGATCCAGGAGGCGCTCGGCGCCCTCAACAACCCCGAGCAGGCACAGCAGGCGATCGACGCCGCCTACCGCCGCAACGTCGTGGTGGTGGCCTCGATGGCCGACGAGGCGTCGAAGCATCCGAACCTCCCCGGGGCACTCGAGCACACCATGGCCGTCAACAGCGTCCGCACGATCACCGCGAACCCGTTCGGCGGCGGGGCCGTGCAGGGGTACCTGGCGCTCAACGGGTGCACGAACTTCGGTGGCCGCACCTTCGTGAGCGTGCCGTCGAGCGCCTGTTCGTCGGAGGCGACCGGACAGGCGTCGGGCATGGTCGGGCTCCTGCTGTCGTACGCCCGCGCACAGGGGGTGACGCTCAGCGCGGACGAGGTGATGCAGCTCGTGCGGTCCACCGCGGACGACATCGACTTCTCGACCCCGAACGGCGTCGACCCGGCGAACGACTTCGGCACCCCGAGCGGCAACCCGCTGCTCGACACGGTCCGCTACCCGAGCAGGCAGGGGTGGGACGCCACGTTCGGCTACGGCCGGGTCAACGCCTACGAACTGCTGCGCGCGGTGAAGGCCCGTGCGGTGCCGCCGGTCGCGATGATCGACACGCCGTCGTGGTTCGACGTGCTGCCGACGTCGGGCACCGCGACGGTGACCGGCCACGTCGCCGCGCCGCGCGCCACCTCGTACGACTACCGCGTCGAATGGGCCCCGGGGCTCCAGCCACCCGCCTACCCGGCGACCGACACGTGGACGACCGCGCAAGCCGTGAACGGCCTCACGGGTCCTCGCAACGGAACGCTCGCCACCCTCGACCTGGCATCGATCGCCGCGGCGTTGCCCGACGGCGGGCACGGGTCGCCGGTCGACCCGAGCAACCAGAACCGTCCCGACGAGGAGCGCTTCTCGGTGCGGTTGCGGGTGGTCGTCACCGCACACGGCGGCGACGGCGACGGCCTGCGCGGCGAGATGCAGAAGCAGGTGTTCGTGCACGACGACCCCGACCTCGTGGCGGGGTTCCCGCGCCGCGTGGCGGGCGCGAGCGCGTCGAGTCCGCGCTTCGCCGACCTGCTCGGCGACGGACGCACCGAACTGCTCGTCGCCACCTCCGACGGGAAGATCCACGCCTACCTGCCCGACGGCACCGAGCCGCCCGGCTTCCCGCTCGTGGGCGACGTCTCGCCGTGGTGGCCGACGGGGTCGGCGACCGCGACGCGCGACGGGATCGACGCCCCCAGTGGTGCGTTCATGGTGGGCGCGCCCGCGGTGGGCGACCTTGACGGAGACGGTCATCAGGAGATCGTCGACGCGGACCTGAACGGCAAGGTGTACGTGTGGGGCGCCGACGGCAGCCGTGTCGCCACGATGAGCGTCGACCCCGCCTACTCGTCCGACCGCACGACCGCGCAGGACGAGTTCAACAGGACGAAGCCGGCGTTCGCCGCGGCGCCTGCGCTCGGCGACCTCGACGGCGACGGCACGCTCGAGATCGTCGCCGCGGCGATGGACCGCCACGTGTACGCCTGGCACGCCGACGGCTCGCCGGTGGCCGGGTTCCCGGTGCTGGTCGTCGACCCCGCCACCGTCGACGCGGTCGACCCCGTCACGCATCGGGTCACGTTCAAGGCATCAGCGAACGCACGCCAGGGTGGCGAGCTCGTGACGACACCGACTGTGGCCGACATCGACGGCGACGGGCACCTCGACATCGTGATCGGCGCGCAGGAGGAGTACGTCGAGCCGCCCAACGTCGGTGACGGGGCCAGCGTGCTCAGCTTGTTGGGTGTTGCCGGGGCTGCGGGCAACGCCCGCGTGTACGCAATAGCCGGGAACGGCACCCTCGCGGTGCGCCCGCACCCTGCCACCGCGAACCCCGACGCGGGCGCGTACCTGCCTGGCTGGCCGGCGAAGGTGAGCCTGCTGTCGACCGAGCTCCTCCCCACGATCGGTGGGGGCGTGTCGCTTCCGGCGGTGGTGGGTGACGTCGACCCGGCGCACCCGGGTGTCGAGGTGGTCGTCGCGTCGGCGGCAGGGACCATGTACGTGCTCGACCAGCAGGGCCGCAGCGTGTACGGCTCGACCGCCGCCGGGGCGCTTCCGCTGGTGTGGTCGGCGGGCCTCAGGTTGGAGGACGCCGCGCAGTTCGGCGCGAACCGCAACTCGAACGACATCGTGGCGTCGGCCATCGGCTTCGGTGGGCCCGCGGTCGGTGAGCTGCAGGGCGGCGGCACGAAGGAGGTGGCGGCGCCCGGCCTGGGCATCACGCGGCTCATCGACCTGCTCGCCCCGGACCTGCAACTCCCCAACGACGATCAGGTGATGGCTTGGGACGGTGCGACGCGCAAGCCGTTGGCGGGCTTCCCGCAGACCAGTCCCGACCTCGCCTTCTTCGTGCAGCCCGCCATCGCGGACGTGAACGGTGATGGCGCGAACGAGGTGCTCGCCGGCAACGGCACCTACACGTTGAGCGCGTTCGACGCGACCGGATCGGCACCGGCCGGGTGGCCGAAGCTCACTGGTGGCTGGACGCTCGGCACCCCAGCCGTGGGTGACTGGGACGGCGACGGCCACAACGAGGTCGCGCAGCAGCGCCGCGACGGGGTGCTGCTCGTGTGGCACACCGCCGGCACCGCCGCGCCGGCGTGGGGGTCGTGGAACTGCGACGCCTACAACTCGGGCGGGTGCGCGGCGACCGACGTGGTGGGACCGCCTACGACCCCAACGACGACCACCACGGTGCCGTCGCCGAGCATTCCCGTCGGTCCAGTCGGGCCCCCGCCCGCGCCGGCAGCGGTTGCCCGCCCCATAAGGGCCACGCCTCGCTACACCGGGTAACGGGACACCGGTGAGGCGGGCCGACGCGAAGAAGGCGCCCCTGGCGAAGACGACCTCGGTTGACCGGCGCTGAGGCTCGCCATCCGTATTTGGTTGTAATACGCTCACCGGGTGTGGCTGAACCGTTCGACATCGAGCGACTGGACGACGAAGACCCGTTCGAGATCGACGACCAGGCGACTCACCTGTTCAAGCACCCGAGGCTCGGCATCGACGACGTCTACGACGTGTGGCAGAGCGTCCCGATCTTCTACCCGGCGATCCCGCCGGCTCATTGGCTGATGGTCGCCGAAGTCGAGGGACGGGTGTTGGTCGTGCCGCTCGCTCCGCCGGATTCGGCTGACCCCACGAAGTGCCGCCCCATTGGTTGCTACGAGGCAGCCGTCCACCTCGTCGACCGTTACCGGGAGGACCGATGACCAAGAAGCAGATGACCCGAGACGAGGAGTACGACTTCTACACCCAGCCCGAGAACCAGACCCCGCAAGGGCCCGGCCGTCGTCGGCGCGGGAACCTGAGCCAGATGGTGCCGGTTCGGTTCGACCCCGAGACGCTCGAAGCGCTCCGTGCCGCGGCCGAGGCCGAAGACCGCTCGGTATCGAGCTGGATCCGCCGAGCCGTCGAGCACGAGCTCGGCCAGCGGGCAGGTTGACGCTCGACGCCTCGCTGACCCAATGGCAGCGCTGCTGTCAACGCGCAACTCGGACCCCGCCACCAAGTGAGGCCCAGATCAGAGGCCTGGGCTTTCGATCAGCACGCAGTGCGTGCGGCTGTAGGTGGTCGGCATGCAGCGGTTGCAGTGCACACACAGCCCATCGGCGCGGCTGCCGTCTTGCAGCTTGCGTGGCAGGTCGGGTTCGCGCAGCAGCGCACGGGCCATGGCGACGAAGGCGAACCCTTCGGCCATCGCGAGCTGCATGGTGTCGAGCCGGTTGATGCCGCCCAGCAGGATCAGCGGAAGGTCGAGGGCGGCGCGGAACTGGCGTGCCGCGGGAAGGAAGTAGGCCTCCTCGAAGGGGTACTCCTTCAGGAAGCGCTTCGCGATCAGCTTGAACCCGGGGCGGATCGCAGGGGGCAGCGTCGCGGCCATCTCGGCCCGGGGCGCCTCACCGCGGAACAGGTACATCGGGTTGCGCAGCGAGCTGCCCCCCGTGAGCTCCAGAGCGTCGACGGTGCCGTCGGCTTCGATGAGCTGCGCGATCTGCACGCTCTCGTCGAGCCAGAGCCCACCGGGCGCGCCGTCGTCCATGTTGAACTTGGCCGTCACCGCCACGTGATCGCCGGCCTCTTCGCGCACGGCGGCGAGCACCTGGCGGGGGAACCGGCTGCGGGCCTCGACGCTGCCACCCCACTGGTCGGTGCGGCGGTTCAGCCGAGGGCTCAGGAACGAGCTCAGCAGGTAGTTGTGGCCGAGGTGCACCTCGAGCGCATCGAAGCCAGCCGCAACCGCCCGACGGGTGCCGGCACGGAAGTCTTCGGTGACGCGGGCGATGTCGGCGTCGGTGCACGCCTTCGTCGGGCGCATCCCGGGGGCGAACAGCAGTCGGCTCGGGGAGAGCGCGGGGGCCTTCGTGCCCGCCGGGTTGGCGACGGGCCCGGCGTGGCCGATCTGGGCGGCGATGGCGGCGCCTTCTTCGTGCACCGCGTCGGTGAGGCGCTGCAGCCCCGGCACGGCGTCGTCGGTGAGCACCAGGGTGCGCCCGTCGGTGCTGCCCTCGCGCGTGACCGCGCAGTAGGCGACCGTCGTCATCCCGACCCCACCGGCCGCGACCGCACGGTGGAAGTCGATCAGGTTGTCGGTGACCTCACGGCGCGGGCTCATCGCCTCGAACGTCGCCGCCTTGATGATGCGATTGCGCAGTGTCAGCGGCCCCAGTCGTGCGGGCGCGAACACATCGGGAGCGGCGGGGAGGGGAACGGCCTTGTCGCCGTTGGAAGGGTCCCACGTCGCAGATGTGTTGGTCGTGCTGGACATGTGGGACCCCCCGATCGGTGCGGGCTTCGAGCTTACTGAGCGGTCTCGCTGCGAGGTGCACCGTGACCGAGCGAGGTGGTGGCGATCGCACCGGCACCGGTGCCGCCGCTGGGGTCGGGGTTGGCCCCCATGGCGATGCGAGGCACGAGCCGGGGAAGCTCGAGGCGATGGCGTGCGAGGAGCGCGGCGTCCTCGAGGATTGTGGTGGCCGGCCCGTCGGCCACGACTCGCCCATCGTCGAGGACGAGCGCTCGCTCGCACAGCTCGGCGGCGTAGAGCAGATCGTGGGTGACCACGACGGTGGTCAGTCCGAGCTGCGCCACCAGGTCTGCGAGCTCTCGCCGTGCGAGCGGGTCGAGGTTCGCGGATGGTTCGTCGAGCACCAGTACCGCTGGCTCCATCGCCAGCACCGTGGCGAGGGCCGCCCGCCGGCGTTGTCCGAGGCTGAGACGGTGCGGCGCACGCTCGGCGACGTCGAGCAAGCCCACCACCGTGAGGGCCTCGTCGACGCGTCGGGTGAGGGCGTCGCCCCGCAGACCGAGGTTGGCGGGTCCGAATGCGACGTCTTGGCGCACCGTCGGCATGAAGAGCTGATCGTCGGGGTCTTGGAAGACGATGCCGACCTTGCGGCGCACCTCGCCGAGGGTGCCGGGGGCAAGTGCGATGCCGTCGACCTCAACCGTGCCGGTGGTGGGGGTGAGGATGCCGTTGAGGTGCAGCGTGAGCGTTGACTTCCCCGACCCGTTCGGGCCGAGGATGGCGACCCGCTCGCCGCGTTCGACGCGCAGGTCGACTCCCTGCAGGGCCAGGTGCCCGTCGGGGTAGCGGTGCGTGAGGCCTTCGACGAGCACAGCGGGCGTCATCGCAGCACCGCCCACGTCGTGAGCAGCACCGAGGGCGCGACGACGGCCAGCGCGGGTGTCCAGGCACGCCGTGCTGGGCGGGCCGTCTGCGGCATGCGACCGTCGAACCCGCGGGCCAGCATCGCCTGGTGCACGCGTTCGCCCCGCTCGTACGACCGGACGAACAGCGTGCCGGCAGTCGAGGCGGTGGCCTGTGCCTGCCACAGCCAGCGCGGGTTGTCGCCGCGCGACACCCGGGCGATCTGCAGGCGGCGGAGCTCGCCACCGATGACCTCGCCGTAGCGGACCATGAACCCGGCTATCGCGACGAGCACGGCGGGAACCCGCAGGCGTTCGAGGCCGGCGAGCAGGTCGGCGACCGACGTGCTCCAGCCGAGCAGCACCGCCGCGACGGTCGTGAGCGTGGCCGTGACAAGGATCTCGATGCCCGCGTGCAGCCCGGCGCGCGACACGACGAGGCCTGCGACGGTTGTGGTCGGACCGCCCGCCAGGAACGGCATCGCCAACGCGAACACCACGAACGGCGCTTCGATGCCGACGCGACGCACGAGCACCCATCCGGGGATGCGTGCCAGACCCGCCACGACGACCAACGCGAGCGCATGGACGGCGAACACCCACGGGGTCGCGAGCGGGGTCGCCACGACGGCAACCACGAAGAGGGCGAACGCCACGAGCTTCACCTCCGGCGCGGCTGCGCGCACCGACCCGACGTGGTCGCCGTTCCGCCTGCGGCCGCGGACCGCGAGCCAGCCGACCCCGAACGCCGCGCCCACGCCAGCCAACCCGGCGAGCCCCTTGGTGAGCCCCGCATCGCCGATGCCGCGCACCTCGTAGTGCGCGAACGGACTTTGTGTCAGGTGGTGCGGCACCTCGTGGGCGGCGATGCCGTGGTCGTCCGCGACGCGCTGGAGGCCGTCGGGCTTCGTGCTCGCGAAGCGGCTCACACCGAACGCCAGCACGACCGTGAGTGCGAGCCCTGCCACCAGGAACCGCCCGAGGTCACCGCCGCGTGACGCCTGCGGCTCGCGGGCACCGTGGACGAGGTCGGGTCGGCTGTCGAGCACGGTGCTGACGGTGAGGGTGGTGATGACCGCCTCACCGATCCCGATGAGGACGTGGACCCCGATCATCGCGGCGGCGACGGTCGCGATCGGGACGCCGCCGCGTCCACCGAGCGCGTACTCGAGGGTGAACCCCGCGGCGGCGCCGACGACGGAGACCATGCTGGTGATCGCGGTCGCGCCGAGCACCCCGCGGCGACCTGTGGGCAGGACGCGGCGCAGCGCGCAGAAGAGCGCCCAGCCCCCGAAGCTCGGCAGGAGCGCCATGTTGCACACGTTCAGCCCGAGGGCGGTCAGGCCGCCGTCGGCGAACAGCAGGCATTGCACGACGAGCACCACGGTGACGGCCAAGGCACCCAGCCAGGGACCGAGCAGGATCGCCGCGAGCGTGCCCCCAAGCAGGTGCCCGCTGGTGCCGGCCGCGACGGGGAAGTTGAGCATCTGCACGGCGAACACGAACGCCGCGACGAGCCCGGTCAGCGGCGCTTTGGTGGTGCGCAGGGTGGTGTCGGTTCGGCGCAGGGCGAGACCCACCCCACCGAGCGCGAGCGCGCCGGCGGCAAGTGACACGGGGGGGTCGATGAAGCCGTCGGGGATGTGCATGCGGATCCTTGGTGCGAACCATTCGCAGTAAGGGAGTGTGGCACAGCGACAGACTCGCTCTGACACCCGTGTGTGCCCGTCTGGTGCCGGCTGGTCCGAGGAGCGGTCGACGGGGTGTGCTCGGCTGCATGCCCTGACGCTCGGGGCATAGTGGGGAGGTGCCGCACGCTCACCACGCTCCCGGGCTCGACGAGCTGCTCGATCAGCTCCACGTGGCCGGGTTGCGCGTCACGACCGCACGTCGCGCGGTGCTGCGCGAGCTCCTCGCGGCAGGCGACGCGCACCTTGGCGTCGACGAGCTCGCCAGTCGCGTCGCGCAGGCGCACCCGGCCATTCACCTCTCAACCGTCTATCGCACCCTTGACGCCCTGACCGCAGCGGGCATCCTCACCGAGGCGCGGGTGGCGGACCACCCCGTCACCTTCCACCTCGCCGGTGACACCCACCACCACGCGGTGTGCTCGACGTGTGGCGCGACGCTGCGACTGCCCGGTGACGTGCTGGAGCCGGTGCGGCGGGCCCTGCTGGAACGTCACGGCTTCCACGCGCAGCCGCAGCACCTGACGATCGCCGGCCAGTGCAGCCGGTGCCACGAGACCACGCGGAACTGACGCGACGACCGACGGGCGGCGGACCTCCGGCGGGGCGGCTCCGGCGTCGAGGGCGTCAGCCCGTGAAGGTCGGCACCGCGGGCACGGCCAGTGCCGGGGGAGCTTGCGTGGACGGCGCGATCGCAGGCGGCGTGGGGAGCGGCGGGAGCGATCCGTCGGGTCCGACGGCGAATCGGTAGGTGCCCGCCGACGACACGCGTGCGGTGACGATGCGGCCACCGGGAACGACCTGCTCGACCACGTCATCGAGGCCGTCGACCTGTACCCGATGCTGCGGGTCTGCCGTGGTGGGGGTCCACACCACGAGCTGACCGCCGGCACTGTCGACGGTGGCGGTGAGCTGGAGCAGACCGGTGTCGGGGTTGCTCGTGAGCGTGTCGATGCGGCCCGGTGTGGCCCGCGGGTAGCCGCGACCGAGCACCTGCAGGAACGGCAGGGTCGGCCCCAGGTCGACGTTTCCGGGACACCCCAAGGTGTTGAGGTGCACCGACTCCGGGCCACCGTCGACGACGCTGTTGCCGTCCCAGCGCACCGAGTGTGGGTCGCCACAGGATTGGCGCCACTGCCACCACGCGCCACCCCACGCCCTGGCGTCCTCGTCGGCGGCGTAGCGGCGGACCTTCGCGAGCGTGTCGGCGGACGTGTCCCAGAAGCCGTACTCGCCGATCCACACCGGCACGTGGAGTCCTTCGGCAACCGACGCGTAGGCGCCGGCCATCGTCTCGATGCTGATGCCCGGCGTGATCGACTCCGCGTAGTTGTGCGGCGCGGCGACGATGTTGGTCGTCGCGACACCCGCCGCGGCCGGGTCGGGGATGACGATGCCCCGGCCGGGGTCACCCGCGGGGATCGCGGGCTCCACGAAGATCAGGTGCTCGAACGGGGCGCTCGCTTCGGCAGCCCGGATCGCTCGGACCGTGTCGCCGAGGAGGTCGTTGTAGAGCGGGGCGAGCTCACTCGACGGGCGGGACACTTCCGGCTCGTTCAGCAGGTCGTAGCCGACGACCTCCGGCCGACCGGCGAAGCGTGCCGCCACGGCACCCCACATGGCGCTGAACGCGGTGCGGATGCCGTCGACGTCGTCGTAGAAGGCGTTCCACGCGTTGGTCACCGCGGGCGAGCTGTTGCGGTCGCTGCCGACCAGGCAGGTGGAGGCGCCACCGGTGCGTACCGCCCACGCGGGTGCGCCGTCCCATCCCTTCGCGGGTGCGGTGCCGGGCGGACAAGCCGAGGGATCGGTCGTGGAGATGGTCGCGGTGTACGCGTCCTGGTGCATGTCGAGGACGGTCGAGATGCCGTGCGCGGCCGCGGCGCGGATGGTGTCGTCGACGAGGTCGAGATAGCCGCTGTCGATCGCGCCTTGCGTCGGTTCGACACGTGACCAGGTGATGAGCAGGCGCACCACAGAGAAGCCGTGCGCGGCCATCTCCTCCCAGTCAGCGTCGGTCACGGGGATCGTCGGCGTCACGCTGGGAAGCCCCTGCCAGTACTCGCCGAGGCTGTTCACATTCGCGCCGCGCAGCAACACCTGGCGTCCTTGCGCGTCGACGATGCGTGCACCGTCGCTGTGCAAGGGCGACGCGGCGAGCGCCGCGGGCAGCGCGGTGGGGGCGCCTTGCGCGGCTCGGGCCCTGCCTGTCGTGACGGCGAGCCCGGTGCCGAGCAGACAGGTGAGTGCGACGACCGCGACGAGTCGGCGGCGATGGCCGTGACGAACGTGGAGCGCGAGGCAAGGGCGGCGTTCGGGACGAGGGCGGCGCGACATCGGGTCATCTTGCCCGGTCCTACGTGCCGGCCGCCCAGTTGCCGGGCCGATCGCTCTGCTGCTGCGCCGATCGTGCAGTTGCTGTGGTGATCGCCGTGCCGCTCCGGGAGCGGGCGCTGCCCTGCCGGACGCGAACGCTCACCCTCCCGGGCGGCTGAACCCCGCACCCGGCGCGCCCTCGAGGAACTCACCCTGTCGCACCTCGGTGGATCCGGAGCGTGTTCGCTGGGCGTTCGTGGTGGCCGCGTCGGGAAGGGGGGCGTCGAGGTCGGCCAGCACGACGGTCGTGCCTTGGGCGACGCCACCGGTGAGCTGCGTCCAGGTCGGGCCGATGGCCCCCACCTCGACCGCGACGGTGCGTGGTGTGTCGTCGTGCAGCACCGTGACCGTGTGTCGTGTCCCCGTGGTGGTGATGGCAGAGGTCGGCACCGCGAGCGCACGCGTGGCCGAGAGGGTCACGATCGTGACCTGTGCCGTGCCCCCGTCGAGGAGTCCCGTCGTGTCGCCCGTGAAGCCGATCGTGACGGGGTAGGTCGCACCGGTCGTCCCATCGGTGGGGGTGATGCCGATCTGGGTCACCGTTCCGCCACGCGCGTGCCCGGCGCCGTCGGGCAGCACCTGGGCGGCTTGGCCGAGCTTCACCTTGGCGAGGTCAGCGACCGGAACGAACGTCGTGACCTCATACCCGCCGGGCGCCACGACCAGCACGCGTGAGGTCGTCGACGCGGCAGAGACCTGGTCTCCGGGCGTGAAGCCGATCTCGGCCACCGTGCCCGCGATCGGACTCACGATGGTCGCCTGCGCGAGGGCTTGTTGCGCGACCGCCACGGCGTCGGATGCGGCGTCCACGCTGCGCTGCGCGGCGACGAGGTCGGCTGCGGAAGCCGCAGTGGTGGAGCCACCATCGGCACCGGTGTTGCTCATGCCGGACGCACCCGAGGGACCCGAGGCGCCCGAGTAGTCGGACGCACCCGAGGAACCCGAGGTCGCTCCGCTGGCTGCCCCGCCGGTGCGACCGGTGCTGTTCGAAGGTGAGGTCCCCTCATCGCGCTGTCGCGTGTAGGCGTCTGTCGCGTCGGCAAGGGCGCGTTGCCGGTTGGAGGCCTCCGCTTGGGCGGCGACGGCCTGTTCGAGCGCCCCGGTGCACGCCGAGTCCGTCGTGTCACCGCCGGCGCGCGGTCCTCCCGTTGCGGTCGTGGTGGGCACCGCCGTGGAGGACGCCGTCTCATCGGGCGCAGGGCCGGCTGTCGTCGTGGTGGTGGGCTCCGAGCTTGTCCCTGTTGCCTGTCCGTCGCCGCTGTCGGCCCGACCGTGTGGCGTGTCCGCCGTCCTGGGCGAGCTGGGAGTCACCGCAGCGGGCAGGGTCGTGACGCCGCACGCGTGCGCCGCTGCTTGCAGCGTTGCCTGCGCCCGCTGTTGCGCGTCGGTCGCCGCGGTTGTCGCGTCGAGCAGGTCAGCAAGTTCGTCGTTGCTCGCTGTCGTCGTCGACGTCCGTGCGGTGGCGGCGTTCGCGGAGACGCGGGCGTTGCTGAGCTGCGCAAGGTGGAGGGTGGCATCCGCGAGTGCTTGCTCTTGGGTGTGGAGCTGCGTCGTGAGCGAGGTGGTCGACAAGGTGGCGAGCGTCTGGCCGACGCCGACGGTGTCACCAACCGCGACGGGCACGGTCGCAACGGTCCCAGATGTCGGGAAGGCGACGGAGACCTGCGAGACAGGTTCGATCTCGCCGACGCTGGTGAGCACCTGATCGACGTCGTGCAGGCCGACGGTGGCGGTGCGGTAGCGATGGGGGGCAGAGGCGTTTGCCCGCCTCGCGGCGGTCACGCCCGCGGCGAGCACGACGGCCACCGCGAGCGCCACGCCCACGTTGCGTCCGCGTCGGTTGCGTGGTCGGGGACCTGGGGTGGGAGCGGCCGGCACGGTCGGGTCGGCGTGTGGCGCGACCGCGGACGTGCCGGCTGCGGTCGGAGGGCCGTCGAGGTCTGTCACGTCATTCGCTCCGGAGGGCGTCGATGGGTGCGAGCCGGGCCGCGCGGCTTGCCGGGTACACCCCGAACAACATCCCGACACCGACGGCGACGGCGATGGCGAGCAGCGCGGTCGGAGGGGAGAACCGCACGGGCGTCGTGGTGAGACGGGGGATGAGCGCTCCACCGAACGCGCCGACCGCCACGCCCAGCAGGCCGCCCAGCAGGCCGAGCATCGCGGCCTCGAGCAGGAACTGGCGACGGATGAGCTTGGGGCTCGCACCCAGCGCCTTGCGCAGGCCGATCTCACGGATTCGTTCGGTGACCGAGACCAGCATGATGTTCATGACGCCGATGCCGCCCACCAGGAGCGAGATGGCCGCGATGCCCGCGAGCATCAACTGCATGGTGTGATCCACCGACGTGGCGGCACTGAGGATGGACTGCTGGCTGGCGATGCTGAAGTCGGCGTTGGCGCGGTCGGTGATGCCGTGCAGGTTCGCCAACGTCGCCTCGGCCTCCTGGTAGGCCGCGGTCACCGTGCTCGACCCCGTCGCCTTGACGTAGATCGCGCCGACCGTGTCGCGGTTGGCGCCGCCGACGAGCCGGGTTGCGTAGGTCGAGAGCGGGACGAGCGCGAGGTCGTTCGCGGACGTGTCATCCGATGACGACAGCGACGCCAGCACACCGACCACGGTGAGCGGCGTGCCGTTGTAGGTCACCTGCCTGCCGATCACGTCCCCGCCTGAGAACAGCTCCGACGCGGTGGAGGGTCCGAGCACCACGACAGCGGCCGCATCCGCTTCGTCCGCGGCGCTCAGGAAGCGGCCGCTCGTGACGGCACGGGAGCGGACCGCCTGCCATTGCGGGGTCGTGCCGGTGAGGGTGGTCGACCAGTTCGTCGCGCCCTGCAGCAGCTCGGCACGTGTGGTCGCGGTCGGTGCAACCGCCGTGATGTCGGGTGCGACGGTCCTGGAGGCGAGGGCGGTGGCGTCCTGTGCGGTGAGGGTGGACGCGGTGCCGAACCCGCCACGGGAGCCCGACGTGCTCGTCGAACTTCCCGGTGAGACGACGAGCACGTTCGTGCCGAGTTCGTCGATCTGCGCGCGCACAGCGGCCTTGGCGCCGTCGCCGAGCCCCACGGTGAGGATCACCGCTGCGATGCCGATGAGGATGCCCAGCATCGTGAGCGCGGAGCGCAAGCGATGGCTGCGGACCGCGTCCGCTGCGGTCCGCAGCGTGTCGCGCCAGGTCATGCGACGCGCCCGTCGGCGATCGAGATGGTGCGCTGTGCTCGCCGCGCCACGGCGTGCTCGTGGGTGATCAGCACGATCGTGCGCCCGGCTCGGTGCAGCTCGTCGAAGATCGTGAGGATCTCGTCGGTCGAGGTCGAGTCGAGGTTCCCCGTGGGCTCGTCGGCGAGGACGATCGCGGGTTCGGTGACGAGCGCACGCGCGATCGCGACGCGCTGCTGTTGCCCACCCGAGAGCTCGCCGGGGCGGTGGTCCGAGCGCTGCGCGAGCCCGACCTGCTCCAGTGCCGCAAGCGATCGGCGGCGCCGTTCGGTTCTGTCGACACCGGCGTAGACGAGAGGAAGCTCGACGTTGCGCCACGCGGGCAGGTAGGCGAGGAGGTTGAACTGCTGGAACACGAAGCCGATGCGCCTGTTGCGCACGTCGGCGAGCTCGCCTTCGTCAAAGCGGGCGACGTCTTCGCCGGCGAGCAGGTAGCTCCCTCTCGTGGGGACATCCAGGCAGCCGAGGATGTGCATGAGCGTCGACTTGCCCGATCCGCTCGGCCCGACCACGGCCACGTGCTCGCCAGGATCGATGGTGACGCACACGTCGGTGAGCGCATCGACCGAGATCGCGCCGGCGGCGTACGTCTTGCCGACATCGCGCAGGCTGATCACCGGTGCAGGTGCGGGGGACTGGATGGTCGATGACGACGCCCCGTTCATCCGCCGGCTCCCTCGAAGCGCCGGTAGCCCCCGTACCCGGATGCGCCTCCACCTTCGCCGGTGCGTGTCGTGCCGGTGCTCTCACGCCCGGGGAACGTCGGCCGTTCCACGACGACGGACTGGCCGGCGGTGAGGCCCGATGTGACCTGCACGTAGCCGTCTGCGGTCACCCCTGTCGTCACGACCAGGCTGCTGCGTCGCGTGCCGTCCGCGACCGTCACGGTGGTGCCCTCGGCGGTGCGCTGCAGGGCCGTCACCGGAATCTGCACGGCAGCCGCGACCTCTGCGTAGGTGATGGTCGCCTGCACGGTTGCCCCCGGCAGGATCGCGCCGGTCGTGTCAGCGAAGGTGACCGTGACGGGGTAGGTGGCCACACCGGAGGTGGCGGTGGCGACGCGTCCGACGGTGGTCACGGTTCCTGTCGCTGCGCTCGTCGAAGACGTGGCGGACTGCCGCTCTGTCGTGTGCGCCCCGCCGCTCGGTGACGCCGACCCCGACTCGCCTGCCCCGGGAGGCGACGCCGGCGAGGCTTCACCGGGGAAGCCGCCGCCGAAACCCCCGAACCCGCCGAAGCGTCGGCTCGAGGTGGATGCGGTCGTCGGCGCGAGCGACACGGAGTCGCCCGCCTTGACCTTCGTGATGTCCGAAGCGTCGAGGCCGACGGTGACCGAGTACGTGTGCGTGCTCACGACTTGGATCTGGGTGCTCCCGGACCCGTTGCTCGCGGAGGTGCCGCCCGCACCCTGCTGGGCGCTCCCCCCTGCGCCTGAGGACTGTGCGGAGCCGAGACTTGCCGCCGTGCGCCCCGACCCGCTCGCTGAGCCTGTCGGGGTCGATCCACTTGTGCCGTTGCTCCCCAGTTGCTCCCCGAGGCTGAGATCGACGCTGGCGACTGTCCCGTCGAACGGGGCGACGAGTTGGGCACCGTCGAGCGCTTGTTGGGCGGCGGTCACGCGGTCTTGCGCGGTCGTGACCGCCGCGTTGTCGGCATCGAGTTGTGCCGCCGATCCACCAGCTGAGGTGTCGTCGGACAGCTTGGCGCTCGCGGACGCCAGACCGGCCTGTGCATCGCTGAGGTCAGCCGCGAGCGCCGACGAATCGATCGTGGCGAGCACCTGACCGGCTCGGACCGTGTCGCCCGCGGCGACGTTGACGGACGTGACCTTGCCCGCTGCGCTGAACGCCAGGTCGGCGGACTGCGCCGCTTCGACGGTGCCCGTTGCCGCGACGGTCTGGCGGAGCGTGCCCGATGTCGCCGAGACGATCTGCTCGGTGGTGCCCGAGGCGTCGGGTGTGTCTGAGGTGGTGGGTCGGAGCAGCAGCCACGCGCCGAGCGCGACCAAGGCGATGGCCGGCATCACGACCCAGGGTTGGAGGAGGCGTCGCATGGTGCTCACGCGCCCCCGGACTGGCTGGCGCCACCACGACCGCCGTAGCCCCCCTGTCCTCCGGAGAAGCCTTGGCCACCCTGGTCGGGCGGCCCGCCGAATCCTCCGAACGCATCGCCCATGCCCGCGTCCCCTCGACGGATCGAGCGGGCAGTGATCGTCGTTCCGTCGACGGCGCCTTGCGCCGAGACGGTGTCCCCGACCTTCAGGTCGCCGAGTGTGAGGCGCTGGGTGATCGACACGGTAGTGGTGCTGTCCGTGCGCACCTCGGCCTCCGTGCCGTCGCTCGTGGAGATCGTCAGCGTGGTGCCGTCAACGGCCTTGACGGTTCCACGGAGGAGCTGGCGCCCCTGGCGGCCGCCGGGGAACTGGCTCGGGTCGCCCGGTGCGGACGGTCCTCCGACGCCGGCACCGGGAGGTGTGCCGGAGTCGGAGGCCGACGGCTCCGACCCCTCGGGAGGTGAGGGAGGGGCCCCGTCGGGGCCGGTGCCGTCGGTGGGTGTGTCGCCGTCGACCGTGCCTCGGTCGACGATGCGACGCGCGAGGGGACTGACGTCTGAGGTCGCCGTGCCGCTGTCAGAAGTTGGTTGTTCGGTCGTGATGAGGACCGCATCGCCCTGCTTCAGGTCTGCGAGCGAGCCATCGGTGGTCTCGGTGACGACGGTGTCGGCGCTCACCTTCACCTTGTACGTGGTCTCGGTGCCGTCACGGCTCGTGCCGTGCACCGTGAGCGTGCTGCCGTCGACGGCGGTGAGCTTCCCGAACACGCCACGACCCGCGAACCTTCCGCCCTGCCCCGCGCCACTCCCGCCCTCGCTTGCAGACCCGTCGGGAGCATTGCCGTTGGCTCCGTTCGCGGTCACCGCACCCGCGCTTCGAGAACTGTGTGACGCCGACTGGCTCACGCCGTAGGCAACGCCTCCCGCGACGATCGCTGCGACGACCCCCGCTGCGACCCATGACTTCCACGCGCTGCCCGATGCCGGTGGTGACGCTGGTCCGGACGGCGGGTTCGGGGCCGTGGAGGGGGCGAGCGGAGGGTTCGACGCGGTTGGCTCCGCCGCCGACAAGGGGCCTGGGGGGAGCGGCGCCTCGGGGGGCTGGGGAGAGTCGGGGAAGGGCGGTGTCGCGGTCACGGGGTTCGCTCCTGGATGCGTGCGAGTCCTTTGTCGGGTCGTCGCACATCCTCGGCAGGTCACCTGGGAGCGACCTGGATGTCAGCCGCAAGTTCTGTGGGTACCTCTCCGCGCGGGGGCTGCGCTGCCACCCGGCACGGCCACGCGCGCCGGTCTCAATGCCGCCGCGCATCGGGCGGTACGCGGAGGTGCACGGGGGCTGCAAGAGTGGGCGCACCGTCGGGGGGAGCCGGGGGACGAAGCGACGTGCCGTCTTTCGGTCGCCATCCGCGTCGTGCATCGGAGGAGGAGCCGCCATGTCATCGCCACCACCCCGCTACCTGGGCCTGAGCCACCTCGCGCTGGTGTGTCGAGACATGGCTCGCACCGTCGACTTCTACACGAACGTCATGGGCATGCCGCTCATCAAGACCATCGAGCTGCCGGCGGACATGGGGCAGCACTTCTTCTTCGACATGGGCAACGGCGATGCGCTGGCGTTCTTCTGGTTCCCCGGTGCCCCCGAGCCGGTGGCCGGGGTCTCCCAGCCGGCGGTGCGGCCCGACGGTGGTGACTTCAGCAGCGCGATCGGCTCGATGAACCATGTCGCGTTCGAGATCGCGCCGGACGAGATCGAGGCGGCTCGTGACCGGCTCATCGGGCTCGGCGTGGAGTGCTCCGACATCATGAACCACGACGACAGCGAGTGGACCGTGAGCGAAGACGTGCACCCCGGTGTGTACGTGCGCTCCGTCTACTTCCGCGACCCGGACGGCATCCTGCTCGAGTACGCCGCATGGACCCGACCGTTCGGCCCCGCCGACGTGTGCCATGCGCCGGCGGATGCGCAGGGGCGTCGGTCCGACCCCGTCGCCTGACGGCGCGTCGCGGCCCGGAGCAGCCTTCCGCGCGTGCCGGCCGGCGTCCCTGGCAGCAGGTTGGCAGGTTCAGCGCGCGACGACGGCGGCCACGGCCGCATCGAGGCGGTTGCGCAGCGCGCGGTCGGCTCGCCGCGCGGCCCGCTCTGCCCGCGCGGCGCCGAGCACGAGCCCGGCGAGCAGTTCGACGGTGCCTGCCGCTTCGCCGCGCGGGACTCCCGCGGCGCGCACGGCCTCGGTCACGACGTCCATCATCGAACGATGGAGCGCACCGATCTCCTGGCGTGTCTCTGCGTCGAGCGTGGCGACGGCATCGGTCAGCGGCGTCACCAGTTGGTGCTCCGGGGTGAGCGCCCACTCCAGGTACGCGCGGGCCCAGCGCGTGAGGCGCACCGGCGCGGGGTCGTCTCCCGCCAGCGCCGCTTCCCAGGTCTCGATGGTGGCGGGAATGGCCTGGCGATACCACTCCACCAGCAGGTGCACCTTGTCGGGCACGTACCGGTACAGCGAGTTGCGGGCGAGGCCCACCTCGGCTGCGATGTCGGCCAGGCTCACCTCGTTGTAGCCCTGCGTGGTGAAGAGGTGGATGGCCGCGTCGAGCACCGCCTGGCGTTGCCGGGCGACGTGCTCTTCGACCGTGTCGGCCGTGATCTTCGGCATCAGGGCAGCCTCGCGCCCGCGGGTTCGCCGTCGCGGTCGGGGAGTGCCGCGGCGCTGAGCGTGCCGCCCGCCAGGTGGAGGTGGCGGTCCGCGTGCTGCAGCGTCGTGTCGTCGTGGGCGACGATCAGGGTGGCGATGCCGAGCTCGTGCGCGGTCTCGGCCAGCAGGGCGGCGACGCTGCGGGCCCTCGCCGGGTCGAGCGAGGCGGTCGGTTCGTCTGCGATGAGCAGCGAGGGGTTGGCCATGAGCGCCCGTGCGATGCCGACACGCTGGCGTTCTCCGCCGGACAGCTGCGCGGGCACCTGATCGGCGCGTGCGCCGACACCGAGCCGGTCGAGCAACGTCATCGCACGGTCGCGGGTGCGGCTGGGACGCTCGCCCCGGATGTGCCCGACGAGTTGGAGCTGTTCGACGGCGGTCAGCGAGGGGAGCAGGTTGGCGGACTGGTAGACGAACGCCAGGTGGTCGCGACGGACGGCGGTCAGGCGGCGTTGTGAGAGCCCGGCCGTCGGGATGCCGGCGACGGTGACCTCTCCGGAATCTGCGTGGCGGAGCAGCCCGGCGACGCTCAGCAACGTGGACTTGCCGGCGCCGGACTCGCCCGAGAGGACGACGAGCTCACCCGAGCTGAGCGTCAGGTCGAGGTGGTCGAGGATGACGCGCTCGCTGGGGCCGTCGGGGTAGGCGACGACGACGTTTGTGAGTTGCAGTGGTGTGCTCATCCTTCGACCCCCAGGGCGATGGCCGGCTCGACTTGGGTGATGCGTCGCAGCGCTACGAGGCTTCCGACGATGCCGGCTGCGACCAGCGACACGGCCACGGTGAGCAGCGAGCTCGTGGAGAGCTCGACCGGCGCACTGCCCCGGCTCAAGATCTCGATGATCGCCGTGCCGACAGCCATGCCGATCGCGGTGGCGAGCACGACGAGGATCGTCATCTGACCGACGCTGTCTCGCACGAGGTAGGCGTTCGATGCGCCTGTCGCTTTGAGCAGGCCGATCTGGCGGGTGCGCTGCACCGTGAGGACCGTCGAGAACGCCCCGATCACGAGCGCCGAGATCACCAGCAGGAAGGTGCGGATGAGCGTCATGGTCGTGGTCTCTGCCGTGAACCCGGGTGACCCGGCGTAGGCCTGGGTCTTCGTGAGAACCGTCATCGATCGGGGCTTCGCAGCGGCGGCGAGGGCGCTGCTCGAGCCACCGCGCAACGCGACGGCAGAGAAGCGGCCTCGTGCGTCGGGCCCGTACTGGATGCGCTGCCAGATGCCGAGTGACACGTATGCGATGGGCGCGTGGCCGTAGGTGCCGGCGAACGTGAAGCCGATGACCGGGAGCTCCACGTCGGAGCCACCGATCGTGTAGCGGTCTCCGACCTTGACGCCCTCGTCTTGGAGCTCGCTCGCCAGCACGATGCCGGGCGTGCCGCTGAGTGCGGCCCGCGCGTCGGCTCGGGTGACGAGGAAGCTGTCGGCGGCGACGCCGAACAGGGCGAGATCGAGGCTCGGGCCGCCGTCGGTGGAGGCTGCGTTCACGAAGCTCGCGCCGAGTGGCGTGGCCTCGACGCCGTCGAGATGCCTGAAGGCATCGAGGTCCTTCTGGTCGAGGATCGATCGGCTGAACGTCGACTGCGCTCCCTCGCCGAGTGCGAGTCGCTGCAAGGGGAGCGCGCGCAGGCCGGAGATGCCATCGGTGACGAGACCGGTGGCGAGCCCCGACAGCACGGTTGACAAGAGCGCGACGAGCGAGATGACGAGCCCGAGGAGCACGAAACGGCGTGCGCCACGGCGGAGGTCACGGAGTGCGAGGAACATGGGTTCTCCAAGTTGGCGACTGCATGTCGGCATCATAGCGACACGGCGTCGCAAAAGCACGCGCGATCTCCCCGCGCCCTGGTGTCGTGCGACGGCGCCGTGTTGGCAACCCCGGCTGCGCGGTGGGCGCGGCACTCGCCGCCCTCCGCCCGCCACTTGACACTCGCCGCCCGCTGACCTCGCGCCAACGCCAACACCAACGTCGGGCGCGGCATCGCTTGGTCGCACACCGGTAGCCTCAGCCCTGCGGCACGGCATCCGCCTGCCGCGACACCTGCGTGGTCGGAGGACCGACCGGAGGGCGCATGGCGATGAGGGTCATGTCCGGGCTCGATGCCCGCTTCTTCGCCTCCGAGACGCGTACCGCCCACATGCACACGATCAAGGTGGTGGTGCTCGATCTGGCCGATCGCTCAGGCCCCCTCGATCTCGTTGATCTCCTCCCGCTCGTGGAGAGCCGACTCGACCGCATGCCCGTGCTCCGCCGTCGCGTTGTGCCGGCACCGCACGGGCTTGGCAACCCCGTCCTGCTGGACGACCCCGACTTCGACGTGGCACGCCACATCCGCATGGTCACCGCCGCCGCGCCCGGTGGGCGACGCCAACTCGACGAAGCCATCGCACAGGCCGCCAGCACCGCGCTGCCTCGCGACAGGCCGTTGTGGGAGATGACGATCGTCGAAGGCCTCGCCGACGGCACGACCGCGTTCGTGATGAAGGTGCACCACGCGCTCGCGGATGGCGTCGCAGCCGTGGCGCTGCTCGAGAACGCGTTCGTGCTCGACGACGATGCGGCGATCGTGGAGCCGTTCCACCCCGAGCCGCTGCCCAACCGTCGTGATCTGTACCGCGCGGCGGGCGAAGGGGCGGTGCGCGCGGCGCGCTCCGCCCCCGATGTCGTCGGCCGTACCGTGTCGGGCCTCCGCCACGCGCGCATCGCTCGGCGCGGCGTGCTGCGAGAGCCGGCGGCACCGTTCGAAGGGCCGCGCACGCCGTTCAACGTGGCGCTCACCGCCGACCGCACGTTCGCCACGGCTGCCATCCCCCTCGACGCGCTGCTCGGTGCCAAGACCGCCGCGCACGTGACGTTGAACGACGCGTTCCTGGGCTTGTGCGCCGGAGCGGTCCGCCGCACGCTCGCTCGCACGGCGAGCCTCCCGGCGGAGAGCCTCGTCGCAGCGGTGCCGATGGCCACGCGCACGGGCCGTCACCGGCTCAGCGGCAACCACGTCGACAACCTCTTCGTCACGCTGCGCACCGACATCGCGGACCCGTTGGCCCGGCTTCGTGCCATCCACGAGTCCACGGTCGCGGCCCGGACCGTGCGTGCCGAGTTCGGCCCGGAGCTCTTCGAGCGGCGCGCCGGCCTGGTGCCGGCTGCGCTGCACGGTGTGCTCCCTCGTCTCTGGGGTGCGACGCGCCTCGCGGATCGGGTCCGGCCGCCGGTCAACCTGGTGGCATCGTGCGTACGCGGCCCGCGAAGCCCGCTGGGGCTCGACGACGGCAGCACCGTGTCGGCGCTCTACTCATCGGGGCCGATCCTGGAGGGGATCGGCGTGAACGTCACCGCCTGGAGCTACGTCGACACGCTGTACGTCTCGGTGCTCGGCTGTGCAGCCTCGTTGCCCGACCCGTGGCTGCTGGTCGAGGACCTGCACGCGGAGGTCGCCGCGTGGGCCGATCGCTTCTGAGCCCGCAGGTGGCTTCGAGGGAACGCGTCCCGCACCGGGGCGCGGCGGCAGCGAGTGTCAGCCGATGACGGGGAACTGGCGCTGCGCGGCGAGGCAGTCGAGTGCGTCCTGCATGGCAGTGGTGAGCTCGTCGTAGCAGGCGCGCACGATGTCGGGGTCGTCTGCCGCATCGGGCCCGTAGCGGGCCGACCAGTCGATCGGGTCGAGCAGCTCGACGGTCACCTTTGCGGGCAACGGGAAGGTGGGGATGCCGGCGGGGACGATGCCGAAGGGCGGCCCCAGCACGAACGGCATCACCTTGATGCGAAAGCGTGTGTCGAGACCGAGCCACCGGGCGAGCTGCTCGCCGCGCGTCAGCACGATCACGGTCTCGTGGGCGCCGACCGAGACTGCGGGTACCACCGGAACCTGGGTGCGCAGGGCAAGACGTACCGCACCCATGCGTCCGCCGAAATCGATGCGGTTGCGCTCCTGCCACGGACGGAAGACCTCGTGGTCGCCGCCGGGGTAGTCGAGGAGGATCGCCCCGTCACGCAGCACTGCCTCGGCGTTGGCGGGGCCGGCTTCGAGTCCACCCGCGCGGGCCATGACGGGACCCACGCCGGGGAGGTTGAGGAAGAACGAGTGCACCATCGCATAGATGCGCTCGTCCTCACCGCGTTCGCGCCACCACGCGGTCAGGAGGATGGGGATGTCGGGCGGGAGCTGCCCCCCCGAGTGGTTCCCGATGACGAGCATCGGGCCCTTCTCGGGGAGGCGCTCGAACCCGCGGACCTCGGAGCGGAAGTAGGACGCGTACCGCTCGAGGTAGGGGCGCACGGTGCGCAGGAATGCGGGGTCGCGCTGCGCACCGACTGCTTCAGGTTCCTCGGCCACCGTGCCTGACCGCTCTGTCGGCTAGCTGGCGGACTTGAGCAGACCGTCGACCGTGTTGCCGGTCGTGTCGACCACGCTCTTGGCGAGGCGGCTGGAGGCATCGACGATCTGCTCGGTCATGCGGAACGCGGCGTCGATGATCTGCTTGCGGGGGCCGTCGTCTGTCACGTCGGGAACCGTGTCGTTCACGGTGTCGACGAAGCGCTTGACGGCGTCGAGTGCGGCCTTGTGGTTCTGCTGCAGGCCGTCGATCAGGCTGTGGAGACTTCCGAGCGACTCCGTGGTCGTGGTAGCTGCCATGGCTCCTCCTTCGTCGAGCAGGGCCGAGTGACCCCGCGCTGCCCGTGAGCATGACACCGCAATCGTGTGCGCGCCGTCGGCGTGGCGGAAGTCACCGGCGCGATCGGTGGCGCCGACGACCCCGCTGACCTGCGTAAATGCTACCCGAGGTCGCTTCTGTGTCGGGAGGAGGGCAGATCTTGGGACCTTGGTCCCGTTCCGCTCCGTGATCGTGAGCGCGCAGGATGACTCGGACTGAGCAGGTTCGTTCGAACCTCGTCGACAAGGGGGCCCGCATGTCAGATTTCCTTTCGCAGTACTCCATCCAGCGGTGGCTGGAGATGTGCCCCCAGGGGTACCTGGAAGACACCGTGGACGGGCACGAGCCCGGTCTCCACGAACCCGACGACCTCCTCGGCAACGAAGACCTGCGCGTGGCGTCGATCGCCCTCACCGTGCAGCTGATCGCCGGGGAACGTTGCGCGCTCGCCGCATCGTCCGGGCTCGTGAACCTTGCGCCGGATGACGGCAGCAAGATGTTCCTTGCCACGCAGACGCTCGACGAAGCCCGTCACGTCGAGATCTTCACCCGCCGCCTCATCGACCTCGGCGTGAAGAAGGAAGACGTCGAGTCGACCGTGAAGGACTTCGCCAACCCGAACCTCGTGAAGTTCGCCGAGGTACTCCTCGGCAAGGTCGCGGACGGTGACTTCATCGCCGGCGTCGTCGGCCAGAACATCGTCCTCGAGGGCATGGCGTTCTCGGTGTTCGAACTGCTGCAGGCGACGTCGGTCGACCTCAACCCGAAGTTCGCGCAGACCCTCGCGGGCACCATCGCGGACGAGCGGCGCCACGTCGGCTTCGGCGAGAACCGCATCGGGTCGCTCATCAAGGACCAGCCCGCTCGCAAGGCCGAGATCGAGCGCATGCAGAGCGAGATGTCGTACCACATGCTCGCGACGTTCGCGGATGTGTTCAGCGCGTCGGGCCCGACCATGGACCAGGAGCGCGAGCGCATGGCCGCACAGGGCAAGGACATGGGGGGTGCGTCGTGGCACGGCACCGACCTCATGGCCGCCTCCACCGCGGACATGGAAGCCGTGCTTGCCAACACCGTGTTGAGCGAGTTCAAGACCCGACTGGGCCGCATCGGCATCGACTACCAAGAGCCGAAGGTTCCCGCCTGATGTCGGGCGTCTCGGCCGACTTCGAGCCGCACCACCTCGACGAGGAGGAGTTCCTGCGGGAGGTGCACTCCTTCAGGTTCTGGTTCGAGGCGGTCGAGGGCTACCTCGAGGGTCGGCCCTTCGGGGCCGACCCCGAGCTGGTCGACGCGCCCATGGACGCAGCCGACCACGACAGCCTCATCACGACGCTGTGCAACTACTGCGTGGGAGAGGCCGCGGCGCTCGAAGCGTCCAGCGGTCTGATTCGCCTCGCCCCCAACCACCACTCGCGCATCTTCCTCGCAACCCAGGTGGCGGACGAGGCCCGGCACCTCGAGGTCTTCCTCCGCCGGTTGGATGACCTCGGGGTGCCGGACGCCGAAGCCGAGGTTCGCGCCCGTGCCAACCCCGACCTCGAGCGGTTCCGCGGGCGCTTGCTCGAGCTCGTCGATCGCGGCGACTGGGAAGCCGCCGTGTTCGCGCAGAACGTGCTGCTGGAATCGATGGAGGACACGGTCTTCCGCTTTCACGAAGCGATCGCCGACCCGGTCACGCAGCAGGTGCTCTCCGGCGTGGTGGCCGACGAGCGCCGCCACCTCGGCTTCGGTGAGAACGACCTCGGGCGGCGCCTGGTGCACGACCCGGCCGGCCGTCAGCGGCTCGCCGACATCCGCGCCGAGCTCGACCCGCTCGTGCTCGGTTCGTTCGAGGGCGTCTATCGCGACCTCGGGATCAGCAAGCAGGACCAGCCGTCGTTGGGGCGGGACTACCTCGCCGCCGTGGAGCGATTGGGGTTGACGTCATGACCGACACCACCGAGCAGGTTCGCGACGCGGCAGTCGAGCCGGCCGCTGGTCCCGGCGAGGGTTCGGAAGGCACGGCCGCCTCGTTCGAGTCGGTCCCCGGCACGATCCAACCCGATGAGGCGTCGGGCGAGGACGCACCTCGCCGCACCTATGAGCTCGGTGACACCGGGTTCAAGGAGGTGCCGAAGCGGTGGCGGAAGTTCTACCGGATCTGGAAGGGACCGGCCGATGAGCTCGCGCCGAACGAGGTGGTGTGCCCGGTGTGCAAGGTCGTCATCCGATCGCATCGCGAGTTCCGCCCGGGCGATCGCGTGTACTGCATGCCGTGCATGTCGCGCATGATCGTGGTGCGGCGCCCCGACGGCGGCCTGGAGGCCGAGGTCATCTACTGAGCCACGGCATCGTTCGAGCCGGTCTGGGCGACGCGAGTGCGGCGAGATCCGGTGCCGCACTCGAAACTTGCGCAACCATGGCGGTGACGCAGCCAGAAGGTGTCATGTGATACTGAAGTGCCGTCAGGTTCACGGGGAGTCATTGACCTACCTCGCTCCCTGATGAACGCTGGGCCCGATTCATCGACGATGGAAACGGTCGGAGGGCCCATGACATCCCACACTCCTCTCTCTCGCGCGGGTCGGCTGCTGGCACTGGGCGCGGTCGGCGTCTTGGGCTTCGGCCTTGCCGGCTGCTCCAGCGACAGCGGTTCGACCTCCTCCAAGCCGTCTGCCACGACGATCCTTGGCGGCGGCTCGACGAGCGTCTCCGACACGGGCGGCGCGCCGACCGGGCTCCCGACGTTCGAGATCGATGCGGAGATGCCCTACAAGTTCACCTTCCCGGAGGCGACCGCACCCTCGGGCTACGTGACCGTCAAGCTGGTCAACAAAGACACCGAGATGGCGCACCAGGTGCAGCTCGTCAAGCTGCGCGAAGGCGTCACGCTCGACACGTTCAAAGCCGACCTCACGGGCCCGGTCGGCGAGGGCGCCATGATGAAGGACGGCACGCCTGAAGGCGGGCCCAATGCAGTCGGTCCTGGCCAGTCCGACTCCTCGATCGTCGACCTCACGCCAGGCGCGACGTACGCGGTGATCTGCAACATCCCGGCACCCGACGGCAAGGCCCACTACCTGCACGGGATGATCGCAAGCTTCACCGTCGACACGCAGCCCGGGGTCACCAAGGCCCCCGTCGCGAAGTCGACCATCAAGCTCGTCGACTTCGCCTTCACCGGTGCGAACGACGTGAACTGGAAGCAGCCGATCGAGGTGTCGAACATGGGCAAGCAGCCCCACGAGCTCGTCATCCTCGGCCCCGCCAAGGGCAAGACCCTCCAGGATGTCCACGACGCGCTCTTCGCCAAGCCGGGCACCACGACCGGGCCGCCGCCGTACGTCACCTACGGCGGTGTCGGCGCCATCGCCCCGGGAACGAGCCAGGTCTTCCAGCCCGCTGTGCCGGCCGGCGACTACTACGTGGTCTGCTTCGTCGGGAACTCCGAGCCGCCACACCTCCCGCACTTCATGAGCGGCATGATCACCCAGATCAAGGTGAGCTGATCCGTCTCGACGCGGTGAGCTGACGTCGCCGCACGTCGCGCGGCTCGGTTCTCGCTGACGGCGATTACCGGTGCCGCGGAGGCGCAAGTCCGGCTCCCACCTCCACCTGATCCGCCGACGGGGGAGGTGGGAGTCGCCGCGTCCGGTGACCCGACGCGTGACGCGCGGTGTCCGGCCGCCCGACACGTGGGTGTTCATCTCAGGCGTGATGCTGGGGCGACGCGTGAGCAAGCCGATGTCCTCGTCAGGCATGATGCTGGAGCGACGCGTGAGCAAGCCGGTGCCCGCGTCGCAGCTCGTTGACCGGCCTGTCCTGCCGGGAGAGACCCATGAGCGATGTGCACGACTGGAACGCCAAGATCATCGAAGAGTTCCGTGCAAATGCCGGCAAGGTCGGCGGCAACTTCGAGGGCGCACCGCTGCTGCTGCTCCACACGGTCGGGGCGCGCTCCGGGGCACCGCGCATCAACCCGATGATGTACCAGGACCTGGGCGGCGGCCGGCTTGCGGTGTTCGCCTCCAAGGCAGGCGCGGACTCGCACCCGGCGTGGTTCCACAACGTCGTCGCGCACCCTTCGGTGACGGCGGAGGTGGGCGCAGACACGCGCGCGTTCGCCGCCCGTGTCGCGGCCGACGACGAGCGCACGCCCATCTGGGAGAAGCAGAAGGCCGACTACCCCGGGTTCGCCGAGTACGAGGCGAGCACCACCCGAGTGATCCCGGTGGTCATCCTCGAACCGGAGAGCTGACCCGACCTTCAGCCGAGGGCGGTGCGGCATGCCTCCTCCGCCGGCAGGCGCGGCGACACACGCGTCGAGCGGGTTGGGCGGTGACGCGCCGACTCAGGCGGTGACAGCCGCGACGAACGCGTCGAAGCGCGCGGGATCGGCGGCGACGTGGAAGCCGGCGTCGTCGTGCGAGATCGACAGGCCCGGGCAGAAGTACCCGTGCTCGCCCACGAAGAAGTGGGGTGACCCGACAGCCCCACGGGCTGCGCCCTCCGCATGGTCACGCTCGACCGAGGCTTGGTCGTCTTCGGTGACGGTGAGGCCGTGCGTGGCGGCGACCGTTGCCAGCACGGCCGGGTCAGCGATGTTCTCCCCCTGTTCCCAGAGGAGCTCTCGGAGCCGGAAGCTGACCGCTTCGCCCACCGCGAGTCCGGCGCGGTAGGCGGCAGCTGCCACGGCGAACGCGGGACGCGACGTCGTCGGGAAGGTCGCGGGGTCGAACCCGGCGAACAGCGTGGGGGTCACGGTCGCGCGTAGCGCAGCGATCTCGTCGGTGAGCAGCGCCGCGTCGGGTACCTGCCCGTTGACGACCTCCAACGGCCAGGCCCGCACCCAGAGGTGGAGGTCGGGCCGGCCGAGGGCGTCACGCTGCTGCGCGAACCGGACGAGCCCTGCATACGCGAACGGGCAGAGGACGTCTGCGAACACCTCGATCGGCGTCGGCGCAGCGGTCATCTCTTGGAGCCTACGGCGGGCCCCGTCCCGACGGACGTCCCAGAGCTGACAGGCTGACCCGGTGACTTCGCCCCTCGGCGTGTCGGCCCTGTCCGACGACGTGCTCGTACGCACCTTCGACCGTGGTTCGCTCACCCGCGGGCGGACCTACGCGGCCGAGGGGCGGGTGTCGCTGATGCAGACCGCCCCGGGCCTGCTGCGGTCGGTTGTGCGCGGGTCGGGTCGCAACACCTATCTGGTCGAAGTCGAATGGCTGCTGCGAGGCACGCGTGTCGTCGTCGGCGATGAGTGCAGCTGCCCGCTGGGAGGGCGCTGCAAGCACGTGGTCGCCACGATCGTGACCGCGCGCGGTCGGGGGTCAATGCGCGGCGGGCCGGGTCCTGCCAACGCCGCGTGGCGCCACGCCCTGCGGGATCTGCTCGACGACGAGGACGACGAGGGCGCCGTGGCGGTTCGCCTCGCGCTCCAGTTCGCGGTGGCGCGCCCGCGTGGCGGCGCGTACGCGGCGCCTGCTCGCCCGGCGCTCACGGTGCGCCCGCTGCGACAAGGGCGGCGCGACCAGTGGGTGAGGACCGGAGCCTCGTGGCGCGATCTGAGCTACGCCAGCTACGCGAACCGCGACGTCGATGCGCAGCACGTCGCGGTGCTGCGCGCCCTGCTGGCGTCGTCGCAGCATTCGTCGTACTACCCCGACGCGTCCCCGCTGTCGCTCTCCGGGTTCGGACCGGAGCTGTGGCCGCACCTGCGCCGCGCGGCCGAGGTCGGGATCGCGTTCGTCGACGGCCAGGCACGACCCGGCTCCGTGGTCGTCTCCGACGATCCGGCCGTGGTGTCGGTCGACCTGCGCGCCGCCCCCGACGGTGCGCTCACCGTGCGCAGCGGCCTGCGTCTCGGCGGTGAGCCCCTTGACCTCGACCCGGACCGAGACGGGGTGCTGGGCACCCCCGCGTACGGCTGTTTCGTCGATCGCGGGGCCGACGGGATCCTCCTCGTCCCGTTCGCGGAGCCGCTGCACACCGGGCTGTCGCGCCTCCTCGACGCCCCGCCGTTGACCGTTCCCGTGGCCGACGTCGACGAGTTCCTGGACCGGTACCAGCCGTCGCTCGCGCGGCGAGCCGTCGTTGCCTCCTCCGACGGGTCTGTCACCCTCACGACGAGCCGCTTCGAGGGCATCACGCTGGTGGTGCGCCGTCTGGCGCTCGACGCGGTGGACCTGGCGTGGACTGCCCGCTACCGGCGCGGCGAGCAGGTCACCCTGCGGCCACTGGTGGCGCACGGTCGCAACCGCGACCTGCCGGCGGAGCAGGACGCGCTGGAGGCGCTCGAGTTCCCCGTCCACTTGCTCTCGTCGCTCGCCTCGCCGAGCGGGACGCCGCGCGACGGCGAGGTGCGCGGCGACGCCGCAGTCGTGGTGCTGAGCGAGGTCGTGCCGTGGCTCGTCGCCCGCGGCCAGGTCGAGGTGGACGTGACGGTGGCGGGGGGCCGGGAGCTTCCCGAGCTGCGCGAGGCCGTGGCCGATCCGCTGGTCTCCCTCGCCGTGGCGGAGGCCGGTGACGGTGCGGCCGACGGGACCGACTGGTTCGACCTCACCGTCGAGGTGACGGTGGACGGCGAGGTGGTCCCGTTCGCGGAGCTGTTCGCAGCGCTGGCCCGCGAGCAGGCGACCTTGGTGCTCCCCAGCGGCACCTGGCTTCGCCTCGACCGTCCCGAACTGGCCCGCCTGAAGGCGCTGATCGACGAAGCACGCGGTCTGGTCGACGCGGTCGTGGACGACGGGGTGCGGGTCAACCGCTACCAGGCGGCGTGGTTCGACGAGCTCCAACAACTCGGCGTCGTCGCCCGCCAGAGCGACCGTTGGGCGCAGAGCGTCGCGGCCCTGCGCGACCTGGACGTGCCGGCCAGCGTCGGGCCACCCGCGGGGTTGCAGGCGGAGCTGCGGCCGTACCAGCAGGAGGGGCTCGACTGGCTCGTGTTCCTGCAGCGCAACGGGCTCGGTGGGATCCTCGCCGACGACATGGGCCTGGGCAAGACGGTGCAGACCCTGGCGCTGTGCCTGCACACGCTCGCGGCGCGTCCCGACGCCCGCTTCCTGGTGGTGGCGCCCACCAGTGTCGTGCAGGGGTGGCGGCACGAAGCCGACCGCTTCGCGCCCGACCTGGTCGTTCGCACCATCCACGAGACCGAACGGCGTCGCGGCACGTCGCTCGCTCAGGAGACGCAGGGCGCGCACCTGGTCGTGACCTCGTATGCGCTGTTCCGCCTGGAGTTCGACGACTACGCCGCCGAACGGTGGGACCTGCTCCTCCTCGACGAGGCCCAGCACGTGAAGAACCACCAGGGCAAGACGTACCGCTGCGTGCGTCGCCTCGACGCCGCCACGAAGGTGGCGATCACGGGCACCCCGCTCGAGAACAGCCTCATGGACCTGTGGGCCCTGCTCTCCATCGCGGCACCCGGGCTGTACCCGGACCCGCAACGCTTCTCGCAGGTGTTTCGTGGGCCGATCGAGCGTGGTGAAGCGCCCGAGCTCCTCACCACGCTCCGGCGCCGCATCGCCCCGCTCATGCGGCGTCGCACCAAGGACGCGGTGCTCGCCGAACTTCCCCCCAAGACCGAGCAGGTCGTCGACATCGAACTGAGCCCGCGCCACGCTCGGCTCTACCAGACCCAGTTGCAGCGGCAGCGCCAGAAGGTGCTCGGCCTGGTCGACGACGTGCAGCGGAACCGTTTCGAGATCTTCCGGTCGCTGACGTTGCTGCGGCAGCTCAGCCTCGACCCGGCGCTTGTCGACGACGCCCACGAGGGCATCGGGTCCGCCAAGATCGACAGGCTGGTCGAGGACCTCAGCCAGATCATCGCCGAGGGGCACCGGGCGTTGGTGTTCAGCCAGTTCACTCGGTTCCTCGGACGGGTGCGGGCTCGCCTGGACGCGGCCGGGATCGACCACGCCTACCTGGACGGCCGGACCCGCAAGCGAGACGAGGCGATCTCCTCCTTCAAGGACGGTGACGTGCCGGTGTTCGTCATCAGCCTCAAGGCAGGCGGGGTGGGCCTCAACCTGACCGAGGCCGACTACTGCTTCGTGCTCGATCCGTGGTGGAACCCAGCGGTCGAGACGCAGGCCGTCGACCGGGCGCACCGCATCGGGCAGCGCAACCCGGTGATGGTGTACCGGTACGTGGCCGCGGGGACGATCGAGGAGAAGGTGATGGAGCTCAAGGCGCGCAAGGCGGCGCTGTTCGCCGATGTCGTCGACGCCGACGGTGCGCTCGCGGGGGCGCTCAGCGCGGGCGACATTCGCGGCCTGCTCGATCTCGGTTGAGTCGTCCGACCTGATCGCTCGGGTCGTCGCCGGGCTCGGGCGCACGGCTGGCGAGCCCCGGGTTCAGCCTCCCCGTGCACGCGCCGATGGGTGAAGGGATGACCTCCTCCCCTCCACGAACGACGCGTCGTCGCATGCTGGCCGCCGGTGTCGTCGCGGGCGCGGCCGTGCTGGTGGCGGCCGGCTGCATCCCCTTCACCCCGCTGAACGGCGTCACCGGCTGCAACGTCACCACGGCGACCTCCTTCTGGCGTGGCAGAGCCGACGCGCTCCCAGTGCTCGCGAACTCGTCGAGCATCGTCAACAACATCGGAGCGACGAGCACGCTGCACGCCGACTTCGGCTCGGGGTTGTGGGAAGGCGAACCCATCGGCATCCCCTACACGGTGGTGGCGGGCACGCAGCCGAAGGTCGCGATCCACGCCGAGGTCGACGACGAGAGCGACCCGGGTCCGTTCCCGATCCCTGCGAACGCGCTGATCGAAGGCGGCCCGGACGCAACGGGTGACCGTCACGTGATCGTGGTCGACAAGGACGCGTGTCGTCTCTACGAGCTCTACGACGCGCACCCGAACGCCGACGGGTCCTGGAACGCGTATTCGGCCGCAACGTGGGACATGCGTTCCGACGCCATGCGGCCCGCCGGCTGGACGTCCGCCGACGCGGCAGGACTGCCGATCCTGCCCGGTCTGGTGCGCTACGACGAGGTGGCGTCGGGGTCGGTGAACCACGTGATCCGCATGACGATCCCGCGCACCGCCAACTCGTATGTCTGGCCCGCGTCGCACAAGGCGCAGTCGGGGTCGGGAGGTCCGCCGATGGGGACGCGCATCCGACTCAAGGCGAACGCCGACCTGTCGGGCGTCGACCCGACGGTGCTCCCGATCGCGCAGGCGCTGCAGCGCTACGGCGCGGTCGTCGCCGACAACGGCTCGGCCTGGTACATCAGCGGCGAACCCGACAGCCGGTGGGACAACGACGCACTCGCGACGCTGAGCTCGATCTCGGGCACCGACTTCGAGGTGGTCGACGCCTCCGGCCAGCGGGTGAGTGCCGGCAGCTACAAGGCCGCGAACGCGCAGTAACGCGTCAGCGGGGTCGTGGGGTTCTGATCTGCTCGGCGACGACCCGGTCGAGGAGGGACGGCCACTGTGGTGTGCGGTGGGGGATCACGCCTGCACGGAGCTGCTGCGCATACTCGGTGTCGATGGCACCGCCGAACGAGCGAGCGATCTCTGCGCGAGGCACGTCGCCGGCTTCCAACCACGCCGCGGCCGCAGCATGCCAATCGGTGTCCGCCTGCGGGTCGTTGACGCGCTCCGTTCGAGCCGCACGTTGGCCGAGGGCGACCGCACGACGGATGTGCACCTCGGCGGTGCTCTCCCACGCGTCGGTGGGGCGGGTCGTCACCTCTGCGATGAGCGTGTCCGGGCTGACTGCATCGGGGAGGAGTGCGACGGCACGGAGCCGGTCGCGCCCGGCGGGCAGGAACGGTGCCATGGCGACGGGCACCGGAGGCCGACGGTGGAGGTCGAGCCCTTCGTCGGGTGCGGGTTGTCGGTAGACGCGCAGCCAGTGCGTGGTGGGCTCGTCGGCGGCGGGAGTGCCCGGCGTCCGACCGTGCCGGCGACGCATCGGTGCGGTGTGCCTTCCCGCTGGGGCGATGACGACCACGCACTCGGGGCCTGTGAGGGTGGCCTCGAGCACCTCGACGCCGTCTGCATCGGTGAGCCGCACGTCGAATGGCATGGCCAACTCGTGGAGCTCGTACTCGGCTTCGCGCGCCGCACGCGCATCGGCACCGCGGCTCCGTGCGGTGATCGGGGCGGGCGCGGCGGCCGCGACCTGCGCAGCGCGCCGCGTGTTGCCGATGTCGGCGGGTTCCTCGTCGAGGTCGGCGGGAGTCCATCCGAACGCATCCAGCCGTGCCGCTGCACGTCGCACGCGGTGCGCCTGGAACGGCTGGTGCGCGTCGAGCGCCTCTGCGAAGTCGGTCAGCAGGCGGGCAAGGACGTGGTACGCGGATGCCTCCGTCGCCCAGTTCAATCCCTCCCTGGGGGCGCGCAAAGGGGTTCCGTAGCGGGGTCGGAGCTCTTCGGTCGCGGCGTCGAGCGCGGCGAGCGCGTGGTCGACGGTGGCGTACGGGGGAAGGTCCAGGGCGATCCCCGGTGGGAGTTGGAACGTCTGCAGCGCATGGTCGACCCAACCCATGGCCGTCACGGCCGGGCCGAGCGCGAGCGACGTGAGGTCGGCGCGCAGGATGGCGAGGTCGCAGAGGGCACGCATGGCGAACCGCGCCGGGTGTGCGGCGGGGGAGCGGGCGTCGCCGTGTGGACCACCTCCGCGTGCGGCTGGGCCGGGCGGGTCGAGCAGCCACACCGGTTGTGGGGTGGGGTCGAGATCGGCGAGTCGTTCCCGGAGCGCGGACCCTGCCCCGACGGTGAGTGCCTCGAGGAGGGACGGGATCGACGGGGCGTCGTCGGCGAAGGTGAGCGCGCAGAACTGCCCCGGGGTTGCGTAGTCGACGACCAGCGTCACGTCGTCGTCGTCGAAGGAGAGCGTTGCCACACCGGCCGGCCCGGGAAGCCATCCGCTGAGGACGGTCTCTCCGGTGGCCGGGTCGCGCGCCGCCCAGATGCGTGTGCCCGCGGCGACCGAGGTCATGCGTCGTCCTCGGGGTCGTGCAACGCATCGACAAGTGCCGTGTGGACGTGTCCGAGCGCGATCGACCGACGCTTTCTCACGGCCGGCGTGTCGTCGTCGGCGAAGCAGTGCGCCAGCCCCGCGTACTGCAGCGAGGCCCAGTCCGCCGCCTGGGTCGGGGACGGATGTGCCGGGAGGACGATGCGCGTCGGCAGTGCCCGGTCGGGGGCCTCGTCGACCGCGAGGTGTGCGAGCGCTGCCGCCGCGACCCAGGGTCGGGTTGCTGGCGTGACACGCACGACGCGCGCGCGCACGTCGTCCCAGCGCACACCGTCGAGTGCGGCCGGATCGTCTGCGGTGACCAGCGCCGGATCGACCGACCGGTCACCGTCGGATGTCGCGACCTCGTCGAGGGCGACCGTGCGCGGGTGGCGCTTCCTGGCTTCGAGCAGGTTGAAGGCGGTGTTTCTGATGACCTTCGAGGTGTAGCGCGCGATGGCCGAGGGCGCTCCGTCGCCGATCGGCTTGCCATTCGCCAGACGGCGCGCCAGCCTCTCGACGACGGTCATGAGCAGGTCGTCGACGTCGTAGGCCGTGCCGGCAAGGCCGAGCCGGGTGAGCTGGCGGGCGGCGAACGCCCTCGTCTCGGGCGACTGCACGAACGCGTATACCTCGGCGAGTTGGGTTGACGCGGACTGCGGCGCGACGCGTTCGGACACCGCGTCGGGTTCGCGCGCGGGTGGCCGGTGCGGAGTCATCACCGTGACGGTAGCGACAACGGCTCGTCACCGTTCCGAGTGCTCGCGGGTGGCGGGGGTGGGGTCGGCGGCCGGGTCGAGAAAAATGTCGCGCGGGGCGTCACATCGTCTGCCGTCGGGGGTGGTACCGGGTATGACAGCACACACCAACCCCGATCCCGCCGCCACCGCCGTACAGGAAGGCGCGCAGGCTCCGAAGAAGGAGTCCCGCGGCGCCCAGCCGCACCCCACCGACGTGACCACGCACATCTACGTCTTGCTCGACCGGTCCGGTTCGATGGCGTCGATCCGAAACGACGTGATCGGCGGGTTCAACGCCTTCGTCGCCGCCCAACAGGCCGACGGAGACGATGCGCGCCTCACGCTCGTGCAGTTCGACACGGGCAACGTGCACGACGTCGTCTACGCCGACGCGCCGATCTCGCTCGTGCCGCCGCTGACGAACGAGACGTTCGTCCCTCGTGGCGGTACCCCCCTGCTCGACGCCACGCATCTCGTCGTGAAGCTGGCGCGCAAGCACGCCAAGGCACGTGCGGCAGTCGGGCAGCGCGACGCCGTCGTCGTCGTCACGATCACCGACGGCGAGGAGAACGCGTCACGGCGTCGCACCTTCGCCGACATCCGCGCGCTCATCACGCAGCACCAGGCGAAGGGATGGACGTTCGTCTTCCTGTCCGCCGGGCTCGACGCGTACGGAGATGCGGCGCGACTCGGCTACGCCGACGACGTGGTGCAGGCGTGGCATGCCGACGCCGATGGCGCGCAGGTGATGTTCGAATCGACCACGCGGGCGCTGCTGCACCGGCGCGAGAACCAGCGCAACGGGGTGGCGCCGAGCCCGAGCACCTTCTTCGAGGGCGACAAGCCGGCCGAATCCCGCTGACGCTGACGCTGACGCTGACGCTGACGCTGACGTGGCCGCGGCCGCGGCTCGGGTCAGGGGATGATCGCGTCAGCCTCGATCTCGACGAGGAGGTCGGGGCTGATGAGCGCGGCGACCTCGACGATGGTGCTCGCGGGGCGGTGCTCGCCGAACACCTCGCCGTGGGCGCGCCCGACGGCTTCCCACCGCGCCATGTCGGTCACGAACATGCGGGTGCGCACCACGTCGGCCGGGGTGGCACCGGCCTCCGCCAGCGCGGCCACGATGCGCGCGAGGGCTTCGCGGGCCTGGGCGCCGACGTCGTCGCCGCCGACCGGACCGCCGTCGGGCGTCGACGCGGTCGTGCCCGACACCGACACGTGCTGACCGACGCGCACCGCACGGGAGTAGCCGATGATGGCTTCCCAGTCGGAGCCGGACGAGATGAGGCTGCGTTCCATGCGTGCAGCCTGCTCGCCGGCGTCGGCCACGGCAAAGCGGCCGCCGTGCGTCGGGTCGGCTCAGGCGAGGCGGGCGAGGTCGCCCGGTCGGGCGTGTTCGAGCTCGAGGGCGAGTTGCACGAGGAGCGCGTCGTTGCCGAAGTCGCCCGACAGCAGCGTCCCGACCGGCAGGTTGGTCGTCTCGTCGAACCCCATCGGGAGGGTGATCGACGGGGTACCGCCGGCGTTCGCGAGGGGGGTGTAGGGCATCCATCCCCGGATGCGTTCGAGGAGCGGCTCGAACGCCACGTCGGCGCCGAGGTGCCCGAGCGGCGGTGGCACCGTCGACACCGCGGGGCTGAGCAGCACGTCGTAGCGCTCGTGCAGGGCGGCGGCGAGCGCACGGGTGCGGCGGAGGCGGCGCGCCACGCCGACGATGTGGGTGGGGTGGGCGCGGAAGGATCGGGCCATGCCCTGAGAGAACGGGGTGAGGAGGTCCTTGCGGTAGTGGCTGCCGTGGCCGAAGCGTGCGGTGGTGGTCGCTGCGAACACGAGGAACCGGTAGTAGAAGACGAAGTCGTCGCTGAACTGCTGCGGGTCGACGGGTGGGGTGGTCGGCTCGACGCGGTGGCCGAGCTCTTCGAGGAGCGCGGCGGTGGAGTCGAGCGTGGCCTGCGTCGGGTCGTCGAGCTCGGCGATGCCGGGGATCGCACCGAGCATCCCGATGCGGAGCCGCCGCGTCGGCGGGCCGGTCACCTCGCCCATCGGCGCCATCTTGCGGGGCGGGAACACCCGCTCCATCTCGGCGTACCAACGGGCCGTGTCGCGCACGGTGCGCGTCACGACTCCGTCGACCGAGATCGACACCGGGAGGTTGGCCTCGTCCTGGTGGCGGCGGAGACGTCCGAGTGACGGCTTGAGGCCGACGAGACCCGCGCATGCCGCGGGGATGCGGGTGGAGCCGCCGCCGTCGACGGCGTGCCCGACCGGCATGACGCCGGCGGCGACGAGCGCGGCCGCCCCGCCGGAGGACCCCCCGACGGATCGGTCGAGGTTCCACGGGTTGCGCGTCGGGTCGCGGAAGGTGAACTCGGTGGAGGGCACGAACCCCCATTCGGGCATGGTCGACGTCCCGAGGATCGTCATGCCCATCGCCTCGATGTCACGTGCCAGCCCGGTGCTGCGGCGCTTGGGTGGCGCTTCGGCGAGCGCCGCGCTGCCCCACGTGCTCGGGAGCCCCGCGACGGGGACCATGTCCTTGATGAACGTCGGGAGCCCTTGGAAGCTGCCGCGACGCCGGGTGGCTCGTGGTGTGCGCGCCTCGGCCGTGGCGGCGTCGTAGCGCTCGAACATCACGGCGCCGAGCTGCGGGTCGACCGCACGGGCACGCTCGATGGCGGCGGTGACGACCTCTGAGGCCGAGAGGTCACCCGCGTCGAGCGCGGCGATGGTCGCGACGGCGTCGAGTCGTGCGAGCTCGGAGTCGTAGGTGTGACACGCCGGGAGGAGATCAGGACCGGCGGTGTCGGCGCCGCGGTCGGCAGTGTCAGGTGTGGCGTCAGGGTCGAGGTGCGCCGGTGGCATCGCCGGACTCTACGGGCGTGCGGGCGCCTGTGCAGCCCGGCGGACTGCGAGGTAGACGCGAGGTGTGCTGTGGGCCCCGCAGGTCGGTTGGTCAAGGACGGCGCCGGGCACCTGCCCCGAGCGACCGAGCTCTGGTGGGGCTACGGTGCCGCGACGCGAGGGATCGGAGCAGAGCATGCGATTTGCACGTGAGCAACACGCTGCGCGGCGGTGGTCGGTGGCGCTTGCGGCGGCGGTGGCCGTTGCGCTCGTGGCGTTCTCGACTGCGTCGGGCGGCCCGATCGCGGCGGTCGCGGCGCCGATGCCCGTGCCGACGATGTCGATGCCCATGACGACCATGTCCATGCCGACGACCACGATGGGTGGCGGCACCGACGGGCTCCCCCCGGGCGACTGGACGCCGGCGCAGCGGACGTACCTGCTGAACCTCATCGCCGAGACCGAGGCCGACCTGCCGATGTTCTCCGACCCGACCTACTTGACGTCGATCGGGTTCGAGAACTTCGGGGCCTCGGCCCCCGGTGGCTACGTGCACTACATCAACCCGGCATGGATCGACGACAGCCACATCCTCGACCCGATGCACCCCGAGTCGGTCCTCTTCCAAGATGTGTTCGACCCGGACACCTCCACCTTCCACCTCGAGGCGCGGGCCGCCATGTACTTCCTTCCGACCGGCACGACCATGGAGAACATCCCGGCCAACTTCGCGTGGGTTCCCGGGTGGCACGTCCACCCAGACGTCTGCGTGAACGACGACATGACCTTCGCCGGCTTGGCCTCGGCGAACGGGAGCTGTTCGAGCGGGCACCCCATGACCGGCCCACCCATGACGCACGTGTGGGTGGTCGACAACGGGTGTGGGCACCGCTTCGCCATGGTCGACGTGGCCGGCCTGATGTGCGAGCTCGACATGCACATGCCGATGCCGTCTGACCCCGATGGCCCGTCCACCACGATGGGTGGCCCCATGCCTGGCATGCCCACCAGGTCGATGCCGGGCGGGGTGCGCGACGCGCAGGCAGCCACGCCCGTCGCGTCGCAGCCGACCTACACCGGTTAGCGCGCGCCGCCCGTTCGACGGACGGCGCAGGGTTGCGCGGCGCGGGCGCGCACACCCCGCACGATGGCTGCGATCAGCGTGTCGCCTGTACGAGTCGACGGCCCGTGAAGCCGATGTAGGCCCACACGTGGCGGTCGGCCGAGATGTTCAGGCACCACGACCGGTAGCCGTCGACCACCACCTTCTTGTAGGTGCCTGGAGTCACGAGGTCAGGTGGGAGGAGTGCCTCGACGCCCTCGGGGAACGTGACCACGCCGTTCGGTTGGAGTGGGGCGTAGGTGGAGACGTAGCTGGTGCCACCGCACACCACCGCGGACAACGGGCGCGTCGTGCCAGGGAGGCGTGCCAGGACCGCGGGAGAGGCGTCGGTGTAGTCGTACGTGAGCTGGATGCCCGAGGAGCGCACGCTGGCTTGCTTCCTCGCGGTGCCCGCGCCGAGGTCGGTCAGTGCGCCGCCGCCCCCGAGGTAGGTGCCGGGTTGTTCCGTTCCGTTGGTGGCCCAGTAGGTCCAGTAGGCGTTCATCGTGCTCTTCGCGTTCTCCGCGTCGGCGGTGCTCTCGGGCAGCGACGCCGGGTCGGCGTTGAGAAGTTGCGGGCTGGGTGACGGCTTGAGCACGAGGTCGCCCGGGGTGTTCGGGGTGTAGCCGACCATCTCTTCGAGCATCCACGGCTCGCCGGCCGCGGCGCGAACGAACATCATCAGGTTGACGCCCGGCATTCCCGCGGTCGTGCTGGTGGCCTGCGCGAGAAAGTGCTGCGGGTAGCTCGCGTCGCGCGTGGCCGACACGGCCCAGCTCTGAATGCGGGTGCCGGGAGGCGGGTCGCAGAAGCAGGTGTTCTGGTCGGCCTCGAGCTGGACACCGGTTTCGAACGTTGCGAGCGCCGCGTTGTCTTGCGTGGAGAGCGCATCGAGACGCGCGTCCCACACCTGCCCCAAGATCTTGCCGGCGGTCTCCTCGTCGATCACGGTCCCGTCGCTGGGTGCCGGCGTGCGCAGCAGGGCCGCGAGGGTGTTCGTGTCGGAGGCGGTGGTGGGCGAGGTGCTCGCAGGAGCGGTGGTGTCGGCTTCGGTGGTGTCGGGTTCCGTGTCGAAGGTCGCCGCGCTGTCGCTCGTCGCGTCGCTCGAGAAGGACGACTGCTGCTGTGCAGCCGTGAACTGCGACGACGGTTGGGTCTTGCCGAGCAGCGTCACCGCCGCAACGAGCAGGCCGAGGAGCGCGAAGGCCAGGCCGACGAGGGCCACCACGAGGCGTGCCGGATTCACGGGCGGCTTGCCGGGCGGCGGGCCGTACGGCGTTCCGCCTCCGTATCCGGGCGGCGGACCGTATCCAGGAGGTGCAGCGTACGGCGGCTGGGCTCCGTAGCCGGGCGGCGGACCATATCCGGGAGGTGCAGCGTACGGCGGCTGGGATCCGTAGCCGGGTAGTGCCCCGTACGGCGGTGGTGCACCTACCGGGGGTTGTGTCCCACTCGGCGGAGGTGCGCCTACCGGGGGCGGTGCCCCAGGCGGCGGTGGTGCGCCAGCAGCGGTGGGTGGTGCGGAGGTCGTTGGCGGTCCAGCTGGCGATGGGGGCTGAGGGGCTGCGGTCGGGGTCGTGCTCACGCGCCTCGGCGGGTCACCGCCGCAGAGCATGCACGGCCAGGCGCCGACGTTGGTCGAGGTGCACCGCTCGCAGACCCAGGATCCGCCGGTCCAGCCTTCGTTCGCCATCTGGACAGTCTCGTTGCTGGGGGCGATGAAGTGGTGTCGGGGGCGGTGGCGGTGCGGGCCACCTCACATCGGCGTCTCTGCGGGTGTTGTGGCCGACACGATCCAGGTCGCAGCGCCGACACGGAGCTTGTTCCCCTCGCGGTGCGGGGCGAGTGCTGTCGCGACGGCGTCGATGGCGGCGCGCTGGGTGGCCTGATCGGCGGCGGTGAATGCCGGGTTGCTGTAGGGGTTCTGCATGAGCAGGCTGCGGGCGAGGCTCACCAGGTCGTCGCCCCCGGAGAACAGCATGTGGTCAGGGCCGGGTTCGACCTCTACGTCCCCGAAGCCGGCCGCCTCCAGCAGGCGCGCGGTGTCGGCCGGGTCTGCCAACGAGAACGGCCCCGGTGCGGTCGGGTCGGGTGGTGAGAGGCGAAGCGATGGTGCAGCGGCGATGACAGGCAGGAGGATCGAGGGGTTCGCGGCGGCAGCTTGGAAGCACGCAAAGGTCAGGCCACCTGCGGGACGGAGTGCAGCGGCAACGTTGGAGAACGCAGCCACCGGGTCAGCGAAGAACATGACGCCCATGCGCGAGTAGGCCTTGTCGAAGGTCCGGTGTCCGAGATCGGCGGTCTGCACGTCGGCCACGCGAAACGTCGCAGACAGTTCCCCGGCCGCTTCTGCACGAGCGCGGGCCGCACCCAGCATGGTTGCCGAGAGGTCGACGCCGACGGCTTCACCGGGGTGTGATCGACGGGCAAGCTCGATCGTGGTGGCGCCTGTCCCGCACCCGAGGTCGAGCACGCGGTCGCCGGGCTGTACCGCCAGGCGGTCCATCGCAACCTGTCCGGTCGGTCCGAGCATCTCGTCGTAGAGCGATGCGTGCGTGACCCACGCCTCGCCGACGTTGTTGTTCCAGATCTGAGACTGTTCCTCATTCGTCATGCCACGAGTCTCGTCGCATTCCTCGAGCAGGTGGCGTCGGGCGACGCGTGGGGATCGTGGAGACGGTCCGCGGACGGGCCCAGGGTGTGCGACCCGCGGAGGGTCAGCGGTCTGTGCTGCGCCGCCAGGTACCTCGCCCGGCGCGCTTGGCGAGGTACAGCGCTTCGTCGGCCGCCGCGACCATGGCATCGGGTGGGTCGGTGCCGACGCACACGCCGACGCTCGCGCCCACGTCGTAGTGCGCGCCGCCGTGGTCGACCCCGTTGCCGAACGCTTCGACGACCGCTTCCGCGAGCCGCGTCAGGTGCGTGTGCTCGGCGGGGTGCCACACCGCTGCGAACTCGTCGCCACCTATGCGGGCCACGAGGTCGGCGTCGACGAGCACCTCGGTGAGCGTGCGTGCCACCTGGCGGAGCACCGCGTCGCCGGCGGCGTGCCCCGCGGCGTCGTTGACGGCCTTGAAGCGATCGAGGTCGATGTAGCAGACGCCGTAGTGGCAACCCGAGGCGTGCAGGTCGCCGAGGTGGGTGAAGAAGCTGAAGCGGTTCGCAAGTCCGGTGAGTTGATCGTGGTGGGCGAGGTGGTGGAGTTGGTTGAGGGCGTGACGCCGCTCGAGTCCGATCGTCACGGCCTCGCGTGGGCGGCGAGCCAGCGCCTCGGCGTGCAGGGGCGCGTTCGCCGGGTTGTAGGGGCACTGCACCATCAGCGCGGGCAGCCGGTGGGCTGGGTCGTGCACGGGCACCACCACGACGGAGCCGAGCCCGAGCGTCGCGGCGAGGTGGCGTTCGGCTTCGCCGAGGTCGGCGGCGGGCGCCCACTGCGGTTCACCCGACGCGAGGGCGCGGCTCCAAGGGTCGGACGCGTCGAGCGGCGTGGTGTCGAGGTGCGCTGGCCAGGTGAGCGCAGCGGGCAGGGTGCCTGTCACGGAGCGCGCTCCGGCCGTCTCGTAGGCCAGGCCGAAGGGACCGTCGACGGCACCGGTCAGCCCTGCGGCGAAGGCCTCGAGTGCTTCGGCGAAGTCTTCGCCGGCGGCGAGGTCGGCGAGGAAGCGCCAGTGCGTGTCTTCGAGGAGGTGGTCTCGCAGCACGACCGCGAGCACGCTCCCCGGACCGTGGGGTGGCGGTGCCAGGTCGAGCTGGCGGGGGTGGATCTGCATCGGTCGCCACGAGCCGTCGGCGACCTTCACCCGCATGAGTCCCGGTTCGGGCCTTGCGCCCGAGGACAGGCCGTCCACGTTGACGAGCGCACGGCTCACGTCATCGGGGTGCAGCAGGTCCAGCGCGGTCAGCTCGGTGAGTTCCTCCCAGCGGTAGCCGATCAGCGCGAGGGCTTCGTCGTTCGCGTAGAGCGGCCGCAACGACGCATCGAGCACGATGACCGCCTCGATGCCGGCTCCCACGAGGTCGCCGAGCCATGTGGGAGGTGGGGGCTCGGCGGCTGGCATCGCAGCCGAGACTACGCCCGACCTTGCGATGCCCTGAGGGGGAGGGGCGTGGCGATGCCCCGACGTGGCGATGCCCGAAGGGGCGTGGCGATGCCCCGACCTGGCGATGCCCCGAGGGAGTGCGGTCAGGGCGTGATCGTGTAGACGTACGTGTTGCCGGTGCCGTCGGACGCCTGGATGAGCAGCGGGCTGCTCGGGACGAACGCCAGGTTGGCCACCGTCGCACCGGCGGGCGGCGCCAGCACCCGCGCTGCAGATGAGGCGCTGCTCCAGTACTGGAGCACACGATGGTGGTTGATGTCGGCCGTGGCTGCCGCGAGGGCACCGTTGGATCCGACGGTGACAAAGTCCACGAGGCTCACTGCGCCGCCCGCGAGCCCCAGGGTGGTGGGCGCAGCGGTCGGGGAGTCCCAGACGACGACTTGCCTGCCCTGGGTGTCGAACTGGACGATACCCAGCACGCGGCTCGCGTCGGTCGGGTCGAAACCGAACGGGTCGAACACGTTGATGTTTGCGGGCTCTTGCAGGTAGACGGGCTGGGAGGTGGGCGATGCCCACACCGCTGAGTGCGCGACCGTCGGGTTTGTCGTCTGGACTACTCCGAGGATTGCTCCGTTGCTGCTCGCCACGCTCGCGCCGGAGAACTCAGCGTCGGCGGGAACCGGGAGGGTCGTGGCAGCCGCCGTCGGCGACGTCCACATGGCGGCGTGTGTGCTGCTGCCGTCGTAGTAGCTGCCGTAGAGCGCACCCGAGGGCGACGCAGAGCCGATGATGGTGAAGGTTGTGGTGGGGTCGCCGGGAACGGCGATGGGCACCGGCGACGTGTAGTTCGGGCCTGACCAGACGTAGTACCTGACGATGGCGCCGCCACCGCTGCTCGTGCCGTCCATCGGCGCGATGAGGGTGCCGTTCGACAGCACGAAGAGCGTTGCCTTGTACTTGACCGAGTAGCCGCTCGGTGTCGGCAGCGCCACCGCTTGAGAGGTGGGCGACGCCCACGTCACGAGGGCGGAGGGGGTGGAAGTTCCGGAGGTGCAGGTGGCGAAGACACGGCCTGCCGGGGTGAAGACGGGGGTCGAGTCGCAGACGATGCCGTCGGGGATGGAGAGCAGCGTGCCTGGTGTCGACAGGCTCTGCCAGATCATGGGGTAGTGGACGTTCGTGGCGACGTTCATGGCGGTGCCGATGAACGAGCCGTCGGCGAGCTGCCCGAGGAGTTTGGGGAAGGCGTAGCCGTCGGGGGTCGCGATCGGGCCGCTCCACGCGCCGAGCGGTGTCGTGATCGTGGCCGAATATGGCGATGGCTTGCCGGTGCCGACGGCGTTGGTGGCCGAGACACGGAAGGTGTAGCTGGAGTCACCGGAGAGGCCGGTGACGACGTGGGTGGTGGCGGTGCCGGTGATGGTGACGGGGGTTTGG
>CAZUMJ010000017.1:0-6237 GCA_964621605.1 uncultured Iamiaceae bacterium | reverse complement strand
GGGGGTTTGGGCGGCGCCGGCCTTGTAGGGGGTGATGCGGTAGCCGGTGATGGGTTCACCGCCGGTGGAGGCTGGTGCGTGCCACGTGACGGTTGCTTGGCCGACACCTGCGGTGGCGGCGACGTTCGTTGGCATGCCAGGCGCTGACGGGAGGGTCACGGGCGCGGATTGGGCTGACGCTGCGCCGGTGCCGACGCTGTTGGTGGCAGCGACGGTGAAGGTGTAGCTCCAGCCGGCGATGAGGCCGGTGACGACGTGGGTGGTGGCGGTGCCGGTGATGGTGACGGGGGTTTGGGCGGCGCCGGCCTTGTAGGGGGTGATGCGGTAGCCGGTGATGGGTGCACCGCCGTTGGAGGCGGGGGCGTGCCACGTGACGGTTGCTTGGCCGACGCCTGCGGTGGCGGCGACGTTGGTGGGCGCGCCGGGTGCGGTGGGGCCGTAGCGGGTCCAGGCTCGGCCGTAGTACTCGTCAGATTCGGCGAGGTTCTCGGCGAGCGCGATGTCGCCGTAGTTGGCGACCATGTTCGCCCAGTAGTCCCAGCCCGCCTGGTCCGGGGAACGCCCGAGCAGGATGGTGTAGAGCCCGGCGACCCTGGTGTGGCACGACTCCGACGACTGGAAGAACGCGAACGCGACCTGATAGCGGCCGACCGCGACGGTTTCGTTCACCCAATACGCCACCCCGGACGGGTCCTGGGACCCTGAGCGAAGCAGGATCTTGGTGTAGAGGTCGTTCACCCAGCCTTGGTTCGTGCCGTGCCCGAACCCGTTGAAGTACTCGGCGGACGAGTAGAACATTGCGCCAACTTGGGCGACGGTCATCTGCCCTGATTGCAGGATGCCGACCCAGTAGTTGACGCCTCCCGCGTCGCCGTCGCGGCCGAGGGTGTCGTGGTAGAGCTTCTGGACGGTGGCACGGATCCACTCGGGAGAGTTCGCGAGGCCGGTGATGACCCCGGCACGTGCCGGGACGTTGGTGAGGGGATGGCTGGTTGCGGTGCCGAGCTCGGAGGGGGTCGGGGCGCGCCCGAGGAAGTCGTGGTACGCGGCGGTGACGAATGCCCCGTCGTGGGTCAAAGTGGCCGCCGCCGCCGGTTGAGCCGAGAAGACAATCGAACCGATCGTGAGCAACAGCACAGAACTGAGCACACCCGCGCGCCGTGCAGACACGCGTGCATATCCCGCCAAGGATCGCATCCCGCCAACTCCACATTCTCGGGCCCCGCTGACCCGTCGGCGTCGACTGTAGGTCGAAACATGTGGTTCGTCCAGGCACGTAATAGGACCCGGAAAAGCTGACCAATTGCTGAACAAACCTTGCGACTATTCCGAGATGAAACAACTCTCGCGTCGAGGGCCTCGCCTCGCCTCGCACGCGACGCACCTACGCTGCACAGATGCGCGTGAAGGGCGAGGGTTCCGACCTGCCTCGGGTTGCTGCCGCGTCTCTGCCGCCTGCCGGGCGGCCACGGCCGGCGACGGCGGAAGGCCTCATGCGTTCACGGTTCGAGGCCTTCCGTGACGGCGATGTGTCGTGGCTGCTCGCGTCGTGGCACCGCTCGACGCGACCTGGCGTGCTCACCCTCGACGGGAACCCCACGTGGACGGGCTTGCAGATCATCGCCACGGTCGACGGTGGGCGAGACGACGACACCGGTGTCGTCGAGTTCCGGGCGAGCTACGTGTCGCCGACGGGTGAGGTCGGGGTGCACCACGAGCGGTCCCGCTTCGTGCGTGAGTTGGGACGCTGGTACTACCTCAATGGCGATGGGTGAAAGAGGCGGCCCCCGGAACCGGTGACCGCCTTCGACCCCGCCACACCTGATGGAGCGCCGAGGGGATTGCCGGTCCCGGCTCCGGGCGGTCCTACTTGAGTTGCCCCGACAGCCTTCGCACCGCGGCGAGCAGATCTGCGAGCTCGTTCTCGACCACGTCCGTCACGATCGCGTGATCGGTGTCGAAGTAGTGGTGGGCCAGGTGGTCACGCATGCGCGCGATTGCGCTCCACGGGATCTCCGCGGCTGAGGTGAGCAACTCCGGGCTGATCGCCTTGACGGCTTCGCCGATCTCGATCAGGCGGACGCGGACTGCGTCATAGATCAGCCCGTCGTAGAGGTCGCCGCGCTCGAGGTGCTTGTGGATCGCGCCGATCGCGTCAGCGATGTCGTCCAGCCGTGCCCTGTCCAGCCGAGTCAAAGGGAGACTGCCTCCGACAGGACCTCGTCTCGCAGCCGGTCCCTGAGCGAGTCCGGCGTGCCAACGTCGACCTTCACGCCCAGTGCTTCCTCGAGTTCGGCGCCAATCGACAGGATCTCGAACGGGCGGGTCCCTGGAGCGAGCTCGACGAGGAAGTCAATGTCGCTACCGGGTCGTTCGTCCCCCCGTGCCACCGAGCCGAAAATGGCGACCGACCGCCCGTGGTGGCGCGCCACGATCGCTTTTATCTCGTCGCGGCGAGCCGCCACGAGCTCCCGCAACGGGGTCGCCTGCAGGTCGGTCATGGTCACAGGCTAGGGCCCGCTTCGTGCGTGAGTTGGGACGCTGGTACCTCGCCGGCGCCCGTCCCACCACCTGATCTCTTCCCACCACCTGATCTCGGCCCCGATTTTGCCCAAAACCCGCACCGAATCGGTGCCGAGAAGCGCCGAACGCACCGAATCGGTGCCGAGAAGGGCCAGGCGCGGCTCCGCGGGGCGGGCACATCGGGCGAAGCCCGGATCGCGGTGCACTAATGAGCGGGTAGCATTCTCGTTTCGAGAAGGTTACTCTCGCGATTATGGAGCGGGATCGTCTGGGGACGCGCTGGAGACACTGGGCGAGCTCCTCACCGAGCGCGGCCAGAACGCCGGGCTCCTCGTGATCGGAGGCAGCAGCCTCCTGCCCGCACGCGAGGACCTGATCTGCTTCAAGCTCTACGACTTGGTCGACCATGGCGACCTCTAAGCGCGTACGCCGCCACCCCGCCCCCACGTTCGTAGAACAGGCGACCGCGTTGGCCTGGGGCGCGTGGGTCGAGCTCGGGGTATCGGGTTGGACCGAGACCCACAGCGACTGGGCCATCGACCCCGAACCGCTGATCGTCTTCACCACCTTCCTGGCGGACACGGACGCGCGGCTGCGCGACGAGGCCACCGATTGGTGCGTGCGGAACTGGCGACACGTTTCCAAGACACGGCTCAAGAACCTCGTCCGAGAACAGCCACCTGTGGTACGAGGCGCGTTCGGGGCCTTCGCCGCGACGGTGGGCGAGCACGCCGGCATCGTCTGGCCGTACTCCACCGAGCCACGTCGTTTCACGGTGACAGGACGATCGTCGGCACCGCAGCTCGACAAGGCGTCGATGGTCTGGCTCCGACTCCGGGCCATGTTCGGCATCGGCGCCCGCACCGAGATCCTGCGCTACTTCCTCTCCCAGGAGGACGGCCGGTCGAGCACGGCAACCATCAGCGCAGCCACCGACTACACCAAGCGAAACATCGCCGACGAGTGCGAAGCCCTCGCACATGCTGGCGTGTTGAACGTCAGGCAAGTGGGCAACCGCTTCTACTACTCCCTGGCGAAACGGGCCGAGCTCGAGCCCTTCGTCGGGTCCATGCCGGCCATCACACCGAACTGGACCGCCATATTCGGCATCGCCCGCAGGCTGGTGGTCCTCGAGTCCGCAGCCGAGGCCGGGTCGACACGCATCCTCGCCGTGAAGGCCCGCGCTGCCCTCGACGAGCTCGCGGAAGACCTCGACGAGCTCGCGATCGACCCACCGACCTCCGATGTGCGAGGTGAGGATCTCTGGCCCACCCTCCGGGCCCTCGGCCACGAGACCCTCGGCGAGTGGTCGCTCGGCCGTTGGCACCTGCGGCCGCGCACGCGCGAGACCACCCGCCCCACAGCCCGGCACATCTCCTGAGCCTTCGGGCGGATCTGAAGGGCGGGCGGGAGGCACGGGGGTGCCAGCGATGACGCAGATGCTCTTCGGTTGACCCTCCCGCAGCACCGACACCGGCATCCGTCGCGAGGTCGTGGGGCAGATGCTCGACTACGCAGCGAACGCGGCGGTGCATTGGCACGATGGCCGACTGCATAGCGAGTTCGAGGCGACCTGCCAGGAAGCGGGCCGGGACCCTCTGGAGCGGCTCGCGGCGTTGCTCGGCCCGAGCGATGAGCCCGAGGAGGACACCGCGGAGGCGTTCTGGAGGCAGGCGGATGCCAACCTCCGGTCAGGCCGGATGCGCCTGTTGTTCGTCGCCGATGAGATCCCCGTCGAGCTGCAGCGCATCATCGAATTCCTCAACGAGCGCATGACCCCGACCGAGGTGCTCGGCATCGAGGTCCGTCGCTTCGCCGGTGGCGGTCTGCGGGCGATGATCCCGTCGGTGGTCGGCCAGACCGCTGCGGCGAAGTCCACGAAGCGGTCCTCCAACGACGGCCTCGGCTACAGCGACCTCGCCGCCGAGATGGGCGACGTGTTCGCGCAGGCCGAGCATCTCCTCGACGGTTGGGCCGCACGCTCGGGTCTGGTGATGCGCGTGGCGGGCAAGAGCCGCCGCTACGACCTCGACGGCCGGACCGTTGTGTGGCTGTACCCGTCGTTCGACAAGATCGACCTCATCGTCAAGCCCCTCGAAGCCGTCACCGACCTCGCCGCCCTCCGAGGTGTGATCGAACGGCTTGGCGGGTCGAATCCCGAGAAGTACTCGAGCATCCCCACCGCTCAGATCGCAGACCGCTGGGACCAGGTCGAACGCGACGTGCTCGCCCCGTACCTGACCGCATGGCGGGCTGCCAAGGCACAAGGAGTCACCGCCTGATGGCGCTCGCCGAGTCACCGACGACCAGGAACTGCGCCGCGTTGGCCTGTCCCACCTCCGCCCCTGCTGCCGGTGTACGGCCACCGCTTCCTGGCGACCCAGCCCGCCGATGGACCGAGGACGGTGGTCTCGGTCCGGCAGGCGGTCGACTCGATCTTCTACGGCAACGATCTCGCCGACTACTTCGCCTATGAGTTCCGGATCGATCGTCCGGCGTGGGCAACGTCCGAGCCGCCGCCCGTCCCCGTGTGGGAGGACCTATTCGATTTCTGGTGCCTCGGCGAGGATGAGGTACCGACCTGAGGTCAACCTTGGTCGATCAGCCTGCTCCGCCATTCTTCGACCCAAGCTCGTAGCCCGGCCGGTGCAGCGCCGAGGTCGGCGAAGTCGTTGTCGGTAAAGCGCTTGTGCGAGGACAGCATCTCGGCGAGCAGGGCAGGCGTGAAGCCCTCGTCCAGTTCGGCTGCGAGGTTGAGCAAGTCGTCGAGGCCGAAGCGCTCGGACAGCCTGTGGACGTCGACGAAGTCGCGAGCTTCCGCCCGGTCGAACAGCGCGAGCAGCTTGCGAGCCGCCAGCTCGCGTGGTGGGTAGGTCGGTCCGACCGCGGTGATCGTCGGTGCGTCGAGCGGCGGTGAGTCGACCGCGAGGTCGACGAGGAGCTCGTCGCTCGGTGAGGCCGCTCGCCACCAGGGCCGCTCCGCCGGCGAGCACGAAGCCGTCTGCCTCGGGAAGCTTGAAGAACAGTTCGAGCACGAGGTGATGCAGCTCGGTGAGCGTGGAATCACTCATCTCGGCCGACCGCCTCATCGATGAGCGGCTGCCACACCGCTCGGAGCTGGCGCGGAAGGACCAGATCGTCCCAGAGGTCGACCAGCAACGCTCCGTCGATGATCGACTCGATGTCCTCCGGCCGACCCTCCCGGAGAACCGTCTCGTAGGCCCGGGCACGTTGTCTCCGATCGGACAAGTCGACTGCGCGTCCCGGCCTCGACCAGTCCAGGTTGAGTGGCATCTCGAATCGCCGGACCGCGGCGCGGGATGGAAGGTCCGGAAGCCGGTCAGGCACCGCCGCCGTGCGTCCACCGCCGATCTCGACGTCCTGCCAGCTCAGAACTGGTGCGACGGACAGGCGGTGGCCAGCCGCGGCAAGGATCCGCTCGGCGGTGTCGAGCGTCGGCGACACCCGGCCGTGCTCGTAGGCAGGTCCGAGTGGCGTTCTCAGCCCTGACCCGCGCTGCGAAGGCACAGGCCCACCACGCGCCGGAGGTCAGCCAGCCAGGCGTCCAGCGCCCCTACCGCGATCCGGGCGGCGAGTGAGGGCCGCGCCCACCCACTTGATCTCGGCCCCGATTTTGCCCAAGACCCGCACCGAATCGGTGCCGAGAAGCGTCGAACGCACCGAATCCGTGCCGAGAAGGGGAGAAGGGTCAGA
>CAZUMJ010000016.1:0-67401 GCA_964621605.1 uncultured Iamiaceae bacterium | reverse complement strand
CGTGATCGTCGAAGTCGTCGAGCGTGCCCTCGGGCATGGTGTTCACCGTGTTCGGGCCGATGAGGGTGTCGACGTACAGCGTGTCGGGGTAGTCGGCGTTCTTCGTGGAGGTGCTTGCCCACAGGGGACGCTGCACTCGGGCACCGCGGGCAGCCAGGGCCTCCCAGCGGGCCCCCGTGAAGCGCGACAGGAACAGCTCATAGGCGGCTTGGGCGTTGGCGACCGCGGCCTTCCCGCGTAGGGCAAGGGATTCGGGGGTGCCGATCTCTTCGAGGCGCCGATCGACGGCGGTGTCGACTCGGCTGACGAAGAACGACGCCACGCTGGCAACCTGCGAGGGGTCTCCGCCTGCGTCGACGAGCCGCTCGAGGCCGCGTAGGTAGGCCTCGATGATCTCGTCGTAGCGAGCCACGCTGAAGAGCAGCGTCACGTTGATGCTGTGACCCTCGGCGATCATGTCCTCGATCGCGGACACCCCTTCGGCGGTGCCAGGGATCTTCACGTAGAGGTTCGGCTGTGCGATCGAGCCGTGGAGCTCCCGCGCCGCGGCCGCGGTGCCTGCGGAATCGCGGGCGAGCTCAGGTGCGACCTCGATCGACACGAAGCCATCGACGCCGTTGCTCTCGTCGAACACCGGGCGAAGCAGGGCGAGTGCGTCGACGATGTCCGTCGTGGCCAAGCGCCAGTAGGCGTCGGTCGTCGACAGTCCGGCCGCGATGAGGGAGGTGAACTCCTCGTCGTAGTCGGCGCGGCCTTCGATGGCCTTTTGAAGGATCGACGGGTTCGAGGTGATTCCTCGCACGCCCCGTTCGATCCACGTCTTGAGCTGCCCGCCGCGGATCCAGTCGCGGCGAAGGTTGTCGAGCCAGGGGCTCTGGTCCTGCAGGCGGTGGAGGTCTTGGAGGCGGGTCATGGTGTGCTCCTTGGTCAGGACAAGATGTCGAGGTCGGCCAGCAGTTCCCGTGCCCGTGCTGCGACGTTGTCCGGGGTGAAGCCGAGATGGGTGAACACCACCTTGGCGGGGGCCGACGCGCCGAACCGGTCGATGGCGACGGTGTCGTCAGCCCAGCGATCCCAGCCGAACGAGGCACCTGCCTCGACGGCGAGCGTGGGAACCGCAGAGGGGATGGTTGCCTCTTGGTACTCGGCCGATTGGTCGTCGAACAGTTCCCAACACGGGAAGGACACGACGCGCGTGCGGCGGCCGTCGACCGCCAGGAGCGCCGCAGCCTCGAGGCAGAGCGCAACCTCGGAGCCGGTTGCCAACAGGACGAGGTCGGGTTCACCTCCGTCTTCGCCGCCAGTCTCGTGGAGGACGTACGCGCCCCGTGCGACCGCGTCGGGGCGGTCGGTGCCGTGCAGCACCGGAAGCCCTTGCCGCGAGAGCACCAGCGCGGTCGGCCCGTCGTGATCGATCGCAAGGCGCCACGCGGCCGACGTCTCGTTGGCGTCGGCGGGCCGGATGACACGCAGCCCAGGCATGGCGCGCAGCGATGCCAGCTGCTCGATCGGCTGGTGGGTCGGCCCGTCCTCGCCGACCCCCACGGAATCGTGGGTGAACGAGTAGATCACCTTCGCCTGCTCGAGCGCCGCCAGGCGTATCGACGGGCGGGCGTAGTCGCTGAACACGAAGAACGTGCCACCGACGGGCAGGACGCCCCCGTGCTTGGCGAGCCCGTTCATGACGCCCGCCATCGCGTGTTCGCGGATGCCGTAGTGCACCTGGCGACCGCCCGGGGTCTCGGCAGACTGGGTCTCGGCTCCGGCCAGCAGGACGCCGGTGTTGCCGGTCAGGTCCGCTGACCCGGCAACGATCGACGGAACGGCGTCGTGCAACGCATCGAGCACCTTGTTGCTTGCCTGGCGAGTTGCGAGCTCGGTGCCCGCCTCGAAGCGAGGGAGCGATGCCTCCCACCCCGGAACACCCTTGACGGACCAGGTCGCGTCCCAGAGGGCGCGATCGCCGTCCCATGCGGCGAGGCGGTCGGCCCATTGGGCGCGGACGGCAGCCCCACGTGACCCGATCGCCCGGTACCAGGCCAGGACCTCGTCGGGCACGTAGAAGTCCTGGTCGGGAGGAAGCCCCATGACCTCTTTCGTGCGGCGAATCTCGTCTGCGTCGAAGGGGTTGCCGTGCGCCTTCGGATCGTCGGTGAAGCGCGGCGACGGGAAGGCGATGCGACTGCGCAGCACGATCAAGCTGGGCTTGTCGGTCACTGACTTCGCGCGCAGCAGGGCCGACTCGATCGCGTCGAGATCGTTCGCGGATTCTCCGAGGTCATCGACGTCCCAGCCGTAGGCGCGAAAGCGCCCGACCGCGTCGTCGCTCAGCGCGAGTTCGGTCGGGCCGTCGATGGAGACGTGGTTGTCGTCATAGATGTAGATGAGACGCCCGAGTCCGAGGTGACCTGCCAAGGAGGCTGCCTCATGGCTGATGCCCTCTTCCAGGTCACCGTCGCCGCAGATCACGAAGGTGTGATGATCAACGAGGTCGCTGCCGAAGCGCCCTCGCAGGATTCGCTCGGCCATGCCCAGCCCGACGCCGTTGGCCACGCCTTGGCCGAGGGGGCCGGTCGTCACCTCGACCCCGGCGGTGTGGCCCGCTTCGGGGTGCCCGGGGGTGGCCGACCCCCACTGCCGGAACGATCGCAGGTCGTCGAGCGTGAGCCCGAACCCGGTGAGGTACAGCATCGAGTAGAGCAAGATCGACGCGTGCCCAGCGGAGAGCACGAAACGGTCGCGATCGGCCCAATCGGGCGCGGCGGGGTCGTAGTTCATCACCCGGGTGAACAGGACATGAGCGAGGGGCGCGAGGGCCATGGCGGTGCCCTGGTGGCCGGATCGGGCGGCCATGGGGCCGTCCATGGCGAGCGCGCGGATCACGCTGATCGCCTGCTGTTCGAGGTCGTCCGAGGCCGTCACGTAGTCCTCCGTGGGGGGTTGTCACGTCTCACGGTACAAGACGATCCCGACCCCCTTTCACTCGGTTCTGAGACCCGGCAGTACCGGAAGTGCCCAGTTGCCGTGTCAGCGCACGGCTAGCCTCCTGCCCAATGACGACGGTCGAGCCGGCCGTGTCCACGCGCGAGGCGATCCTGATCGAGGCCCGCCACTGCTTCGCTGAGCGCGGATACGACGGTACCTCCCTGAACGACATCGCGGCAGGGGTCGGCATCCGCCGCCCCAGCCTGCTGCACCACTTCCCTTCGAAGGAAGCGATCTACTCAGAGGTGTTCCAGCGCAGCCTCGCCGAGTGGGCGGCACGCCTGGAGAACGAGGTGCAGGTCCAGGGGCAACAGGGCTGGAGCAAGGTCGACCACGTCATCACGGCCGGGTTTCGCTTCTTCGAGGAAAATCCAGAGTTCGTGCGCATCATGCGGCGCGAGGCACTCGAAGGGGGAGACCGCCTCGGGTTCAACCTCGGCGAGGCACTGCGGCCGCTCTTCGAGCGTGCGGTCGGCTACTTCCGCAACGAGATGGCGGCGGGACGCTTCCGGGCGCACGACCCTGAGCAGCTCATCCTGACCGGTTACGGCGCGTTGCTCAGCTACTTCAGCGACGCGCCGTTTCTGGAGGGGCTGCTCGGTCGCGACCCACTGGATCCAGACTCCCTCAACGACCGGCTCGACCACGTGCTCGAGGTGTTCCGCGCTGCCCTCAAGCCCTGAGGGCGTCGGCCGCAACGAAGCGGCCTCCTGCATCACTAGACCTGAGCGGAGTTTCATGATCGGGGCCACGCTTGCTGGAAGGAGGTGAGCGCCCAGCAGACCGGGAGCCAGCGCTCGATCAGGTCGCGGCGTTGCTTGGGGACGGTCAGGCAGCGCCACTGCTTCAGTCGCCCGATGGCGTGCTCGACCCGTACTCGGTGCTTGGACAGGACCGAGTTGAAGAAGCGGTCGACGGCGGTGAGGGCCTCGTCGCGGCGGCGTCGTCTGGTGGGCAGCTCGACGGTGGGAACGTCGTGTTGAAGGCCTTGGAAGTCAGAGTCTGCGAGCACGTCAAGGCAGGAGTCGGCGAGGTGCGCGGGCAGGTTCGCGTCGCGCAAGGCGGTCATGTCGTGGGTCGCGCCACCGACGAGCGGTGTTGCCCACAACAGGTTCGAGTCGCCGTCGCACACAGCGATGGTCTTGGTGGTGTGGGTCTTCTTCTTCCCCGAGTAGAAGGGCCGCTGAGCGTGCTGGTCGCCTGGTCTGGCAACGGCGAACTCGGTTCCGTCGACGATCATCGTGCCTCCCGCTTCGGCGCACCACCAGGCGATGTCATCGAAGTCGTCGATGGTCGTGCCGTCGGGCAGTACGGGTTCGAGCCGGTCGAACGCTGCCAGGACGGGGTTGATGTTGTCGCGCAGCGTCGTGGTCGGGATCCCAAGGATCCGGGCCATGCCACGAAGCGAAACGCCCTCGCGCAGGTAGCCGAGCGCGAGACGGACTCGGGTCGTGACCGCCATGCCCTTGGGCCCCCGCTGGGGAGGTGCCGGAAGGTGAGGCGCGATCTGCGCGATCAGGTGATCCAGCGCCTGGGGCGAGAAGTGAGGCACAGTGAGAGCCAGAGCCTCTGGCGTGGGCAACTCAAGGGAGGTCATAGACCCGCGATGCTGCCCACCCAGAGGCTCGCCCACGCGGACCCCGATCACCACTCACACGAAACTTCGCGCGGGTCTACTGACCCTCACCAGATGCTGACGCGCTCCGTCGGGTCGAGCCAGAGTTCGTCTGACTCGGTTGTTTCAAAGGCGTCGTGGAAGCCGGGAAGGTTGCGTACGACGGCGTTGCACCTGAACTCCGGCGGTGAGTGCGGATCGACGGCCAGGAGGCGCACGACCTCTTCGTCGCGAGACATCGTCCGCCACGCCTGGGCCCAGGACCAGAAGAAGCGTTGTGCTCCAGTGAGTCCATCGACGGCTGGGGCGTCCTGCCCGCCGAGGGACGCCTTCCACGCGGCATAGGCGATGGCGAGGCCGCCGAGATCGCCGATGTTCTCTCCGATCGTGAATGCGCCATTGACATGGTGACCCGGCGCTTGGCGGGGTTCGAGTGCGTCGTACTGGGCGATCAACGCCGCCGTGCGGGCCTCGAAGGCCTCGCGGTCCTGCTCGGTCCACCAGTCGTTCAGGTTCCCAGAGCCGTCGTAGCGCGACCCCTGGTCGTCGAAGCCGTGACCGATCTCATGCCCGATGACCGCGCCGATGGCGCCGAAGTTCACCGCCGCGTCGGCACCCGGGTGAAAGAACGGCGGGCGCAGGATCGCAGCAGGGAAGACGATCTCGTTGAGCAGCGGGTTGTAGTAGGCGTTCACGGTCTGCGGGCTCATGAACCACTCGTCGCGGTCTACCGGTTGCCCGATGCGACCGAGCGCACGATCTGTCTCGAACGACGCGGCGCGGCGGAGGTTGCCCACGAGATCACCGGGCCGGATCTCGAGCTTCGAGTAGTCCCGCCAGCGATCCGGATACCCGATCTTCGGGGTGAACGTGTCCAGCTTGGCCAGGGCTCGGGCACGGGTGTCGTCGGTCATCCAGTCGAGTGACGTGATGCTGGCCCGGTAGGCGTCCAGGAGGTGGCCGACGAGCGTCAACATCTCCTCCTTGGCTGCGGGGGCGAAGTGCTCGGCGACATAGAGCTTCCCGAGTGCTTCGCCCATCGCGCCTTCGACCGTTGCGACCGCCCGCTTCCACCGCGCACGCAACTCGGGTGCGCCGGTCAGCGTGCGGCCGTGGAAGTCGAAGTCCTGCTCCACGAATCGGCTGCTCAGCAACGGGGCGACCTCATCGATCAGGTGCCACCGCAACCAGACCTTCCAGTCGTCGAGCGAGAGTTCCGCGAGGAGGACGTCGAGCCCTTCGAGAAAGCTCGGTTCCCGTACGACGATGCCGTCGAGGAGCGAGTCGGGCGCATCGAGGCCCTGCAGCCATGCCGTCCAGTCGAAGCGGGCGCAGCGAGCCTCGAGCTCTGCTCGCGAGTGCCGGTTGTAGGTCGCTTCGGCGTCGCGGTCGCGCACCTGGTCCCAATGGTGGGAGGCCAGCGCCGTCTCGACGCGCAGGACGGTGGTCGCGGCGCTCTCGGCGTCGTCGTCGGCGCACCCGAGGAGCGCGAGCATCGCGGCGACGTGGCCGTGGTACGCCGAGCGGAGACCTTCGAATGCGTCTTCGCGGTAGAACGCCTCGTCTGGGAGGCCGAGTCCGGCTTGACCGAGGTACGCGGCGTACTGGTCGGATGCCCGCGCATCGGCGAAGACCGAAACGCCGAAGAGACCGGCCATGCCGAACCGGCCGAAGCGGCCGAGGAGCGCCGCGAGCTGCGAGAGATCTTCCAGGGCATCTACTGCCGCAAGGTCATCAGCGATCGGCGCGAGATCGAGCCCCTCGATGTGGTCCTCGTCGAGGAACGAGCGGTACAGGTCGCCGACCTGTTGCGCCTCGCTCCCAGCCGGGGCGTGCTCGGGCAGGGCTTCGACCAATGCTCGAAGGTGCGCCTCGGCATCATCGCGAAGCTGGTGGAACGCCCCGTCTGTCGCGCGATCAGCAGGGATCTCCGCGGTGGTGAGCCAACCTCCGTTCACATGGCGAAAGAGATCGTCTTGTGGTCGGACGGTGTGATCGCGGTGGGAGAGGTCGATGCCGGTGGGGGTGCCCATGGGCGCACACCCTACGGTTCGGCGATGGGCTCCAATGCCGCGCTGAAGACTCGAGCGACGTCGTTCTGGTAGCCGAGCGTCGCCTCGCGACCGAGTTGCACGACAGACATCAACAGCGAGAGGAGGATGGCGACCAGGCCGTTCGCCATCGGCTCGGGGTCGATGTCGACGCGCACGGTGCCGTCAATCTGATCGAGGCGCAGGCGATCAGCGCAGACACGACGCAGCTCTGCAAGCGCGGGAATCTCGAGGACCCGTGGTGTGATCTCGGGCTCGAGCCCTGCGAGCAGCCGACGCGCAAGTGGGTGATCGTCGACGCTTGCGATGAGTGCGAGGGCGAGGTCCTCGCGCCATGCACCCCTCGTGCCTCGCAGGAAGATGGCGAGCCCCTCGCTGATGAGCGCGGCTGCGTCGTGGTCGACCGCGGCGAGGAAGAGTGCTTCCTTGTTCGGGAAGTAGGCGTAGGGGACGGTGCCGCCCACGTCCGCGTCGCGTGCGACATCGGTGACCGAGGTCGCGCGGAACCCGTCACTGCCGAAGCGCTGGATGGCCGCGGTCAAGATCGTGCCCTTGGTCTGCTCGCCCTTGGAGCGTTTCGTCGCGGCTGGCACGGCACCTCCGTCGTCTGTGCGCCGTTGGGAGACGCACGTCACACCAGTTGAGAGCTTGAGAGAATCTCTCTATTCCTCTACGGTAGTGCACGAGACAAGGGGGCACCACCGCAATGACCGACGTCCGACATGACGACCCTTCGACCAGTGACCCAGCGGAGCGTCCCATCCCCACGCGACGCATCTCCTTCAAGGAACGCCTCGAAGGCGTCCCGCGCCACTTCGCTGGTGATGGCGATCTCATCAGGAGCCACATCATCAGCGTGATGTCGGCCGTGTTCCCCGACGGCGAAGACTTCTTCGTCCGCTCGGTGCGGCACTACCGCGACGAGATCACCGACCCGGATCTCCTGCGCGACGTCAAGGGCTTCATCGGCCAAGAGGCAACGCACGGACGCGAGCACCGCATCCTCAACGATCACCTTGCGACGCTCGGGTATCCCACGAAGCGCATCGAGAACTTCACGAAGCGCGGCCTCGCCTTTCGCACCCGTGTGGCGTCCCCTGCCTCGAACCTCGCCGCGACCGCCGCACTGGAGCACTTCACGGCCACGCTCGCCGAGCAGGTACTTGCAGATCCTCGTGCTCGGGCCGAGCTCGGACACCCCGCGATCGTCGAACTCCTCACGTGGCACGCGCTGGAGGAGTGCGAACACAAGGCGGTCGCGTTCGACGTCTACCGCGCCGTCGGTGGCAGCGAACGCCTGCGCATCAACACGATGAAGGTCATCCGCTTCGCGTTCGTGACCGGCACGATCCTCGACGTGTCGCTGTCGCTGCTGCGTGACCGCGACACCTGGCGCAGGGGACGGCTCCGTCAGAGCCTGCGCAGCCTTCGCACCTCCTCTCTCGTGAACCCGGCCCTGTGGTCGAAGCTCTGCGCCTACGACCGCGTCGGCTTCCACCCCAACGACATCGACACATCCGACCTTGTCGCAACCTGGCGTACCGAGCTCTTCGGCGACGACGGCTCGTTGCGCGACCTCCTTGTTGGGAGCGCAGCATGACCAACGCAGTCGAACATCTCGACGTCCTCGTGATGGGTGCCGGCCTCTCGGGCATCGCCGCGGGCCACTACCTACAGGCCGACGCCCCGTGGGCCACCTACGCGATCTTCGAGGCACGCGATGCCATCGGGGGAACGTGGGACCTCTTCCGCTACCCGGGTGTGCGGTCCGACTCCGACATGTACACCCTGGGCTACTCCTTCCGTCCTTGGGAGGACGAGCACGCGATCGCTGAGGGCGATGCGATCCGCAGGTACGTAGTCGACACCGCAAAGGAAGAGGGCATCGACAGCCACATCCGTTTCGGGCACCGGGTGTTGGCCGCGGACTGGTCCACCGAGGACGCCCGCTGGCGCATCACCGCGGAACGGACCGACACCGGTGAGCAGTTCGAGCTGACGTGTGGCTTCCTGTTCTCGTGCGCGGGCTACTACCGCTACGACCGCGGCTACCGACCCGACTTCGAGGCCGTCGACACGTACCAGGGCACGATCGTCGACCCGCAGTTCTGGCCGGCCGACCTCGACGTCGCCGGCAAGAAGATCGTCGTCATCGGGAGCGGCGCGACAGCCATCACCCTGGTGCCCTCGCTGGCCCAGCGCGGCGCACAGGTCACCATGCTGCAACGGTCGCCCACGTATGTCGCGTCGGTTCCGCAGAAGAGCCCGATCGCGAAGGTCCTGCGCAAGGTGCTTCCCGACAGGATGGTGGGAACGATCCTGCGCTGGGTGATGGCGACCGGCACGCAGGGCTTCTACCAGTTCAGCCAGCGCTACCCCGGTGCCGTGAAGCGAGGCGTGCGCAAGGCCCAGGAGCGGATGCTCCCGAAGGGCTACCCGATCGATCCGCACTTCACGCCCAGCTACAACCCGTGGGATCAACGCTTCTGCGTCGTGCCCGACGCGGACCTGTTCAAGGCGATCAAGGCGGGCACGGCCAGCATCGTGACGGACCACGTCGATCGATTCACCGACGGCGGGATCCGCCTGCGCTCAGGAGAAGAGCTGTCCGCGGACATCGTCGTGATGGCAACGGGGTTGGACCTGATCTTCGCGGGCGGCCTCGACCTGCGCACAGACGGTGAGCCCGTCGACCTCTCCACGCGCCTCACCTACAAGGGAATGATGCTCGAGGATGTGCCGAACTTCGTCGCCGTGATCGGGTACACGAATGCGTCTTGGACGCTGAAGGCAGAGCTCACCTGCGGGTATGCGATGCGGCTCCTGAACCGACTCCACGAGACCGGCCTCCGTCAGTGCACGCCGCGCAACTCCGACTCGACGGTCACCCACGAGCGCTTGCTCAGCCTGAGCTCCGGGTACGTCGTGCGTGCGGCCGATCGCTTCCCGCAGCAGGGGAGCAAGTTCCCATGGCAGGTCCACCAGAGCTACCTGCGAGACTTCCAGGCCATGCGCATGAAGGGCATCGACGACGGTGTCATGTCCTTCACCAACCGCAAGCGCAGCACGGCTGTCGCAGGCGCCGACGCCTGACGCGGCTCCGCAACCCGAAAGGAAATTCCGCATGCAGCATTTCGCGGGTCGCGTCGCGGCCATCACCGGAGCGGGCTCGGGTATCGGAAGGGCCCTTGCCGAGCAGCTCTCGGCGCGGGGCGCACACCTGGCGCTGAGTGACATCGACGAGACCGGTCTCGCGGAGACGGTCGCGCGCTGTGAAGGCCGGGGGGTGAAGGTGACCTCCGCTCGAGTGGACGTCGCCGACCAAGCCGCGGTGCAGGCCTGGGCCGACGCGGTGGTCGCCGAGCATGGCACGGTCAACCTCGTCGTGAACAACGCGGGCGTGGCACTCGGGGCGACGATCGAAGACATGTCGCTCGAAGACATGACCTGGCTCGTGAACATCAACTTCTGGGGTGTGGTCTACGGGACGAAGGCGTTCTTGCCGCACTTGCGCGCCGCCGACGAGGGGCACATCGTCAACATCTCGAGCGTCTTCGGACTGCTGGCGATTCCGTCGCAGTCTGCGTATAACGCAGCCAAGTTCGCGGTGCGAGGCTTCACCGACGCATTGCGCATCGAGCTCGACGCCGACGGCGGGAACGTCTCGTGCACGACGGTGCACCCCGGGGGCATCAAGACGAACATCGTGCGCAACGCCCGCATGGACCCGTCGCTGGCGGCAAACGCCGGGCACGATGATCCGGCACGGGAGTTCGACAAGATCGCGCTGTCCACCCCCGCGAAGGCTGCTCGGCAGATCATCAAGGCGGTCGAGCGAAACCGTCGACGCGCGCTGATCGGGCCCGACGCGAAGATGTTCGACCTCGTGTCGCGGCTGCCCGCAGCCGTGCCCCAGCGGGTGCTCTCGACCGGTTTCAGGCTCCAGAACACGCCGCGGAAGGGGCGTCGGTAGGCTCGCTGCTCGTGCCTGAAACCCGGACGCTCTCCGAAGCCGACTCCACCTCCCTCGTCGCCGAAGCGGGGGTTCCCGTTCCTGGCGAAGCGGTCGTTGCCACCCCAGACGCGGCGATCGAGGCAGCAGCACGCTTTGGCTACCCCGTCGTGGCAAAGCTGTGCGGCGATCGCATCGCCCACAAGACCGAACGCGGCCTCGTGCGCCTCGGTCTGCGTGACGACGCCGCCGTGCAGCGTGCAGCAGCAGAGCTGCTCGAGGCCGCAACACCCGACGACGGTGACGTCGGCGTGCTGATCGCTCCCATGGTGTCGGGTGCACGCGAGCTCATCGCTGGCATCGTGACCGACCCCCAGTTCGGGCCTGCGGTCATGGTCGGGGTTGGTGGAGTCCTCGCTGAGGCGGTTGCCGACGTGGCCTTCCGCCTGGTCCCTCTCGACGCGTACGACGCCCAGGACATGATCGATGACCTTCGGGCACAGGCGCTCCTCGGACCGTTCCGCGGGGAGCCGCCAGTAGATCGGGAGGCGCTCGGTCAGGTCTTGCTCGCGCTGTCCCGCCTAGCGGAGGCGCACCCCGAGGTTGTGTCGGTCGACCTCAATCCGCTCGTCGTGGTCGATGGAAGTCCGATCGCCGTCGACGCCCTCGTGGAGGTCATCGTCTGATGGGCACGTCGTCTGAGGGGTTCCGTGCGCTGTTCGAGCCACGCGGCGTCGTCGTCGCCGGCGCGTCGAGTCACCCCGGCAAGTTCGGGTTCGTGAGCCTGCACAACATCCTCGCGAGCGGCTACCGGGGCGTCGTGGCCGCGACGAACCGTGACGGGGCGAACGTGCTCGGCATCCAGTCGGTACGCGACATCGATGCGCTGCCCGATGAAGGGCTCGATCTTGTCTTCATCTGCACGCCGGCGTCGGTCAACCCTGACCTGCTCCGCTCGTGCGCTGCGAAGGGAATCCGAGCCGCCTTCGTCACCTCCGCTGGGTACCGCGAGGCGGGCGCAGAGGGCCGCGCAGCCGAGGACGAGCTGGTGGCGCTCGCGGACGAGCTCGGCATCCTGCTCGCGGGTCCGAACGGTCAGGGCATCGTGTCGACGCCGGTAGATCTCTGCGCGCAGATCGTCGCCCCGTACCCTCCAAAGGGCCGCATCGGGGTGGCGAGCCAGTCCGGCAACTTCGTGTCGTCGTTCCTGAACTGGTCCGTCCAGACAGGGGTCGGCATCAGCCGTGCCGTGAGCGCAGGCAACGCCGCCGCGGTGGGGGTAGCCGACTACCTCGACTACTACGCGGACGATCCCGCGACTGCGGTCGGTCTGGCCTACGTGGAAGGGATCACCGACGGGGCTGCGTTCGCCCGGCGCATCCGCTCGGTCGCCGAGCGCATGCCGCTCGTGCTGGTGAAGGGCGGGGCAACCTCTGGCGGCCAGCGTGCGGCCGCAAGCCACACCGGATCGCTGGCGTCCGACGACCGCGTCTTCGACGGCGTGTGCCGCCAGGCCGGTGTCACCCGTGCCGCGACGGTCGAGGAGGCATTCGAGGCCGCGGCAACCTTTGCAACCCAGCCACTTCCGCGCGGGCCCCGAACTGTGGTCCTGACCACAGCCGGCGGTTGGGGTGTCGTCACAGCGGACGCGATCACTGCCGGGGGCACGCTGGAGTTGGTCGAGCTGCCCGACGATCTGCGTGCGTCGATCGACGAGAAGCTCCCGCCACGGTGGAGTCGCAACAACCCGGTCGATCTTGCGGGTGCGGAGACGCGCGACACGATTCCAGAGGTGCTCGCGCTCATCGCGGAGCACACGGAGGTCGATGCAGTGATCCAACTCGGGCTCGGGATCCAGTCGAACCAGGCGAAGCTCATGCGAGACGGCGGCTTCTACCCAGACCACGGTCTCGAACGCATCGTCGCGTTTCACGAGCGTCAGGACGCGCGGTACGCGCAAGCCGCAGCAGACATCTCAGATGCCACCGGGAAGCCCATCCTCCTCGCATCGGAGTTGGCTGTCGCCTCGCCGGACAACCCGGGCCCTGCCACGGTTCGCGCAACGGGGCGGCTCTGCTACGCATCGGCCAACCGCGCGGTGACGGCTCTTGAGCACCTGTGGCGAGATGCCCGCTACCGGCAACGGCGTGCCGCCGCCGGGAGCTAGGACCGCGTGCGACGCCGTCTCCCGCTCGTGCTGCTCGTCGGGGCGCTCTGTGCCCTCGGCGCGGCGGTTGTGTCCGCACAGGCTCCGGCCCACGGACCTGCGACAGCAAAGGTTGCCGCGACTGCGGTGCTCAGCGCCCGCCGCGCGCCGGTACTCCTCGTAGCCGCAACCGCAGACGAGCCCCTGCGTGCATCGCTGGCTGCAGTCGTCGAGGACTCGCCGTCGCAGACCTGTGTCAGCGTGGCTGTCGGCGGGCGCGTGGTGTTCAGCCACCAGCCCGGTCTCGCCGTTGCTCCTGCGTCGAACGTGAAGCTCCTGACCGCCGTCGCCGTGCTTCGTGAGCTCGGGGAAGAGCATCGCTTCCGAACTGTGGTGCGCGGCGCCGCACCCGTGAGCGGAGTCGTGCAGGGCGACCTGACGCTGGTGGGGGGTGGCGACCCGCTCCTGACCACCCAGGCCTATCGTGACCACTTCGCCGACCAACCACCGGCCGCGACCTCGCTTGAGGCGCTCGCAGATTCGCTCGTCCGGGCGGGTGTCCGGCGGGTCACGGGTCGCATCCTCGGTGACGAGTCGCGCTACGACACGCAGCGCACCGTGCCCAGCTGGCCGGCTCGCTACTACGAGCAGCATCAGACAGGGCCGTTGTCGGCCCTCTCGGTCAACCAGGGAAAGCTCACCTTTCCCGCGCACGCCACCGAAGAGAACGAGCGTGACGTCACCGTCACCGATGACCCGCCCACCTTCGCGGCCGAGACGCTGCGGGCACTGCTGGTTGCACGTGGGGTAGAGGTCGATGGTGCTGCTGGCGCCGGGGTGGCCGCGCCGGGCACGAAGGAGGTGGCTGCCGTGGAGTCGCCCCCGTTGCGTGACCTCGTTCGACAGATGCTCTCGACGAGTGACAACCAGACAGCCGAGTCGTTCGTGAAGGAGCTCGCAGTGCACGCCGGTCGTGCGGGGACGACCGCAAACGGCCTCGGCGCACTCACCGATGCGCTGCGGGGTGGCGGCCTGCCCGTCGATGGACTGGTGCTCCACGACGGATCCGGCCTTGATCGCGACGACCGTGCCAGCTGCACGCTCATCGAGGCGGTCCTGCAGCACGCCGGCGAGCGGTCGGCGGTCGGGGAGGGCCTCGCGGTCGGCGGCAAGACCGGCACGCTGCGAGACCGCTTCGAGGACCCGCCGCTCGTGGGGCGCATCCGGGCAAAGACCGGGACGCTCAACGACGTGACCGCGTTGTCAGGGTTCGCAGACGCCGAGGCGGGCCCTTCGCTCACGTTCAGCTACATCGCAACCGGAGCAACCGTTGGGCCGACCCTCTACGCGATCCAAGATCACCTTGCCTCGATCCTCGTCGACTACGCCAAGGGCCTCGACGTCGCGGCCCTCGCACCGGCCTCCGGCTAGGTGCAGCGCGAGGATGCTTGCAACGCACCGCCTGGCCGTCTAGGAACTCCCCGGCATCGACCAGCCGTCGACCGCCCGACCCGTGGAAGGACACGAGTGGCAACAACCTCAGCAAAGGGCACCTCGCAGATTGTCACCGAGCTCTGGGAGCTGGTGCGGGCCTACGCGAAGCAAGAGACCGTCGACCCGCTCAAGCAGCTTGGGCGTTTCGTTGCCTTCGGGCTCGCGGCAGCGATCGCCGGCGGCCTCGGTGTGATCCTCGTCCTGGTTGCCGTGCTGCGTGCGCTGCAGGCCGAGACGGGTGCGCACCTCACCGGCAGCCTCTCGTGGGTGCCGTACGTCGCAACGCTTGCTGTTGCTGCCCTCCTCGCCGCGCTGTCTGCTGCGGCCATCACCCGCAAGAAGGGAACACAGCGATGACTGCGACCGACGGCAAGATCACACCCGACGACATCCGTGCGAAGTTCGGTGAGCTCCACAGCGACGTCGACAACCGCGCAGAAGCGGCGAAGGGCACCGCGGTCACCGTTGGGGCAGTCGTCGCCGTCGGCGTCGTACTGGCCGTCTTCGTGCTCGGGATGCGCCGGGGGCGCAAGCGCACCACGGTCGTCGAGATTCGCAGGGTCTGATCTGATGCTCCAGTTCCTGCAACGAGCCGCATTCCGACGCTTCCGGGAAGGGCGCCCCGGTCCGTGGGGCGCGGTGGCGGTCGGTGTGTTCGGCGTACGAACGCTGGCGCGCTGGGCGAAGCGCAACGAGGAGGTCGTGTACCGCGAGGTGTTGCGGCCCGGGGAACAGGTCGTGGTCACGCATCGCACCGAGACGCGTCGTGCGCTTCGCCGCGCCGAGGCGCGCGCGCCGCGCAAGGGTCGGCGCGGGGCACGCCATCTGGCGTCTTCCGACGCCTGACGGCTGCGGGGTTCGCCGGCCGCAGCGGCCATGATGGTGCGGTGCAGGTCGAACTCCGAAACCCCACGCGCCAGCTCGAGATGCCCGGTCCGCTCGCGGTCACGACGCTCCTGGCGCGACTCGACCTGAACCGTGAGGCCGTGCTGGTCATCGTCGACGGCACCCTTGTTCCTGGCGACGCGACGCTCGCTGACGACGCCGTCGTCGAGATCCGCCCGGTCGTGTCGGGCGGCTGCGACGACGCTGGGGTCGCCCGATGAAGTGTCGGGTCTGCCGCGAACCCGCGATCATCGACATCCGCCGCCACAACGCGAACTTCTGCGCCGATCACTTCCTGCGCCTGTGCCGTGACCAGGTCGCGAAGGCGATCGAGGAGTTTGCGATGATGGCCGCAGGGGAGCGTGTCCTCGTCGCTGTGTCGGGCGGAAAGGACTCCCTCGCCTTGTGGGACATCCTTCTCGACCTGGGCTACGACGCCGAGGGCCTGTACATCGGGCTCGGCATCGACGGCTACAGCGATGCGTCGGGCGTGCATGCGGTTGCGTTCGCTGAAGCTCGGGGCGCGACACTGCGCGTCGTCGACCTCCCGGGCACGCACGGCTTCGACATCGAGACCGGTGCTCGAGCGGCGCGGCGCGCCCCCTGCTCGGCCTGCGGCCTGTCGAAGCGACACCTGTTCGATGCGGCGGCACGGGAGGGCGGGTTCGACGTCGTCGCGACGGGCCACAACCTCGACGACGAAGCGGCGGTGCTGTTCGGCAACGTGCTGCGCTGGAACACCGAGTACCTGGGGCGTCAGCTTCCCGTCCTTCCCGCACGCGATGGCTTCCCGCGGAAGGTGAAGCCTCTGGTTCGTCTGGGCGAACGAGAGATGGCCGCATACTGCGTGGTGCGCGGCATCTCCTACCAGGTCGACGAGTGCCCGATGGCGGTCGGCAACCGCCATCTTGGGTACAAGGAGGCGCTGAACGAGATCGAGCTGCGCTCACCTGGGTCGAAGCACAGCTTCTACTTCGGGTTCCTTGATCGGGCAGCGGATCGCTTCGCTGCGGAGGCCGCGCTCGAGCGTGAGGCGTTGCAAGCGTGCGCCTCCTGCGGCGCACCCACCACGAACGAGGTGTGCGCGTTCTGCCGCCTCGCCGAACGAGCCACCGCTGTGCCTGTGGCGTTCGACCCGACCCGCCGCACCGCGGCCCGCTGACACCGTCCCGACGAGGAGACCATGGCGAACGACCTTCGGGCAGGCGAACGCGTCCTGCTCATCGATCAGAAGAAGCGGCGCTATCTGACGACGCTCGCAGTCGGGGGAGAGTTCCACTCCCACGCGGGCGTGCTCGCCCACGACGCGATCATCGGGACACCTGAGGGGACCGCGCACCGGGCGTCGCGCGGCGGGCGCTACACCGTGCTGCGTCCCACCTTGGCGGACTTCATCCTGAAGATGCCGCGGGGCGCGCAGGTGATCTATCCGAAGGACCTCGGGCCCATCCTGATGCTCGCCGACATCGGCCCGGGTGTGAAGGTGCTCGAGTCGGGCGTGGGCAGTGGCGCGCTCTCCATGGCGATGCTGCGTGCCGGGGCCGACATCGTGGGCTACGAGCTGCGCGAAGACTTCGCGGCGCGTGCAGAGGCGAACGTGCGGTCATTCCTCGGCGACGATGCGATGAGCCGCTATCGCGTCGAGATCCGAAGCTCCTATGACGGCATCGACGAGACAGACCTCGATCGTGTCGTGTTGGACCTTCCCGAGCCGTGGCAGGTAGTGCCGCACGCCGAGCGTGCCCTGCGCCCCGGTGGGGTGTTCCTCGCCTACACACCATCGGTGATGCAGGTGGCGCAACTGCGAGAGTCGTTGGCCGCCCACCGATTCCAGTTCGCGGAGACCCTCGAGGTGCTCCAGCGCACGTGGCACGTGGAAGGTCAGGCGGTGCGGCCGGATCACCGCATGGTGGGGCACACGGGCTTCCTCACGCACGCGCGGCGACTCGACGACGGTGACGACGCGACACGCGGCACCGAAGGGGCGACAGGTCCGGCGTAGATCAGGGGTGCCGGCAACGCTGGGAGGCGTGCGCGCTCACCCCATCCGGGACATGCCCGGTCGGATCCGGGAGATGCCCGGCCGGGGAGCGGTGCCTACCGGGGAGCGGTGCCTAGTCGTTCTCGATGAAGATGCACTCGCCGGGGCACTCTTCGGAGGCCTCGACGACAGCATCTTCGAGCCCAGCCGGAACGCTCGCCTGGCTGCCAGCGCCGCCAGGATCGTTGAGTGCCTTGCCGTCTTCCTTGACGTAGGCAAGGCCGTCGTCGAGAAGGGTGAACACGTCGGGGCAGATCTCCTCGCACAGGCCGTCGCCGGTGCACAGATCCTGGTCGATCCAGACCTTCATGTCTCGTTGCCTCTCCTCGCAAACGAACTGCACCGGGCCGGACCCCCGGGCCTCTTCGAGTTGCCCACGGTACGCGCCGAGGAGGGACAAGAGCCAACTGCGCGGGGTGGCACCGGTCACCTGTGGCGGTGGCAAATGCGTCCGCGGCACGCTGAAACGACCGGTGTAGGGTCGACCGCGAGGCGACCGGGCCGGGCAGATCTGCCGAGGAGGTGGTCACCGTCGACCAGCACGACGACCCCATCGAAGCGTCGGACGACGAACTGGGTGAGCTGCGTTCCCACGCGGAGACGCTCGAAGAAGAGGTGCAGGCGCTCCGGCGCCGCCTGCAGGACGCCCCGAAGCGTGTGCGCACACTTGAGGAACGCCTGCTTGAGACCAAGGGGCAGCTCTCGCAGGCGGTTGCACAGAACGAGAAGCTCTCGTACACCTTGCGCGAAGCACGCGAGCACATCGCCGCGCTGCGCGACGAGGTCGACAAGCTCACGCAGCCACCCGCGGCCTATGGCACCTTGCTGGGCCTGAACGACGACGGCACCGTGGACGTGTTCTCCGGCGGGCGCAAGATGCGCGTCGAAGTCGCTCCCAGCCTCGATCTCGCGCTCGTGCGCGGGATGGAGGTCGTGCTCAACGACTCGCTCAACGTGGTGCATGCGCGCGCGCCCGAGACCATCGGCGAAGTGGTCACCATCAAAGAGACCCTCGGGGGTTCACGTGCCCTTGTGGTCGGGCGCGGCGATGAAGAGCGCGTCACGGAGATCGCACCCGACCTTCAATCCCTGAAGCTCCGTCCCGGCGACACGGTGATGATGGACCCGCGCTCCGGTCTCCTCCTCGAACGCCTCCCGCGCCCCGAGGTCGAGGAGTTGGTCCTCGAAGAGGTTCCCGACATCACCTATGCAGATGTGGGTGGTCTCGATGCGCAGATCGAGCAGATCGCAGACGCCGTCGAGCTCCCGTTCATGTTCGCCGAGCTCTACGCCGAGCACCGCCTTCCCGCCCCGAAGGGGATCTTGCTCTACGGCCCTCCCGGCTGCGGCAAGACGCTCATCGCAAAGGCGGTCGCGAACTCGCTCGCCAAGAAGGTCGCCGAAGTGAGCGGCGACCACGAGGCACGCAGCTACTTCCTCAACATCAAGGGTCCTGAGCTCCTCAACAAGTACGTGGGTGAGACAGAGCGGCAGATTCGCCTGGTCTTCCAACGCGCCCGCGAGAAGTCCGAGGAGGGGTGGCCGGTCATCGTGTTCTTCGACGAGATGGACTCGATGTTCCGTACCCGCGGGACGGGCATCAGCTCAGACATGGAGTCCACGATCGTTCCGCAGCTTCTGGCCGAGATCGACGGGGTCGAATCGCTCAAGAACGTCATCGTGATCGGCGCGTCGAACCGAGAGGACCTCATCGATCCCGCGATCCTGCGGCCGGGGCGTCTCGACGTGAAGATCAAGATCGAACGGCCAGATGCGCAGGCTGCCGCGCAGATCTTCCGGCGCTACCTGACCGCGGACCTGCCGCTCGATGCGCAGCTCGTGGCGGACCTGGGCGGCGGCGATCCCGACCGCGCCATCGACGCGATGATCGACGACACCGTCGCCGAGATGTACCGCACGGACGAGGCGAACAAGTTCCTCGAGGTCACCTACCAGAACGGTGACAAGGAGATCATGTACTTCAAGGACTTCGCGTCGGGGGCCATGGTCGAGAACATCGTGCGTCGTGCCAAGAAGCTCGCGATCAAGCGTGTGATCGCCGGCGGCACGCGGGGCATTCGCCCCGAGGACCTGATCGACTCGATCCATCAGGAGTACAAGGAGCACGAAGACCTCCCCAACACCACCAACCCGGACGACTGGGCGAAGATCTCCGGCAAGAAGGGCGAGCGCATCGTCTACGTGCGCACCCTGGTGTCCCATCATCACGAGGAGAAGAGCGAAGGCGGCCGAGCGATCGAGCGCGTGGCGACGGGCCAGTACCTCTAGCTCCAAGGAATGGTCCCGGTGGGGGTCATTCCTGCTCCGGACTCATCCCGGTAGGGTGCCGACGTGGCCGTGCACAAGTACCTCGGGATTGAAACCGAGTACGGGATCGTCCACCGCGGGGTCGCGGAGTCCAACCCGATCGCTGCGGCATCGATGCTCGTCAATGCATACGTGCGCGACCCCTTCCGCCCGGCGGAAGGCAGTCCACCCCGTGTCGAGTGGGACTTCGAGGATGAGACACCTGGCCGCGACGCACGCGGCCGTGCGCCGATGGGGGCCATGGCACCTGAGGTGGAGACGCACCTCATCAACACCGTCCTGACCAACGGGGCGCGCTACTACGTCGACCACGCCCACCCGGAGATCTCCACCCCGGAATGCGCAGACGCTCGCTCGGTGGTCGTGTGGGACCGAGCGGCCGAGTCGATCGTGATCCACTCGATGGAGGCAGCGCGCGAGTTGCTGCCGCCTGGCGAAGAGATCGTCGTCTACAAGAACAACTCGGACGGCAAGGGCAACTCGTACGGCTGCCACGAGAACTACCTCATGGATCGCAGCGTCCCGTTTCCCCGCATCGTGACGCACGCGACCGCGCACTTCGTGACGCGCCAGCTCTTCACGGGTTCCGGCAAGGTCGGCGTGGAGGTCCCCGGGCTCACCATCGAGGATGTGCCCTATCAGCTCACGCAGCGCGCGGACTTCTTCGAGGCTGAGGTTGGGCTCGAGACGACGCTCAAGCGCCCCATCGTGAACACCCGAGACGAGCCACACGCAGACCCGATGCGCTACCGGCGCCTCCACGTGATCTGTGGCGACGCCAACTGTGCCGAGGTCGCCACCTTCCTGAAGGTTGGCACGACGGCCATCGTGCTCGCGATGGTCGAGGACGACCAGCTCCCGCGAGCGTTCACGTTCCGCAGCCCGATCCGGGCCATGCGTGACGTTTCCTACGACCTGACCCTTCGGCGCCCCATCGAGCTGAGCGATGGCACCACGGTCACGGCCCTCGAGATCCAGTGGGAGCTGCTCGATCGGGCACGGAAGTATGCCGAGACCCATGGCCTCGACGCCGTCGGCGAAGCCAGTGGTGCAGAGATCCTGCGGCGATGGGAGCTCGTGCTGACCGGCTTGGAATCAGATCCGGACTCGCTCGCGGGTCAGCTCGACTGGGTTGCCAAGCGTCGACTCGTGGACGCGTACCGCGACCGCCACAACCTGCTGCCGAGCGATGCCAGGCTGGCTGCCGTCGCACTGCAGTACCACGACCTCCGCCCCGCCCGATCGCTCGCGGCACGCGCCGGTCTCGAGCGGCTCACGACCGACGAGGAGGTCGCCGCAGCACGAGTCGAACCTCCGCAAGACACACGAGCGTGGTTTCGTGGCTCCTGCGTGCGGCGCTACGGCCCGTCCATCGTCGCCGCGAACTGGGATTCGATCGTGTTCGACACGGGCGAGGACAGCCTCCGACGCGTCCCCATGATGGAACCTGGTCGTGGGACGCGTGCACAGGTCGGTACGTTGGTAGATGAGAGTCCAACTGCAGCAGAGCTGGTTCGTCGACTGGGGTCGTGAACCCCGGTCGTGTAGCTCGCCCACAAGTGAGGTGCTCATGCCTGAACGAGAGCAGAAGCGCAAGGCGCCCTCCGAGCGCGTCGAAGAAGCAGTCGTCGACACGCCGGCCCACAACGCGAGCGGCGAGAAGATCAAGGCCGAGCTGGATGACCTGCTCGACGAGATCGACGAGGTGCTCGAGCAGAACGCCGAGGACTTCGTGAAGGCCTACGTGCAGAAGGGTGGCGAATAGGTGCGGTCGGCGCGCCTCCTGCCGCCCGGTAGCCTCGCCACGTGACGCTGCCGCTGTTCGATCCCGGGAACGATCCCGGTCCCGACTTCGCCGAACTTCTCCGCCGGACCGCATCTGCCGCACCAGCAGTTGACGTATCGGCCTTCGCCGCGCAGATCCCGCACGGCACGACGGTGCTGGCTGCTCGGTACGGCGACGGCGTGGTGATGGCGGGCGACCGGCGTGCAACGTCGGGCAACCTCATCAGCCACGCCACCATCGAGAAGGTCTTCCCCGCCGACCACTACTCGGGGGTCGCGATCGCTGGTGCGGCAGGTCCTGCAGTCGAGATGGTTCGCCTCTTCCAACTGCAGCTCGAGCACTACGAGAAGGTCGAAGGGGCGACCCTCAGCCTCGAGGGCAAGGCGAATCAGCTCAGCCAACTCGTGCGCGCCAACCTCCCTGCGGCGATGCAGGGGCTCGCCGTGGTGCCGATCTTCTCTGGCTACGACACACGTCGCCGCCGGGGTCGCCTCTTCGCGTATGACGTCACCGGTGGTCGCTATGAGGAGCACGAGGTGACCGCGTCCGGCTCGGGCATGCTGCACGCATCGACCGTGCTGAAGCTCTCCTGGCACGAAGGCATGCGTCGCGACGAGGTCGTCGATCTCGTCCTGCAGGCGCTCATGACCGCCGCCGAGGAAGACTCCGCCACGGGCGGTCCCGACCCACGCCGTGGAATCTTCCCGATCGTGGCCACCATCTCAGCAGACGGGTTCGTGCGCCTCGACGACACCGAGTTGTCGGAGCGAGTCGCGCGGCTCCAGGCCGACACCGATCGTCGCCGCGGTCGGACCAGCACCGGAGACACGCCATGACGATGCCCTTCTACGTCGCGCCCGAGCAGGTGATGAAGGACCGGGCCGACTACGCACGCAAGGGAATCGCCAGAGGCCGCAGCCTGGTCGCGCTCACGAGCGAAGCCGGCATCGTGATCTGCGCCGAGAACCCATCGAGCACCCTGCGGAAGGTGAGCGAGATCTACGACCGCATCGGCTTCGCAGGCGTCGGCAAGTACAACGAGTTCGACCAGCTCCGCATCGCCGGGGTTCGCCACGCCGACCTGAAGGGCTACTCCTTCAGCCGCGAGGATGTCGACGCCCGTAGCCTGGCGAACCAGTACGCCCAGATCCTCGGGCAGATCTTCACCCACGAGATGAAGCCGCTCGAGGTTGAGATTCTGGTGGCCGAGGTCGGGCATGACCGCGTCGACGACCAGTTGTTCCACATCCTCTACGACGGCACCGTCATGGACGAACGAGATTGCAGCGTGCTCGGCGGTGAGACAGACCCCATCGTCGACCGCCTGCGGGCGGCGTGGGCCGACGACCTGCACCTCGACGACGCGGTTCGGGCCGCGGCGACGGCACTCGCCGGTCCCGAGCGCACGCTGGGCGCCGCGGACCTCGAGGTCGCGCTCCTGGATCGTGCCGGGGTCCGCCGTTGCTTCCGGCGGCTGACTCACGACGAGGTAGCAGCCGCCCTCGGGTCCGACCCCGAGGTGAGCTAGCTGCGCCACCGCCGCAGCGCGCGCAGCGCGGGCGTGAAGGGGTGCGTCATGTCGTGAGCGGCCACCGGTAGGGTGCCGCCATGGAGCGGCGCATCTACGGACTCGAGAACGAGTACGGCGTGACCTGCACGCTCCACGGTCAGCGTCGCCTCAGCCCGGACGAGGTCGCACGGTATCTGTTCCGGCGTGTCGTCTCGTGGGGACGCTCGTCCAACGTCTTCCTCGCAAACGGGGCGCGGCTGTATCTCGATGTGGGCTCGCACCCGGAGTACGCGACGCCCGAGTGCGACTCGGTGCACGACCTCGTGGTGCATGACAAGGCAGGGGAGCGCATCCTCGAACAGCTCCTCGAGAGCGCCGAACAGCGCCTGCGCGAAGAGGGGATCCGCGGAGTCGTCTACCTGTTCAAGAACAACACCGACTCGGCCGGGAACTCCTACGGCTGCCACGAGAACTACCTGATCGACCGGCGCGGGGAGTTCGCCCGCCTGGCCGACCGCTTCATCCCATTCCTCATCTCGCGCCAGCTCATCGCCGGGGCCGGGAAGGTGCTGTCGACACCGCGCGGCACGGTGTACTGCCTCAGCCAACGGGCCGACCACATGTGGGAGGGCGTGTCGAGCGCCACGACGCGCTCACGACCCATCATCAACACCCGGGACGAGCCGCACGCCGATGCCGAGCGCTATCGACGTCTGCACGTGATCGTCGGCGACTCCAACATGAGCGAGTACGCCACGTTCCTCAAGGTGGGTGCGGTGAGCATCCTCCTGCACATGCTCGAAGAACCCACGGTGGTGCTACGCGACCTCACCCTCGAGAACCCGATCCGCGCCATCCGCGAGATCAGCCACGACCCGACGTGCACCCGCAAGGTTCGGCTGGCAAACGGCCGAGAGGCGAGCGCGCTCGACATCCAGGGGGAGTACCTCAATCGGGCGTTGCGCTTTGCCGCGAACCGCGACCTTCCGCCACTGGAGCAGAAGGCCTTGGAGATGTGGGAGCACTGTCTCACCGGGCTCGAGAAGGACCCGTTGTCGCTCGACCGTGAGTGCGACTGGGTGATCAAGCACAAGCTGATCGAGGCGTACCGCGCTCGCCACGGCCTGGAGCTGTCCGACCCGCGGGTCAGCCTGCTCGATCTCCAGTATCACGACGTGAGTCGAGCCCGTGGGCTGTACTACCGCATGCAAGCACGCGGACTCGTCGACCGGATGTGCACCGACGAAGAGATCGACCGCGCGGTCGACGAGCCACCGCAGACGACGCGTGCGCGCCTGCGCGGTGAGTTCATCCGGCGGGCGAAGGAACGCAAGCGTGACTACACCGTCGATTGGGTGCACCTGAAGCTCAACGATCAGGCCCAGCGCACGGTGCTGTGCAAGGACCCGTTCAAGGCACACGACGAGCGCGTCGACAAGCTCATCGCCGGGCTCTGATGCCCTCGATGCGGCGCGGCCGTGTGGCCCGCATCCTGAGAGAGCGGCCGGGCCTGCAACGCGTTGCCCTCTCGGACGCGAGCGCGCCGGAACCCGAGCGCGCCTACGTGCTGACGCAGCTGCTCGGCCGTGTGGAGGTCGGCGACGAGGTGCTCTTCAACGACACGGCTGTCCGTCTCGGGCTGGGCACCGGGGGATGGCAGGTCGTACATGCGAACCTGACACGCCCGGAGGTCGAGATTCCCGGCCGTGGCCACATCATGAAGCTGCGTTACACGAGTCTGCAGTGCGACACCGGTGCGGCAACCGAGGACCAGCCCGACGTGTCGTGGGACCTGGGTGGCGTGCCCGTCGTCGCCTGCACGCTCCACAGCCAGGTGGGCGTCGTCGTGGCCGCGATCGCCGCCCGGTGCCCCGCAGCGCGCGTCGCCTACGTGATGACCGACGGGGGCGCGCTGCCGCTCGCCCTCAGTGACCTCGTGGCAGACCTTGTCGCGAGAAGGTTGCTGGTCGGCACGGTCACCGCCGGGCACGCCTTCGGGGGTGACCTCGAGGCGGTGGGCGTCCCATCCGCGCTGAGCCTCGCTCGGCACACGCTGGGTGCTGAGGTCATCGTGGTCGGCATGGGCCCGGGTGTCGTCGGCACGGCATCCGCCCTCGGCACCACGGCGCTGGAGGCGGCGTCCGTGCTCGACACCACTGAGGCGCTCGGGGGACGCCCCATCTTCTGCGTGCGGGCGTCTTCCTCCGACGAGCGCGACCGCCACCGCGGGGTCAGCCACCACGCGCATGGGGTGCTGACATTGGCGAGGGTGTCCGCTGACGTGCCCGTTCCGATGGAGCTCATCGACACCCTCGACGAGCATGGATGCCGCCATCGCGTGCTGCCCGTCGAGATCGTCGACCCGGCGGCGGTGCTCGCATCGTTCGACCTGAGCATCCGCACGATGGGGCGTACGGTCGCCGAAGATCCGCTCTTCTTCGCATGTGCCGTGGCGGCGGGAACGCACGCCAGCACGTTCGCGTCGCCGTAGGCTGCTGCGGCCCGAGCCCCTCGCCAGGAGCGGACATGGCCGACGCCAAGCTCGAACGACTGCTGAACCTCACCGCGGCATTGCTCTACACCGAACGGCCGTTGACCGCGGAGGAGCTCCGCCAACGGGTTCCCGGGTATCCGCAGGAGCGAGCGTCGTTCCGTCGTCAGTTCGAGCGAGACAAGGATGCGCTTCGTGAGATGGGCGTCCCGCTCAGCATGGAGGAGGTCGCGGACCCCGCGCAGCCGGTACAGGGGTACCGCATCCTCGCGAAGGACTACTACCTGCCGGATGCGGGGCTGACCGAAGACGAGCTGGCAGCGTTGCACCTTGCTGCTCGGGCGGTGCGCATCGAGGATGACGTGCAACTCGGCGGGTTGTGGAAGCTGGGTGGTACACCCGCCGAGGGCTTGGACGAGTACGCGACAGCCGAGGCGCGGCTGCCGAGCGACCCGAACCTGCAGGTGCTCTTCGCCGCCGTGACCGATCACCGCGTCGTCCGCATCATGACCGGCGGTGTGGCTCGGGAGGTGCGGCCGGCTCGTTTGCGGTTCACGCGCGGCCGTTGGTACCTGCTCGGCTACGACCTGTTGCGTTCGGAATCCCGCACCTATCGCCTCGACCGCATCGAAGCACCCGTGGAGCCGGTCGGGCCTCCCGGTGCGTTTGCTGCGATCGAGGTCGAGACGACGCCGCTCGAGCCCTGGCTCATCGGCGTGGAGGACCCGATCGAGGTGCGTGTACAGGTCGACGCGGCACTCGCAGCGGTCGCCCGGCAGACGCTGCAAGGCGCGGAAGTCGAGAAGGTCGCGAGCGACGGCTCAGTCGTGTTGCGCGTCCTGGTCACGAACCCCGACGGCTTCCGAGGATGGCTACTCGACCTTCTGGAGCACGCGGTGGTCCTCAGTCCTGCAGCGGTACGCGACGAGGTGATCGAGTGGCTCCGCAGCTGCGCGGGGGAGGACGTCACACCATGACCATGACGGCTCCACAGCGCCTGCGTCGCGTCCTCGCCATGATCCCGTGGATCGCCTCGCACGACGACGGCGCACCCATCCCCGAGATCTGCGCGCGCTTCGGGGTCACCCGAGCCCAGCTGACGGCAGACCTCAACGTCATCTACCTGGTCGGCCGCTATCCGTTCACGCCGGATGAGCTCATCGAAGTGCAGCTCTTCGACGACCGGGTGCACCTGCGGTTTGCCGAGGTCTTCCGCCGTCCGCTCCGCCTGACGGCCGAGGAGGGGCTATCGCTCCTGGCGGCGGGTGCGGGTCTGCTCGCATCCCCGGGCGAATCCGGTGAGGACACCGTCGCGTTGCGCGGCGCGCTGCAGAAGCTCGCGGTGACCCTCGGAGTAGATCTCGAGACGGTCGTCGACGTGCGCCTGGGCGACGCGACCGATGCAGTCATGCGCACGCTGCGCACGGCGCTTCGCGAGGCACGCCAGGTGAGGCTCGATCACTACTCGAATGCTCGCGATGCTCGGCTGGAGCGGGTCGTCGACCCTTGGGCGCTGTGGGCGCGCGACGGCCATTGGTACCTCTCCGGGTACTGCCACCGGGCGGAGGACGAGCGCGTGTTCCGCGTCGATCGGATTGTCGAGGCCCACCTGCTTGCAAGCCCCGCAGAGGTGCAGCCTGAGCAGGGTGAGCCCTTCGAAGCAGCCCTGGTGAGCGGCGACCTGCCGACGGTGCTGATCGACCTTCCGCCGGAGCAGGCGTGGATCGTCGGCACCATCCCCACCTCCTCGGTGGAAGCATCCGGCGACCATCTGCGCGTGCGGGTGCCCGTAGCGGGACGAGCCTGGTTGGAGCGGTTGCTCCTGCAGCTCGGTCCGGGCGCGACGGTGGTTGCGCAAGGTGAGGAGCCGGGGGATGTCGACGTCCGTGCCGAGGCAGCCCGGCGGATCCTGGCTCGCTACGACGCGTTCGCGGTTGGTGAGGTCCAGGGCTAGCATCGGCTCCCTGTGACCGACCTCTCCTCCGAGCCTCCCCAACGCTCCGAGGACGCATCTCCGTTCGATGAGCCGGGGCCCGCGCCGATCGAGGCCGACCGCACGCCCGACGGCCTCGACTTCTCGCCCGTGCAGCTTCGGCCCGGTCGCCGTCGACGCGCCAAGGTCAGCCCGCTGCGCAGCATGGTCGAGTGGGCCATCGCGATCGTGGCGGCGCTCACGGTCTCGTTCCTCGTCAACACCTTCTTGTTCCAGCCGTTCCGCATTCCCTCGATCTCGATGTACCCCACCCTGAAGGTGGGCGACCGCGTCGTGGTCAACAAGCTCTCGTACAAGCTTCACGACGTGCACCGCGGTGACGTGGTGGTGTTCACGCGCCCCTCGTGCGATCCCGATCCGGCGGTGGCGCACCGCAGCACCCCCGTGTGGGCGAACTGCGCGGTGCTCTTCCACATCGACGACCTGATCAAGCGCGTCGTTGCGGTAGGTGGCGACACGATCGAGATCCGTTCCGATCACGTCTACATCAACGGCCGTCAGCTCACGGAGCCGTACCTAGCGCCTGGTGCGACGACAGAGCCGCAGCCGATCGGGTGCGGCTTCCCGGGCGTGTTCACCGTGCCGAAGGGCGAGGTGTTCGTCATGGGGGACAACCGCAACCATTCCGGGGACAGTCGCTGCTTCGGGCCGATCTCGGAGCAGAGCATCGTCGGGCGTGCCTTTGTGCGCATCTGGCCCCCGTCACGCCTCGGTGGTCTCTGATCCGAGCACCCGCAGCAGGTCGCTGTGATCGCTGTACACCGCGTCGATGCCCCAACGGGCACAGCGCCGCAGCGCCGAGAGCGACTGCAGATCCCAGGCGAACGCGGCGAGACCGGCAGCGTGGCAGCGCCGGACGAGCTGGGGCGTCCAGTTCGGGCCTCGAAGGTTCAACGCCGCAACACCAGCGCGCTGCAGAGACTCGAGCGTGCCGTCGACGTCTCGACGGACGCGGTCGATGCGGAGCGACGCGACCAGTCGGGCGTCGGGTGCCTCACCGGCCCAGCGGCAGACTCGAGCGAGGTCGGTGTCGCAGACCCACAGCCGTGGGAGGGCATCTGCGGCGATCGCGACGGCGCGCACCGCCCGAAACGCTCGCGGATCCTTGACGTCCAGCGAGAGCTCGACCTCGGTGCCGCACGCGGCGTAGAGCTCCGCAAGCGTCGGTACCCATGGCGGAAGGTCGGCACGATCGGCGGTGTGCAGCGGTCGGCGCGTACCCGGAACCACGCCGTCGTGGAGGAGGACGACCGCACCGTCTCGGGTCATCCACGCATCGCTCTCCAGTGCGGTCGCACCCATGCGCAGCCCGTGCACGAAGGCCTGCAAGGTGTTCTCAGGTGCGTGGGCGCGTGCCCCGCGGTGCGCGAAGCGGATCGGCCCCGACTCGCCACCTGGTTCCATGACGGTCATTTTGCACGTGGAACAAGCCGCTGCAGCTCCAGCTCGACGAACTTGCCCTAAACCCCATCGCAGCTTGCGCCGAAACCACTTCAGGAGATTGTGTCTGGAGGACGCGGTGGCTGTCATCAGGGCGACGTGCAACGACTGTGGCGATATCGAGCTCGCGCCGGGCGACGTGCTCGTGCGTGTCTGTCTCGACGATCAGCGCTCCTCCTATGCGTTTCGGTGCCCGACGTGCCACAGCCCCGTTGCCAGGCAGGTCGAGTCCCGTCTCGTGGAGCTGCTGGCGTCGTCCGGGTCACCGGTCTCGCTGTGGCACCTTCCGGCCGAGCTCGCTGAGGAGCACGTCGGGCCGGCCATCTGCCACGATGACCTCTTGGACTTCCACCAGCTCCTGAGCAACGACGACGCGTGGTTCGACACCCTGCTGGCCGAAGGGCGCTAGCAGCGTGGTGTTCCTCTGGGCCGTTCCGCCAGCGCTGCTGATCCTTGGCGCGGCGGCGATCTGTGTGCTCGCCGTTCGGGCCGGCACGCTCAGGGCCGCGGTCCGCGATGAGTTGGAGCAGTTCTCCGACGTCAGAGTCGCAGTCGCGCGTGTCCAGGCCGAGGCCCAGGTGGCGCGCAGCCGGCTGAGCTCCCTCGACGACCGCTGAGCCAGCATGGGACGCCCGGTAGAGTGGCCCGGTGCTGAACCTCGCGCCCGAGAAGATGCTGTTCGTGGCGTTCATCGCCATGATCGTTCTCGGCCCTGAGAAGCTTCCCGAGATCGCACGCAAGGTCGGAAAGGTGATGGGCGAGCTCCGTCGTGTGTCCGACGGCTTCCAGCAGGAGCTCCGCCAGGCGATGGATGACACGACCGGCGCGTCGACGGTGCGTGAGGTGCTGCACCCGACCGGTGAACTCCCGGCCAGCTCGCCCTCGCAGTCCAGCGGTGCCACGGTCGGAGACGAACCGCCTGGCGTGGTGGCACACGGCCCCGAGGCGCCCGACGCCTCCGGGACAGACGCCTGATCCTGACTCGGTGTCGATTCGATGAGTGACACGTCGCACCCTCGCGAGGCTCCGGGCGGCCAGATGTCGCTGTTGGAGCACCTCAAGGAGCTCCGCAACCGCATCATCATCTGCGCGGTGGCGATCACGATCGCCGCGGTGGCCGGCTGGTTCCTGTTCCACCCGGTGCTCTCGTTCCTGTCGCGCCCGCTCGAAGAAGTCTGCAAGGGCAAGTGCCTCGAGAACCTGAACGGCAACGGCCAGTTCCTCGTGAACGATCCGCTGCTCCCACTGACCTTCCAGATCCGCATCGCCTCGTATCTGGCAATCGCGATCGCGATGCCTGTGATCCTGTTCCAGTTGTGGCGATTCGTGGCGCCCGGGCTCTACTCCAACGAGCGGCGCTACGCCCTGGCCTTCATCGGTCCGACCTTCCTGCTGTTCCTCGGGGGTGCCGCGGTCGCCTATGTGACCTTCCCGCTCGCGCTGAACTGGCTGCAGTCGCTCGGTGGCGGCAGCTACGTCTATGCGTACAGCCCCGAGAAGTACGTCACCCTGCTGGCGTGGATGATGCTCGCGTTCGGGGCGGCGTTCGAGTTCCCGGTGGTGCTCGTCTCGCTGATGCTGATGAACCTGATGCACGTGCGGACGCTCATCAAGCAGTGGCGCTACGCGGTGGTGATCATCTTCGTCATCGCAGCGGTGATCACCCCGAGCGCCGACCCTTTCACCTTCTTGTTCCTTGCGCTGCCGATGTGCGTCTTCTACGCCGCAAGCATCTTGATCGGCCTGGTGGTGGAGCGGCGCCGGCGGAAGCGCTTGGGGTGACGGTCCCCCGAGCGGCCCCGTGGTCGGTCGAGCCGGACCCCTTCCAGCTCGACGCCTTCCACGCGATCGACGCCGGAAGGTCGGTGTTGGTTGCCGCACCTACGGGCGCGGGCAAGACGCTCGTGGCTGAGCATGCGATCGAGGTGGCGCTCGCCGCAGGGAGGCGCGCGTTCTACACGACGCCGGTGAAGGCGCTGTCGAACCAGAAGTACCGCGATCTCTGTCGATGCTACGGAGAGTCCAACGTGGGGCTGCTCACCGGAGACCGTGTGCTGCGACCCGACGCAGCCGTGGTGGTGATGACCACGGAGGTGCTCCGCAACATGCTGTACGGCACCGCCGACCGACTACGCGACGTCGGTTGGGTGGTCCTGGACGAGGTGCACTTCCTCCAGGACCCCTATCGCGGTGCGGTGTGGGAGGAGGTCGTGCTGCACACGCCGCGGTGGGTGCACCTCGTCTGCCTCTCGGCAACGGTGGCCAACGCGTCGGAGCTCGCTGCATGGCTGACCGCGGTTCGAGGATCCACCGATGTGGTCTTGACGACGGCTCGTCCGGTCCCGCTCCACCATCACCTGCTGGAGGCGCGACGTGGAGGCCGGACCCTCACGGCTGTCGATGTCTTGGTTGACGGGCTCCCGAATCCGACGGGTCTTGCACGAGACGAGGCCGGCGGGGGTGGCACTCGGCAAAGCCGTCATGGGCCTCCCACACAACGACGTACGCCACGACGTGCCGAGGTCGTCGCCTACCTCGATCGGGCAGGGCTGCTTCCCGCGATCGTGTTCATCTTCAGCCGGGCGGGGTGCAGCGATGCGATGCGGGCGCTGCGCGACGCGGGGGGTGTGCCCACGACGACGGCAGCGCGCCGAAAGATCGATCGCATCGTCGCGCGGCACCTCAGCGTGCTCAGCGTCGAGGAATGCGAGGCCCTCGACGCTGACGGGTTCCGAGCGGCGTTGCGCGTCGGGGTCGCAGCACACCATGCCGGCCTCGTCCCAGCATTCAAGGAGGCGGTGGAGGAGTGCTTTGCGGCGGGGCTCGTCAAGGTGGTGTTCGCAACGGAGACCCTGGCGCTCGGCGTCAACATGCCTGCTCGGTCCGTCGTGTTGGAGAGCCTCACCAAGTTCACCGGTGCGCGACACGAGCTCCTCACCCCGGCTGCCTATACGCAAGCGAGCGGTCGGGCCGGTCGTCGCGGCCTCGACGATGAGGGCCATGTCTTCACCCTGTGGTCGCCGTACGGCACCTTCGGCGAGTTGGCGTCCCTTGCCGCGACCGAAACGTTTCCGCTGCAGTCGGCATTTCGCCCGACATACAACATGGCGGTCAACCTCGTCAGGACGCGCACCGCGCGCGAAGCACGGGCCACGATCGACGCCTCGTTCGCTTCCTTCCAACAAGCGAACGAGCGCGCGCGGTTGCATGAGGAGCTTGCGCGCATGCGTGCACCGCGCGACGAGGCCGCAAGCGATGCGGCGATCGCAGCGCGCGCAGAGGTGGAACGCCGACTGGCCGCGACAGAAGGAGGCCTCGTCACCCGCTTCGAGCACGTCCTGCGGGTGCTCGAAGCGTGGGAGATGCTCGACGGATGGGCACTCACCAACCGTGGACGAGTGCTTGCCGGCATCTACCACGAGTCGGACCTGCTCGTCGCGACTGCGCTGGCCGACGGCGTGCTCGACGACCTCACGGTTCCCGACTTGGCAGCGGTGTTGTCGTGCACGACCTACGAACACCGGTCGCGTCAGCCACCACCGCCACCTGGGTTTCCGAACGATGCCGTGAGGGCGCGATTCGATGCGCTCTGTGCGATCGCCGCTCGGCTGCGATCCGATGAGCGTCAGCTGGGCCTCCCTCTCACGCGCGAACCCGACGCGACGTTCGTGCTGGCCGCGGGCGCCTGGGCGTGCGGCGCGGATCTTGCGGAGGTGTTCGACCTCGTCGATCTGTCGGGCGGGGACGCGGTACGCAACTTCCGCGTCCTTGCAGATCTGCTCCAGCAACTTGCGATGCGCGCTCCTCTGCCGGCCACACGGGTCAGCGCACGCACGTGCGTCGACGCGCTTCGGCGGGGAGTCGTGGTGGCAGAGCAAGCCGACGTGGGTCGGGGGTCGTGACGGTTCGCAAGGGTGAGGCGTGGGGTGAGCCCGGTGGGCTGCCACGCGACGCACCCGTGTTCACCTCTGACCGGTCGCTGCGAACCTACGTCGAACAACGTCGGAGAGCCGCGGAGCCGCTCGGGATCGTGGGGCTGACCGGGGGAGACCTCTGCCGCACCCTCGGAGGTGCGGGCACCGTCGCGCCAGGCGTCGATGCGGATCGACTGCGCCTCTCGGTCGATGTCGTGTCGGTCCTGCTCGACGGTCGGCAGCACTGGTTCGTCGCGCATCTGGTGTGCCGCGGACGCGGGTGGAGCGGCCCCTGCCTTGCGGCGATGAACGCGGAGTTCCTCGGGGCGTGGGATCTGGCCCCACGAGGCCACCCCAACGATGGCATGGTCGATGTCACCGCGGGCTCGCTTCCGTTGGGCGAGCGATTGAAGGCTCGACGCCGGCTGCCTACCGGCAGCCACCTGCCCCATCCGAGCTTGCGGACCTCTCGCGTGGCGCACCTGCTGGAAGAGTTCGACAAGCCGCGGCCTGTCTCCCTCGATGGGGAGCCGATGGGTCGGGTACGTGCCATCGCACTCAGGGTCGAGCCCGACGCCCTCCAGGTCGTCGTCTGATCGATTCCGGCGCTCGTGCTACGCCGCGTCGTGCGGGCCTCGCGCGCCGCTACCGTGCTGCCTCGTGAAGGCTTGGATCCTCTCTGAGAGCCCCGGCACGTACGCGTGGGGCGAGCTGGACGACCCGAAACCGGGACCCCAGGATGTGGCGGTCCGCGTGGTTGCATCGTCGCTGAACCATATGGACCTCTGGCTGATGAAGGGCCTGCCGCGGCCGACGTTGCCGCATGTCCCCGGTTGCGACGTGGCAGGGACAGTTGCGGCGATCGGCGAGCTCGTGACGTCGCTGAAGGTCGGTGACCAGGTGGTGGTGAATCCTGCCGTGTGCCCGCTTCCCGAGGTCGTGGCACGAGGGATCGACGCGCCGATCGGTCCTGGTTTGCAGATCGTCGGAGAACACCGTTGGGGCGGCCACGCCGAGCTCGTCGTGCTCCCCGAGCGGAACGTCGTCCCCAAGCCCGAGGGCCGATCCTGGGAGGAATGTGCCGCGTACGGAGTTGCCTATCTCACGGCATGGCGCATGCTGCGTCGCGCTCGGTTGCGTGCCGGAGAGACGCTGCTCGTCGTCGGCGTGGGAGGTGGGGTAGGGGTGGCAGCGGCCGCCCTTGGCGTACGGATGGGTGCCCACGTCGTCGCTACCTCTACCCAGGAATCGAAGCGAGCGCAGGCCACCTCGCTCGGGGTTGCGCGCACCTTCCACTCAGTGGAGGAGTGGGACGTGCGCGCGGACGTCGTTGTCGAGACGGTCGGCCCCGCAACGTGGGACCGAAGCATCCGGGCGCTGGCTCCGGGTGGCCGGCTGGTCGTCGCCGGTGGAACCTCCGGGTCAGAGGTGACCCTGAACCTCCCACGCCTGTTCTTCAAGCAGCACGAGATCATCGGCGCGACGATGGGCAGCTACGAAGAGTTCGCGTCCGTCACCGACCTCGTCGGCGCGGACCTGGCGATTCCGATCGCGGCAACGTTCCCGCTCGCCGACTATCCGGCAGCGCTTGAGCTGCTGCGCAGGGGCGACCAGTTCGGAAAGATCGTCCTACGCCACGACTAGCGTCGGCCGCGATGTCCGCCACCGCTCAACCGACCTCTGGCACTGACAGCGCAGCCAGTGCCGCCATCGCTGCGATCGATGCCGCCCTCCCGCAACTTGTCGCACTCGCCGGTTCCCTCCACGCCACTCCCGAACTCGGCTTCGACGAGCACCACGCGCACGACCGGCTGTGCGAGCTTCTCGAGGGGGCGGGCTACGCCGTCACGCGAGCTGCCTACGGGCTGGCGACGGCGTTCGATGCCCGGATCGGTACGGATGGTCCCCGTGTGGCGTTCCTGGCCGAGTACGACGCGCTGCCCGGTCTCGGCCACGCGTGTGGCCACAACGTCATCGCGGCGATCGCGGCGGGGGCTGCGGTCGGCGCGGGAGCCGTCGCTGCTGCAGCCGGTGGTCAGGTTGTCGTCCTCGGGACGCCAGCAGAGGAGGGCGGCGGGGGAAAGGTCCACCTCATCGACCGTGGTGCCTTTGACGGCCTCGCCGCGGCACTCATGGTGCACCCAGCTGATGCTGATCTCACGAACATGGACACCTTGGCCATCTCTCAGGCCGACGTGACCTATCACGGCGTGGCCGCGCATGCCGCGGCGGCGCCCCACCTCGGCAGAAACGCCCTCGACGCCGCGGTCCTCGGCTATCAGAACGTTGCGGCGCTTCGCCAGCACATCCTGCCGACCGAGCGCGTCCACGGCATCTTCACCGACGGGGGCAGCGCGGCGAACGTGGTCCCGGCGACCGCCGCTGCAACCTGGTTCGTTCGGTCGCCGACCACCGCGGGCCTCAACGCGTTGAAGGAACGCGTGGTGGCCTGCCTCACCGCAGGTGCGGACGCCGCCGGGTGCAGCATCGAGATCAGCTGGCCACGCCCGACCTATGCCGAGATGGATGACGACCCCCTCCTGGTCGAGCGCTACGTCGCGCATGCGAGCAGGCTCGGTCGCACGGTCGCCAAGCCAGGAGAGGCTCGTGTCGCTGGCTCGACCGACATGGGCAACGTCAGCCAGGTGGTGCCGTCGATCCATCCGATGATCGCGATCGCTCCGCCCGGGGTCGCCATCCACACAGCCGACTTTGCACGGGCGGCTGGCGGACCCGAGGCGGCGCTCGCGATCGAAGACGGTGCCAAGGCGTTGGCGCTCATCGCGCTGGACCTCTGGCAAGATCCGGAGCTGGTTCGGAGCGTGCGCGACGGACACGCTCGGCGTCGGGCGGCCGACGCCTGACGGTCCCCGAACGAGCCAGGACCGGACCCTAGAGTCCTGCCGTGGCCGTGTACGTCTCCGAGGAGTTCACCGCCGAAGAGGCCGACGTTCTGCGCCGCTACTTCACGAACCTCGACGGGCCGGTGTTCGCACTCGTGAACCTGCCCGAGGTGGTCAAGGGGGCCTTGTTCGCCCGCTACTCCCGGTCTTCCAAGAGCCTTCGGCGGCTCTTCCTCGACGAGTTTCTGGGTGACCTCGACATTGCCGGCGACGCTGGCGTCGACGCGACGGTCGGGCTTGCACGCGCCGAGCAACTCTATGAGCGCGTCTTCGTCGACTACGGCGACGATTCGGTAGCGCAACTCGGGGGCGTGCACCTGGCGTGCGAACAGGCGTCGAACCTGCTGACGAAGGTGTTGGAACGCGGCCGGTTGATGTCGTACCTGGAGCAATCGACTCGCTACATCGCCTACGACAGCCGCTTGGGTGGCCGCTACCGCTACTACCGAGACCCCGCGCTCCTCGCGTCGCCTTTCGGCACGCGCTACGTGGGCGACATGGATCGCCTGTTCGATACGTACGCGACCCTCGTTCCACGACTGCAGGAGTACTTCCGTGCGCAGGTGCCGAAAGCGGACGGCGACTCAGACTTCGTGTACCGGCAGGCAATCCGCGCCCGGGCGTTCGACGCGGCGCGCGGCATCCTGCCAGGAGCATCGCTGTCGAACCTCGGCATCTACGGAACCGGCCAGGGCTACGAGCAGCTGCTGCTGCGCATGCGAGCGCATCCGTTGCCCGAGGCGCGCTCCTATGCCGCCCTGATGCTGCACGAGCTCCGAAAGGTGATCCCGTCCTTCTTGCGCCGGGTCGACATGCCCGACCGCGGTGAACTGTGGAGCGGGTACCTCTCCGATCGGCAGGAGGCGATGGCTGAGGTCACCTCCCGGATGCTGGGCAGCGACGACAACGCATCGGTCCCTGCGTCGGTCGACGCCGCGGACGTCACGCTGACGCATTTCGATCCTGACGCAGAGGTGAAGCTCCTCACCGCGATGCTCTACCCGTACTCCTGGCGTTCTGAGCGCGACATCGAGGATCGGGTTCGAGCCCTCAGCCCTGCTGAACGCATGGAGATCGTCCAGGCATACGTCGGCGACCGCCGCAACCGCCGCCACAAGCCAGGTCGCGCGTTGGAGCGTCTCGTGTACCGATTCGACGTCCTTGCCGACTATGGGGCATTTCGGGACCTGCAACGTCACCGCATGTTGACGGTTGAATGGCAGGCACTCACGCCACGGCACGGGTACGTGCGCCCTCCCGCGGTGGTTGATGCGGGTGTTGGTGCCGAGTTCGACGAGGCGATGGCGCGGTCTGGGGCGTTGTACGACGACCTCGTCGCAGGCTTTCCCGAGCAGGCCGCGTACGCGGTCTCGCTCGCGTTCCGTCTCCGCTTCGTGTTGCAGCTCAACGCACGCGAGGCGATGCACGTGCTCGAGCTGCGCACCATGCCGCAAGGTCACCCCGCGTATCGCCGCGTTGCGCAGCAGATGCATCGCCTCATCGCGGACCAGGCAGGCCATCACGCCGTCGCTGCGATGATGCGCTTCGTCGACCATGGCGACGGCCCAGCGCTCGGACGCCTCGACGGGGAACGGCGTCGTGCCGCCAGGCAGGCTGCACAGGGCTTCTGACCACCCGGGAGGAGCCCGTGACACGCGGCACGCATGACTTTGGAAGGGATGTGCGGTAATGCCCGCTGTACGGCGTATCATCCCCGATCCGCGGGTCCGTCCCCGCCCCGATCCGATCACCCGCAAGCGGCGACCGCCCGCCGGCGGCACCACCGAAGGACACCATGGCTGACGACGAGCTGATCGACGACGAGTCCGAGTTCGACGAGGAACTCGGCGACGGCGACCTCGAGGACGAGGATCTTGGCGACGGCGTCCTGGAGGACGACGACCTCGAGGAGGACGACCTCGAGGGAGAAGAGATCGATCCGGTCTTCGACGGCGAAGGTGACGACGACGACGAAGGTGACCTCGACGACGTTCCGGCACCGGCAAAGCCTTCTCGCCCGCATGGCGATGGCGACGACGACGACGAAGAGGACGACTTCGACGCCGACGACGTCGAGGAGGACCTCGACACCATCCTGCGTGACCGCATCGCCGCCGGCACCGACGAGGACGACGAGGAAGACGAGGTCGCCCTCGACACCGAAGACCGGACCAACTCGGCAAACCGGGTGCCCCCGAAGCGTCCTGACGAGTTCGTCTGCCAGTCCTGCTTCCTCGTGAAGCACCCGTCGCAGCTCGCGGACCCGAAGCACCAGCTCTGCACCGACTGCGTGTAGCGAGTTGTCGGGCCCCGGGCATTCGCCCGGGGAGGGCGTATCGGCCATGATGGCGGGCGTGACAGAGTCTTCTCGGCCAACCGAGCGCGCGCTCGACCTGTTCTTGTATGCCCCGCTGGGTGCACTAGCCGAAGCGGCAGCGCGGCTTCCTTCCTACGCGGAGAAGGGCCGGGTCCACGTCGGCAACGCACGGGTCCTCGGGCAGTTCGCCGTCCAGATGGGACGGAAGCAAGCAGAGGACCGCCTCGGCCAGGTGCATGACGATGCACGAGGCCTCTTGGCGCAGTTCGGGCTGCTGCCTCCCACGCAGCCCACCACCGCGCCGGAGCGTGCAGCGGCACCTGCACACGCGCCCGTTGCGAGCTCGCCCGCTGCGTCGGTCGAAAACGGCGCGGCAGGTCTCGCGATTCCGTCGTACGACAGCCTCGCGGCGTCACAGGTCGTGGCGCGGCTCGCGGGACTGCGCCCGGACGAGCTCGACGCGATCGCGCGCTATGAGCAGGCACACCGTGGCCGCAAGACGGTGCTCGGTCGCATCGCCCAGCTTCAAGCCTGATCGCACGCACATGAGGTGGTAGTCGGTGTCGGATCTCGTTCCAGAGGCACACGTACGCCGCGCTCGGGCGGACGATGCCTCGACCATCGAGGACCTCTCGAGCGCCGCTCGCGACACGGTGCGCGATCAGCGCGGCGGAAGCCTCTGGCTGCGACGTGACGCACTGCCATCACCGCTGTCCGTGTCCGACCTGCTGGAGCGGCCCGATGCGCTCGTTCTCGTCGGGTCGCTCGATGAGCTCGCGGTCGGGTACGCCATCGCGTTCGTCGAGGCGCTTGCTGACGGCACGACGCTCGCACGAGTGGCAGAGCTGTTCGTGCTGGACGCCGCACGTGAGCTCGGTGTCGGAGAACTGCTGCTCTCAAGTGTCGTCGAATGGGCGACGCGTGCGGGCTGCACGGGGATCGACGCCCTTGCGCTGCCGGGTGACCGTGCAACCAAGAACTTCTTCGAGACCGCCGGACTCGTGGCGCGCGCGATCGTCGTGCATCGCGCCCTGACCCCTCGTACCCCATGAGCGAACCGCGTCCCATCCTCGGCGTCGGAGCCGTCGTGGTCGACGACGACCGTATCCTCCTCGTGCGCCGAGGCCATGGCCCCGCAGCGGGGGAGTGGGCGATCCCCGGCGGCAAGGTCGAGGGGGGTGAGACCCTGGCCGAGGCAGTGGTGCGGGAGTTGCTGGAAGAGACCGGACTCGAGGGGGCTTGCGGCGGCCTGCTCGGAATCGCAGAGCTGCTCGACGAGCCACACATGGTGGTGTGCGACTTCGAGGTCGTGCTCCTCGGAGACGATCGCGCCTCTGCCGGGGATGATGCCGCTGAAGTCGCGTGGGTGCCCCTCGACGAGGTGTCGGCGTGGAGGCTCGCCCCGGGTCTCGCCGACTTCCTGCACGAGCACGGATACATCGACCTCTTCACCTGAGGGACGACCGCTGGCTGATGGTCACCCACGACGGTGGCCTCGGCCGTACCCTCAAACGAAAAGCGGCGCACGGGCCCGTCGTGGACGACGACAGACCCGTGCGCCAAGTCTCGGAACGCGAGCGTGGGGCGAGCGCTGCTACCGACCCTTCCATTGCGGCTCGCGCTTCTCGATGAATGCCATGAGGCCCTCGCCGAGGTCCTCGCTGCTCAGCATCTTCGCCATGCCCTCGTCGGACAGTCGCCAACCGATCTCGTCAGGCTGGTCGGTTGCCGCCAGCATGATCGCGCGGCTCTCGCGCACGGCGAGCGGTGCGCACAACGCGATGCGCGCTGCAAGCTCCTGCGCCACGGCCAGCGCCTCGCCTTCCTCACAGAGGTGATTGACAAGGCCGAAGTGGTGCGCGCGTTCTGCCCCGATCGGGTCGCCGGTGAGCGCACATTCCATGGCGATGTTGCGAGGCAGCTTGCGCGGCAGGCGGAAGAGGCCGCCTGCTCCGGCGACGAGGTTGCGCTTGGCTTCAGGGATGCCGAACGTGGCCGTCTTCGATGCGACGATGAGGTCGCACGACAGGGCGATCTCGGTGCCCCCGGCAAGGGCAGGACCGTCAACGGCAGCGATGATCGGCTTCGATCGCTCGCGCTTCACGATGCCGGCGAAGCCACCCTTCGCGGTGATGAGATCGGCTGCCTGGCCTGCGTTGATCGCCTTCAGGTCGGCACCCGCGCAGAAGATGTAGCCCTTCTCGGTGCGGGCGCCCGTGAGGATGCCCACCCACGCGGCGTCGTCTGCTTCGAGAGCATCGATTGCCGCCTCGATGCCCTTGGCGACGTCGCCGTTGACGGCGTTGCGTGCCTCCGGGCGGTTGATGGTGATGACACCGACGTGTCCGATGAGTTCGTAGTCGACCATGCGCGAACCCTAGTTGGGGGAGGGCATCCGCACGTGCGTCGAGAAGCCTCAGTAGGGTCGCTCACGTGTCGAGCGAAGCCTCCGACGGAGCTCCCCAACGTCGTGCATGCCCCTACTGTGGGTCGTTCGACGTGACCCGGCTGTATCTGGCCACGCCCCATATCGATTCCTGCGCCTGCCTGCGCTGCTCGGCCCGGTGGGACGAAGACCTCTCGACCGGGACGTTCCTCGGCAGAGTCGACGCATCATCTGGACGCGCACGCCGATCGGCGCCCCAGCATCCCTCGGCGTGAGCACCGCGTGCAGGCGCGCCGAGCTCGTGGTCTGCGATCTCGACGGCACGCTCCTCGATAGCGACAAGGCCCTCGCAGATGCGTTCGTGGCGCTCGGAGTCGCACGCCACGCCGTCACCTACGGGCATGTGCTCGAAGTGGAATGTCGGCGTCTCGGCCTCAGCCTCGAGTCCTATCTGGATGCGTATGACACCACGAGCGCCCAGCCGTTTCCAGGTGTCGAGGAGCTCCTCGGCGAGCTCCCGCGCTGGGCGGTGTGCTCCAACAAGCACGGGTCGTCCGGCCGGGCAGAGCTGGGCCGCCTGGGGTGGGAGCCGGTTACGGCATGGTTCGCCGACGCCTTCGCGGGAGCGAAGGCGCTGACGCCCATGCTCAACGCCCTCGGCGTCGATCCAGTGGACGCGCTTTTCGTGGGCGACACGGAGCACGACCGCGCCTGCGCGGCAGACGCAGGGAGTCGCTTCGTGCTCGCAGGTTGGAACCGGCGCGCGGTGCCCGTGGCCGGCGACCTTGTCGCCCGCACCCCAGCCGACGTGCTGGTGTTCGCTGGCTTGTCTGGCTAGAGGCCCGTCGGGGTCGGCACGTCGCCGGGTGTTTCGGTCACCGCGTCGACCGCCACCTCGGCAACCGTGATCGATTCGGCGGCCGACTCCCCGGATGCGGCGGCTTCGGCCGGCTGCGAAGCGACCGCTTGCGCCGCATCACCTGCCGCGGGCTCCTGAACCTCCGCTGACTCCGGCGCCACAGGTGGCTTCGGGGGACGCGGTGGCTTGCGCGGACGCCGTGCGCCCGGCGTGGGTGCCTCGATGCCGAACTTCGCCGCGAGCGCGGGCACGCGCGACGCAGACTTGCGCACCACGGCGAGGAGGTCCTCGCTCGGTGAGGCTGGCACCGCCTCGGGCACGACCGCGCTGTGCACGGGGGAGAAGGCAAGCGCCTCGATGAGCATCTTCCAACGGTCAGAGCCAGCGTCGGTGGTCAGCGCCGCGGTAGCTGCGTCGGTCAAGCCTGCGAGCAGGTCTGGTGGCACGGGCACCCCCGCCTTGGGCGGGCGAGAGCTGATCTTCAGCGCCCGCACCGTGCGCCCCTCGTCGAGCGCCGTGCGCAGGTCGGTGAGCCATTCCTGCTGTGCGGCGTCGACTCGCTCGGTGAGCTTGACGCGCAGCTGCTCTGCAAGCGCCCGGGTCTCGTCATCGCGGGCGCTGTCGGCGGCGGCAACCACGACCGTGCGGAGGTCACGCAGATCGAGCTCGTCGATGTCGGCCAATGCTGCTTCCGCGCGGTCGTGCCACTCGGCCACCCGCAGCTTCGGCTGCAGTTGCTCGGCAAGCGCCAACAAGGCGTCGGCGTGCACCTCCGGGAGCCCATCGGCTCGGGCCTGTTCGTTCTGCTTCTCGATGCTCTGCCGCACGCCGGGGATGCCCGCGCGCAGGACCTGCTCTGCAACGGTGCGCTCTTCTGGGCTGAGGGTCGCGAGCACCGCGTTGCGATGCGTGCGGCCGGCGCGCAGGCGCTTCGCCTTCGGGCGGGGAGGGGTCGCCGGCGCCGCGGGCCTGCGGGTTGGTCGGTCCCCACTCGGACGTCGGTCTCCGCCGCGGTCGTGCTCGCCTCGCGGGTTGCGCCCTGCTCCGTCACGGCGGGGCCCACGCTCACCCTCGCCACGGGGGGCGCGCTCTGCCCGGTCGCGGCGCGGACCGCGCTCGCCGCGGTCACGGCGACCTTCTCTCTTGGGGGCGAGCACGGTCGTCACGAGTGGCTCTTCGCGCCCCGTCCCGAGCAACTCGAGCAGCTCGGGGAGCGGAGTCGTTCCCTTGGGTGGCAGCACGCTCAGCACCACCGTCCCATCAAGGGTGACCTCGACCTCGGCACGCACGACGTCTCCCACGGCAGCGCTCGTGGGAAGGAGCGAACCGCTGAGCGTCCCCTTGGGTTCCCGTGCCCCGGCAGCCCGCCAAGTCCAGGTCCCGTCCTCACGGGAGCTCGTCAGTTCAACCTCGATACGACGTGACATAGGGGAGCGAGCCTACCGAACGAGTCGCCCGCCACCGAACGCTGGGGTCGGTGGAGGGCGTTCTAGACTCCCAGGTAACTCCCAGCATCTGCACAGGTCGACGTCACCCCGCTGGGTCACCCTCTCCTTGTGAGTTCCAACCCCATGAGCGATACCCCGTCTGGGTCCGCGACGGTGCCACCCGCAGCGGTGCCAGAGGCGCGCCTGCTGGTCGTCGACGACGAACCCAACATCGTCGAACTTCTCTCCGCCGTGCTGCGCTATGAGGGGTTCGAGGTCATGACCGCGACGACCGGGAACGAGGCGCTCAGAGCAGTCGAGCAGATGCAGCCGGATCTCGTCGTCCTCGATGTGATGCTCCCCGACCTCGACGGCTTCGGCGTCGTACGCCAGCTTCGGGGCCATGGGCGCACCACGCCCGTGCTCTTCCTCACGGCGCGAGACGCAGGCGAAGACAAGGTTGCGGGACTCACGGTGGGCGGCGACGACTACGTGACCAAGCCGTTCAGCCTGGATGAGGTGGTCGCTCGTATTCGGGCCGTCCTGCGGCGCAGTCATGGAGCCCGCACCGCGTCGACACTTGTCGTAGGAGACCTGCGCCTCGATGAGGACAGCCACGAGGTGCGACGAGGTGACTCCCTCGTCGCGTTGTCGCCGACCGAGTTCAAGCTGCTCCGCTACTTGATGGTGAACGCGGGGCGGGTGCTGTCGAAAGCGCAGATCCTCGACCACGTCTGGCAGTACGACTTCGACGGGAACTCGAACATCGTGGAGTCGTACATCTCGTACCTACGCCGCAAGGTCGACGACCGCGAGCCGCACCTCATCCACACGCTGCGCGGCGTCGGGTACGTGGTGCGCATCCCGCAGGGCGGGTGAACGAGCTGCTCGGCGTGGCGACGCCCCGGAACCCCTTCCGTCGTGCTTGGGCCGCCAGCACGCTCCGCCTCCGGCTTGTGGGAGCGTTGATGGTGCTCGCCGCGTTCGGGATCACGAGCACGGCTGTTGTGGGGAACGACCTCTTGCGCAGCTATCTGCTCCATGAGACGGACCAGCGCCTCGTCGCAGCCTCGGTGAGCCTCGACGATCAAGGTCTTGGCCCAGGGATGATGGGGAACGGTGGTGGCCCGAGCCGACTTCCGAACGAGCTCGTCTTCCTCGTCATGGACGCGCAGGGGCACCTGATCGCGACACCCAACACCCAGGGTGACCTCGGCGGGCACCGTCCGCCCGACATCGCCGGCATCACCTACGACCGTGCCATCCAGCTCCGCGGACGCCCGTTCACGACGGCCACCAACGACGGGGGAGGCGAGGAGTGGCGTGCCGTCGCCAGGCCTGTGAGCTACCCGGGCGGGGTGGGCTCGATCGTCATTGCGACGAGCCTGCGCGACGTCGATGCGACGCTCGGCCACCTCCAGACCGTGGAGGTGTTGACCGGTGTCGGGGTTCTGTTCTTGCTCGCATTGCTTGGCTTCGCTGTCGTGCGTCTCACGCTTCGTCCGCTCACCGCGATCGAGGAGACAGCCGAGGCGATCGGCGCCGGGAACCTGTCACGCCGGGTGCCTGATGCCCCGGCCCACACCGAGGTTGGCCGACTTGCCGCTGCCCTGAACGCGATGTTGACCCAGATCGAGCAGGCGGCGCATCGACGCGAAGAGTCCGAGGGGACGGCGCGGGCGTCCGAGGCACGCATGCGGCGCTTTGTGGCCGACGCCAGCCACGAGCTGCGAACGCCACTCACGTCGATCCGCGGCTTCGCGGAACTGGCGCGTCGTCAGGGCGAGACCCTCGACGCGACGGCGCTCGATCGGATGCTGGGACGCATCGAGGACGAGTCCACGCGGATGGGTTCGCTCGTCGAGGACCTTCTGCACCTCGCTCGCCTCGACCAGCGCGCGCCGGTCACACACCGCACTGTCGAGCTGGCCCCGATCCTCACCGATGCGGCCTTCGATGCTCGAACGCTCTCCCCCGAGCGACCGATCGCGCTGCATCTGCCCGAGGCCGACCTCGTGGTGTCCGTCTCGGGAGACGAGGCCCAGCTTCGTGAGGTCGTCGGCAACCTGGTTGGGAACGCGCTCCGGCACACTCCGGCGACCACCCCGATTCAGCTGAGCCTGGGGGTAGTGGACGTCGGTCCGTCGCGCTTCGCGTCTCTCGAGGTGAGCGACGCCGGTCCCGGCATGGATGCAAGCGATGCTTCCCGTGTCTTCGAGCGCTTCTACCGCGCCGATCCAGCACGCGGGCGGGCGCAGGGCAGCACGGGCCTCGGCCTGGCCATCGTTGCCGCCATCGTGGAGGCGCACGAGGGGCGAATCGAGCTGTTCACCGCGCCGGGGGAGGGGGCTCGCTTCCGGGTGCTCCTCCCGCTCGCGTCGGAGGCCGGCACCTGAACGGCACCGGCCTCCGAGCTTCGTCGATGCGCCTGGCGAGCAGGCTCAGCGGCTACTTCTTCAGGTAGAGCGTTCCGACGCTGATCAGCCCGAGCGAGTTCGGCCACGGACGCTCGAGGCCGCTCACGCTCGTCAGGTGGATGTTGCCGTAGAGGTCGAAGAGCATCGGCACGATGTAGACGCCCTTTGCGAGCTCCTGCTGCACGATGTCGTACTGCTTCTTGCGCGCTGCGAAGTCGGTCGTGGCGCGACCGGCGTCCATCGCGTTGTCGATCGCCGGATCGCTGATCTTGCCGAGGTTCAGCGAGCCCCCGGTGTGGATCGCCGAGTCGACGTCGTTCGGGTCGGGGATCTGCGGGCTACGGAAGCAGCCAGCCGTGAAGTCACCCGAGCCGCTGAGCATCTTTGCGACGTAGGTGGCCTGGTCGAGCTGCTTGAGCGTGACGTTCACGCCGACCGCCTCGGCCTGTCCCTTGAGGACCTGGAAGACGGTGGTTGCTTCGGGCGTAGAGATGCAGACCGCCTCGAAGTTGACATTCTTGCCGTCCTTCTTCAGGGCGGCGACCAACGAGCGAGCCTTGTCGGGGTCGTAGTGGGGGAGCTGGCCTTCGGGGTCGTAGTACGGGTCGGTCGGCGGCAGGAACCCGTACGCCGGCACCCGCGCACCCTGGTAGCTCTGCTGGTTGAGGGCATCACGGTCGATGGCGTAGTTGAGCGCCTCCCGTGCGCGGATGTCGTCGAACGGCGCTTGGTGCGAGTTGAGGATGAGGATCGTGGCGCTCGAGCCGGTGACCGCCTGGATCGCAAGGTTCTTGTCCTTGCGGGCGTCGACGAGGTTGCCCGTGTCGGCGGTCTGCATGATCTGCACGGCCTGCGACTGCACCGCCTGGAGGCGGGTGTTCGAGTCGGGCAACGACTTGAACTCGATGCGGTCGAGGTAGGGCAGCTGTCGACCTTGGTCGTCCTTGCGCCAGTAGTACGGGTTGCGCTCCACCGTCACCGAGTCGCCCATGGTGACCAGGCGGAACGGACCTGCACCCATCGGGTGGCTGCTGTAGTCGGCGCCGTACTTCGCCACCTGCGTGGGCGACACGACGAAGCCCGGGCTGTTGGACAGGAACACCGGGAAGGCCACGTTGGGACCGGTGAGGTGGAACACGACCGTCAGGTCGTCGGTCGCCTCGACGCTTGCAATCTTCTTGATGTCGCTGGCGCAGCTACACGTCGGCAGGCCCTTGAGGCGCTCGATGTGCTTCACGACTGCGTCCGCGTTGAACGGCGTGCCGTCACCGAACTTCACGTTTGGGCGCAGCTTGAACGTCCAGGTGGTGAGGTCGGGGCTGCTTGAGAAGCTCTCTGCGAGGTTGCCGGTCGTGCGGCCCTTGTCGTCGTACTTCACGAGCGTGTCGTACAGCGCCAAACCCACGGTGAGGTCGGCCGGCTGGATCATCTGTCCACCCGGGTCGAGCGACACGATCTTCGACTCGAGGCCGAATGCCAGTTCGCCTCCCTGGTGAGGTGTGCCTTCGAACTGCGGTTTGTTCATGTCGGCGACGGGGAACGCCCCGCCGTTGCCAGCAGGCTTGCTACCGGGCTTCGTGCTGGAGCTGTCGTTGCTGCAGGCGGCGCCAACGACGCCAAGTATCGCAACGAGCAAGATCGCCAATGGGCGTACGGAGCGTCGTGTCACGAGTCGAGTCCCCCGGGATTCAGGTGTCGTTCCGGCCTCGGCAGGAAACGCGAGCACGCCTCGCGCAACGCGGCCGCAGGCCCGTTCACATGGATGAACGCGGCGACATTAGCAAGGTTGAGCAGGCGGAGAGCGGAGCCAGGCGGCGTCATGCCGCGAGGCACGTCCACCTGTGCCGGTTCCGGGTTACCGCGCGTACGGTGGCTAGCCTGAGGCCTGTGGCGGACGTCTCATCTTCCTCTGACCCGAAACCCTCGCCGCGTCGGCGAGGCAGACCGCCCGGTCCGACCGTCGATCGAACGCAACGCAGACGAGAGCTCCTCGATGCAGCGCAGCGGGCCATACGCCAGGCCGGGGCGCGAGCGTCGATGGAGGAGATCGCGCAGGAAGCGGGCATCACGAAGCCGATCCTGTACGACCACTTTCGCGACAAGGCGGGTCTTGCATCAGCGCTGACGGAACGTGTCGCCGAGCTCGTTCGAGCGCGCACCCTTGGCAGCCTGTTGCAGCCGATGCCGGCTCGCCAGCTGACCTACGAGGGCATCCACGCATTCCTGCAGTTCGTCGAGGAGGAACCGCAGCTGTACGAGTTCATGGCGCAGGCGGCGCGCACGGGGTCGGCGAACCAGACGCAGCGGCAGCTCGTGGTCACGCTCGCAAGCGACATCGCGGGTCGCATCCGAGCTGCGTTGAGTGCGGCAGGCAGCGATCCGGCCAAGGCGACACCGTGGAGCTTCGCGATCATCGGCGCCATCATGATCGCTGGCGAATGGTGGCTCGCAGCCCCCGGGTCGACGACTGCACAACAGCTGGCAGAAGACCTGACGACGTTGATCTGGAGCGGACTCGACGGGATCGGTCTCGAGGCGGACCTGGTGCCTGGCGAGAAACGCCCATAATCCTCGTTCTGTAAAGTCCAAGTAGGCTCGATGGCGGTATCGAACCGAAACCCTCCCCGGCACCAGCACGGTGTCTGATCCTGTGCCATGAGATGCCCAATCGTGTTGCATGAGCTGAGTAGGCTCATCCGAGCCATGGGCACTCCTCGCATCTCTCACCTCGTCGGCCGCCGCGCGCGACACGTTCTGGCGACCGCCCTGTTGTGCGGGCTCGTCGCTGCTGGCTGCGCCTTCGCAGATCCCCCGAACTACCGGACACCGGCAGACAACGCGTGGTGGACGGCGCACCAAGAGCTCGTCTACACCCTTGTCGCCGACGCACAAGACGTGGCGTTCCCCTCCAGCGACGTACCCGGCTACGAGGGAAAGTGCAAGAAGCTGGGCGACTCGCTGACCCAAGCCAAGGCGCTGCCCAAGCTCCAGGCGAAGAAGCTCAACGTGGCGTTCAAGCGCGCGCTCGACCTCATCAACGCATCGGTGACGTACTGCGCCCAGTCCTACTCCGCCGACGTGAACACCGACACGATCGACCAGGCCACGTCCTACCGGCTCGCCGCGATGAACAACGCATCGTTCGCGCAGGTCAGGTTGCGCACCTTCATCGAGTTGCTCGGCGGATCGGTATCGATGAACCCGAAGCACCCGGGCGACGACTCGACGACGACGACCGTGGCCGCTGCGCCCGCGCCGACGCCGACGCCGTAGCCACGTCCGAAGCGCCTGTCGCCCCAGCGCTGCTGCTCGCCGCCGCCTCGATTCGGTCGCGCCTAGGCGCCGAGAACCCTCCGGAGGTCGGCATCGACGCGGTCCATCTGGCGCAACACCTCGGGCGGTGGCTCGAGCCCTGCCCTGCGATAGGCATCGACGAGCCGCTGGAGCACGGCAAGCTCCTCCGCCGGCATCATCCGCTGCGCGAAGAGGCCGGCGAGCGAGATGTAGTGCGTCGGGTCGAGCGTGTGGCGATCGTCTACAAGGTCGTCGAGCGCGTCGAGCAGCGCCAGGAGCAGTGACTCGGCTGCCTCGAGGTGACCGCCGCCGATGAGCTCGTCGACCTCCTCCTGGAAGTCTTCCTGGGGCCGGCCGCCGAGCGTGCCGGGGGTCTCCGCCCAGCGTGGCTGACGGCGCACGCGTGCCTGCGCATCCTCGATGGCGACGAGCCGCGATCGCCCTGGATGCATGGGTGGCACACCGACCGACGGAGTGCGCGGAGCTTCGTCCGCGGCCTCTCCCCCGGCGCCGACGACACCCGGCTCGTCGAGGGCTGGCTCCGCCACGGGGGCGATGGGGTTCTCGGGTGTTGGCTGCGGTGGCGGTGTAGGGAGCTCCGCGCCAGGTGCGCCGCCGAAGAGCTGTTGCGCGAGGGCGCTCCGCTCGGCTTCGGCCAGTTGCGCTTCGCTCTTGCGGCCCGACGCGGTGTGCAGCTCCACCTGGCCACGCAGGATCCAGAGCCGCAAGGACTGCGGAAGGCCGACGACGCTTGCGACAGCTGCGAACTGCGCATCGGCTGGGCCGTGGCGGCGAAGACCCTGCATGGCACGCGCCCGCAACACGGCTAGACACGCCTGCACATCGTCGGCATGCGCATCGACACGCTCCGTTTGAGCAAGTACCTCTTCGAACGCACCGTGCGCGAGTGCTTCAACCGCGGAAACGAGGAAGCCCACCGCCGACGGAGGAATCGCCTTGCGCACCGCAAGGGCCTCGGTGGGGCGTCCCGCCTGGTCAAGCAACTCAGCCTCGAGGACGGGAACGCCCGCGTTGTCTGCCGAGGTGATGATCCGAAGCTCGGGCGAGACCTGCGCGAACACCATCAGGTTCGGGAGGTAACGGCGGACGAAGCGAAGCCCTGAGAGGTTCGCGCCGCTCGAACGGATCCAGCTCAGCAGGGTGAGCGCCTGGTCTGGCAGATGGTCCGCCAGCCGGAGCGATGCCAGCAAGGCCGCGGCGAGCTGGTGCTCACCCGGGCGAGCGGTCAGCTCCATCACCGCGTGGCCGTCGTCGGTCGCCAAGGCCTGGAGCAATGCCCGCTCCCCCTTTGACGCAAGCGGGACAGCCTTCGCAGAGGGGAGGATCTCCTCGAGCGGGGCCAATCCCGTGGTCGTCGGGATGGCGGCGCGCCAGACGGACGTGAACGGCCACGGAATCGGGCCCCTGTCTGTCGCGAGGACGTGCGTACCCAGGACGGCGCTCGAACTCGTAGCGGATTGGGGCTGCGTCATGGATTCACCTCCTCGTGTCGGGCAGTCGCCTCGCAGCGGCGCGCAGCGATGTGCGGGTGCACCGTAATCGGTCGGGAGCACCACCCGGACGGACGTGGGGAGTTCATCCGGGGAGGGCCACTTCCCTCACCGTAGACTGCGAGGCGCATGGCCACCACGGGGGAACGATGACCGGCGACCACATCACCCAATACCTTGCACAACCGCCCGGTGCGCTCAACGCGCGCCCCACCGAGGAAGAACGCACGTGGCGAAAGCAGCGCCTGGCCGGAGCGCTTCGCATCTTCGGGCGACTGGGCTTCGACGAAGGGGTGGCCGGGCACGTGACGGCACGCGACCCGGGCAACCCGGAGCTGTTCTGGGTCAATCCATTCGGACGAAGCTTCAAGCTGATGTCGGTGCGTGACCTGATCCTCGTCGACGCCGACGGTGCCGTTGTGGAAGGCAACGGGATGCTGAACCGCGCGGCCTTCGCAATCCATTCCCAGATCCACGCGGCGCGCCCCGATGTGGTCGCCGCGGCTCACGCACACTCGGTGTACGGAAAGGCCTTCTCGAGCCTGCATCGCGTGCTGCGGCCCCTGACGCAGGACGCGTGCGCGTTCTACGACGACCACATCCTCTTCGAGGACTACACCGGGGTCGTCGACGACCCCAGCGAGGGTCGCCGGATCGCATCCGCGCTCGGCACACGCAAGGCAGCCATCCTCGCGAACCATGGGCTGCTCACGGTTGGCCGCACAGTCGACGAAGCGCTCTTCTGGTTCGTGACGATGGAGCGCACCTGCCAGGCAGAGCTGCTCGCAATGGCCGCGGGGGAACCCGTGTCGATCGGGCATGACGTCGCGCTGCACACTCGAGGGCAGGTCGGCACCCACGGGGCTGGCGCCTTTGGCGCACAGCCGCTCTATGACTGGATCTGTGCCACCGAACCCGACCACCTCACCTAGATCCTGACCCCCCTTCCCCCCACCGAAAGCGAGCACATGGTGTCTGCGTCGACCGATCAGGAGCTCCGTGCGAGCCGTGAAGCGCTCCTCCAGGAGCACCTGACGGCAGAACGCTCGGGCGACCCGAAGGCCATCATCGCAACGTTCCGCGACCCCCGCTACGAGCTCGTCGGCGCGGGACGGGTCTACAACGGTGAGGCCGAGGTGGGCACCTATCTCCGCGAGCGCCACAAGGTCTTCCCCGACCTTCAGACAGAGGTGATCTCGCTCTGGCACACCGACAACCAGATCGTCGCGGAGCTCTGGCTGAGCGGGACGCACCGTGGAGAGTTCGGAGACATCGCGGCAAGTGGGCGCCGCTTTCGGTGCCGCACCGCCTGCTTCTTCGAGTTCGACGGGCGTGACCTCATCGGTGTGCGCGCGTACTTCGACACCGGTACCATCGCCCGACAGCTCGCCTGAAGCCCGCGGGCAGCACCTCCACGCGCCGATGGGCCCGCCGAAGCGGGCCCATCGTGTCGTGGTAGCACCCGCCGCACCGCGAGGAGGAGCGGCGAGGTGATCAGCTCGTCGACGCGGTGTCGCTCGAGCCGGTGTCAGAGCTTGTGAGCTGGAGCGACATGTTCACCGAGACGACGCCCTTCCCGAGCGAGTCATCGGAAAGCACGATGATGCTGAGCGAATCGTCGCCTCGGTCGTAGTCCATGTACTTGGAGCCGTTGATCTCGGTCTCGGAGCTGGACTTCCAGTCGTCGCCCTTGGCTGCCTCGTCAAGGTCGCTCGCCACGTCGCTGACCTTGCCCTTGACGGTGTAGCCAATCGAGAGGGAGTCCTTGCTCTTGATCGACTGCGTGATCGAAGCGCCCTTCGGGGGGTTGAGGGCTTTTGGCCAGCCGTCGGGAACCTTGGCGTTGCTGCCCAGGGTCATCTCGCCGTCACTCGTCTTGACGTGATAGCCCCCCGAGTCGTTGAGGTTCATCTCGGCTTCGCCATCGCTGGTCTTGATCTTGATCTTGCCGTCGTTCGAGTTGATGTCGACCTTGCCGCCGGTCTGGCTCTCGATCGCCTTCTCGGTGGCCTTCTCGCCGATCTTCTCCGCTGCCTTCCCGCAACCGGGCAGGAGGAGGACTCCCGTCATCGTTGCGGCAAGTGCGACTGCGTATCGCTTGTTCATGTCGCCACTCCTTGTGCCCACGTCCATGTCCCGCCCGCCGGCGGCCGTGGGGTCACCGCAGCTGGCGCGCACAGCGTAGCCCTCGCTTCCGGTCCGGGCCGGGCACCATGACACCGCTCTGCACTGGCTCCTTCGTGCTTCTCAACGCACGCAACGAGTCCTGACCTCGCCCCGTGTTGTGATCGACAACCGCCGCTGCCGTGTCGCGCATGGCTACACTCACAGGCGCTGCAGACGCTGTGCGGGAGAGCATCGCTGCGCGATGCGCCGAAGGAGCAAGACCTCTCCGAAGCTCTCAGGCCCCGGTACCGCACAGAACAGGCACCTCTGGAAAGCAGGGCGAGCACTCGTCCTCACCCAAGGGGCAAGCCCTCGGGCGAAGCTCTCAGGTCCGATGACAGAGGGGAGGACGTCGATCTCGCGCGCCCTCGGAGCCCCAACATGTCTGACTCTCGCCTCCTTTCCGACTTTGCCGCTGGTGGTGCTTTTGCCCTCCGCCACATCGGCACACGAGCGGACGAGCAAGCAAAGATGCTCGCCCAACTCGGCTACGACGACCTCGATGCGTTCGTGGACGCCGTCGTTCCCGCCGCCATCCGATCCGACACACCCCTCGCGCTTCCGGCACCGCTCAGCGAAGAAGAGGCCCTCGAGGAGTTGCGTGTGCTCGCATCGAGGAACCGGCCGGTCACTTCCATGATCGGTCTCGGCTACCACCCGACCCTGACGCCGGCGGTCATCCGACGCAACATTGTCGAGAACCCGGCGTGGTACACGGCGTACACCCCGTACCAACCGGAGATCTCGCAAGGGCGCCTCGAGGCGCTCCTCAACTTCCAGACCGTGGTGTCGGACCTCACCGGCCTACCGGTTGCGAACTCGTCCCTGCTGGACGAGGGCACCGCGGCCGCTGAGGCACTCACCCTGTGTCGACGCGCCTCGAAGGCTTCCCCGGACGCGGTCTTCCTTGTCGATGCGGACACACACCCGCAGACCATCGCAGTCGTCACCACGCGTGCCGAGCCCCTTGGCCTCACCGTCGTCGTCGCGGACCTCGATGACTCGCTCCCGGAGGGCGAGGTGTTCGGCGTCCTCGTCTCCTACCCCACCTCAACTGGCCGGGTGCGCGACTACGAAGCGCTCACCGTCGCCGCACATGACCGCGGCGCGCTGGTCGTCGCGGCCACAGACCTGCTCGCGCTGACCATGCTCGCCGAGCCGGGCGCGTGGGGCGCGGACATCGCGGTCGGGTCCTCGCAGCGCTTCGGTGTCCCCCTCGGCTTCGGCGGCCCGCACGCCGGCTTCATGTCAGTGCGCAAGGGACTCGAGCGCTCACTCCCCGGCCGGCTCGTCGGCACGTCACGTGACGCGGATGGCGCACCCGCGCACCGTCTCGCGCTGCAGACCCGCGAGCAACACATCCGGCGCGAGCGTGCGACCTCGAACATCTGCACTGCTCAGGTGCTGCTCGCAGTCGTTGCCAGCATGTACGCGGTCTACCACGGGCCAGACGGCCTGCGGGACATCGCGGGACGCACCCACCGCTACGCCGGAATCCTCGCGGCGGGTCTGCGGGCCGGCGGCATCGACGTCGACTCCGAACTCATCTTCGACACGGTGACCGCCACTGCTCCAAACGATGCAGACACCGTCGTCGCAGCCGCCCTGGAGCGCGGCATCAACCTTCGTCGGGTCGACGACCTTCGGGTGAGCATCGCCTGCAACGAAGCCACGCGCCCCGAGCACCTCCATGCGGTGTGGGCCGCCTTCGGTCTGTCAGGTGTGGACCTGCCCGCGCTGGACGCCGCCGAGGCGCAGCGCGACCGCATCCCTGCAATGTCCCGGCGTACGAGCACGTTCCTCGCACACGACGTGTTCCACGCCTACCACTCCGAGACCGCGATCCTGCGGTACATGCGCCACCTCTCCGACCTCGACCTCGCGCTTGACCGTGCGATGATTCCGCTCGGTTCCTGCACCATGAAGCTGAACGCCACGGCCGAGATGGAAGCCATCACCTGGCCGGAGTTCGCGGACCTTCATCCCTTCGCTCCGGCAGATCAATCGCTCGGCTATCGCAGCCTCATCGCGCAGCTCGAGGGGTACCTGGCAGAGATCACGGGGTACGCGGCGGTGTCGCTCCAGCCCAACGCCGGCTCGCAGGGTGAGCTCGCGGGCCTGCTCGCAATCCGGAGTTGGCATCGCTCGCGTGACGAGGCACAGCGTGACATCTGCCTGATCCCCTCCTCCGCGCACGGTACGAACGCGGCAAGCGCGGTCATGGCCGGCATGCGCGTTGTCGTCGTTGCCTGCGACGACGAGGGCAACGTCGACCTGGACGACCTCCAGGCCAAGCTCGACACGCACGCCGCGGAGCTCGCCGCGCTGATGGTCACGTATCCCTCGACGCACGGGGTGTTCGAGGAGGCCATCCGCGAGATCTGCGCGGCCGTCCACGACGCTGGCGGGCAGGTGTACCTCGACGGCGCCAACCTGAACGCGATGGTCGGGCTTGCCCGTCCGGGCCGCTTTGGAGCGGACGTCAGCCACCTCAACCTGCACAAGACCTTCTGCATCCCGCACGGCGGCGGTGGGCCAGGCATCGGCCCTGTCGCAGTCGGCGCACACCTGGCGCGGTTCCTCCCGAACCATCCCGCAGACGCAGCGGCCGGTCCCGCCGAAGGACCAGGCCCGATCGCCGCAGCACCCTTCGGGTCGGCCGGCATCCTGCCGATCCCCTGGGCATACATCCGCATGATGGGTGCAGAGGGACTGCGTGAAGCCACCGAAGCCGCGATCTTGCACGCGAACTACCTCGCGAGCCGTCTTGCGCCCTACTACCCCGTCCTCTACACCGGTCGTGACGGGCACGTGGCGCACGAATGCATCCTCGACCTCCGCCCGCTCACCAAGGCGACGGGCATCACGGTCGACGACGTCGCGAAGCGACTCATCGACTACGGCTTCCACGCGCCGACGATGAGCTTTCCCGTCGCTGGGACGCTCATGGTCGAGCCAACCGAGTCTGAGGACCTGAGCGAACTCGACCGCTTCTGCGACGCCATGATCGCGATTCGCGCCGAGATCGACAGGGTCGCCTCCGGCGAGTGGCCTGCCGATGACAACCCACTGGTAGCGGCACCACACACGGCCGCCATGCTGGCCGGACCTTGGGAGCACGCGTACGACCGCCAGGTCGCCGCGTACCCCGTGCCGGCGTTGCAGCAACGCAAGTACTTCCCGCCGGTACGGCGTATCGACGGTGGCTTCGGCGACCGGAACCTGCAATGCAGTTGCCCCCCACCGGAGGCGTTCGTCGCCGAGGACTGACGCCGGCCGCGAGCTGGCCCTGAGGCGTGCGGGGCCAGCTCCAGCGGCGTTGGTGCGGGCGCAGGCAGCTCAGACGAAGGGCAGCGGCACGACCGTCGCGGGAACCAGCTCGCCGCGCATGTCGACGTGCAGCGCGCTCCCCTCCCCCACATCAGGCGGGAGGAACGCCAGCGCGATGCCGTGACCCAACATCGGTGAGAAGTTGCCGCTGGTCACCTCGCCGACGACGAGCTCATCTGCCAGGACCGTCTGACCGGCGCGCGGTGGACGGCGACCAGAGACGCTCAGGCCCCGCAGCAGACGGGCGGGACCTGCCGCGCGCTCGGCGAGCAGCGCATCGCGGCCTCGGAACGCCGGCTTGTCCCACCCAACCACCCAACCCAGGCCGGCCTGCAGGGGCGAGATGCCAGGACCGAGCTCGTGGCCATGCAATGGCAGGCCCGCCTCGAGGCGCAAGGTGTCGCGTGCCCCGAGCCCGGCAGGCTCGAAACCCGCATCGAGGACCGCCTGCCAGAAGGCAGCCGCGTGCGCCACCGGGACGGCGACCTCGACACCGTCTTCGCCGGTGTAACCCGTGCCGGCGACAACGCAGTCGACGCCACGCCAGTTCACTCCAACGACACGAAAGCGCCCGACCTCGGCCATCTCTGGCGAGAGCGAGGCGAGGCGCGCACGCGCGGCGGGCCCCTGCAAGGCGATGACCGCACGCGTGGCGGTGACGTCGCGTGCCCCGTCGCCCAAGGCGCCACACACGCGGTCGGTGTTGGAGGCGTTGGGCATGACGTCGAAGCGTTCGGCGTCGACCCACCACACGATGATGTCGTCGAGCACAGAGGCATCGGCCTCATCGAGCAGATGTGTGTACTGCGCTCGCCCCGGCCCGACCTTTGTCAGGTCGTTGCTGAGCGCGGACTGCAGCCTCTCGAAGGAACCGGGCCCCTCGATGCGGACCGTGCCGAGGTGGCTGACGTCGAACGCGACTGCGCCGCTCCGGCAGGCGCGATGCTCCGCGAGCGTGCCGGACGGGTACTGGAGCGGCATCGACCACCCGCCGAACGGAACCAGCTTGGCGCCGAGCGTTCGATGCGCATCTTCGAGTGCAGAATGGCGAAGGTCGTCTGCCATCAGCCGGCGTTCGCTCGGCGAGCGGTGGACGTGTCGAGCGCCGACGCCGCCGGGGACGGACGCAGCTCACGGACTGCGGTGTCGAGTTCGTGACGCACATCGTCAAGGGCGAGCAGGTTCAACACGCCCTGGCCCCGGTAGCGATTGACGACATCGATGAGCTCCTCGCCGTCGCGCACCAGCACCGCCGTCGAGCCCGACAGCACGAGCTGCGCACTGCCGATGTCGTCACCCAACGTGGTGCGAAGGTACGTGAAGGCCGAGCGAACAAGCTCGAGCCGGATGCCCGCGTCGAGCAGGGTCTTGATGACCTTGAGCTCGAGGAGGTCACGGTACGAGTAGCGACGACGCGAACCGCTCCCGTTGGCATCGGCCAGGGACGGGCGCACCAGATCGGTACGCGCCCAATAGTCGAGTTGGCGATAGCTGATGCCGACCACGTCGGCGGCCTGGCGACCGCTGAACCCGTCTTCGCTGCTTCCCACCGTGGAGCCCTCCTACCGAGCCAGCTGCGAGACCGGGCTCGGAAGCACAGGCTCGAAATTACGTCGACGTGGTGCGACCTTACGAGGGGGCGCGGTGCCTGTCAACGCGGGTGCGCGAGGGCCCGGTCACGACGCGAAGTCTTCCGGGTTGACGTGCTCGATGAACTCCTTGAACTGCTCTACGACTTCCTCGGGAGGTCCGTCGACCACCGTCTCGGAGTCGTCGAGGTGCCCTGCTTCGTCGAGGACCGACTCGCTCGCGTAGATCGGCGACGCGGTGCGCAGCGCGAGCGCCAACGCGTCCGACGGACGGCTCGAGATGTGCAACGTGCCGCCTGGTGTTCGAAGCTCGAGGTCGGCGTAGAAGGTGCCGGCACGAAGTTCGGTGACCGTCACTGCGGCGAGCTCGGCGTTGAGCGCGACCAAGACGTCACGCAGCAGGTCGTGCGTCAGCGGCCGTGGTGGCTCTACACCCTCGAGCGCAAAGGCGATCGCCGTCGCCTCTGCGGCGCCGATGAAGATCGGCAGCAGGCGTCGTTCTCCGGAGCGCTCTCTCAGGAGTGCGATCGGTGTATTGCTCGGCAACTCGATGCGGACACCGACGACGTCCATCTCGACCATCACGGCGAGGATACCCGGGTCGTCGCGCAGCGCGCCCGCCGCACTCGAGCGCGCTCCCCCGCGTCGGCCGCTCGGACATCGCACACGCATGCGTGCGTCAAGGACGCGGGCGGGAGGTCAGCCGCGAGGGCCGAGATGGTCACGCAAGGCCTGACGCAGAAATGCCGCGTGCAAGCCCTGGCCCTGCCCGGCGAGCTCACCGAGGGTCTCCATCGCCTGCCGGCGGGCCTCGGGGTTGCGTTGCTTCAGCAACGGAAGGATGAGCTGTTCCAACAGACCGGCCTCACGGTCCGCGGCCACCTTGTAGGCGCGCAGATGGCGCGCTTCGACACCGTGCCTGAAGAAGATCGCAGCCTTTCGAGCGACGACGACTGCATCCTCGCCGTAGACGGCGTCGGGGCCCACCTGCTGCGGGCTGATCAACCCGTACTGCTCGAGCGCCCGCGCCTGAGCAGCGTTGAGCCCAGTCGCGTGCAGCAGTTCGTCGAATGTCGCACTCATGGTGCTCGGTCCCCCATCTAATGGCGGCGCTACGGGAGGTCGTGCCGGAGACTGCTTGGCCGACGGGGCCGTCGGACGTGGCGGCTTCGCCGTAGGCACCGAGGGTGCAGGTGTCGACGGCGCGCTGCTCCGCGACCCGGACGTGGAGTTCGCCGCCGCTGGAGCGGGAGCCGGCGCCGGCAGGGCCTCGGGCGCATGTGCTGAAGCGGCGGCCTGGTTCGGCACGACGGGAGGTGGAGCGGGGTTGCTGTCGGGCGAGGTGGCCGGTTGCGAGGCAGGGGCCGCTTCTGTTTGGGCACGCACCTGTTGGGTTGGTTCCGAGGAGTCAGCCGCGGTGCGCGGCGCTGCCGGCGCCGGCGCGGGAGAAGTCGCTGCGCGACCCGAAGGCGGAAGCACCTCAGGGGCATCGGCCCGGGTGGGCGTCGCCGTCGCTCTGGCATGGTCGGCCATCCAGACCGGCTCGGGACGGTCGGCCTCGTCGGCGGCACGCGAGAGAGGAAGCTGGCCCGGCACCGGCACCTTGTCGTCCATCGGAGGGATCGTGCCGCCGAACTCGTCGAGGCGGTCCTTGATGACCTTCAGCGGGAGGAAGTTCTCTCGTTGCTGATGCAGGATCCAACGAAGGCGGTCGATGTCGGGCTCGTAGAACTTTCGGTACCCGCTCGGGGTGCGCTCCGGCGCGATGAGCCCTTGCCCTTCGAGGAAGCGGATCTTCGTGATCGTCAGGTCGGGGAACTCATCCTGCAGGAGGCTGAGCACCTCCCCGATCGACAAATGCGAACGATCCGCCACGCGCTACTCCCCACCCTCGAAGAACACCAGCTTGAACTTGCCGATCTGCAATTCGTCGCCGTTGTGGAGCGGCGCGGCCTCGACCCGTTCACGATTGAGGTATGTGCCGTTGAGCGACCCCACGTCACGAACCTCGTAGCCCGCCTGGCCGCGATGGATCTCGGCGTGACGTCGGGAGACGGTGACATCGTCGAGAAAGATGTCGCTGTCAGGGTGCCGGCCAGCGGCGGTCATCGCCTTGTCGAGAGCAAACCGAGAGCCGGCGTTGGGCCCTCGCTTGACGATGACGACGCCGCCCGCTTCTCCCAGCTCGGTGACGTCCACGGCAAGTTCCTCGAGCGCAGGAACCGCCTCGACCTGAAACGTGACCGTCGTGTGCTCAGACGGGCCGCGGTCGAGCACCGCTCCACACGAGGAGCAGAAGTTCGAGGCCAGCGGGTTGCGGTGGCCACATTGGTTGCAGAACACGTCGGACACGTCGTCCACTCCTGAGACGATGCGGGGATCTCAGTCTTCGGTCAGCTCACGGTAGGCCGCGGCGTCAAGCAACTCGCTGAGTGCATCGCCTTCGAAGCCCTCCAGCGCAAAGATCCAGCCGTCGCCATACGGCTCGTCGTTGAGGAGTTCTGGCGCGTCTCCAAGGGCGTCGTTGACTGCCGTGACCGTGCCGCCGAGGGGTGCGTAGACCTCTGACACCGACTTAGTCGATTCGACCTCGCCCACGACCCCACCTGCCGAGACGGACTCTCCGACCTCGGGCAGCTTCACGTAGACGACCGATCCGAGCGCCTCTTGGGCGTAGTCGGTGATCCCAACGACGACGCGCTCGCCGTCGACGCGCACCCATTCGTGATCGCGCGAATACCGAAGGTCCTCGGGAAGCTCCATGACCGAGAAACTACCGCACCGCCGCCGGTGGGTGACGCGGGTCGCTCCGCCACCGCTACCGCAGCAGTTGCCGCACCCGTCTCGTGTACTCGTGCAGAAGCTCCCGAGCGCGCGCCTCGGTGTCGGCCTCGGCCCACAGGTGGGTGAGGGGCTCCTCGACGTCGGGCACCACCAACACCCAGCCATCCTCGTGGCGCACCTTGACGCCGTCGATCAACTCGGTGGTGCGATCCTTTGCGAGCTCCACCAGGCTCCGCATGACCAGGCCCTTGCGGTCCCATGGCGTGATCACGGACCCACGCACGAGATGCACCGTCGGCAACCGGTCAACTACCGCTGACAGGCGGTCACTCCCGAGCGCAAGGAGCTCGAGGAGCTTCACCAGCGCGGCTGCGCCATCGAAAGCCGGGAGGAATCCGGGCAGGATGAAGCCACCGTGATCGTCACCGGCGAACCCGACCCTCGGGTCGCACGCGGCCTCCATCAACGCAGCCGTCGAGAGCCGAGTCGGAAGGGCGGCTGCACCGCGCGTGGACAGCAGGCGCCCGACTGCATCCGAAGCAGAGACCGGAACGGCCACGACATCGCCCACGAGACGATCGGGAACGAGGAGCGCGAACGCGAGGAGCGACTCGTGGTCGCTCAAGACGCGACCTTCGTCATCGACGAGCGTGAGATGCTCACCATCTGGGTCGAGCACGGCGCCGAGATGCGCTCCCGAGGCCCGCACGACAGCGGCCACGGCCTCGGCGTGCGTCGCTCGGTCGAACTCGAGAACGCCAGCGGTCGACGCATAGGGGTTCACGCCGAGCACATCCGCACCCAGCTTGCCCAAGACGTTCGGCATGACGAACGAGGTGGAGCCGTAGCCGTAGTCGACGACCAGCTTGAACGCAGCGCCGCGCACGGTGGCGACGTCGACGGTGCTCTCGAGCGCGGAGGTGTACATCTCGAGCGCACGGGGCGGGAAGGAGATGTCGCCGATCTCGGCGGCGAGCACACGACGAAAGTCTTCTCGGTGCAGGAGGCGCTCGACCTTCCGTTGCACCGTCTCGGAGAGGTCGAGACCATCGGCGTCGAAGAAGCGCATGATGACCGACTGGGCGTCACCTTCGACAAGACGGATGGTCACCCCGCCTGACACCTGTGGTTGCCGCACCGCGAAGCGCGTCACCGGCACCGATGCCACCTCGAGGTCGACCACGTCGACTCCGGCAGCGTTGAAGCCCGCCATCATGGACCGCTTCAACATGCGCCCCGCGCGGCTCGAGTCACGTGAGGTGACGACCGTGGCGCCCTTCTTGAGCGTCGACGCATAGGCCATCGCGACGCGCGCCGCGAGCTCGGGCGTCACGTCAACGTTCGCAAGCCCGACGACGCCTGCGGCACCGAAGAGGCTGCGTGCCCCCTTTGATTCCCAGACGATCGATGCGTTGACCGTTGCACCTGCCTCGACGGTCTTGAACGGGTACACCTTCACGCCTGAGGTGACCGTGGCGGCTTCGCCGATGAAGCACGAGTCGCCCACCACGACGCCGTCGTCGAGACGAGCCCCGCGACGCAGATCGGTCGCGCGCCCGACGGTGGCGCCACGGACCCGCACGCCCTCACCGAGATAGGCGTTCTCGTGCACGATGGCGCGCTCGAGGTCGCAACCCGACCTGACGCGCACGTTGGAGCCGAGCACGGTGTAGGGCCCGAGACGGGTTCCGCTCTCGATGCGGCAGTAGTCACCGATCAACGCCGGACCCTGAACCTCAGCCTCGGGGTGAACGTCGACGCCCTCCCCCAGCCACACCCCGTGGCCAAGCTCGAAACCCTGAAGCTGGACCTGAACCCGACCGTCGAGCACATCCTGGTGGGCGCTCGCGTACGCCTCGAGGGTGCCGACGTCCTCCCAGTACCCCTGCTGCACCGAACCGTAGAGCGGCTCGCCGGCCGCGAGCAGGGCAGGAAACACATCACTCGAGAAGTCGACCTGCCCCTCGGGCGCGATGAAGTCGAAGATGCGCGGTTCGAGGACGAACACCCCGGTGTTGATGGTGTCGCTGAACACCTCGCCCCAGCTCGGCTTCTCGAGGAACCGCTCGATCCGGCCGTCGTCACCGGTGATGACGATGCCGAACTCGAGCGGGTTGTCGACCGCGACCAACCCAATCGTCGCGAGCGCATCCCGCTCCTCGTGGAAGCGCAGGATCGCACTGAGGTCGAGGTCGGTGAGCACATCGCCGGAGATGACCAAGAAGCGCTCGTCGAGCTCGTCCATCGCGTTGCGCACCGACCCGGCCGTGCCGAGCGGGGTCTCCTCTGTCGCGTACACCATGCGCACCCCGAACTCGGAGCCATCACCGAAGTACGTCCGAATGCTGTTGGCGAGGTACGCGACGGTGACCACGATCTCGTCGAATCCGTGCCGACGAAGGAGCGCCACGATGTGCTCCATCATCGGGCGGTTCGCCAGCGGCAGCATCGGCTTCGGCACGTTGGAGGTGAGCGGCCGCAGGCGGGTTCCCTCGCCCCCCGCCATGATCACGGCCTTCATGTGCTCGACGCTACCCCGACCTCTCGTCGATCGAGGCCGCGGGAGCGGCTTCAGCCTCGTCGTGCTGCGGCACGTGCCGCGCGCCCCTCGGCCAAGGCACGTCGTGCGATGGGGATGTAGCCATACGCCGCGAAATAGCTGAGTCCGAGCCCTGGAATGACTGCCACCCACGCGAGCACTCCGAGCGCGTCGGCGTAGAACGCGGCCGAGTGGCTCCCGAGGAACGCGGGAAACGCAACCATGTTGGCGAACGTGCCGGCCTTGCCATACCAGGTCACATCGATGCGCCGGCCGCCCGCCGCTGCGATGCCGATGGTGGCAGCGGAGACCAACACCTCGCGCACCAGGACAGCGCTCGCATAGGGAACGGGTACGACACCTGCAGCGAGGATGCCCCCCGCTCCGACGAAGAACAACAGCCGATCGGCGACCGGGTCGAGGATCTTGCCCAGCTCCGAGACCTGGTTGAAGTGGCGGGCAACATAGCCGTCCACCCAGTCTGTGGCGCCCAGTGCGGCGAGCAGCCACGCGGCCGCGAGTCGGTCATCCCGCCCGAACAACAGGTAGAGGAAGAGCGGCAGGCACGCCAGCCGGATGAGGGTGATCACGTTGGGAACGGTGGCGACGCGTGCCTGCGCCAGCCACGACCCGGAGCCAGCCGCCGAACCGCTGTACGTGTGCGACGAATCCTCGGTTGGCACGGACACGGTCGGAGCCTACAAGTGCGCGGCTACGGTGCCGTCGACCGCGTCGCCACCCCACGGAGGTCCGTCGTGCCTACCTTGTTCACCCGAATCATCGACGGCGAGCTCCCCGGCAGGTTCGTCTGGCGTGACGAGCTCGCGGTCGCCTTCCTCACGATCAACCCGGTACGTCCGGGCCATGCGCTCGTGGTTCCCCGGCTCGAGGTTGACCATTGGCTCGACCTGCCCGGCGAGGTCCTGGGGCATCTGAGCGCGGTGGCACAGCGCATCGGCCGCGCACAGCTGCATGCGTTCGCCGCGCAGCGGGTCGGCCTGATCATCGCCGGGTTGGAGGTACCGCACGTGCACCTGCACGTCCTCCCGATCGATCAAGAGGCGGACCTCAACCTTGCACGGGCAGACCAGAACCCTTCGCCGGAGGCGCTGGATACGGCAGCGCATGCGCTCAGACGAGCGCTGCGCGACGCGGGTCACGCAGAGGCCTCCGACTGATCAACCGTCCGCGTCGTCGTTGGCAGCAGGCGCTGCATCGACCGCCGACACGTCCACCGGATCCAGCAGGTGCGCGCCCTTGTTCCGCACGTTGTTCACCTCGGTGCTCACCGGACGAACGACCAGCAGAGCCGGAGGCGCGGGCACGAGCAGGCCCTGGAGGCCGACCTGGTCGTCATTGGTCGGGTCGAGCCATTCGTTCCACGCCGATGCCGGAAGGATCACTGGCATCCGGTCGTGGATCGGCGCCATGACCTCGTTCGCGGCACACGTGACGATCGTGCATGAGCGCAATGCCGGCTCGTCGTCGCGACGCCACTGCTCCCAGAGACCCGCGAATGCCAGAGGCTGCTCGTCGCGCCCGTGGATGAAGTAGGGCTGCTTGTGCTTCGCACCAACGATCGGCGCCCATTCGTAGAACCCGTCGACGGGGACGATGCAGCGCCGCCGCCGGAACGCATTGCGGTACACCGACTTCTCAGTGATCGTCTCCGCACGTGCGTTGATCATCCGGTTACCGATCTTGGGGTCCTTCGCCCAGCTCGGCACAAGCCCCCAATGCGCGGCTGTCACGCGACGTGCCTCGCCGTTGTCGAGCACGACGTACACGTCGGTGGTGGGCGCCACGTTGTAGCTCGGCTGCAGGTCGGCCTCGGTCAGCGTCGCGTCGAAGTAGGTCGCGAGTTGTTGGGCCCCTGAGGTTGACACGAACCTGCCGCACACACGAGCGAAGGTACACGCGTGCGTGCGCTCGTCGACGCGCCTCGTCCGCGCGGCGAGTCACCGCCGATTCGAAATGCGCAACCTGGGAACCCTCAGACCAAACCGAATGCCGCCATCGCGTCAGCCACTCTGACGAAGCCGGCGATGTTCGCACCGACCACGTAGTTGCCGGGAACCCCGTAGCTGTCGGCGGTGTCGAAGCAGCGACGATGGATGTCGGCCATGATCTCGGAGAGCCGCGTCTCGGTGTACTCGAACGACCACGAATCGCGACTGGCGTTCTGCTGCATCTCCAAGGCGGATGTGGCAACACCACCGGCGTTGGCGGCCTTCCCTGGGCCGAAGGCGACACCGGCATCGAGAAAGGTACGGACAGCTTCCGGCGTCGAGGGCATGTTCGCCCCTTCGCCCACCGCACGACAACCGTTGCGCACGAGCGTCGCCGCGGCCGCGCCGTCGAGCTCGTTCTGGGTCGCGGACGGCATGGCCACGTCGCACGGCACATCCCAGATGGATCCCTTGGCCACGTACGCGGCTGAAGGCTCGTGCTCGGCGTATGTCGCGATGCGGCCGCGGTCGACCTCCTTGATCTGCTTCACGAGGTCGAGGTTGATGCCGGACTCGTGCACGATGTAGCCGTCAGAGTCCGAGCATGCGACCACGGTCCCACCGAGCTGGTGCACCTTCTGAATCGTGTAGATGGCAACGTTCCCGGAACCAGACACGACCACCCGCTTGCCATCGAACGACTCGCCCCGGGCGCGCAGCATCTCGTCGACGAAGAACGTGCAGCCGTACCCGGTGGCTTCGGTGCGGACGCGTGCGCCGCCCCACCCGAGCCCCTTACCGGTGAGCACCCCGGACTCGTAGCGGTTGGTGATGCGCTTGTACTGGCCGAACAGGTACCCGAGCTCCCGACCGCCGACGCCGATGTCGCCAGCAGGCACGTCTGTGTACTCGCCGAGATGCCGGTAGAGCTCGGTCATGAAGCTCTGACAGAACCGCATCACCTCTCTGTCGGAGCGACCCTTGGGATCGAAGTCGGAGCCGCCCTTGCCGCCGCCGATCGGCAGCCCGGTGAGTGCGTTCTTGAAGATCTGCTCGAAGCCGAGGAACTTGATGATGCCCAGGTAGACGCTCGGCCTGAACCGCAGGCCGCCCTTGTACGGCCCGAGTGCGCTGTTGAACTCGACGCGGAAGCCCCGATTCACCTGAACCTGCCCGGCATCGTCTTCCCAGGGCACACGGAAGATGATCTGCCGTTCGGGCTCGACGAGCCTGTCGAGGAGGCGGGTCTCGAGGTACTCCGGGTGGCGCCGCAGGATGGGTGTGAGGCTGTCCAGCACCTCCCGCACCGCCTGATGGAACTCGGACTCCGCTGGATTGCGGCGCAACACCTGCTGGTAGACGCGCTCGATCCGGTCTTCGAACCCGGTGGTCATTCCTGGTCACTCCTCTGGCCACGCCGCCCCGCACGCTGCGAGACGGGGCCATTGTGACGCCTCCGGAGGCGTTCTGTGACCTGAGCCGGAAGAACCGTCCAAGGTTGTGACAGAGGTCCCGACCTCGCCCGTTCATCCACGCACGGTGATGTTGCGGCTATGCCACCCCGTGGCGCCGTCAGGCGGCGGACCCCCGACGACCTCGGTCTGCGTGCTGCCACGCTTGTCGGTCGCTCGCACCGTGAGGCGATGCTTGCCGGGCCGCGCATCGCGCCACTCCCAGCGCCACTGGCACCAGGTGTCGTCGTTGGCAACCTGGCCGAGCGTCGCATCGTGCCACTCGCCGTCGTCCACCCGTACCTCGACCCGCGCGATGCCGCTGTGCTGCGCCCACGCCACGCCCGCCACCGTCACCGTTCCCGCGTCGACATCGCCCTTCGGCACATCGATGCGGGATTGGGTCTTGATGGGTGCACGCTTCGCCCACCCCTCGCCGACCCAGAAGCCGTCGAAGTCGTCCCACGTCGTGATCGCGAGGTCGACGATCCACTTGGTTGCGGAGACATACCCATAGAGACCGGGGACGACAAGGCGTGCCGGAAAACCATGCGGCACCGGCAATGGGCGCCCGTTCATGGCGATCGCGAGGAGGGCGTCTCGGCCGGGGTCGGTCGCGTACGAGATGGGGAATCCTGCAGTGAACCCATCGGCGCTGGTTGTCGCCACCTGTTCGGCGGTTGTGAGCGGTACGGCCTTCGCGAGCAGGTCGCGCAGGAGCACACCCTGCCACTGCGCGTTTCCGACGAGGTCACCACCCACCTCGTTCGAGACGCAGGTGAGGGTGATCGTGCGCGTCACCTGGGGCAGCCGCAGGATGTCGTCGTAGGTCAGCGTGACCGGACGCTCGACGAGGCCGTGGATCGCGAGCTGCCAGTCGCCGGTGCGAATCCGCGGGTACTCGAGCGCCGTGTCCACCCGATAGAAGTCCCCCACCGGCGTGATGTACGGAACTGCGGGGTCGAGATGTGCCGCCTCTGTGGCAACTCGGTCATCGAGGGCACGCGCGTCAGGGAGGTGCGCCGGCGCGCTGTGCTCGACCCCGGCCAGATCTGCACCGCGGCGCCTGCGGGCAAGGAGTTGAGCGAACCCAGCGACGCCCACCGCCGCTGCCGTCGCGGTGACGAAGCGCCGTCGCTCGAAGCCCGCAGAGGCCACCGATCTACCCGGAACCCGTCGGACGACGGTCCGCGCTGTTGCCTCCTCTGCGGATGCAGCGACGACCGCCGGGGCGACAGTCTCCACGGCACGTGCGCCCGGTTCTGCTCCCACGCCGGGTGTCGCCGCTCGCAGGAGGAACCAAACCGCCCCCAACGTGCTGCAGCCCGCAAGCAGGGGACCCCAGAGCGCAGAGACCCCGGCTGCCGGGCGCGAGACCGCACTCAGCACACCCGCGAGCGTGAACGCGGCGATGCCTACGAGCAACGGCCACACACGATGGAGGGCGCTCCGACCCAGCGCATAGGCGGCTGCAGCAACGAGCACCGCGATGCCGAACTGGAGCGCCTGCTTGTCGTGATGACCGAATGTTCGAATCGCGAACTCTCGCACCCCGACCGGCGCGTGCGCGATCACCACGTCGCCGACGGCATTCACCGGCGTCGGCTGACGGAGGTACACGGCGACGAGGGAGCCGAGACTCAACCCGACACCTCCCGCCACCACGCCAGCTAGCCCGGCCGCGAAATTGGCTGCGCGCGTGCCGGACGCGTCCGCGCAAACGGTGCGCTCGCCCTCCCCGACATCTCCCCTCGACGCGGCGTGCTCCTCCACCCCGTCAAGCCTAGGAAGGCAGAGGCGGACTCGGTGAGCTCAGGGGTCTCCGGTCTCGAACCAGATCGGATGCGC
>CAZUMJ010000015.1:59493-69953 GCA_964621605.1 uncultured Iamiaceae bacterium | reverse complement strand
AACGGCACCCGCCGACTTGCTCGCGGCCGCCGCTTGACATAGGAGCAAACGATGGGACGTTCGTCGCTCGATATCGCCATCGTCGGTGCCGGCTTCTCGGGCATCGGCACCGCGATCCGGCTTCGCCGCGCCGGCATCACGTCGTTCACGGTGTTCGACAAGTCCGACCGCGTCGGCGGCACGTGGCGTGACAACACCTACCCGGGTTCGGGCTGTGACGTGCCGTCGCACCTCTACTCGTACTCGTTCGAACGACGCTCCGACTGGAGCCGGCACTTCCCCAAGCAGCCCGAGATCCTCGACTACCTCGAAGACTGCGTCGACCGCAACCACCTCCGCCCCCACCTTCGGCTCGGCATGGAGCTCGCCGCCGCCACGTGGGATGACCACACCGCCCGCTGGACGCTGCGCTTCGCTGATGGGAGCGAACACACCGCGCACGCAGTGGTGTTCGGCCTCGGCCAACTCAACCGTCCGCGCTACCCCGACATCCCCGGACACGAGGCGTTCCGGGGCGAGGCCTTCCATTCCGCCCGCTGGAACCACGACCACGACCTCACCGGCCGGCGTGTCGCGGTGGTCGGCAACGGGGCGAGCGCCATCCAGTTCGCGCCCCACGTGGTGCGCCAAGCCGCCCACGTCACGCAGTTCCAGCGGTCGGCGAACTGGATCGGCCCCAAGCCCGACGGACCGTTCACAGCCCGCCAACAGTGGCTGCTGCGCCACGTACCAGGCATCGAGCTCGGGGTCCGCGCGCGCATCTACGCCACCTTCGAAACACGCTTCTTGGCCCTGCGGCAGGGCTCACGACTCGGCGAGCTGGGCCGCAAAGGCCTCCTCCGCTACCTCGAGACCCAGGTGAGCGACCCCGACCTGCGCGCCAAGCTGACCCCCGACTACCCCGTCGGCTGCAAGCGCATCCTCATCTCGAACGACTACCTCCGTGCCCTCACCAAGGACAACGTCGACGTCGTCACCGAGGCGATCACCACCATCGACGAGCACGGTCTCGTCACCGCGGATGGGACACATCACGAGGTGGACACGATCATCTACGCCACCGGGTTCGAGTCGACCGGCTTCCTCGAACCCGTCGAGATCCGCGGTCGCGGGGGTCGCAGCCTCCACGAGGAATGGGCGGGCGGGGCCGACGCCTACCTCGGCACGACGGTACACGGCTACCCGAACCTGTTCGTGCTCTACGGCCCGAACACCAACCTCGGCCACAACTCGATCATCTACATGGTCGAATCACAACTGAACCATGTGCTCGGCGTGCTCTCGTGGCTTCGCCGCGACGGCGTTGACTGGGCAGAGCCAACCGCAGCGGCCCAAGCTGCCTACAACGCGGACCTCGACCGCGCCCTCGACAAGACCGTCTGGGCCGCTGGCTGCGACTCCTGGTACAAGACGGCGAGCGGCCGCATCACCAACAACTGGCCCGATCACACGTTCCGCTTCAGGACCGCCACCCGCCACCCCGACTACGCCGCCTACACGCTCGGGGCGCGCAGCGCGTCGCAACCCGTCGACGAACCCACCCCTCAGCCCGTGTAGGTCGGGCGAGCAACCCGGCCCGCTCCCCTCAGCCGGTGTAGGTCGGGCGACCAACGGTCGGCTCCGCAGGGAGCGCAACCGGCAGCACCGCGCCCGGCGGGGTCGAGGTCAGACTCGTCGGCAGCGTGGTCGTCTGCGGCGGCACACTCGGAGGCGGAGGCTGCACATCGTCGGGACACGAGGTCCTGAACGACCACGAGTACGGCGCGATGGCCTGCCCGCGGTTGTCGGTCAGAGGGGCATCGACGCCCACGTCCACCCGATACCAGGTACACGTCGCAAGGTTCTCCGCCGGCTGCACGTCGATCACGTGCTGCCCGGCGTCGCCGCCGTAGGGGACGCTGCGCGGGAAGCCGGGCTTCAGCGCAACCGGTGTCCCAGCCGCGACGTCGGTGATCGTCATGGTGTCGGCGGGGAGCTCCGCAGGCACTGCTGCACCGCCACCAGCGGGGACATACGGCCGCGAGGAGGTGAGGACCGCTGCGATGCGGTTCTGTGCCCCACCCCGCCCACGAGCGGAACCCGGTTGGAAGCTCGCACGATCCCAGCCGCTCGCCGGGATCGCATGCTGATTAGGCGCCGGGTACGTGATCGACACGCTGGTCTGCGGCTGGTCGCCACGGATACGACCCCAAAGCGTTGACCAGTATCCAGCGATGGCCGTGGCCGCAAAGTCGACACCCCCCGGTGCCGTCACCATGTTCGCGGCCATCCACGGCATGGCCACTTCCACGTCGGCGAGGTGGTCGGTGGCCCACCCCTGCTCGGCGTCCCACAGCATCGGGAGGTACGGCACGAGATCGAACTGTGAGGCGGTGACGCCGCTCAAGCCGGAGTTCTGGAACGCCGTCAACAGCATCGGCACATCTGGGAGCGGGGGCGTCACCGGTCGGGGCACGCCGTAGCGCCCGATCGCAACGAGGTCCATCTGCGTCTCGGCGCCGCCCTCGTTGGCCGTCGGCACGTCGGGGTTGGTCCAGTACTCGTTGCGGTCAGGGCCGTTCGGCTCGAAGAGCCAGTCCCACACCTCGTCGCCCATGCCGTGGGCCGCCACTCCGAACGCGTGAGCCACGAGGTCGGCACACGGGCCCTCGGGGTCGGTGATGTCGCCACAGGTCGGGAGGTCCATGATCAGGCCCACGTAGGCGTCCACGAAACGCTGCCAGTGCGCCTCCTCGCCATAGGTGTTGGTGCCCACGTACCCGACGTCGGGGAAGCTCGCACCGGCACGCACCTGTTCGCGGTGCGCCTGCAGCAGCGCCTTCAACGCCGGGTCGGACACGCGGTCGATCGCCTCGACCGCCATCCAGCCATGGGTGGTGATGCCGGCGGCATCGGCCGGCGCGGCGGAACGCAGCGCGGACCCCAGCAGGCCGCAGACGACGACGAGGACGACGCAGACGCGCCGGACATGCAGCATTCGTGACATCAGGCCCCCTCGCGACCCGGCGGACCGGGCGTCAGCGTCAGATGTCGTCAGTGTAGGTGTCGGTTCCCACGACCGTGTGGCGGAATGGGGAGGCGAACTGCAGCCGTGCCACTCCCCCGGACGCGAACTCTGCCGCCAACGACGCGAAGTGTGCGTCCCACGCGTCGAGCGCGGCGACGTCGACGAACCAGAGCTGGCAGAAGCGGCGATCCTCGCCCTCTGCACGTGGCACATCGCTCGGGGCGTCCGCGAGCAGCGGTCGCGGGGTTGCGTGCAGGACCTGCGAGATCGGCGTCCCGGCGAGCTTGGCGGGGAGGAACTCGTCGCGCATCCACGCCAGAGTGGCAGCCGGGTCGACACCCTCGGGTGACTCGCCCACCACAGCCACCAACCCGGGGTAGCGGTGGTCGAGGGCCAACTCGATCGGCACCCCGTCCGCGTCACGCTCGACGACGAGCGCACGGTCGTAGAGGGCGGTGTGCACGTGCTCGCGGTGGGGGTTCATCCGCCCGTTGGCGTGCAGCCAGTTGACCTGGTCGACCGCCCACCGGTTCCAGTCGTCGTGGTGGTCGGCCAGCACCCAGTACAACGCCAGGTAGCTGCCGCGGTTCGCGTCGCCCGTGACCGGGTTGGTGCCGGGGGCGCGGACAGCCTTCTCGGCTCGTGTCGCCACGAACCGTGCCCCGGAGAACTGCCACGGGCCGATCATGCAGCCCGCATAGAAGTGGTCGCGTTCGTACCACCGGTTGTAGGAGCGTTCGTAGCCGGACTCGGGCTCGACGAGGGTGAACAGCAGCGAGCCGAGGGCGATCGGGTACTCGTTGGGCACGGCGAGCCTCCTGTGGTCGCGCTACTTGACCGCGATCGGGTTGACGGGCGACCCCAGCGCGTTGCGGAGGGGTTGGGGCGACGCCTCGAGGAGGAACTCGTACACGCCGTCGGCTGCGCAGTCGGCGGCGAGGTCCTCGAGGATCCAGTTCTGCCCCTGCAGCAGGCCCATCTCGACGAGGCACAGCAGGTGCAGGGGGAACAGCACCGTCGGGTCCTGGCAGGGGTAGACGTCGAAGGTGAGGTTGTCGATGGCGACCGCCGCGACGCCACGCTCGTGGAACCACTGGGCGCATTGCCACCCGAAGCCCGGATTGCTCATGGCGTACGCGACCGTGTCGGGCCGGCGGCCCTCCAGCAGCAGGTGCACGTGACCGGTCCGCACCACCAGCACGTCGCCCTGTCCCACCTCGACCCCGGCGGCGGCCGCGGCCGCGTCGAGGTGCTCGGGCAGGATCGCGAAGCCGCCTTCGAGGTGCTCCACGTCCAAGGTGCGGGCCACGTCGAGCAGCACCCCGCGCGCGACGAGCCGCGACACGTTGTGGATGCCGGCACGGGTGGCGCCCGCCCCGGTCACCGTGGCGGCACCGAACCCGTTGTAGATCCGACCGTCGTAGGAGACGTGCGCCAGCGCGTCCCAGTGGGTTGCCGTCTGCGGGCCCATGACCACCACGTCGTCGCTGGAGCAGAACTGGCTCGGATCGCCGACCAGCGGGTGGTTCACCGCCGTCATGGTGTGCAGGACGGAGCGGCCCGGGAGGTTCCCCATCTGCAGGTTCCGCTCGAACGCGAGCGGCCACGCGAGGGAGAACGTCTTGCCCGTCCGAACCAGGCCGGCTGCGCGGCGCACGCACTCCGGGGTGATCAGGTTCGGGGTACCGACCTCGTCGTCGGGACCCCACCTCCCCCAGTTGTTGACCTGACGGGCAGCGTCGTGGAACCAGTCGGGCAGGGGCATCAGGAGCTCAGAAGGTGAGGACGCCGCGCGCCAACTTGCCGGCTTCCATATCGGCGAGGACCTGGTGGAAGTCTGCGACGGGGTAGGTCTTGGTGACGAGCTCGTCGAGCATGAGCTTCCCCTCGAGGTACCACTTGGCGTAGAGGGGGATGTCGAACTGTGGCCGCGAACCGCCGTAGCGCGAACCGGTGACCGTCCGGTCGACCTGGACGAAGTTCACCGCGGGGATCGACACCTCGTCGGTGAACCCGGGAACGCCCACCACGATGGCCTTCCCACCCCAATCCAGCATGTCCGTGCACTGACGAAGGATGGCGGTGTGGCCGACGCAGTCGAACGCCACGTCCACGCCGCCGGCACCGAGCGGTCCCTTCACCATCTTGGGGTGGAACGGGTACAGGTCGCGGACCGCCTCGACGGCGTCGGTCTCCGACGCGTTGACGAAGTGCGTCGCCCCGAACTGACGGGCGAGCTCCTCCTTCTGGGGGAGGGTGTCGATCGCGATGATCGACCCGGCGTTCGCGATCCGCAACGCCTGGATGACGTTCAGTCCGACACCACCGACCCCGAACACCGCGGTGGTCTGGCCGGGCTCGACCTTGGCCGTGTTGAACACCGCGCCGACCCCGGTGAGGACCCCGCACGCGATCAGACATGCGGAGGTGAGCGGGATGTCCTTCGGGATCTTCACCGCCTGGACCTCGGCGACCACGGTCCGCTCCGCGAAGCTGGACGTGGCGGCGAAATTACTGGCCGGTTCGCCCTTGTAGGTGAACGGCTGCTTCACGACCCCGATCGACTTGCGGCACAGCGTGGGGTGCCCGGTGTTGCACTTCGGGCACACGCCGCAGTTGGCAAGGGTGGACACCACGACGTGGTCGCCGGGGCGCACCGTACGCACCTCGGAGCCGACCGCCTCGACGATGCCCGCACCCTCGTGGCCGAGCACCGCCGGCGGCTTCCACGGGATGGTGCCGTTGATGACGCTCACGTCGGAGTGACAGACCCCCGCCGCGACCATCTGCACGACGACCTCACGGGCGCCTGGCTCGGGGGTCGCGAGCTCGAGCTCTTCGGTGTAGTCGGCGGTGTGGTCGCCGAGGTAGACGATGCCTCGCACAGCGGAGCGCCTTCCTGGTTAGGTGCGCGTCGCCGCGCACGATTGCGTCGTGAGAGTCGAGCGGGGTGTGTCAGGTCCAGACGATGGACTGCATCTCGGTGTACGCGTGCAGGGCGTAGATGCCGCAGTCGCGTCCGATGCCGCTCATCTTGAACCCGCCGAAGGGGGCGTCCATGTTGCGCTGCGCCGTGTTGAGCCCGACGGTGCCGGCCTGCAGGCGCTTCGCCACCTGGTAGCCCTTGTTGAGGTCAGCGGTGAAGACGTAGTCGTTCAGGCCGTACGGCGAGTCGTTGGCGATGGCGATGCCCTCTTCGTCGTCGTCGAACGGGATGATCGTGATGACCGGCCCGAAGAACTCCTCGCGGGCCGCCGGGTTCTGGTTGTCCGCGCCGAGCAGGGTCGGGGCCACGTAGAAGCCGCGCTCGATGTCGGGGCGTTCGCCACCGAGCAGCAGCTCGGCACCCGCATCGATGCCCTGTTGGCGCAGTGCCTCGACGCGTTCTCGCTGCACCGCGCTGATGAGTGGACCGACGACGGTGCTCTTGTCGAGCGGGTCGCCGACCGGCATGCGGGCCCCCGCAGCCTGAAGGGCAGCGACCACCTCGTCGTAGCGGCTGCGGTGCACGATGGCACGAGTAGGTGCGGTGCAGATCTGGCCGGAGTGAAAGCCCCACACGCTTGCCAGCGCGGTGACGACGGTCTTCAGGTCGGCGTCCGCGAACACGAGCGCGGCGCCCTTGCCGCCCAACTCCATGAGGCTGCGCTTCATGGTCTTGGCGCACTCCGCCTGGATCGCGACGCCCACCCCGGTCGAGCCGGTGAAGCTCACCATGTCGACGTCGGGCGAGGCGACGAGCGCCTGGCCCACCTCGGCACCCGAGCCGGTCAGGATGTTCACCACGCCTTCGGGGATGCCTTCTTCGTGGCAGATGCGCAGCACCTCGAGGCACGACAGCGGGTCCTGCGGCGCAGGCTTCACGATGACCGCGTTGCCGGCGGCGAGCGCGGGAGCGAGCTTGCCGGCCATGTTCGTGATCGGGAAGTTGTACGACGTGATCGCGGCGACGACCCCCACCGGGGCACGGTTCACCACCGACGAGATGAGCCCCCCGGGCGCCAGCGGCGTCTCCGGCATGGGCGTCGGCGCCAGCGGCGTCTCCATCGACTGACGGGCTGCCTCGGCGTAGAAGGCGAACCGGCTGGCGCACGCGGGCGCCTGCATCTTCGAGCCCACGGCCATCGTGGCGCCGGTCTCGGCGATGATGAGCGGGACGAAGTCGGCCATCTCGGCAAAGATGCGCTTCGAGACCTTGGCGAGCAGCGCGCCGCGCTTCTCGGGCCTCATCGCTGCCCAGGCCGGCTGGGCGGCCCGTGCCGCTGCCGCGGCAGCAGCAACATCGTCGAGCGAGGCCTCGGGCGCCTCGGCGACGACCTCCTCGGTGGCGGGGTTGATGATGGGGTAGGTCCCCTTGCCACCGTCGACGAACTGGCCGCCGATCAACTGACGGTACGGGCCGCTTCCAACCTGCTGGGTCATTGCTGTGGTCGTTCCTTGGTCGGGTCTCGGTGGGATCAGCTCTTGCCGATGCGCAGCAGCTTGATGGCGTTGCCACGCACGAGCTTCTCGACCACGTCGGGTGCGAGGTGGGCCATCTGCTCTTCCGCGACCTTGCGCGTGTTCGGCCAGGTCGAGTCGGAGTGCGGGTAGTCGGACTCGTAGGTCACCTTGTCGACGCCGATGACGTCGAGCATCCGCAGCCCGTGCGGGTCGTCGAAGAAGCAGGGGTAGATGTGCTTCTTGAACACGTGGCTCGGCGGCTCGAGCACCTTGTCGCCGACGCCGCCCCACCCACGGTTGTCCTCCCAGACCTTGTCGGCCCGGTCCATCACGTAGGGCAACCACCCGATCTGACCCTCGGCGTAGGACACCTCGAGGCCGGGAAAACGCACGAACACACCGGACATGATCCAGTCGATCATGCTGAGCGCCGAGTTCACGAAGGTGAGCGACGAGCCGACCATGGCCGGAGCGTCGGCCGAAGTCGAAGGCATCTTCGACGAGGAGCCGATGTGCATGTGGATGGCGAAGTCGTGCTCTTCGCAGGCACGGAAGAACGGGTCCCAGAAGTCGGTGTGGATGCTCGGCAGCCCCAGGTACGGCGGGATCTCACTGAACGCGACGTTGCGGGCGCCCTTGGCAGCGGTACGGGCGACCTCGGCCGCGGCGAGGTTCGCGTCCCACAAGGGAATGAGGATGAGCGGGATGAGGCGCCCACCGGAGGCACCGCACCACTCGTCGATCATCCAGTCGTTGTAGGCCTTGATGCACAGGAGGCCGAGCTCGTGGTCCTTGGCCTCGGTGAAGGTCTGGCCACAGAAGCGCGGGAAGGTCGGGAAGCACAGCTGGGCCTCGGTCCAGTTGGCATCCATGTCTTCGAGCCGCTCCGGCACCGAGTACGAGCCGGGGCGCATCTCTTCATACGTGACCCCTCGCATCGTCACGTCGTCGCGGTCGACGCCGACGGCAGAGTCGACACGAACGAGCGGACGGCGGAGGTCTTCGTAGACCCACCAGTCAGCCTCGGGGCCATCCTCTGGGGTCTCGCCCATGACGGGGTTGAACTTGCCCCCGACGAAGGTGAGCTCCTTGACGGGGGCACGCACGATGCGAGGGCCCACGTCGGCGTACTTCGACGGAAGCCGGTCGACCCAGACGTTGGGCGGTTCGACGACGTGATCGTCGACAGAGATGATCTTCGGGAAGTCCGACATGGTGTGATCCTACTCCTCATCTGATGGAACGTCAGATACGGTGTCCACGTCCAAAGTTAGAACACGTTCTCGTTTGGGGGAAGTCATGGCCGCAGATCTTCCATCCGACCTCGCTGGACTCGTGGCGGTCATCACCGGCGCGGCGTCGGGGATCGGCGCCGCAACCGCCTCGCTCCTGGCGGCTCGCGGCGCGTCCGTGGTGATCGCGGATCTGGACGGAGACGCCGCCGAAGCGCACGCCGCCTCCCTGCGACAAGACGGCCACGAGGCAATGGCGACCCGCACCGACGCCACGTCTCCGGCCGACCTCGCCGCGATGGTCGCCGCCGCGGTCGGCACGTTCGGCGGGCTCGACCTCGCCGTGAACAACGCCGGCACGAGCGGCGTCCCAAGCGGACTGCTGTCGTGCACGGCGGAGCAGTGGGCCGCCACACTCGACCTGAACCTCACCGGGCTCTTTCACGCGCTGCGTGCCGAGGTGCCCGCGATCCTCGCCCGCGGCGGCGGTGCCATCGTGAACGTGGCATCGATGGCCGGCCTCATGGGGTTCTCAGCCCTCCCCGCGTACGCCGCGTCGAAGCACGGGGTGATCGGCCTCACGCGATCAGTGGCAATGGAGTACGTGCGTCAGAACCTGCGCGTCAACGCCGTCTGTCCGGCAAACACCAAGACGGCGATGCTCGAGTCCTTCATCGCCGCCGACCCATCCATCGAGAAGCTGATGCTGCGCGGCGCGCCGATGGGCCGCCTCGCCGAACCCGCCGAGATCGCCTCGGCCATCGCGTGGTTGCTCAGCCCAGCCGCCAGCTACGTGAACGGGATCGCGCTGCCCATCGATTCCGGGGCCGCCGCCGGCGCGTGAACGCACCGGCTTGCGCCGCGGTTCCGCTACTAGAAGCTGCTGCCCGACGGCGGCGGCGGGGGTGTCACGCCTCCTGAAGGCGGGGGTGGAGGCATCGAGCCGGGCGACGGCGGCGGGGCCATTGGAGCCGGAGCCTGAGCAGTTGGGGGTGCCGGTGCCGATGGTGCGGGCGGCGCGGTCTGCGATGCCGGCGCGGGCGGCGAAGCAACCGGCGGCGCACTTGGCGGCTGCACCGAGAACGCTGGTGGCGCTTCACCAATGCCGCTGTGGGCCGACTCGGCAGGCTTCGCGGCCTTGACCTTGGTGCGAACGAGGAGCCCCGCCAGCAGCGCCAGCACGCCACCGCCGAGCACGACAAAGAGGCCGATACCGACCTGGATGGTGTCGACCCCGCTGGACTTCACAAGGGCGTCCTTCGGAAGCTTCTGCGTGATGTCGTAGAGGTCGTAGCCGGCCAGCGCGGCGCCAGCGATGCCGAGGCCCACAAGCGCAAGCCTTGCGAGCGCGGGCACGGCCTTGACGAGCAACAGCGCGCCGAAAGCCGCAGCAACCAACCCGACAATGGCCGCGGCCTGTGCGTCACCCGTCGCGTTCCAGCCGCTCACCGAGTGGCTCGCGCTGCCGGCCTTCGTCACGACATAGGGAAGGAACGCGCCAACCACCATCGCGAGGCCGCCGACCGCACCGACTGTGCCGGCGAGACCGTTCGCAGGCCCACCCGAACCCATCGGCGCAGCAGCGGTTGCAACGGTCGCGGTCGCAATCGGCGGCATGGTTGGCGCGGGCGGCGCCATTGGAGGCGCAGCGGGCGGCGCCATCGCGGGCGGAGCCATCGCGGGCGGCGGAGCCATCGCGGGCGGCGGCGCCATCGCGGGCGGAGCCATCGCGGGCGGCGGCGCCATCGCGGGCGGAGCCATCGCGGGCGGCGGAGCCA
>CAZUMJ010000015.1:27014-59393 GCA_964621605.1 uncultured Iamiaceae bacterium | reverse complement strand
GGCGGCGGAGCCATCGCGGGCGGTGCCATTGGAGGCGCAGCGGGCGGCGCCATCGCAGGCGGCGGAGGCGAAGCGGGCGGCGTCCCAGGAGCCTGCGGTGCGCCCCAGCCAGCTGCCACGGCAGCATCGCGGCCGGCACCCGGCGCTGGTGGCGCCGATGGCGACGGGGGCCAGATTGCGGTTGGTTCACCCTGCGGGGTCACGACCTGCGTCGGGTCCTGAGGTGCGCCGAAGGTCGCGGGAGCCGGCGGAGGAAGCTGCGACGCCACGTCGGTCGCGTGACCACACTGGGTGCAGAAAGTTGCTTCCGGGGGGAGCGCCGTACCACACCGCGAACAGGTTGGAACTTCGGTCACCGCCGCCTCCTTGGTCTCGCGAGCGTTCCCATGGTTGCAGACCCGGTCGTTGTCCGGGGGGACCGTCTATTGCTAACATCACTAGCTATTAGACACGGCTCGGTTCGGAGGGGAACCATGAACAACCGCACCATTCAGTTGGGAGTTGCAACCGGCGTCATCGGTGGGCTCGTCATGGCTGCATTTGCCATGACCACCATAGCGCTCACCGGTCACGGGTTCTGGACCGTGGTGAACGTCATCGCACACACCTTCTGGAAGGGAGCGCCACTCGATGGCGCGTTCAGCCCAGGGGCGGCACTCCTAGGCGTGGCCATCCACCTCGTCGTCTCGACGATCGTCGGCACCGTCATCGCCGAGTTCGTGATGCGCGGAGACCTCGACGGGGGTGTCATCTTCCTCGTGGCGCTCGGCATCGGCGTCGTCGCCTGGGTCGTGCAGACCTTCGCGTGGCCGGCGATCGACCCGACCAGCCACCAGGCTTTCACGGCATGGGTCCTTGCCGCCGCCCACGCGGTGTTCGGCGTGTCCACCGCTCTCGTGCTCAAGCGACTCGCGCCCGTGGCACGCGGCGCCGTGCGCGGTGCGCGGGCCGTCCTCGACGCTGCGTAGTCACAAGCACAAGCTCCTCTCGGGTCCTCACGGGTCACGCACCGCTGCGCGACACGCCGTGCACGATCGGGCCTACGATCGCGATGCGCGCGCAAGGGCAGGAGGGAGCTCCGGTGATCGCGGACCATCAGCACGAGCAGGGCGAACTCAACGCCGGCCCGGCTGGTCTCCGCGCGCTGTTCGAGCACATCGACGAACTGGTCTTCTGCTGCGACTCCACCGGTGGAATCCTGTTCGTGAGTGACTCCGTCAGGACGGTGCTCGGCCACGCGCCCGAGTACCTCCTGGGGCGCAACGTGCTCGACATCCTGCACCCCGACGACGTCGATGCCGCCATCAACGCCCTGACGCGGTGGGCGGGCCGAAGCGGCAGCCCCAGGGGCAGCGCCGTGTCGCTCCGAGCGGTCGACGGTACATACGTCGAGATGCAGTACGACGCCGCGATCGGCAACGACTTCGGCAACATCGGCACCCTGGTGATCACGCTGCATGCCGCCTCGAACGTTGATCGAGTGGAGCGAGAACTACGCGCACAGTCGCTGAACCAAGACCGCATCGTCCGGCTGTCGTCGGCATTCCTGAACCTGCCAACCGAGGATTTCGACAAGGGCATTGAACTTGCCGTCACCGAGCTTGCGTCTCTCGAAGACGTCACACGGGCCTCGGTCTGGCGTATGGCCGGCCCGCATCTGGTCCTCCAGGCTGCGTGGGAGGCACCGCTCGATGCACCCAGCGTCCCCCTCGCGGAACGCTTCCGCGCCGACGACTTCACAAGCGTCGAGCGTGCCCGCCAGGGGCGCGACACCTTGTTCCGTCAACCGTGGCCGCACGACGCCGAGTTCGAACCAGAACGACAGCTCTTCGAGGCAGCAGGTACGACCAACTGCCTGATCTCCCCGATGATCGCACGCGACCTGTTCGTGGGGATCGTGATGCTTGAGACGACGCTGCCCGATGAGTTCGGCGCCATTCATGCCAGCGCGATGCACTCGGCGTGCGCGGTGCTTGCCGAAGCCTTCCTGCGAAACGACGCGGAGCGTCGCCTCGCGGTGCAGGCCCTCACCGACAGGGTCACCGGACTCGCCAACCGCTGGGCGTTCGACGCAGAGCTCGAACGCGCACTCAGCGACGTCGTGTCGGGCGAACGCCCGGGCGTGGCGCTGTGCATCGTCGACCTCGACCGCTTCAAGAACATCAACGACACCTATGGCCACGCGGTTGGCGACCAGCTCCTCGCCGAGGTTGCGCAGCGCCTGCAAGGCGCGGCGCACAACGGCGTACTCGTCGGCCGGCTCGGCGGTGACGAGCTCCTCCTCCTCATCGAAGATCTGCACGGCCCCGATGCTGCACTCGCGCGAGCGGAGGACATCCTGGCGGCCCTCGAAGCCCCCTTCGCCCTGCCCGGAGGCGCGCGACGCGTCTCAGCGAGCGCGGGCGTGGCCTTCTCCAGCGACGGGCGGATCGAGGCAACCGACCTGATGAACCAGGCCGACGTCGCACTCTTCCGAGCCAAGGCGAACGGAGGCGACAACGCCCTCCTCGCCGAGCCTGACGCGCACAGAGAACGATCCGTGCGGCTGCGCCGAGAGGACGACCTTCGAAAGGCGCTGGAGACAGGCGAGCTGATCGTGCACTATCAGCCCGAGTACGAGCTTGCGACAGGACGCCTGCTGGGGGCCGAGGCGCTAGTCCGCTGGGAGCACCCTTCGGAAGGGCTCCTTGCCGCCGGCGAGTTCGTTCCCATCGCCGAGGCCAGTGGGCTCATGGTCGAGCTCGGCTCGATGGTGCTCAGGTCAGCCTGTGCCGAGGCGGCCTCCTGGCTCCGGCTCGACTCGAACTCCGACCTGCTCGTGCGGGTCAACGTGGCGGCGCGTCAACTGCGCGACACGAACTTCACCTCAACCGTGGAAGAGGCCCTTTCAGCGGCCGCGCTCCCCCCTTCGGCCCTATGTCTTGAGCTGACCGAAAGCACGCTCCTCGACGACCCCCAGGGCGCGGCGCTCCGCTTCAACGAGCTGCGTGAGCTAGGCGTCGGCCTCGCTATCGACGACTTCGGCACCGGCTACTCGTCGTACCTGCAGTTGCGATCGCTCCCACTCAGTGCCCTGAAGATCGACAGGGCCTTCGTCACCGACCTGCCCCGAAGCGTCACCGACCGTGCGATCGTCTCTTCAACCCTCGATCTCGCAGCCGCGCTCGGACTCACCGTGACCGCCGAAGGGGTCGAAACCGACGCACAGCGCCAGGCGCTCATCGACCTCGGCTGTCACGCCGCGCAGGGGTTCCTTCTCGGACGCCCCATGCCCGCCGTCAGCTACCGGGCGCTGCTCGACGGCTGAACGGGATTCGAACCCGCGACCCTCACGCCCCGCCGAGTCTCACCGCGAGTCAGAGCAGCGGCAGCACGGCGTCGATGATCAACGCTCCGGCCTCGTCTATGTCGTAGCCCTCGGGCCACTCGACCACGAGGCTGCGAAGGTCATCGCGGAAGTCACCGTCTCGGAGCTTCTCGCGAAGATTCAGTTCGGCCCGCCGCACTCCTGCGCCCCGAGCACAAGACCCCCGGCAATACGACGAAACCCCCCGCCGAAGCAGGGGGTTTCGCGTGGAGCGGACGACGGGATTCGAACCCGCGACCCTCACCTTGGCAAGGTGATGCTCTACCAACTGAGCCACGTCCGCGTGGAGCAGACACTGTAGCAGCCCCGTTCAGCGCCTCCGAGCCGCCGGCGCGCCGCACCCCCACTCTCGATCGACCACCGGCCTCGATCGACCACCTTCGGCAGGTCAAGGACGCAGCGGACCCTCCCCCACACCCCGCGCCTCGATCGCTGCCGCGACGACCTCCATGTCAGCGGCGTCGAGCGCAAGGCTCGCCGCAGGGAGCCAGCCCTGCACCTGCTCGACCGACCGGGCACCGACGATCGCGCCCGTGACGCCAGGCCACGCCAACACCCAGGCGATCGCCGCCGCGGCAGTCGACACGCCATGGCGGGCCCCTACCTCGGCCAGAGCATCGGACACCGTGAGGTTCGCGGCGAGGTGATCGGTGAAGTCCGGGTCGCGTCGGCGGAAGTCGTCGTCTGGGAGCGCCGCCACGCGCGCAGCGTCGAACGCTCCGGTCAGCAGCCCGGACTGCATCGGGCTGTACACGACGACGCCCGTCTCAGCCTCGGCGCACCACGGGATCAGCCTCTCCGCACTCAAGCGATGGACCGCGGAGAACGGTGGCTGCAGCGAGTCGACGTGCCCCAACCGCTCCGCCGCCTTGAGGTGTGCGAGCCGATGGTTCGAAAGGCCGACCGCGGCCACCGTCCCTTCAGCCTTCAACTCCAGCAGGCACCCCCAATACTCATCGAGGCGAGTCCCGTCATCGGGAGGCCAGTGCACCTGGAGGAGATCGAGGCGATCCACCCGAAGGCGTCGCAACGAGGCCTCGACCTCGGCCCGAATCCCCGCGGCCGAAGCGGTCCGCGTCGGCGGCAGGGACGGGTCAGCCGGGTCTGCGACGAACCCGCACTTGGTGAACACGTACGGGCGATCGACCTCCGCGAACGGCGCGAGCGCCTCGGCGACCACCGCCTCGGAGTGACCGAGCCCGTACATCGGGGCCGTGTCGATCCAGTTGACGCCGTGCTCGACGGCGTGGCGGATCGCAGCGATCGAGGCCTTGTCGTCTTGCGGGCCCCAGCCAAACGACCACCCTCCCCCTCCGAGCGCCCAAGCACCGAAACCGACGCGGGAGATCAGCATGCCTGTTCGCCCCAACGGCCTCGTCTCCACGGCTAGCAGCCCACCGGCAAGGACGCATGACCATCAACCAAGAGAGAAGGATCGAGAAGGCGGCGCGACACGGCGGAAGGTTAGGCGTCCGAGTAGGCCAGGTGACCCGACTACAGTGAGCGTCCTTCTGGCGTCGTGGCCGAGTGGCTTAGGCAAGGGCCTGCAAAGCCCTGTACCCGGGTTCGATTCCCGGCGACGCCTCCAGACCGAAGGGGGCCGGCTCTCTGGGCCGGTCCCCTTCTCGTTGAGCCACCTACCGCGCTACGGGACCGACGGGCCCCCAACTTCGGCAACCCTGCGACGCACACGCATGGCCATCTCGAGCGCCTGGGGCTTGTCGAGCACCTGCTCGATGCGCGCATGGACGCCACCCTCGAACGAGAGTTGCGCCATCTGCTCGTCCTGCCAGCCCTGCACCATGAGGCGTGGCGTGATCGGCACGCTGGTGATGGCCGGCTTCCAGCGCCGTGCGTTGACCACCACGATGCGCGAGTTCGTGAGAACCGCGACACCTGGCGATCCGTCCACGACCCCGACGACCACGTGCTGGACGGCTTCGCCCTCGACGAGCATCGCCGAGACCAGGAGCATGCAGCCGTCGCTGTGATCGCCAGCTCGGTCACCCAGGGCCGCCAGCGCAGCTCCTACCCCGTGTGGATCGTCTCGCTGCGGCTGTGCCACCTCGGACGGCTCGCTCGCCAGGTCGGCTTCGGATAGTCCTGCAGCGACGCCCGCATCGGGCTCCGCCGCGCCGTCGAGCGGTGGAGGAGGTGCATCCTCGGTCACCGCTGCACCCGGAGGCGGAGGAGGCGGCGGAGGTGCAGTTTCAGTCACCGCTGCGCCCGGCGGCGGCGGAGGTAGAGGCAACGAACCACCGTCGCTGTCCGGCGCAGTCGAATCGTCGATGCCCTCGGCGTCAGCAGCAGGCGCCGCGGCATCGCCGTCACCAGCGGTACCCGTCGGTTCCGGCACCTCTTCGACAGCGGTGGTGACGCTGACGTCCGAAGCGTTCTCGATTGCGTCCGCCTCGACCACCTCATCCTCCGCGCTCGCCGCCACCTCGGTCGGCACGCTTTCGGCGAGAACACCAGGAGGAGGAGGCGGAGGAGACGGCGGCGCATCCTCGGTCACCGCCGCGCCCGGAGGCGGAGGCGGCGGCGCATCTTCAGCCACCGCTGCACCGGGCGGAGGAGGCGGCGGAGGTGCAGTTTCAGTCACCGCTGCGCCCGGAGGCGGCGGCGGCGCATCCTCAGTCACCGCCGCGCCCGGAGGCGGAGGCGGCGGGGGCGGTGCATCCTCGGTCACCGCCGCGCCCGGAGGCGGAGGCAGCGGGGGCGGTGCATCCTCGGTCACCGCCGCGCCCGGAGGCGGAGGCAGCGGGGGCGGTGCATCCTCGGTCACCGCTGCACCCGGAGGAGGAGGCGGTGGAGGGGGAGGTGCGCCTTCGGTCACCGCCGCACTCGCAGGCGGCGGAGGGAGCGGCAACGAATCAGGTTCGGTCCCCGATGACGCAGCACCCTCGGCAGCATCGTCAGAGCCGACCTCGCCAGCGTCAGGCTCCGAACGCTCCACGACACCTTCAGCGTCCGCCTCGACCCCGGCCTCGTCGGACTTGGCGGCCTCGACAGGCTCAGCCCCGTCGCTGGTCGCCGCCGCTTCTGTCACCTCGTCTGCGACAACACCATCCGGCGAAGGCGGGGGTGTGGCAACGCCATCCGGCGGAGGCGGGGGTGTGGCACCGTCGACCGATTCACCGGTCGGCTGCTCCACGTCGTCACCGATGAGGTCGCTCGCCACCGGGGTGTCAGAGGCAGGCGGCGAAGCAGCCGCTTCCCCATCGAGGGGCGCTCCGCAGGTCATGCAGAACTTCGAGTCGGCGGTGTTCTCTGTCTCACATGATGGACAACGCATGGGGAGCTCCGTCTGAGCGGCACGATTCAGGCCGACAATGTCAGCCACATTTCGACATCGGCACGCAGTGGGCTGAGGTCAAGCAGATCGTCACGCCCGCACGGGGTGACGTGCGACTACTCCGGCTCCGGGACCGTGATGACGAGGTCGCTGTAGCGAGTGCGGCCGCGCCCGGAGCGACGTCCACCGCGCCCGCGCTCGTCTTGATCACCGTCATCGCTCGCACCTTCGGAAGATGAGGGGTCGGGGCTACCCGGGCCAGCATCTGGCGCCCCTCCCCGGCCACCTCCGCCGCTGCCGTCGTCGGGGCCGTCGCCGTCCCCCGGGCCGTCGCCGTCCCCGTCGTCCCAGCCATCCCCCTCGCCAGGCTCGCCATCGTCGGGGTCGTCATCGTCATCCGTAGCGGGCACGACGCCCGAAGCGGAGCCGGCGACGGCCATCTGCGGCCGCGTCGCTCGCCAGTAACGGAACGTCATCGCGGCCAGCAGCAGCCCCACCCCGCCAAGGCCAGCAACGACCGCCCACACCTTGGGATCGGAATGGGAGCCCGACGAGGTCGTGGAGGAGCCGAGGTTCGGAGGAAGGGTCGTGGTCGTCGTGGTCGAGACGGTCGAGGTCGGGCCCACGAGAAGGTTCTCTGTCGTGGTCATCGGCGCCGTCGAGGGTGCCACCTGCGTGGTCGTCGCGGGCGCGGTCCACGTGCTCGTCGACGGCGGACGCCACACCGTCGTCGATGTGACCGCAACCGTCGTCGAGGGTTCCTCGACGACGGTCGTCGTGGGTGCCTCCGTCGTGGGAGCCGCTGTGGTGGGACCCGCTGTTGTGGGAGGCAGTGTGACGGTCGAATCAGATCCGGGCGGCGCAGGGAGACGCACCGCTCCCGCCTTCGACACAGAGAGGAACCCGGACACGCCCAAGGTGCCCAGCGCACCGAGCAAGGCGCACACAACGACGAGGGAACGGTGACGGGCTCGCGTTGACCCTTGCGCTGTTGTGCCGTCGCGACTGCCCACCCTCGCTCCCTTCCGTCCCGCGCTCCGAGGTCACACGCGTCGAAGTCGAGAATCTACCGGTATTCGCTTGCCTCGCCGGTCCTGGAAGTCAGAGCCTGGTGGCGTCGAGTGCTGCGACGAAGTCGGCAACCACGTCGTCGACGTGCTCAAGCCCCACCGAGACGCGAATGGTTCCAGGGCTGATCCCGATCGCGGCGAGCTCGTCGGGGAGCAGGCTCACATGGGTCGTCGAAGCCGGATGGGTCACGAGCGTCTCGGGACCGCCCAGCGATGCAGCCATGCGGGCGATCTGCACCCCCTCCACAAACGAGCGACCGGCGTCCAGCCCGCCGGCGACCTCGAACGACAACAGGCTGCCGGGGAGGGCGAGCTGCGCCGTCGCCAACGCATGCTGTGGGTGCGAAGCCAACCCCGGGTAGCGCACCTCGGACACCGCAGGGTGCTGCTCGATCGCTTCCGCGAGGCGATGCGCCGTCGCAGTCTGCTGGGTGAGGCGTGCTCCCAACGTGCGGATTCCGCGGAGGGCGTTGTACGCGTCATACGGCGATGCACAGGCGCCGGCAAGGGTGGCGAACCCCCACAGCCAGGTGATCAGCTCGGCGCTGCCGGCGACGACACCAATGGTGGCGTCGTTGTGGCCCGCCAGCCCCTTGGTGGCCGAGTGCAGCACGAGATCGACGCCGTGGCCGAGGGGTCGCTGGGCGAGGGGCGTTGCGAACGTGGAATCGACCACCGTGACCGGACCCACGATCGCGCCCACCTCGTCGAGGTCGACGAGGTCCAGGCGCGGGTTCGCCGGCGTCTCTGCCCAGACGAGGGTGGTGCGTCCGGGCTGCACCGCGCCCGCCAACGCACCCGGTTCGGTCGCATCGACGAAGGTCACGTCGATGCCCATCCGTGGACACAGCGACTGCAGCACCAGTTGCGTACCGGAGTAGATCTGTCGCTGCGCGACGACGTGGTCACCCGCCGAGCACAACCCCAGGATCACACCCGTCACCGCACCCATACCTGATGCGTAGGCGCGCGCTGCCTCTGCGCCCTCGAGCTGTGCGACGGCGTCCTCGAACGCGCGCACGGTCGGGTTCGCATAGCGCGAGTAGAAGCGGTCGTTCCCCGGCGTCGTCGCGGCGGCACGTGCCTCGGCGATCGTCGGGGTCTCGAAGGTAGACGTCGGGTACAAGACCGGGGCGAGAGACTGCTCGCCCTCGGCCCGGCCCGCGAGAATTGCAATCGTCTCCGGATGCAGACCCGCGAAGCGATGGCTGTCGGTCATGAATCGGTCCTCGTGGTTTCCAGGAAGCGGGCGATCGGGGGACTGATCTGGTCGGTCTCGATGAGGAACGCGTCGTGGCCATGGGGACTGTCCAGCTCGAAGTAGGCCGCATCGCCTCCCACGGCGGACAGTCCTTCCACGAGTTCCCGTTGCTGGTACGTGGGGTAGAGCAAATCTGAATTGATGCCCAACACGAGCACCGAGGCACGGACGCGTGCCAGCGCAGCAGCAAGGCCACCACGCCCACGGGCGAGGTCGTGCAGGTCCATGGCCTTCGTCAGCAGCAGGTAGGAGTTGGCGTCGAAGCGTCGGGCGAGCTTCACACCGTGGTAGTCGAGGTAGCTCTCGACCTGGAAGCGCTGCCACAGGCGCAACTCGTCCTCGCCGGGATCGACGAGTTCGCGCCCGAATCGATCGGTGAACACGTCATCGCTGCGAAACGTGATCTGAGACACCATGCGAGCAAGCGCCAACCCCGCGTGCGGTCCGTCGCCGGGAGCCGCGTGGTAGTAGTCGCCCGCCCGCCAGCGCGGGTCGAGCGCGATCGCCCTGCGTCCGGTGCTCCACCAGGCGATCTGCTGCGCGGTTGCGGCCGCGCACGTTGCGATCGGTAGCAACCGAGCGACGCGCTCGGGGAACATCACACCCCACTCGAGCACCTGCATCCCACCCATCGACCCGCCAACGACCGCGTGCCACTTCTCGACGCCGAGCGCGTCCGCGAGCTTCGCCTGGAGGCGAACCTGGTCTCGCATGGTCACCACCGGAAAGGTTGAGCCGTACCTCTCCGGGCGATCTGGGCGATCTGACGAAGGCCCCGTCGACCCCTGGCAGCCGCCCAGGTTGTTGGCGCACACCACGAAATAGCGATCGGTGTCTATTGCCAGGCCCGGCCCGATCACGTCGGCCCACCACCCAGGTGTCGGGTGGCCCGGACCCGCCGGACCTGCTGCGTGTGCGTCGCCGGTCAAGGCGTGGCAGACAAGGATGGCGTTCGTTCCCGACGCGTTGAGCGTGCCCCACGTCTCGAACGCGAGGGTCAGGTCGCGCAGTTGCGCGCCCCCCTCCAACACAAAAGGTCGATCGACCGCGAAGCGAACGAACTGCCGCTCACCGAGCGGGTCACCCGGGCGCCACGCACCCGAAGCCGGCAGGGCGCTCGGTCGGGGAATGAGCGACGGGTCGAGGTCGAAGCCTGGGACCGATGCGTTGAAGGCCTGTTCCTCCTGACTCGTCACGTCCCGCGTTCCTCTCCGTCCGGCCGACTGGCAACGGTCGAGCGACCGGAAACGGACACCCTTGCACGAGAACGGGAAACCCCCGGACACGTTGTTGCTGCTCGCCGATGCCGAGCAGCCACATCCTCGCCACTACAGCGAGAGGGCACCTTGGGTGTCCGTCCCAGGTTGCCGGACCCGGTTGCCCGGGGCACTCCTGATGCGAGCGACATTCGACTACGAAGCGAAGGGAAGCGTCAAGCTGGTTTCTTCGTCAGCACGGGACCGTGCCGTTCGACCCAACGTCGTAAGACTCGAGCAGCGGGTCGAAGGAGACAGATCCATCAGATCGGACCGCAACCTGGACGTGCGCGCCAACGCTCTGGGCCGGAATCGAGGCGGTCCAGGTGCCCTTGGCTTGCTTGGTGAACACGAGCGTGCGCGGCACACCGTCACCGATGCGATAGGTGGCGAGCACTGATACGGCCCCAGCGGGGACCACTGCGGTTACCACCACGGCTTGGCCGCAGGTCGGTGACGCCGGCGAGAACGACAGGGACGTCGTGGCCGGCGGTTCGTTTCCGAGGATGCGCACCGACACGGTGGCCACGCCACCTCCGATGGTCACGAAGGTCAACGTTGCGGCAGGCGACTCCTCGTCGGACGCCACGCGCACGCTCAACGTGGCCGTCTCGTGCGGCGCAAGCTCGCCTCTCGCCGGTGTGACTCGCACCCCAGCGTCCGAGGAGGCAACTCCCCACTGGAAGCTCGCCGCGCCCGTGTTCGAGACGAGGAGGGTGCCGCGTCCGCCGGGCGCAATCGCCAGAGGCCCCCCACGGACGTTCAAGCCCGTTCCGAGGCCGGGAATGGTGGTCGTCGTCGTCGTAGTCGTCACCCACACCGTCGTCGTTTCGTACGGCGAGGTCGTGCCCGGCTGTCGTTGATCGACTGACAGCACCGTCGGCACCGGAGCGAGCGCGCCCGCAGCTGTCGAGTGCGCCGCGTTCGTCGTGGTGGTCGTCGACCCTGCAACCGTCTGCGCGTCTGCTCCGTTGGAGCGAACGGTGCCCCACAGCACGCCGACGACGAGCAGCAGCACGCCAACGACCGCAAGCACGATCGCCGCTCCCTGCGGAGCCGCTGGTGACGTGCGTCGATCTGGTCGCCCAGCGCTCGAAGCCATGGCTGTCCATCGTCGCGCGCGGGCAGCACCGCATTGTGCCTTCCTCGTCCGCGACGACGAAGCGCGCCTCAACCCGAGACGGCGTCCCCCGCCCCTCCCGAGCACCGCCACGCCGGAAGGCGTGCTCGCCACCACGCAATGACCGGGTGCGCCTCGGAGAAGCCGTAGGCCAGCGTCATGGTGACACCGACCGTGTCCAGCGCTCCCCGCCAGGCAGCCTCGTCGCCTGCCTCTGCCGCGTACGTGGCGTCGCTCGCGGCGCGGGCACCCCGCTCCCACCATTCGCTGTCGCGGGGCAAGGGAACCTCCGCAACGTCAGCGGCGCTCACCCGCATGGTCGTGGTGGAAAGGCCACTCCCTGCGCGACGTTGCCACATCCACGCGCTGACGGGTGGGGCGCAGAGGACCGCCGCAAGCCAGTCGAGGTCCTCCTCCTCGAAGGGCTCGACAGAGATCACAGGCGTTGCAGGCACGACATCTCCGCGGCGGTCGACCGCCGCCTCGAGCGCCTTGGCCTGCGTCGCGACGAGCACCTTTGGGACGCGTCGTGCCAGCACCCACCGGCTCAACGAGGGGTCGGCCACGTGCAGCGCATCCAGATCCACGCAGGCTGCTTGCAACGTCTCGCCAGCGATACGGGCGGGTGCCCGCCCCCAACGCAGATGGAGGGGGTCGATACCGCCAACGGTCACGAGAGGCGCGCACGGCGGTGCAACTGCGCGCGAAGGCTCACCGTGCCCACGGTGCTCGCGCACAAACGGAGCCAACCCATAGAAGTGCTGTCGGAACCCTGCGGTCACCCGTGCCCGATCTCCCAGTCGCCCCTGCCAGACGCCGGTCGCCTCCACGTCGAGCTCGCAGTCGGAGATGAGATCCGCGATCAAGACGCTCCACCTGTCACCGAGCTCCAACGACAGGGCCCGTTGGTCGACCGCGGACGTCGGAGCGCAGCGCGGCCCCGTCCAGCGGTGAATGGAGTGCACGCAGCTCGAACCGCCGTACTCGGCACCGTCGACGACGAGGAGCGGCGCACAGACATCGACGGACGCGCCGATGTCTTGCGGAGCGCCAACCCACATGCCCGCGATGCGCGCCTGCACGCCAATGGCGCGCCGCAACCTCGCCCCACCTTGCGATGCCAACACCGACTGGGGCTGCACCAGCAGCACGCGACCCCCTGGGCGGGTCAGTCGGCAAGCGTGCTCAAGGAAGACAAGCGCGGTGTCGCTGCGACGATCACCTCCAGGGTTCGCTGCGCTCGTCGGGGTGCGTCGCCGGGCCGTTGCTCGCCGGAACTGCCCCTGGAACGGCGGGTTCCCGACTACCGCGTCAAACCCTGCGAATGGGACGGCGCCGTCGAGGTCGAGCGCGTCGCCATGGCGGAACTGCACCTCGTCCGGCCAGGCAGGAGGTGACCCATCGAGACACGACCACCACGCAAGCGCGGCCATCGTGACGCGCAACGCGCGGGGGTCGACGTCCACCCCCCAGAGACACCGCACGACGGCAGCGCGGGAGGACGGCCGCGCCCGCAGGAGATGCTCCGCGGCGGCGAGCAGAAACGCTCCACCGCCGACTGCTGGGTCGAGCACCTTCTGCTCATCCTGTGTGAGCACGAGCGACACCAGCGCGCGGGCCAACATCGGCGGCGTGTAGACAGCACCGTTCGCCAGGCGATCGTCCCGGAAGACTTCGTGCACACACCCGAGAGCAGTTGGGTCCCCCGCTTCCTGCGACGCCAGCGTGGCCACGAGGGCAGCATCGGGCCGTGCCCCAAGCAGGTCGTGCCAGGCGCGAGGGTCAACATGAGACGGCAGGCGGCTCGTGACGACCGCTGCCAGCAGCTCGTCTGGGTCGACGGTTGGGGCGAGCGCCCGAACCTGAGCTGCTAGCTGCAGGCCTGGCCACCGATCGCTTGCGCCGGGGTGCCCGCCGTATCGGTCAACGTGACAAGGACCCGCCGTCCACCGTTCACGGTGATGGGTGCCCGTGAGCGGTAGTTGACGTAGTTCGGCCCGACGTGGCTGTGCTCGGGAGGCATGGAGAACAGGTTGCCCGAAGCACCGTTGAGGGTCGAACCCACGAACGTGATGGTGCGGTCGAGCGCAGCGGAGTTCGGCGGTAGCGCCGGTGCGGCACCCCCCTGGGCAAGGAACAGCACACGGAACGTCAGGTAGCTGTCCTGCGCGCACGCCGGGCCTTGCCACCCGAACTGATCGATCTGGTCCGCTGCGCGCGAGTCGGTCTGCAAGGACACGCTCTTGAGGCCGACGTTCGTGGAGACATCGAGCCGCCCGTTGTAGAAGCCCTCAGGCGTGCCGGCGACATGCCAGGTCAGGGTCAGGTCGAGCGACGCACCTGCAGCGACCGAGCCGGACGCGGGGCTCACCGACACGCCACCCGGAATGCCCGAGATGCCGGTGACGAAGGAGTACGGCTGCCCGCCACGGTTCGAGATGCGCACCGACGTCTGGGGCCCGTTTCCGGACATCGACGCGGAGTTCACCCCAACCTGCAGCACCGCTGGCGGAAGCGCCGGGTTGGTGACCGGCGGAGGAGGCGGAGGAGGAGTCCCACCGCTTGTCGCCGGCGGCACCGTGCCGGGAGCATGCGTTCCGGGTGTGGTGCCCCCAGACCCGGAGTGCCCGACCGTGGTCGTCGTCTCTTCTGGGTCCGCGTTGGTCGAGCCGGGCGCGACTGAGTCAGCCGGCTTCGAGTCGCTCGGCGCGCTGTCGCTCGAACCGCCCGAGGTGCCGGTGTGACGGCGCACCCGGGTGGTGCCGTCTGCCGAGTCGATCGAGCTCCCCGCCCGGACGCTGCCGTTCCCGTCGCTACCCAAAGCGGCGTACACGACTCCGGCACATGCCAGCAGCAGCAGGAGCACCGCCGCGACCGCCACGGCGACGCGCTTGTTGTGGTTGGGGTCAGGCCCCGCTGGCGTTGACGGTGCGGTCGGCGGTGGCGGTGAGCTCGAGGCAGCAGGCGCCCGGCTGCCATAGCTCGAAGCACCACCGCTGACCGAGGCGAGAATCGTCCGGCTGCCCTTCGGGCCCGACTGACGCGCTTCTTCGGTGATCACCGGCGCGGCCTTCCCTCCGCAGGAGCTGCAGACGGTCAGGCCGGGGCGCATCGGCTTTCCACACGTCCCACAGGAGATCGCTGCCTGCGTGTTCGGCTCACCGCTGGACGCATCGTCCGTGCTGACCCCGAGACCTATCGACGCGGCCGTGGGGGGCGGCGGCATCGATCCACCTGGCTTCGCGACGGACTTCGTGTCCTTGGTATCCGCAGAGTCCGACGGTTCCTTGGCCGCCTCGACGTCTTGTGGCGCCTTGGCACCCTTGGCCGCCTCGACGTCTTGTGGCGCCTTGGCACCCTTGACGTCCTTGGCCAGGTTCACCCGCTTGTCAGCAGCCGCTGAGCCCGCTCCTGCCGCGGCTGCGCCCACCGCGGCTGCCGTGTCGACGCCGACAGATCGGCCGCACCCGGTGCAAAACGATGCGTTCGGGCGGAGCACCTTCCCGCATTCCGCACAAAGCGCGGCTTCCGGCGGGGGTGTGGTTGCCGACTGAGCAGCATCGTCAGTCGCGGCGCGACCGCAGGCGGTGCAGAAGGCAGCCCCTGCCTTGAGCACTGCCCCGCATTCAACGCACGTGGTTGTCTTTACAGCCATCGCCCGGTAGCTCCTGATGCCTCAGCGGATCACTCCAGATACTTTCGGCACACGCGGCTGATCTATTGACCCCCGTTTTATGCATGCTCATCGCGTAGTGCCTCGCCTCAATGTGTACCGCTGGCCGGAGCCGAAGAGCACCCTCACTCGCCGGACGAGTCCCACCCTGCGAGGTCGAGCAGCCTCGGATCGTTGGAGAAGATCTCGATGATCGGCTGCTTCACACCAACGCGTGTCTGCAGCCGGCGCACGTCGAGTTCTTGATTCCAGAGCACCAACGTGACGACCACGCCGTCTTCGCCAGCGCGCGCAGTCCGTCCTGATCGGTGCAGGTACGACTTGTGATCCTCGGGCGGGTCGTAGTGCACGACGAGGTCGACGTCGTCCACGTGGATGCCTCGAGCGGCGACATCGGTGGCGACCAGCACCTGGAGCTCACCATCGCTGAACCTGCTGAGTGCCCGTTCACGCACTCGTTGCGGCAGGTCGCCATGGATCGCGCCGGCCCGTACACCCTCTTCTTCGAGGTGCGCGAGAAGCCGGTCGGCTCCGCGCTTTGTCCGTACGAAGACCATGGTGCGATCAACGCCTCGGGCGCAGGCCGCCGCGACTCGCACCTTGTCCATCTCATGGACGAGCAGGAAGTGGTGGACCATGCGATCGACCGTGACGGTGTCGGAGCCGACCTCGTGCCGCACGGGATCGTGCTGGTACCGCTCGACCAACGTGTGCACGACGCCGTCGAGCGTCGCGGAGAACAGCAACGTCTGATGGCCACCCTCGACGTGCCGCAGAAGCCACTCGACCTGGGGAAGGAATCCCATGTCGGCCATGCGATCTGCCTCGTCGACGACCACGATGTCGACGTCGCCGAGGCCCACCGCGCCACGCTCGATCAGGTCGATGAGCCGACCCGGGGTTGCGACGACGACCTCGGCGCCCTGCTTGAGGTGTCTCGCCTGACGCTCCAGATCCGCACCGCCGTAGACCGCCTCGACACGCGCCGAGCAAGCCTCGCCGAGCGGCGCCAGCTCGTCGGACACCTGCACTGCCAGCTCACGCGTCGGGACGAGGATCAGCGCACGTGGCCGCTGCGAAGCCGCGGCGCTGACACGCTGGAGCAGAGGAAGGCCGAAGGCCAGGGTCTTCCCTGAGCCGGTCTTGGCCTTCCCGCACACGTCACGCCCGGCGAGCGCATCGGCGATCGTCAAAGCCTGGATGGGGAACGGCGCTTCGATGCCGCGCTCGGCGAGGGCCGCAACGAGCCCCTCCGCGACACCGAGGTCAGCGAACGTCGCTGCGGCTAGCGCGCCGGACGCCGCAGCCGGCGAAGGCTCCAAGTGGGACATGCGTGGCTCCTGAGGGTCGTGGTGGACCCACGCTGCCGCGCACCTGAGTGACGCAATTCGGGGCCCGCGGCGCTGCCGAAGCGATGGGCACCGCGCCGTGGCACGAGACTAGCCCCTACCGCCTCATCTGCCCCTTGCCGCCGTGTGTAACGCAGGCAGAGGGGCGGACCGCGGCACCGACAGCAGCGCTACTTCCCGGGCAGGTGCGCCTCGATCGCCGACGTCACGACGGCGTCCTCGGGTTCGACCTGCGGCGCGAACCGCGCAACGACATCCCCACCGGGGGCGACGAGGAACTTCTCGAAGTTCCAGCGGATGTCGCCCGAGTAGCCCTCGGCGTCTGCCACCTCACACAGCTCTGCGTACAGGGGATGACGACCGTCGCCGTTCACCTCGATCTTCTCGGTCAAGGGGAACGACACGCCGTAGGTCGTACTGCAGAACTCGGCGATCTCGGCTGCCGAGCCTGGCTCCTGGCCCGCGAACTGGTTGCAGGGGAAGCCGAGGACGGTGAAGCCCGCGGCCGCGTAGCGTTCCTGCAGGCGCTCCAGGCCCTCGTACTGTGGCGTCAACCCGCAGCGCGAGGCGACGTTCACCACCAGCACTGCCTGCTCGCGGTAGGTACTGAGGTCGGCGGGCATACCGTCGAGTGCATGGATGGACTGGTCGTAGATGGACACGCTCTTGCTCCCTGATGCGAGACGGAGACCTGCTTCCAGCGGAGTATGCCCCCTTCGAGAGCTCACATGACGGCAACACCGCTCAGCCTTGTCGACACGTGGCCAGCCGCAACCGTGGCCGCGGCCATCGTCGGCCCTGAAGGACCACGCGCGCTGCACGGCCCGGTTGATCAGCCGTTCCCGTTGGCATCGGTGACGAAGTTGCTCGTCGCGTTGGCGGTGCACGTCGCCGTCGAAGAAGGCGCGCTCACCCTCGACCAGGTTGTCGCCGACGGAGACGCCACGGTCGCGCACCTGCTCGCCCACGCATCAGGGCTGGGGCCCGACGGCACGCGCATCGCACCCGTCGGCAGCCGACGCATCTACAGCAACGCCGGTTACGAACGCCTCGGCGATGCGGTGGCCGAGGCCACCGAGATTCCCTTCGCCGCCTACCTCCACGAAGCGATCGCCGACCCACTCGGTCTCACTGCGACCGCGCTCGGCGGCTCCCCCGCCCACGGCGCCAGCTCATCGACGCGCGATCTGGCGTGCGTCGCGCAGGAACTGCTCGCGCCGACGCGTCTGCTCGCCCCCAGCACGGTGGGCACCCTGCGGACTGTTGCCTTCCCGGGCCTCGATGGCGTTCTTCCCGGGTTCGGTACGCAACGCCCCAATGACTGGGGGCTCGGACCGGAGGTGCGCGGTCTCAAGTGCCCGCACTGGACTGGCAGCAACAACTCTCCCGCGACGTTCGGGCATTTCGGTCAGGCGGGAACCTTCATGTGGGTCGACCCCGTCGCCGAGTGTGCGCTGATCGTCCTCACCGATGAACCGTTCGGCGCCTGGGCAGCCGACGCCTGGCCGAGCCTGTCCGACGCGGTCCTTCAGCTCTGAGTCCCACGAGCAGCCCAGAGCGCGACCGGCGCCGCGATGCTCTGACCTCGGCCGATGGGAACGGGCCGAACGGCTCATTCCCCAACTTGCATGCGCGGGTGCATAAAGATGGGCGAAGGAGCACCCGACAGGATCTCATGGTCAGGTCCGCTGCGTCAGGAAGGGGAGCCAGATGACGGTGCACACCCTTGCCGTCGCACGAGCTCGCATCGCGCTCGACGCCGCCGGACTCAACCCCGACGTCGCACTCACCCGCGCAAGCAGCGTGACCAACGAGGTCTGGCTCACTCCCGACCTCGTCGTCCGCGTGAACTCCCGGCCCGATCAACGGCTGCGCCGCGAGGCAGACCTCGCACGCATGCTGCCGCTGAACATCGGCTACCCGCCTGTCGTCGCATACGGCGGCGAGCTCGGCGCCGACTGGCTCATCCTCGAACGAGTTCGAGGCAAGGCGCTCAGTCGGTGGTGGCCAGATCTGAGCCAGGAATCTCGGCGCGCCGCGGTCGCCCAGCTCGCCGACAAACTTCGAGCGGTCCACTCCACGGTCATTCCGCAACTCGGTGAGCTCAATGAGGTACCGCAGCTCCTTGACCGTGCCCGCAGAGGAAGGGCGGCGGTGCAGCGACTGCTCGACGCTCTCCTCATGCTGCGAACCAACCCGCACGTACAGACCTCGCTGATCGACGCGGCGTACCGCCTTGTCGAGGAGTCAGCGCACTACCTCGACCCGTTCGACGTCGCGACGCTCGTCCATGGCGACCTCACCTTCGAGAACATCCTGTGGGATGGCGAGCGCATCACTGCCCTGCTCGACTTCGAATGGGCGCGGCCGGGGCCGTCAGACCTCGATCTCGACATCCTCCTGCGCATGGTCGCCTACCCCAAGCTCCACGTGGCTGAGGACTACGAGCACCGCACGCATGCCGCCGACTACCGCGACGTGCCGTGGTGGCTGGCGAACGACTACCCGGAGCTGTTCGAGCACAACGGCCAGTACGAGCGAGTACGTGTCTACAGCATCGCGTGGGACGTGAAGGAGCTCCTCGCCTACCCGCCCCAGTGCGACGTGCGGCACCTGCCCAACGAACACCCGTACCACCGCCTTGCCGGCACCGTGCGCGAAACGGGCTACCTGGCGTCCTTGAACGGCGAGCCCGCCATCCACATCTGAAGTCGCTGGCGAGCCGACCAGAGGCGACATGGTCGCCCACGTCCAACTGCTGCGCCGCCCGGTCGGCGAATGAGGGAAGCCTCCGAAGGCTTCTGAGCCCTCAGAAGTCTTCGATCGAAAGCGCGAACAGCTCCGCCGCGCCCGCGCGCACCGGGTCGAGCAACCCCTTCACCTGGGGGAGGAGGTTGTCAGCGAAGAACTGCGCCGTTGCGACCTTCGTCGTCAGGCGGGCACGGTCGGCATCTGACGCACCGGCGTCGAGAAGACGCTGCGCAGCCAACGCCTCGACGCCCAGCAGCCAGCCGCCGACGGCGTAGGAGAGCAGCCGAAGGTACGGCGATGCGCCGGCGAGCGCGTCGTTGACATCCGCGAGGCCGTGCTCCAGCAACCATGCGGTCGCTTCCTCGGCGACGCCGGTCGCCTCGTCGATCCGATCGGCCAATGGGCCAAGCACATCGGTGTGCGCGCGCAGCTCGGCGGCTGTGGCGTGCATGCGCTTGAACTGGTCCGACACCACTCCCCCGGCGCGCAATGGGAGCTTGCGCCCCACGAGGTCGATCGCCTGGATGCCGTTGGTGCCTTCGTAGATCTGCGTGATCTTCGTGTCGCGGTAGTACTGCGCCACGCCGGTCTCCTCGATGAAGCCCATCCCACCGTGGATCTGGACTGCAATCGAGGAGAGCTCAACGCCCAGGTCGGTTCCCCACCCCTTGCAGAGCGGCGTCAGGAGCTCGACGATCTCTGCCGCCTCGGCACGCACCGCCTCGTCGGGGTGGTTCCGCGCCCGGTCGATGTTCGCCCCGTCGAGGTAGCAAAGCGCGCGGTGCGCCTCGATCGACGCCTTCATGGTCAGCAGCATGCGACGCACGTCTGGGTGCTCGATGATGAAGCTGCGCGTTCCGGGGGCTGCGCCGACCGCACGACCTTGCTGGCGTTCCTTCGCGTACGCAAGCGCGTGCTGGTAGGCCCGCTCTGCGACTCCGAGCCCTTCGAGCCCGACGCCCAGCCGTGCGTTGTTCATCATCGTGAACATCGTGCGCATCCCGGCGTTTGGCTCGCCGAGCAGCCACCCGATCGCGCCGTCACCTGTCTCGCCGAACGAGAGCACGCAGGTTGGGCTCGCCTTGATGCCCATCTTGTGTTCGATCGAGAGGCAGGTCACATCGTTCCGCTCACCGAGGGAGCCGTCTTCCTGCACGAGAAACTTGGGCACCACGAAGCACGAGATGCCCTTCGTCCCAGGAGGCGCGTCGGGAAGCCTTGCGAGCACCAAGTGGATGATGTTGTCGGTGAGGTCGTGCTCGCCGAACGTGATGAAGATCTTGGTGCCCGTGATGCGATACGTGCCGTCGCCGGTAGGCACCGCCTTGGTGCGCACATTCCCGACGTCAGAACCAGCGTCAGGCTCTGTGAGGTTCATCGTTCCGGTCCACGCACCAGAGATCATCTTCGGGAGGTAGACCTGCTGCTGCTCTTCGCTTCCGTGGTGCGCGATCGCATCGATCGCACCGTGCGTCAGCAGCGGGGCCATGGCGAAGGCCATGTTGGCGCTGTTCAGCATCTCCTGCATTGCGACGCCCAGCACCCACGGGAAGCCGCCTCCCCCGAAGCCGGGCTCGAATGGGACCGAACCCCACCCGGCCTCTACGTAGCGGCCATACGCGTCGCGGAACGCCTTGGGCGTCTCGACGTTGCCGTCCTCCCACCGGGATTCTTCGATGTCGCCGATACGGTTCGTCGGGGCGATGACCTCGGTCATGAACCGCCCGTACTCTTCGAGGGCGCCGTATGCCGTGGGCAGGTCGATGTCAGCGAAGGCGTCGAGCTCGATCAGCCCTGGCAGATCCGCGACGTGCTCCAATGCAAAGCGAATGTCGGCAAGCGGCGGAAGGTACTCACTCATCCCCAGAGCGTAGGAAGGCGCTTGTGACGCCCCCAATTGCCTGACGATGCGTCAGAATGGCTGAGACACACAGGCCGGCGCCTTCGGGGGACGGCCCCTGCCGAGCAGGAGGACCCACCATGGAACGCGAGACCTACGACTCAGACGAGCTGCGAGGTCGCCTCACCCCGCTGCAGTTCGAGGTCACGCAGCATGCCGGAACGGAGCGAGCCTTCACCGGCGAGTACTGGGACAACCACACTGACGGCGACTACTTCTGCATCGTGTGCGGGGAGATGCTCTTCCGCTCCGACACCAAGTACGACTCCGGCTCGGGGTGGCCCAGCTTCTTCGATGCGGTCGACCCCGCCAAGGTGGAACTCATCGAGGACCGCAGCCACGGTATGCACCGCGTCGAGGTGCGCTGCCGTACGTGCGGCAGCCACCTGGGGCACCGCTTCGACGATGGTCCACAACCGACCGGACTGCGCTACTGCATGAACTCCGCAAGCCTGCGCTTTGACGCCACGCAAGGCGAGGACACCGTGTCCCCCTCTGGGGACGCATGACTACGGGCGCCGACCCCACCGCAGCGCTGCTCGACGACGACACGTTCCGGAATGACCCCCAACACCTCTACGAGGCGCTCCGCCGACACGGCATCACCTGGAACGCCCAACTCGGCTTCTGGGCGGTGCCGACGCACGATGGCGTCACTGCGGTCTCCGCCGATGCAGAGACGTTCTGTTCAGGGCGCGGCATCATCCTCCCGGAGATCGGTGTCGAGTACCCGGCTCCGCCGACGATCATGCACACCGACCCACCGGCGCACGGGCGTTACCGCAAGCTCGTGCAGCCGGCCTTCGCCCCGAAACGCATCCGAGCGATGGAGGAGTCGGTCCGTGGCCGCGCCGAGCGACTCGTCGCCGCCCTTCCCGACGGCGAGTCGGTCGAGATCGTGCAAGGCCTCACCGCGCCCCTCCCCCTCCAGGTGATCACCGACCTGCTGGGCATAGACGACGCCCAACACGAACGCTTCTTGATCTGGTCAGATGCTGCGATCCCCGGAGCCGGAGACTTCACCGACGAAGAACGGTCCGCGCACCTGGGCGACATGGTCGGGTTCCTCCTCGAGACCGCTGCCCAACGACGGGCCGACCCACGAGACGACCTGGTCTCCACGCTGGCAACCGTCACCATCGACGGCGACTCGCTCGACGACGGCGAGATCGCGATGTTCCTCGTGCAGCTGCTGGTCGCCGGCAACGAGACCACGCGTCACGCGCTCACCGGTGGCTTGCTGGCCCTGGGCGAGCGGCCCGAACAGTGGGCTCAGCTGCGAGCAGATCGATCGCTCCTTTCGACCGTGGTCGAGGAGATCCTCCGCTGGACCACTCCCGTCATCGCGTTCATGCGAACGGCGACCGTCGATACGACGGTCTCGGGCACACCGGTACGCGCCGACGACCCACTCCTCCTCCTCTATGCCGCGGCAAACCGCGACCCGGCCGAATTCGGCCCTACCGCCGACGACTTCGACCTTCGTCGAGCCCCGAACCACCACGTCGCCTTCGGCTTCGGGCCGCACTTCTGCATCGGCGCGGCACTTGCTCGCCTCGAGATCCGCACGGTGATCGAAGCGCTGCTCGACCGCTTCACCACGATCGACGTGGTAGCCCAACCGACCAGGTCTGGCTCGAACGTCATCGCGGGCATCCGTTCGCTCGACCTGCGGTTCCACACCTGACAGACCTGCGGCAGACCCTGCACCTTCAGAAGTTTACAAATGTATGGAAATGACATGAAACACTCCCTAAGGTGTGGACATGTCCTTTCCGACCCACTCCTCTGAACCCGTCGACGACCACGCGCTGAACCTGCTCGCCACGCTCAGCCGTCACGAAGCAGCGGCAAGACACCCGTCCATGTGCGGCCCAACCGTCGCGGCGGCGAGCGCGCGGCTCCACCGAGCGGGGCTCGCAGATCGAGGCGGTTCGCCCACCAACCTCGGCGCAGAGATCGGCACCACGATCAGCACCGCAACCACGTTCATGCAGCTCCACAGCAGCCGCCCAGCGCACCGTCAACTCTGGTTGCGCGAGCGACGAGCGGTCCTCGCGGAACGCGCCACGGATGGGGGCTGGCTCCTTCGCTCCAGCAGCCGGTCCGGCCTATGGCAGCTGTTCTTGGGCTGGTTGCAGATCGACGACCGGCCTGCCCCACCTCGCCGCCCGACGATCGAACTCGACGTTCCGTCCTTCACCGGCGAGGTGCATCGACAAGTGCTCCGTGGAGCAGCACCCACTCCGAACACCCGCAGCGCAGCGGTCCGGGCCCGTTGCTGGCACCTGGAGGTCAGCCACACCGACGCGGGGCAAAGCACGCGGCGTGCACTCGCGGCGCTCGATGCGGGGGTATCGGGCTGGTGGTGCGGGTCGCGCAGCGGCCAGCGCCCTCGCACGATGCGACTGATCCCGACCGACACGCACGACGTGTGGCGCGGCGTTGCGGCGGCGCTTGACCCCACATCCGTGCCCGCACAACCCATGACCGCTACCCCCGGGCCGACCCCGCGGTGAGCGCACGGCTCGGGGTGCCATGCACGAGCGGCAGGGTCGCCGCGGACCCGTCCGGGCTCCAACGCTATGTCGACGCGAGCGATGAGCTCCGGCGCCAAGTTGCGCAGGTGGGCAACAACCTCGCCAGCCACCCTTGGCCCACGTCAACGCCACCCCTGCTCGCGGAGGTCCTCACCGAAGGCCTGCCGACAGTCATGCAAGAGCTGACGGCGACCGCGACAATCGCCGGCACTGCTGCGAACGCATTCCTGCGAGCCGACGGTGGCCTCGGGGAACACCCAGGTCTCGGCGCGTCCGCGACGATCCTTCTGCAGGCCCTTCCAGATGATCTCGAAGACCTGTTCACCGACATCGCACAGCGTGCCGTACAGCTCGGTCGTGGCGTACTTGCTGTGGCGCCGGAAACCTCCCAGGTACTTCGGGAGCTCCCGGTCCTGGCACCCGTAGCCCGCGTCCTCAGCGGACCGTTCGGGCGAATCGCGCCTGGCATCGGCATCGTGGCCGTGGCCCACGACCTCCAGTCGATCGTCGCTGCGGGAGATCCGCTTGACGCCATGCGCCGAGACGGCTTCGGCTACACCCGAATGATCGCGCACGCCCTGAGCGACGGAAGCTTGTTGGCGCTGAGCGTGTCGCCATCGCCGGTGACGCTCGCCCTTGCACTCGGAACCACGACGACTTGGTTGCAACTCGTCGCGCTCGACGAGGACTTTCCGCTGCTGCCGCTCCCACCGCCCCTACCCCCGGTGGTCTGGAAGCCTCGCCAGGCATTCCGTCGCTCCGGCGAGGCGCTGACTGCAGCAAGGGCCTTCGGCTCCTCCGAACTCCACCGCCTCGAAGGCGCCGCATCGCTCGCGCGCGAAGACACCGGCGACGCCCTCGCCGCACTCCGACGCGGCGACTTGCGCGGATCTGCACGCGAGACGTTGCAAGGCTTGAGCCACATCGGCTCTGCAGGAACCAATCTCCTCGCCGACATCGGGGCCGCGGGAGCTCGCCTAGTCAGCTGAGCGAACGGGTGCCTAGCCAGATGCGCGCGCCGGTGCCTCGTCGTCCCAACGCCTGTGCAACGAGACCAGCTGATCCTCGTGCAGGGCGCTCGGATCAGCGCCGGCAACCTCAACCTCGCTCGCACCAACTCGAGATCGGCCCACCTGGCCAGCTTCCAGACGAAGGGTTGACATGCCTGGAGCGAACTCGATGGTGCACGCGCCGCTCAGACACATCGCGTAGCACCAGCCATCGGGTTCGCTCGTTACCAACACATCAGCGCCGTGCGAGCTCACCCACCCAGCGGGTGTTTGCACGGTCAGCGTCACCTGTTCAGCGCTCCGCGAGGCTGTCCGATGCCACACAGACCCATCGGCGAGGTCGACAGCGAAGACAACTCCGCCGAATGGCGTCTCGCGCAGCGAGACCTGGGCTTCCCCAAGCTCGATGCGGGTGAGAGCTCCACCGGCATGCTCGTACTCGTCGAAGCGACGACTGCCGAGCGTGCGGACGCGCGCCACTGACGGTCGACCCGGTTCCGGCTCGGGCACCGACTCCACCTCGGGCTCCGACTCCGGCTCTGGTTCCGACGCGGGCTCTCGTTCGGACTCCGGGTCGGGTTCGGACTCCGGGTCGGGTTCGAACTCCGACTCCATCTCGGGCTCCGACTCGGGCTCTGGTTCCGACGCGGGCTCTGGTTCCGACGCGGGCTCTGGTTCCGACTCCGGGTCGGGTTCGGACTCCGACGCCACCTCGGGCTTCGGCTCCAGCTCCGACTCCGGCTCGGGCTCCGGTTCCGACGCGGACTCAGGCTCCGACTCCACCTCGGGCTTCGGCTCCAGCTCCGACTCCGGCTCGGGCTCCGGTTCCGACGCGGACTCAGGCTCCGACTCCACCTCGGGCTCCGGCTCCACCTCGGGCTCCGGCTCCAGCTCCGGCTCTGGTTCGGACTCCGACTCCGACTCGGGTCCCGACGCGGATTCCGCCTCGGGCGCTGGTTCCGACTCGGGTTCGGACTCCGACGCCACCTCTGGTTCCGGCTCTGGTTTCGGCGCTGGTTCCGGCTCCAGCTCCGACTCGCGGGACTCGCCGCTCAGATCATCGATCTCGTCGGCCACAAGCGGCCCGTCCTCGTCAAAGGTGAGGGCGGCACGCCGAATGTCGTCCAACTCGCCCAGCCAGTCGTCGCGAGCGGAGCGCGACCGCGTCACCGAGACAGCCGCGATAACCGCCGCCGCGACGAGCGCGATCACGCCAAGCGCGATGACCAGCATGAGCAACATCGGGCGCGGCTCCCCTTTCGGCTTCCGACGGATGGCGGCGCGTCGAGCGTAGGGCACGTCAGGCCTCCGAGAACGCACCCTCGTCGCCTCGCCGTACGCTGCGGCCGTGCCCGAACTCCCCGAAGTGGAGACCGTGCGCCGGCAGCTCGAACCGATGCTCGTCGGTCGCGTCCTTGAAGCTGGCTGGGGTGACCCGCGACCAAGGTTTGCCGACGCGTTCGACGCACACGGCGTGGTCACCGCGGTCCGGCGCCGCGGGAAATACCTCTTGCTCGAACTCGACTCCGAGCAAGAGGTGGTCATTCATCTGGGTATGACGGGGACGCTGCACTTCCGACCCATCTCGCTCTCGGGCACCCCCACGGCTACGAGCAAGGCCGATCGACACGTCCGAGCCGCCTGGACCGTCGGAGACCAGCGCCTCGTGCTTCGCGACCCACGCGGCTTCGGCCGAGTGGCCCTCGTGCCGCGGGGCGACTACCGGGGTCTCCCAACACTCTTGGCGCTCGGTCCCGAGCCACTCGACCCGGAGTTCTCCGCGCTCCAGCTGTGGGAAGGCCTACGGAGAAGCCGTGCCCACACGAAGAGCAACCTGCTGAGCCAGCGCATCGTTGCCGGCATCGGAAACATCTACGCCGACGAAGCCCTCTGGCACGCCCGCATCCACCCCGCCGCCCGAGAGGTCACGAAGCCGGGCGCGGCGCGCCTCCACGCCGCGCTCGTGACCGTGCTGGAAGCAGGGATCGCGCACGGTGGCACGACGTTGCGCGACTACCGCTCGCTCGATGGTTCATCGGGACAACACCAACAGCACCTCTCCTGCTACGGGCGGGCAGGGCAGCCGTGCCCCCGCTGCGGCACCGCCTTACGGCGACGCGTGCTCGACGGCCGTGGGACGACATGGTGTCCCACGTGCCAGCGTCGCTGAACGCAGCCACCTCCGCAGACGTTCTGCCACTACCGTCAGAACCCATGAGCGACCTGTTCTCCATCACGGGCAAGCGCGCGGTCGTGACCGGCGGGTCACGCGGCATCGGACGCATGATCGCCGAAGGATTCGTCCGAGCGGGAGCCGACGTCGCCATCAGCTCCCGCAAGAGCGACGTGTGCCTCGCGGTCGCCGAAGAGTTGTCCGCGTTCGGAACCTGCGTCGCCTTCCCCGCAGACCTCTCGACAGAGGACGGCTGCAGGGGTCTTGCAGACGCGGTCGGCTCGTGGACCGACAGAGTCGACATCCTGGTGAACAACGCGGGAGCGACCTGGGGAGCTCCCCTCGAGACGTTCGACGACGCCGCGTGGGATCGCACCCTTGATCTCAACGTCAAAGGCGTGTTCCACACCACGAAGTTCCTGCTCCCTCTCCTCCGTGCGAGCGGTACCGCCGAAGAACCTGCCCGCGTGATCAACATCGGGTCCATCGATGGCATCCACGTCCCCCTGCTCGAGACCTACTCCTACTCAGCCAGCAAGGCCGCAGTGCACCAACTCACGCGGCACTTGGCACGCCACCTCGCGCCGGCGATCACGGTGAACGCCATCGCACCAGGCCCATTCGAGTCGAAGATGATGGCGGCAACACTCGAAGCCTTCGGCGACACCATCGCCGCCAACGCTCCGCTCAAACGCATCGGTCGACCCGACGACATGGCAGGCACCGCGATCTTCCTCGCCTCCCGAGCTGGCGCCTACCTGACGGGCGCGGTCATTCCCGTCGACGGCGGCATCGCCACCGTCGGATGAGCGACAACACCGGCGCCACGCCGCCACCTCCCGGAGACGAGACTCGTGCCGTGCCCGGCGTTCACTCGCCGGCACCAGGCCTTCCCTCGACAGGGCACGTCCCTGCCGACCCGGGTGCCACCCGGGCGATGCCCACCTCTGGACAGACACCTCCATCCGGAACCCCCGCGGGGCCTCCGGCGCAACACTTCATCCCGGCACCCGAGCTCGACCGTCCGGAACCGACCGCACGCGCTCCCCAACGCCCACAGGCCTTCGCTGCCCCGGGAGAGCTCCCGCCCGCCCGTGCTGACGACCGCCTCGACCGCGGGCTCAAGATCGCAATCATCGTGGTCCTCGCCGCGATCGTTGCTCTCGGCGCGTTCCTGATCGGGCGCAACGGCGGCAGTTCATCGCCTGGGCCCGCCCCCGGCATCGATTCAGGCGACACGACCACGACATCATCGTCGACCACCACGAGCACGACGGTCGCCTCGTCGACGTCGACCAGCTCCACCTCGACGACGAGCACCACCTCGACGACCACTGCACCCGAGACGACGACACCAACGACCGAGGCACCGGCACCGTCGACAACCGAGGCCACTCCCACCACCGCGCCCGTCACCTCTGCCCCGTCGACCTGAGCGGCACGTTGCGAGCGGAGCATCTTCGCTGAGCGGGCAGGACATGGGTCAGCGACCAACGTCGAGTCGAACACCGAGCAGCCGCGCGCTGGCTGGCCTGGCAGCGCTCGCCGCGGCACTCGTCTGCACGGTCACCTTTGTCCCAGAACGCACTCCTGGCCGCAAGCAGCCCCTCCCCCTGGCGATCATCCCGGCACCGAGCGCCGATCCATGGGCGGTGACGGGGCCCGCTCGCCCCACACCGCCGAACGTACGACGGACCGTCGAGGTGCCGCGCACGTGGCTCAGCGAACCGGACATCGCCGACCTCTGGACGCACTGGCTCGCGACCGTGCCGGACGGCACCACCATTCGATTCCCAGGCGGAACCCTCCGCACCAGCGATTGGCTCCTCGTGCAACGCCGACACGACCTCGTGCTCGAAGGAGCGCCAGGACCCGTCCCGACACGCATCGTCCAGGTCGACAACGGCAGCCAACTCGACCACGCGAAGGAACGCTCCGTCATCGTCGTGCATTCGTCGCGGCGCATCCGCGTGTCGAACCTCACGATCGTGGGAGCCAACCCACGTGCTGCGACGACGGACCCCATGCGCAACCCCCTCGAAGGTCAACACGGCATCACCGTGACGTGGGACTCCACCGACGCGGTGATCGACCGCAACGACGTGCGCGACACCTACGGCGACGGCATCGCGATCCAGGGACGGGCCACACGCGTCCGGGTCACCGACAACACCGTCGCCAACACCGGACGCCAAGGCATCTCCAGCCTCGACGCGTTCGACGTCACCATCGCTCGCAACAAGATCAGCGACGTGGCGCTCGATGCCATCGACGTGGAGCCGAACTTCGCAGGCGGACGGGTGCAGGTCGCTGACAACCACCTCGCCGGCCGCAATGCCCGCATGAACGCCAGCGGCCCGGTCCTGTTCGATGTGGCCTTCTCGGGCAACTCCAGCAGCGGCGGGCTGCGCGTCCGGCTGCGCGGCTGGCCCCGCCCGGACGGCTCGTTCCAGCGCCTCCAACGCATCGCCGTCGTCGGAAACCACGCGACCGGCGCCGCTCCCGACAGCCGCCCGGAGATCGAAGCCCTCAACGTCGACTTCCTCACCGTCGAAGCCAACCGGACCGCGACGCGCCACGCCGCGCTCTGGCTGGAGGGGAGCTGCCCCGTACGGGTGCAACCCGACGAAAGCCCAGGCGCCACCCGATGGACCACCCTTGCAGACCCGACCCCCGCGTCGGGCTCTGCACCCGAACGTCCACCGACCGTGCGGCCGCCTCGGGATGCGCTTTGGGTCGACCCGATGCCGTGGCTCACGGGGGCCGTGCACCGCACACGTGACCGAGCACCGTCGGGGCCAGCACTCGCCCGCCTGGCCACGGGCCTCTGCCGAGACACGCTCGACACCGCGGACGTGGGGGCGCGCCTGCTCCTCGGGGGCACCGGCCCCACGCAGCGCGCCGCGCTCGCCTACAGCGCCCGCGTCGCGTCCCTGTCATCCAGCGACGGTGGGTCCTCAACGCCAGCTGCGCGGTCCACCCACCTGACAGGTCCGCGGGGGTCGTCCGCCGAGAGCACCGCGTTGCTGCAGTCCGTCGCACTGGCGAGCTTCTTCGTGCACGATCGTGCGCCGACCGCTGCCGATCTGCGTCGCTGGATCGTGCGGCTGCGCACCGAGCACACGACCCTCGCCAGTCTCATCAGGGCGATGGACGACGTGCTCCTCCTCCCCGACGCCACGACGCGGCGATGCCCGGTGGACGGCCTCGTCGGGCAAGGCCTCACCACCATCGAACCCGTCCTGCTGCTCCTCGCGCCGCCCGAGAGCTGCTAGCAGGCACGTAGCGGCCCTGCTGCCTGCTAGCAACGTGCACGACACCACATCCGGCTCGCCAAACACGCCACCCACCGCGAGGAGCACCCATGGTCTCAGAGCTGTTCGACCCCGCCGCGTGGCGACCTGTCGAGGGCCTCGACCTGCACGACATCACCTACCACCGCGCCGTCGATCAGGGGACGGTTCGCATCGCCTTCAACAGGCCCGAGGTGCGCAACGCCTTCCGACCCGCGACGGTCGACGAGCTCTACCGGGCGCTTGACCACGCCCGTCAGACGAGCGACGTGGGGTGTGTGCTCCTGACCGGCAACGGCCCGTCACCACGCGACGGTGGTTGGGCGTTCTGCTCAGGCGGCGACCAGCGGATCCGCGGCAAAGATGGGTACCGCTATGCCGACGGTGAGGACGCCACCGGCATCGACCCCGCCCGCACCGGTCGCCTCCACATCCTCGAGGTGCAACGGCTCATCCGCTTCATGCCGAAGGTCGTGATCGCCGTCGTTCCGGGGTGGGCAGCCGGCGGGGGGCACAGCCTTCACGTCGTGTGCGACCTGACCCTCGCCAGCCGCGAGCACGCCCGCTTCAAGCAGACCGACGCCGACGTCGCCAGCTTCGACGGTGGGTTCGGCTCCGCCTACCTCGCCCGGCAGGTCGGCCAGAAGTTCGCCCGCGAGATCTTCTTCCTCGGCCGGCCCTACACCGCGGAAGAAGCCAAGGCGATGGGCATGGTGAACGAAGCCGTGGCTCACGCGGACCTGGAACGAACGGCGCTCGAGTGGGCCCGCGCGATCAACGCGAAGAGCCCGACGGCGCAACGCATGCTCAAGTTCGCGTTCAACCTCATCGACGACGGCCTCGTCGGCCAACAGGTGTTCGCCGGTGAAGCCACACGCCTCGCCTACATGACAGACGAGGCCACTGAGGGGCGTGACAGCTTCCTCGAGAAGCGCGAGCCCGACTGGTCCGCCTTCCCTTGGCACTACTGAACCCGTCCCGGCGTTCCGCTGGGGGTTGCGCCCGACGTCACGGACGTGCCGTCCGCACGCCCGCGCTGCAGCGGGCATCATGTCCGTGGCCGGAGACCCGGCCCCAGCGCCCGAGACCAGGGGGACCTCATGGCTGACATCCTCGAACGCCTCGTCGACGCGGTCGGAGACGAGCACGTGCTCATCGGCGACGCCATCTCCGACGACTACCTCCACGACGAAGCACTCGGACTCCTGGGTGAACGGCCGCTGGCCGTCGTACGCCCAGGGGACGTCGACGAGGTCGCGGCGATCTTGTGGGCGGCCAACGAGTGCCGCGTGCCCGTCACCGCTCGCGGGAACGGCACCGGCATGTCGGGCGCGGCGGCGCCACGAGCAGACGGGGTGCTCGTGTCGTTCGAGCGCATGAACCAGATCCTCGAGATCGACCTCGAGAACCACACCGCGACGGTGCAGCCTGGTGTGTCGCTGGCAGAGCTCGACGAGGCGACCGCCGTGCATGGCCTCGTCTACCCCGTCTTCCCTGGCGAGAACAGCGCCAGCCTGGGCGGCAACGTGGCCACGAACGCCGGCGGCATGCGTGCGGTGAAGTACGGCGTAACCCGCCACCACGTGCTCGGTCTCGAAGCGGTGCTGCCGAGCGGTGAGGTCATCCAATCCGGCGGCAAGTTCGTGAAGTCCTCCACCGGGTACGACCTCACGCAGCTCATCATCGGCTCCGAAGGCACCCTCGCCCTCGTGACCGAGGTGACGCTGCGCCTCTACCCGCGGCCCGAACACCGGGCAACGATCCTCGCCCCGTTCGAGACCCTCGAGCAGGTCACGGCCGCGGTGCCGCGCATCGTGCAGAGCGGCCTCGGTCCTCTCATGCTCGAGTACATCGACCTCATGACGATGGCGGCCGCCACCGCGTACGTCGGCCTCGAGTTGGGCCTGCCAGAGGAGATCAAGGCCAACGCGCTCGCCTACCTCCTCGTCGTCCTCGAGCAAACCTCCGCGGAGCGGCTCGACGAAGACACCGAGGCTGTCGCCACGCTCGTCGGCGAACTCGGCGCCATGGACACCTACGTGCTGCCACCGAACGCCGGCGCGCAACTTGTCGACGCTCGCGAGAAGGCGTTCTGGGTCGCGAAGGCGAACAACGCCAACGAGATCATCGACGTGGTGGTCCCCCGCGCGTCGATCCCCGCATACCTGACAACGGTCTCCGAGCTCGCGGCCTCCACCGGCAGCTGGGTGGCGGGCTGTGGGCATGCAGGAGACGGCAACGTCCACCTGTCGGTGTTCCAACCCGACAGCGAGGTGCGCGAGAAGGTCCTCCATGACCTGTTCGCCGCAGGCATGGCACTC
>CAZUMJ010000015.1:0-27004 GCA_964621605.1 uncultured Iamiaceae bacterium | reverse complement strand
CGAGCACGGCCTCGGCAAGCAGAAGACACGCCACTTCCTCGCCTTGGAGGACCCAGCCAAGATCGCACTCATGCGTCGCATCAAGGCTGCGTTCGACCCGCACGGCATCCTCAACCCCGGCACCATCTTCGACTCGGAGGCTCCCGCATCGTGAACGGCGCACACGCCCTCATCCGCACCCTCGCAAACTGTGGGGTCGAGGTGTGCTTCACCAACCCGGGCACCTCCGAGATGCACTTCGTCGCCGCGCTCGATGACGTCCCCGAGGTGCGCGCTGTGCTCGCCCTGTTTGAGGGCGTGGCAAGCGGCGCCGCCGACGGGTATGCCCGCATCGCCGGGCGGCCAGCCGCGACGTTGCTGCACCTCGGGCCAGGTCTCGCAAACGGCTGGGCGAACCTCCACAACGCGAAGCGCGGCCACGTGCCGGTCGTGAACATCGTCGGAGACCACGCCACCTACCACAAGAAGTACGACGCTCCCCTCAACTCCGACATCGCCGGCATCGCCGGCGCCGTCTCGGGGTGGGTGCACACCTCGAACGACCCGGCGTCCCTCCCTGAAGACACCGCTCGGGCCGTGGCGGCCGCGGGCGGCCCACCCGGACAGGTCGCGACGTTGATCCTCCCGGCCGATGTGTCGTGGACCGAATCCCACGGCCCTGCGGAGGCCATCCCTGCCCCTGCAGCGACAGCCGCCGACCCCCAGGTGGTCGCCACCGCGCTCGACGCGCTCCGCGGCGATGAGCCCGTCGCTCTGCTGGTTGGCGGGCGCGTCCTGCACGACGAACGCGGGCTCGTGGCAGCCGCCCGAGTCGCCGAAGCAGGCGGTGCGAAGCTGCTCGCCGAGACCTTCCCCGCTCGCTTGCGTCGGGGTGCCGGCCTCCCCGCAGTGGAGCGCCTCGGGTACTTGGCGGAGTTCGCAGAGATGCAACTCGCAGGGCTGCGGCACCTCATCGTGGTCGACACCACCGCGCCTGTCAGCTTCTTCGCCTACCCCGGCAAGGCCTCCGACCTCGTCCCCGAAGGCTGCACGGTCACGATGCTGGCGAACGATGCCGTCGACCCCGTCGCAACCCTCGAGCTTGTCGCCGACGAACTCGGTGCGTCACACGACGTCACCTGCCAGGCCGCGTCACGGCCCGAGGCACCCAGCGGTGCGCTCACCGCGCAGAGCCTCGCCGACGCACTCGCCGCCACCCTTCCCGACAACGCCATCGTCTCCGACGAGGGAAACACCTCGGGCTTGTTCGCTGCCGGCGCCACCGCAGGCTGCGCACCCCATGACTGGCTCACGCTCACCGGCGGCTCGATCGGCCAGGGCACACCGGTCGCGACCGGTGCCGCGGTCGCCGCACCCGATCGACCCGTGATCTGCCTGCAGGCAGAGGGGTCGCTCATGTACACGCTGCAGGCGCTGTGGACCCAAGCACGCGAAGGACTCGACGTCACGACGCTGGTCCTCAACAACCGGTCCTATGCGATTCTCAACATGGAGCTCTCACGGGTGGGTGCCACCGAGCCGGGCCCCATCGCCCAGTCGATGCTGGACCTGTCCCAACCGAACCTGGACTTCGTGTCGCTGGCCCAAGGAATGGGCGTGCCCGCGTCTCGCGCAACGGATGCAGGTGACCTGTGCCGGCTCATCACCGAGGCGCTCGCAGAGCCAGGCCCGCACGTCATCGAGGTCGTGCTCCCGGCGATCATGTAGGCCGCGGCGCCGTCAGGGCGCGAGGTTGAGGTAGGTGACGTCGAGGTACTCGGCGATGCCCTCGTGGCTCCCTTCGCGGCCGATCCCCGACTGCTTCACGCCCCCGAACGGCGCCGCCGGGTTCGAGACGAGCCCGGTGTTGATGCCGACCATGCCGGCCTCGAGCACGCGCCCGAGGTGCATCGCACGTCGCAGGTCGCTCGTGTACGCGTAGGCCACGAGCCCATACTCGGTGTCGTTCGCGAGCGCGACCGCCTCGTCGTCGTCCTCGAACGACACGATCGGCGCGACCGGCCCGAAGATCTCTTCGCGCAGCAGGCGAGACGCCGGACGCACGTCGGTCAGCACCGTCGGCTCGTAGAACCAACCGGGGCCGTCGACGGCGTGCCCGCCGACCCGCAGCGTCGCGCCACGCCCGACCGCATCGTTGACGAGTGCCGCCACCTTGGCACGCGCCGCTTCGCTGATGAGCGGACCCACGTCGACCCCAGCTTCAGTCCCACGGCCGAGGCGCATCGCCCCGAGGCGAGCGGCCAGACGGTCGGTGAACTCCTCGACGCGCGGTGCGTGCACCAAGAAGCGGTTGGCTGACGTGCAGGCCTCGCCCATGTTGCGCATCTTCGCGACGACCGCGCCGTCGAGCGCTGCGTCGAGGTCGGCATCGGCGAACACCAGGAACGGGGCGTTTCCGCCGAGCTCCAACGACACGCGCTGCAGGTTCGGTGCTGCCAACGCGGCAAGCCTGCGCCCGACCGCGGTTGAGCCGGTGAAGGAGAGCTTGCGCAGCCGGGCATCGGCGAGCAACGGCTCAGACACCGTGGCAGGACGCGAGGTGGTGACAAGGTTCAGCACACCCGGCGGCAGACCTGCCTTCTCCATCAGTGCGGTCAGCGCGACCGCGGTGAGCGGCGTCGCCTCGGCGGGCTTGAGGACCATCGTGCACCCGGCAGCGACGGCAGGTCCGATCTTGCGGGTCGCCATCGCGAGGGGGAAGTTCCATGGGGTGAGCAGGAGCACCGGCCCCACTGGGCGATGCTGCACGAGCAGATCTCCGCGCCCGGCGGGCTCCCGGGTCACCCGACCGTCGATGCGAACCGCCTCTTCGGAGAACCAGCGGAAGAACTCTGCCCCGTACGTCACCTCGCTTTGGCTGTCCCGCAGCGGCCTCCCCATCTCGAGCGTCATCAACAACGCCAACTCGTCTGCATGCGCGAGGAGCAACTCGTAGGCGCGTCGCAAGAGCTCGCTCCGCATGCGCGCGGGAGTTGCGCCCCATGCCGCTTGCGTGTCGGCTGCCGCGTCGAGCGCAGCCCGCGCATCGACCGCGTCGCCGTCCGCGACCACCGCGAGGTGCTCTCCGGTCGACGGGTCGTCTACGGGGAAGGTCGCACCCGAGACGGGGGGACGCCACTCCCCCCCGATGAACAACCCGGTGGCCAGGTTCTCCAGCACCGATGCTTCTCGTGCGTTGCGCATGCATGCACCCTACGGTCCACGCGGACGCGTTCCCCTGCGACACGGCACCGCCACACACCCGGGCTAGCGTTGGCCGCTCATGCGCCACCGCTCTCCCGCCCACCTCCCCGTCCGCGCGGTCATCGCCACGCTGACGGTCTGTGCACTCGTCTGCCTCGGCCCAGCCCTCGCCATCCTCGGCGCCCACCGCGCGCAAGCGGCGCCGTCGCCCACCCAAGCGAGCCGGACACACGCACCTGCAGGCACTCCGGCCGAGAAGGCCTCGAAGCCGAGCAAGCCGAGCATGAACCCGGCAAAGGCAGTGCTCCTCGGACTCGTCGAGGGGGTCACCGAGTACCTACCCGTGAGCTCCACCGGACACCTCATGGTCACCGAGCGCGCGCTCGACCTTGGCCGCACCAGCGCCGACCGTGACGCCGCCGACAGCTACGCCGTGCTGATCCAGTTCGGCGCGATCCTCGCTGTGCTCGTGGTGTACCGCGCACGCGTGCTCTCGCTGCTCCGGGGGCTGGTCAGCCGTGACGACGACGGCCGAAACCTGCTGGTTGCGCTCATCGTGGCGTTCATCCCCGCTGCGCTCGTCGGCGTGGCGTTCGAAGACCCGATCAAGTCTCACCTGTTCGGTGCATGGCCGGTCGTCGTGGCGTGGATCGTCGGCGGCGTCGCCATCCTGGTGTTCCACCAGCGAGGCCTCGATACCGCCCGCACGTCCCAACGCCAGCTCTCCCAACTCGGCACACGGGCGGCGTTCCTCATCGGTGTCGCGCAGATCCTCTCCCTCTGGCCTGGCACGAGCCGCAGCCTTGTCACCTTGCTGGCCGGCCTCGCGGTCGGGCTGAGCCTGTCCGCGGCGGTGGAGTTCACCTTCCTTCTCGGTCTCGCAACCCTCGGCGCGGCGAGCGTGTACGAGACCGCCAAGAACGGATCAGCCGTGGTGGACGCATTCGGGGTGCGCGACCCGATCATCGGGGTGGTCGTGGCGTTCGTCGCAGCGGTCGTCGCCGTGAAATGGATGGTCACCTACCTGGAACGCCACGACCTTCGCATCTTCGGCTGGTACCGCATCGGTATCGGCGCAGCTGTCGCACTTGCGCTCGCCACCGGCTTGCTGTGACAGCCGACGAGCCGGTCGAGCCGTCTCCAGGCCCGGGCCGAACCGACGCGAGCCCAACGTTTCGACACCTGGACGACGCGACCGTTCCGTGGCAGGAGGTGCGCCGGCAGCGCAACGCAGACGGGTCCACGTCGTCGGTCTGGGAGAAGTGGCTGGCATTCTCACCCGACCCGCTCTACCTCTCGCTCTATGCCCGGTACGACTCGGGCATGCTCGTGCGTCGGCACGGGCACCTCAGCCCGCACGTCGTGTTCGTCCTCGAGGGTGAGGTCACGATCGGAGACCGACGCTGTCCCGCCGGAACGCACGTCGAGCTCCCGTTGGGCGCGGCGTTCGGGCCACTCGAAGCGGGTCCCGCGGGGGCCGTCCTGTTCGAGGTGATGCTGGGCGATCCCCGCTCGTGGGGCGATGATCCCGCCTCGTTCGCGGCCCTCGCGGCGGCGCGCGGCGTCGAACCGCTCCCCGACCCGCCCATCGACCTTCCCGATTGGCTCGCTGATCTACGAGACCACTGGTCGACGGGCACCACAAGGGCGACGCACACGGCGCTCGATCCCGACGGCTCCGACACCGCGAGCAACTGAAGGTCAGTCCGCGATGCTCCGCTGATACGCCCGCACCGACAGGGGCGCGCAGACGCAGACAAGCACCACGATCCACAACCAGGTGTAGAGCGCGGGGTGGGCCATGGGCCAAGGGGTAGAGCCGTCGATCAGCGCGCTCGGGTTTCCGAAGTGGTGGCGGGTGGCGTCGGACAAGGTCGTGACGGGGTTCCAGGCGGCGACGGTCCGCAATACGCCCGGCATCGAGTCGACGGGCACGAACGTGCTGGCCACGAACGTCGCGGGGAACATCGTGACGAAACCGAGACCCTGCACCCCTTCGGGCGTCTCGACGAGGCTCCCGATGAGGACACCAACCCAGATCATGGCGAAAGCGAACGCGAACAGCAGCAGATAGCCGTTCACGGCTTGCACCAACCCCGCCCGGATGCGCCAGCCGACGAGCAGGCCGCACAGCGACATCAACACGATCGGCAGCACGGCCTTCAGCAGGTTCGCGACCGCGTGGCCCGCCAGTACCGTCCCGCGTGCGATCGGCAGGGCACGGAACCGATCCACCGCCGAGTTCTTGCGGTCGTTCGACAGGGCCAGGGCGACGCCGAACGCGGTGAACACGATGCTCTGGGCGAAGATGCCGCCCATCAGGAACTCGCGGTAGTTGCCGTTCCCCGGAACCGAGATCGCCCCACCGAACACGTACGCGAACAGCAGCACGAACATGATCGGCTGGATGGTGGCGTCGCTCAGCGCTTCGGGCTGGCGTCGCATGTGGACGAGGCCTCGGCGTGCGATGACCCAGACGTCGTGCACGACGCTCCCGCGCCGATCCGCCAACTCGGGAATCTCACCATGGGGAAGGTCTGGTTCGGCCTCCGCGCTCATCGAGCCTCCTCCGACGTCGCGCTCGCATCCCCGGGTCGCACCGGAGGCGGTTGACCAGTGAGCGTGAGGAACACCTCGTCGAGCGTCGGGTGGCGTAGGCCGAGGTCGTCGACGCCGATGCCCATGTCTCGTAGCGATGCTGCCAACCCTGCCAGCACGGCCACCCCGTCGTGGGCGGCCACCGTCGCGGAGCGCGCCCCCGCGTCGACGGTCGGCTCTGCGCCCGCCGCGTGTGCGAGGTGCTGCACCGCCTCGGGAAGCTGCGCACTGTCGCTTACCACCAACTGGATCTGCACGCCGCCGACCTGACGCTTGAGGGCGAGCGCATCGCCACGGGCGATGACGCTGCCATGGTCGACGACCACGATCTCGTCGGCGAGCCGATCGGCTTCATCGAGGTACTGCGTCGTCAGCAGGATCGTCGTACCGCGCGCCACGAGCACGTCGAGGACGTCCCACAACTCGGCACGTGCACGCGGGTCGAGCCCGGTGGTGGGTTCGTCGAGGAAGAGGACCTCGGGGTCTGCCACGAGCGTCGCCGCGAGGTCAAGGCGACGCCGCATCCCACCCGAGTAGCCCCCGGCGACTCGATCGGCGGCGTCTTGCAGCGAGAACTCCTCAAGCAGGGCGCGCGCCCGCCGCCGAGCCGCCGCTCTGCCCAGGTGATGGAGCTCGCCCACCAGCACCAGGTTCTCGACGCCGGTCAGCAATGGATCGACCGTGGCGTCCTGCGCCGTCAGCCCGATGCGACGGCGCACGTCGGTGGCGTGGCTGACCACGTCGAAGCCGGCGACGGACGCGGTCCCCTCGTCTGCACGGCTCAAGGTCGTGAGGATGCGCACCGCGGTCGTCTTTCCCGCACCGTTCGGGCCGAGCAATGCCGTGACGGTCCCGACCGGAACCTGGAGGTCGATCCCTCCGAGCGCCGTCTTGTCGCCGAATCGCTTCACAAGTCCGTGCGCGTCGATCGCAAGGCCGGTTGCGGCTGCGGAAATGGACGACATGGGCGTTGGTCAGGGAGCGACGAGATCGGCGTAGTCGGGGTGCCGCTCGATCCAGGTGGCAAGGAACTCGCACGTTGGCCGCACCTGCACGGACCGAGCCCGTACCTCGTCGAGGACCGCTCGCGCGAGCTTGCCGCCCATCCCCTTGCCTGCGAATGCCGGCACGACCTCGGTGTGCACGAGCCGCAGGTTCGCCCCATCTGCGCGGTAGTCCACGAAGCCGACGAGCTCGCCGTCTGCGCGCAGCTCGAAACGCGACGCTTCGACGTGATCGCTCAGGATCAGTTGTGGATTCGAGTCCATCCATCCTCCTGGGGCATCTGCCGCGCGCGGACATCTGCTCCGCGAAGTTCTACCCTACGAAGCGTGTCGTTCGGCGGCGACACATCGGTGGGATCAAGCCCACAGACAACAGAACCACCCCATTGAAAGGCGCCCTCACATGTCCCTCCTCCGATCCGGGCGATCGCGCCCGGCGTTGCACAGCTTCCTCGCTGCTACAGCAGTCGCGGCGACAACCCTCGTCGGCGTCATCGGCGCTCCCGTTGCGAGCGCATCCACCGGTCAGGCTGACATCGTGTCGGCAGGACCGTTGAACCTGGTCAGCATCACGACGGACCTGAACTGCAACGTCAAGCACGTCGGGGACCAGGACGGCGAGTTCTTCGGCGACACCGCATGCGGCACCTTCGTCACCGACGGCACGAACCTCTACGGACCCGCGGACGTCCCCGCTGGCGGCAGCGCGACGGGCGCCCCCGGCTACGTGGCATGGACGCCGGTCAGCCAGACCCCGGTCAGCGGCGCCGGCTCGGCCACCGACCCGTTCAAGGTGGTGACCGTCGTGCACGGCGGGCCGTTCACCGTGACGGAGACCGACACCTATGTGGTCGGGAGTGAGTCGTACCGGACCGATGTCGCCGTCCAAAGCGCGACCGCCGTCACCGCCACCATCTACCGGGCGGCTGACTGCTACCTGCAGGACTCCGACGAGGGGCTCGGCCGTCTCGATGGTGCGGGCGTCACCTGCCTCGCGCCGCCGAGCTCGGTGAACCCGAACCGGATCGAGAGCTGGTTCCCCCTGACCCCCGGTAGCCGCTACATGGAAGACGACTTCGACACCGTCTGGGCCGCGATCGGGTCGAAGGCGCCGTTCCCGAACACCGTCACACCGGGCACGACCGATGCCGAGGTGCAAGACAACGGTGCTGGCCTGAGCTGGACCCAGGCGATCGCCGCGGGCGCCTCGACCACGGTGTCGCACCTGACCACGTTCTCGCCGCTCGGGATACTCCCGCTCACGGTGACCAAGACGGTTGACACCCCCAACGCCGCTCCCGGCCAACAGGTGCACTACACGATCACGGTGTCGAACCCGAACGCGGCCGCGGTGACGCTCGCAGACATCACCGACACCATGCCGACGGGCTTCGGCTACGTCCTCGGCTCGACCAGCGGCATCACCACCGCTGACCCGAGCCCGGTGTGCAACCCGCTGCGCTGGGCGGGTCCGTTCACCGTTCCCGGATCGAGCGGGAGCACGACCGGGTCGGTGTCGTTGACCTTCACCGCGGTGGCGAGCTCCACGAACGGCACCTTCACCAACTCGGCCACAGCCACCCCGCCGGCAGGCGCCGCGGTCGTGCCCGCGAACGGTGTTGCGCCCGTCGTGGTCGGGCCGACCACGACCGTGGCACCGACCACGACCGCGGCACCGACCACGACGGTGGCACCGACCACGACGGTGGCACCGACGACCACCTCGTCGACGTCGATCCCCCAGGGTTCCACGACCGTTGCACCAACGACGACCGTCGTCTCGACCACCACGGTCGCACCGACGACGACCATCGCTGCAACCACCACAACGGTCGCGCCGGCCAGCGTCCTCCCGCAGTGCGCGGCAGTGCCCGTGGCGCCGGTCGCGCAGCCGGTACGTGCCCTGCCGACCTTCACAGGCTGAGCGTTCCACCCATGTGAGGCCGCGAGGTGCGGCCCACTCTGCGTGTTCGGAGCCCCGAGGCGACAACCTCGGGGCTCCGACGCGTCATGGCGGCACCGCATGGGAGCCGCAGGCCTTCGCGCCGGCCACCCCGATCGCACACCATGTTGGTTCGCCCGCCGAGGTCGACGCGGTGCTCGACGCGGCTACTGCCGCCGGCGCCCGCATCGGTCGCGCCGGCGCACCCACAGAGTGGGGTGGCTACTCGGGAGTCTTCATCGACCCGGACGGTCACCCGTGGGAGGTCGCCCACAACCCGGGCTGGACCATCACCCCGGACGGTCGAACGGTGCTCCACCCGTAGGGAGAGCACCGTTCGACCGAACCTCGTGTTGTCGCCGGGCGAGGAAGCCCTGGCGTGGCGTACGTCAGCCGGTCAGCTGCAGCCGCTGGTGCTGCCGCAGCTCGGGCAGGCGTGGCACGAACCGGCCCGCTGCATCTGTACCCCACACTGCATGCAGTAGGGAGCATCGTTGTGGGCCGCGGCCGCGACAGGGATGGCAGGGCTCGCCTTGGGAGGGGTCGGGTCGGTCACGCCGGCTCGGTCGAGGAGCGATGGCGCCGACGTGCCCGCCTCGGCCTCGAGACGCAAGGCCAACTCGGCGGCAGACTCGACCGACGGCGGGTCGGCCACCACGTCTTGCCCCTGCACGTTCTGGGTGACCGTCTCTTCGACACCGGGCAGCGTGGGCTGGCTGCGCTCCGCGATGGTGAGGATGTTGAGCTCGGCCCGCTCCTCGATGCTCAGGTAGTCGACCGCAAGGCGGCGGAAGATGTAGTCGAGCAACGAGGATGCGAAGCGGATGTCGGGGTCGTCGGTCATGCCGGCAGGCTCGAAGCGCATGTTGGTGAACGCCTCGACGAAGCTGCGGAGCGGCACCCCGTACTGCAGGCCGTGGCTGACCGAGATGGCGAACGCGTCCATCACGCCTGCGAGCGTGGAACCCTGCTTCGACACCTTGAGGAAGAGCTCGCCGGGCCGGCCGTCGGCGTACTCGCCGACGTGCACGAAGCCCTTGCAGTCGGCGACCCGGAACTCGAAGGTGCGGCTTGTGCGGCTGCGCGGGAGCTTCTCGCGCACCGGCACCTTGATGACCTTCTCGACGATGCGCTCGACCACCTGCGTGGCGACGACCGGTGCTTCCGAGGGTGCCTCGTCGTCATCCTTCTTGGCCATCGCCAGCGGCTGGGCGACCTTGCAGTTGTCGCGATAGATGGCGACCGCCTTGACGCCCAACTTCCACGCGTCGAGGTGCAACTGCTCGACGTCTTCCACGGTCACGTCTTGGGGCATGTTGACCGTCTTGGAGATGGCGCCCGAGATGAACGGCTGGACCGCGCCCATCATCTTCACGTGACCGAGGTAGTGGATGGCGTTGTCGCCCATCGAGCACGCGAACACGGCGATGTGGTCGGCGGCGAGGTGCGGCGCACCGAGGATCGTCTTGTTCTCGTCGATGTAGGCGACGATCTCGGCGATCTGCGTGGCGTCGTAGCCGAGGCGGCGCAGGGCACGCGGGATCGTCTGGTTGACGATGCTCATCGTGCCACCGCCCACCAGCTTCTTGAGCTTGCACAGACCGAGATCGGGCTCGATGCCGGTGGTGTCGCAGTCCATCATCAGACCGATGGTGCCGGTCGGGGCGAGCACGCTCGCCTGGGAGTTGCGCACGCCGAAGGCGTTGCCGAGCTCGCATGCCTCGTCCCACGCTTGCTGCGCCGCTGAGAGCAACTCGGCGGGGACGAGCTCTTCGTCGATGTGCGCCGCTGCGCTCCGGTGCTGGTCGAGCACGCGCAGCATGTGCTCCTTGTTCTCGTCGTAGCCGGCGAACGGGCCCATGCGCCCAGCCGTGCGGGCCGAGGTGGCATACGCGTGCCCGGTCATCAGCGCAGTGATGGCCGCGGCCCAGGCTCGACCGGGGTCAGAGTCGTAGGGAAGGCCCAGCGCCATGAGCAGCGCGCCCAGGTTCGCGTAGCCGATGCCGAGCTGACGGAACTTCCGGGAGGTGTCGCCGATCGGCCCGGTCGGGTAGTCGGCACGCCCGACGAGGATCTCTTGCGCGGTGAACACGAGCTCGACCGTCTGGCGGAACCCGTCGAGGTCGAAGACGTCGCTTCCGTCAGGCTGGCTCACGAGGTACTTGAGCAGGTTGATGCTCGCGAGGTTGCACGCCGAGTTGTCGAGGTGCATGTACTCGGAGCACGGGTTCGAGCCGTTGATGCGACCGGTGTTGGCAGCGGTGTGCCACCGGTTGATGGTGGTGTCGAACTGCATGCCCGGGTCGGCGCAGTCCCACGCGGCCTGGGCAATGCTGCGGAACAGCTCGCGTGCCCGCACCGTGCGCTGGATCGAGCCGTCGGTGACGGCACGGAGATGCCAGTCGGCGTCGGCCTCGACCGCCTGCATGAACTCGTCGGTGACGCGCACCGAGTTGTTGGCGTTCTGGTACTGCACGGAGTAGGCGTCGTCGCCGTCGAGGTCCATGTCGAAGCCGGCATCACGCAGCACGCGGGCCTTGCGCTCCTCGCGGGCCTTGCACCAGATGAACTCCTCGACATCGGGGTGTGCCACGTCGAGGATCACCATCTTCGCGGCACGGCGGGTCTTGCCGCCGGACTTGATGGTGCCCGCGGACGAGTCGGCGCCACGCATGAAACTCACCGGGCCCGAGGCGGTGCCTCCACCCTTGAGGAGCTCCTTCGAGGAGCGGATGCGCGACAGGTTCACGCCTGCCCCGGAGCCACCCTTGAAGATGACGCCTTCTTCTCGGTACCAGTTGAGGATCGAGTCCATCGAGTCGTCGACGGACAGGATGAAGCAGGCCGATGCCTGCTGCGGCACGTTCGGTACCCCGATGTTGAACCACACAGGCGAGTTGAACGCCGCCGACTGCGTGACCATGAGGTACTTCAGCTCGGCACGGAACGTCTCGGCTTCGCGCTCGTCGACGAAGTAACCGCCCTCGATGCCCCAGGTGGTGACGGTGTCGACGACCCGGTCGACGACCTGCTTGAGCGACGTCTCGCGCTCGGGGGTGCCCGGGGTACCCCGGAAGTACTTCTGCGCCACGATGTTCGTGGCGTTCAACGACCACGACGTGGGGAACTCGACACCCAGCTGCTCGAAGGCGACAGAGCCGTCGCGGTAGTTGGTGATGCGCGCGTCACGCTTCTCCCACGTGACCTGGTCGTAGGGGTGCGTGCCCTCGGTCGTGAAATGCCGGCGGATGCCGATGCCGGTCTGTTCTGGGGCCAGGGCCATGGGGACGCTCCTCGGGTTCGACGGGCCAACGTGAGGGATGGCTCATTGGGGAAGATGTGGGCTGTAGCACCGTGCGGGAGCCTCTCCCACCCGGCTGAGACGCCGATCGAAGGCGCCCCGTTCACCACAACCTGTAGTGGTGAAGGCGTCCCCCGACGCCTGGTCGCCACAAGATGTGGGGTGAATTACAGCACGGTAGTTCCACCGTTGTCAACGCGGCCCGCGGCGCGAATAGCCAGGTCAGAGGGCGCTCGCGAAATCTCGCAAGCGCGGCACGACGCTGTGCCGATGATCCCTCACACGTGTCCCCAGGCCACCAGACCGAGCACGTCCCAGCTTGTCCGGCCACCCGCGCCGCGGGACCGGTCGTGCATGACGATACGGAGGTAGCCCTGTGGAACGGAAGGGGCACAACGCTGTGAATTTCCCGTGGACGACCGGTGGAGAAGAGGTGGAAACCCACCTCATTCTCCACAGCCGAGACGACGCAGATGAGCCGTCGACGGCGCGGCTGCACGCCGCTCGGCTCGGCCAGGTCAGGCCACGCGTGCAGAGCGGCCGGTGTGCGAACGCTCCACCGCCAGCAGTTCCTCGCCGATCGAGCTCGTCAACCGGCTGGACAGCACGATCGACAGGTGCCCGTGGTCCTTCACCAAGATGTTCTTCGCATCGAGCGACGGCTCGATCATCTTGGCTCGATGACCCGCCACCAAGATGTCGAGGTTGCTGTAGTACGCCACGAAACGGGTGTCGCCAGCTGGCCGCGCCGCCCAGAGCGCCCTCAGGTACGGGGAACCCGGGCGAAGCTGCTGGCCGATCATGTTGCCCCGGGCCGCTGCGCCGCCGAGCCGCGCAAAGTCACAGCCCCCGTGCGGCGAGGCGACCGTCACCGCGGATGCTGCCTCGGACAGACCGCCGCGGGTCACCGCGTCACGGATCACCACCCCGCCGAGCGAGTGGCCGATCAGGTGAATCCGGTCTGCACCCGTCGTGTCGAGCACCTCGCGTGCCCTGACCACGAGTGCAGCGGAGAGCTCCTCGATGTCGGCATGACGAGAGGAGTAGTTCATCGCGTGGATATCGCTGAACCCGACGGACCGCAACTCGCGCTCAACCCTGTACCAGTTCGACTTGTTCGACAGGTAGCCGTGCACGAGGAGCACGGGGCTACCGATCACGCGGCGCGGACCCTGCGGCGAGCGCACACGTCCACCGGGGCCACCGTCGAGCCAACCGAGCGGATAGATCGCCGCAGCGAGCAACGTCGAACCGACCTCGCGCACCTGCGTCGGAATGGCCTGGGGCCGTGACGCGCCCTTGAGAACTGCCTGCCCCATGGCGACCGATCGCCCGACAACGCTTGTCATCACTGCACTCCTCGCCGTCCGACAGGGTCCCCTCCTGCCGGCAACCTGCTTGCTATCGGCAGTCCCAGCGGCGCACTGGAGCGCGACGGCGACACCCGACACGGAAATGACATCTGTGTGATCTTGTCTGACGGCCGGACAGCCAGGGTGGATGCCTGTCCGTCGAACCGATGGCACTGCCCCGTGTCAGTGCCGACCCGCATCGCCTCCGACGAAGGCGACGAGCCCACAACCCGCAGCCCAGGACGTCACAGGAGTAGTAGTTGCGTCCACAAGCGTTCACTACGATGGCCTCGTGGCTGCGACTCCAACCTCAAACACGTCGACGCCCCCCTCACCTACAGCGCCCGACGCGTTGCTCTCCGACCCTCGCCTCACCGCGGCAGGGCTGTTGTTCGAGGCCGCAGACGGACTCCGCAACGCGCTCGTCCCGTCGCTGGGCAATCTCGGTCTCGGCGGAGCCGAGGTCGACGTCCTCATACGCCTCGCGCGCTCGCCGCAGCACCGCCTTCGCATGGCAGACCTCGCAGATCAGGTGGCGCTCTCGGCCAGCGGGCTCACGCGACTCGTCGACCGGCTCACTCGAGCGGGCCTCGTCCGCCGAGAGAACTGTCCCGAGGACCGCCGCGGGTGGTACGCGGTCGCCACTCCCGAGGGTCTGGCGAAGATCTCGGAGAACCTCCCGAGTCACCTGACCGCCATCCACGATGCCTTCACCGGCCTGTTCGACGAACGCGAGCTGGCAGACCTGCTGAAGTCCCTGCGACGCCTCCGCGATGTCGTGCGCCCGGGTGCCGCCGCGGGTGCCGCTCCAGGGCCGAACGACAACTCGGAGCCGACGCAGCAGTGAGGCGCTGACCGTGTCGCCGACAGAACCGATCGAGATCGAACGGATCCGGCAGGCCTACCTCACCGACGTCAGGCCCGTTCCAGAGGGCCGCCCCTGGGTGGCCCTCGACATGATCACCTCGATCGATGGGGCGACCACCGTCGAAGGCCGATCAGGCGGCCTCGGGGGTGAAGCGGACCATGCCGCGTTCTTCGCCCTGCGAGCGGCTGCCGACGTCGTGCTCGTCGGCGCGGGAACGGTCCGTGCCGAGGGCTACGGCCCACCGGTGCTCGACGAGCACCTCCGGGCGGCCCGCATCGAGGCCGCACGATCGCCCTTGCCTCGCATCGCGATCGTCACGGCCTCGCTGAACGTCGACCTCGGGAGCCGACTCTTCCTCGACTCCCCCACCCTGCCGATCGTGCTCACGAGCGAGACGGCCGATCTCGCCCGCCGAGCCGCAGCCGAAGCGGTCGCCGAGGTGGCAGCGTTCGGATCGGACGAGGTCGTGCTCGAGCGGGCACTTCGATGGCTTCACGACCGCGCTGGGGCGCGTGTCGTGGTCTGCGAGGGTGGGCCGTCGCTCAACGCGCAACTCGTCGAGGCAGACCTCGTCGACGAGATCTGCCTCACCGTCGCCCCGGCGCTGGTCGGCGGCACCTCTGCCCGCCTTGCCCGCCACGCCGAGCTGCACGACATTGCACCGTTCCACCTCGCGCGAGTGCTCCAGGTGGGCGACGAGCTTCTGCTTCGCTACGTGCGCGAGCGCTGACCGACACCCGACCACGACGAGCGCCGGACGCATTTGTGCAGTCAGTGGCGCTTTGGAGTGGTGGCCTTCGTCAGCAAGCGAACCTCTCGGGCAAAATCCGCCGCCTCGTCGAAGCCCTTGTAGACGCTGGCGAACCGCAGGTAGGCCACCTGGTCGAGCTCTCGAAGGCCGTCGAGCACCTCACGACCGATGCGCTCGCTCGGCACCACATCCGCGCCCTCAAGCCGCAACTGATCCTCGATCGCACCAGCAAGGCGCTCGAGGTCGGGGAAACCCACTGGTCGGTTCTTCGTGGCCGCACGCAGGCCGAGAAGGATCTTCTCTCGATCGAACGGCACTCGATCGCCTGATCGCTTGACGACCTGCAAGGCCACCTCCTCCACGCGCTCGAAGGTGGTGAACCTGCGCTTGCATGCCACGCACTCTCGACGACGGCGAATCGCCGAGCCATCGTCTGCGGCTCGCGAGTCGACCACCTTGTCGTCATCGAGACCGCACCCAGGGCAACGCACGTCCGAACGCTACCCAGATGGGACACCCGCCCTCACCTCGAGCGAGCCGAGAAGGGCCCAGCGGGACGGCGGACCTCATGCGGGCTGTGCACCGGTGCCGGCCCGGTGCAGACCTACCGAGTTGCGAGCAGCGGCGTCACGTCGATGCGATCACCGGCGAGGAGCACACCCGGGCCATGCAGCGCCGCCAGGCGGTCGACCAACGGGATGATGTCGCCGGTCGGCTGCAACCGTCGAGCGATCGACCACAACGTGTCACCCGGTTGCGCGATCACGATCGGGCCGTCGGCAGGCGGCGCCACCCGAACCACCGGCGCAGGCCCAAGCCCATACGCACGCCCAACGGCGCTCGCACCGCTGACGAGAACGGGCGCCAACACCACGAGTGCGAGCACAAGACCGGCCGCGACGACGATGCGCCGACGACGGTAGACCGCGCGCTGGCGGGCGGTGGCTCGCCCACCCTCGATGACCCGCAACCGCGGGCGACCGGGGAAACCAGGTTGGGCGTACGAGCGAACGCTCCCGCCTGGGCGGTAGTCCTGACCGGAAAGAATGTCGGGGTGCTGGATTGCGACCATGTCGTCCAGTCTCCTCATGGGGTGTGACAGTGACCGTCTGTGGCGGCGATCGCCTCGGGCGGGACCCCGACATGCGACCAAACGCCTGTTCGACTCAAGCCAACCACGAACGCACGTTCTGGTCAAGATCAGGATCGAACAAATGTTTGCTCACGCGGAGCGCTCCTGCTACGGTGCACCGGAACACCAGTTCGAGCCCTCGCCCGGTCGGCTCGCACCACATGAGAAGAGGTCTTCGCATGGCCGACACGACCCTCACGGAACGCCAGCGGCAAGTACTCGAGTGCATCGAGTCCTCAATGCAGGAGCGCGGCTACCCGCCCTCGGTGCGCGAGATCGGCGACGTCCTCGGCCTCGCCTCGCCATCGAGCGTGCACGCGCACCTGAAGCGCCTCCAAGACATGGGCTACCTCCGTCGCGACCCCACCAAGCCCCGGGCCATCGAGGTGCGCTACGACACGAACTCCGGTGTTGCGATGGACCGACGCCCCACGCGGCACGTCCCGTTGCTCGGTGACGTCGCCGCTGGCACAGGCGTACTCGCACAAGAGAACGTCGAGGAGCTCATCCCCCTACCGGCAGATTTCACGGGCGAGGGCGAACTGTTCATGTTGCGTGTGCGCGGTGTCTCCATGGTCGATGCGGGCATCCTCGATGGCGACTACGTCGTGGCGCGTGCACAGTCCGATGCCAAGAACGGCGAGATCGTCGTTGCGGGCATCCCTGGTGACGAGGCCACGGTGAAGGAGTTCACTCGCCACGGCGACCAGATCGTGCTCGTACCCCACAACCCCGACCTCGAGCCGATGGCCTTTCCGCCCGATGAGGTGACCGTGTTCGGTCGGGTCGTCACCGTGCTGCGCCGCCTCTGACGGTTTCTGCAACGACACGTCACCGCGACGACGGCCTGACACCAGCCCGCGCCAAGACACCAGCCCGCGCCAAGGGGTGTGGCTACTCGAGCCCTTGCGTGAGCAGTGCGCGCTGCACGCGGAAGCACCACTCGATCCGTTCGCGCTCGACGCGCTCATCACGCGTATGCGCCAGCAAGGGATCACCGGGGCCGAAGTTGACGGCGGGCATACCGTGCTCCGCAAAGCGCGCGACATCGGTCCACCCCAGCTTCGCGTGAACGGGCAGGTCAGCCCGACCGACGAATGCAGCAAGCAGCGGGTTGCGTAGCCCCGGGAGCGCACCCCCGGCTGCGTCAACCACGGTGACCGTGTCGCCGTCCTCTAGCGCCGGCGCGATGACCTGGCGCACGAACGCTTCTGCCTCGGCAGCTGACCGGTCCGGGGCGAAACGGTGGTTGATCAGCACCTCGGCCCGGTCGGGTACGACGTTCCCGGCCACGCCCGCTGAGGCCGACACTGCCTGCAGCGACTCACGGAAGCCACATCCGTCGATGCTGGGCTCGCGTAAGGGGGCGTTGTCGAGCAGCTGCAACAGGTACCCAAGGCGGTGCAGCGCATTGCGTCCCGTCCAGGGCCGCGCGGTGTGCGCTCGCACGCCCTGGAGCACCACCTGCACGCGCATGGTGCCCTGGCAGCCTGCTTCGACCGCGCCCGAGGTGGGTTCGCCGATCAACGCCAGGTCGCCCGCCAAGAGCTCTGGACGCTCCGAGAAGAGCTCCCCGAGACCCGAGTGGACCGCGGCGACCTCCTCACGTGCATAGAAGACGTACGTCACGTCGATCGCCGTCATCGGGACATGGCGGGCGAGGGCGAGTTGCACGGCCAGACCGCTCTTCATGTCGGACGCACCGAGCCCCCACAGCTCGTCGCCTTCCAGACGAGCTGCGGCGTTGTCGTTCGCCGGCACCGTGTCGAGATGACCCGCGAGGATCACGCGGTGCGCATGGCCGAAGGTGGTGCGGGCAACGACGTTGTCGCCCACGCGATCAACGCTCAGCCACGGCAGTGCACGCAGTTCTGCTTCAAGCCAGTCGGCGAGCGGCCCCTCAGCAAAGCTCTCCGAAGGGCGGTCGATCAGCTCGGCCGTGAGCGCGAGCAGGTCCACCGGGATGGCGTCGTCCCCAACGGGGCTCGGCTCGCTGGACATCGGTCAGACCGTGGAACCGTGATCACGAAGCAGCTGGTTCAATGCGGACTTGTCGTGGCGCTCACCTTCGGTGAGCCGCTTGATCACCAGCACGCACGGCATCCCGAACTCTCCCCCGCCAAAGGTGCGCGGACGAGTTGCCGAGACGGCGACGGACCAGGGCGGGACGACACCCCGCCCCAGCTCGGTGCCCGTCTCTGCATCGATCACGGGGATCGAGCCCGTGAGGATTGCGCCCGCGCCCAACACGGTGCCCTCGCCGACGACCGCGCCCTCGGCCACGATGCAGCGACTCCCGATGTAGCACTCGTCGCCGATCATCACGGGTGCAGCCTGCGCAGGTTCGAGCACTCCCCCGATACCAACGCCACCCGACAGGTGCACGTTGCTCCCGATCTGCGCACACGAGCCGACGGTCGCCCAGGTGTCGACCATCGTGTTCGGCCCCACGTACGCGCCGACGTTGACGTAGCTGGGCATCATCACCACACCTGGCGCGAGATACGACCCCACGCGCGCAGACGCCCCCGGCACGACACGAACGCCAAGCTCTTGGTAGCCCCGCTTGAGTGGGATCTTGTCGGCGTACTCGAAGGGCCCGAGCTCGATCGTCGCCATCTGGGCCAGACGGAAGCGCAGGAGAATCGCGTACTTCAGCCACTCGTGCACGATGACCTGCGCATCGGGCCCGAACTCTGCGACGCGGGCCTCACCACGGTCGAGGAGGTCGAAGGCGGCGTCGACCACCGCCGATGCTCCCGCGTCTCCTGCTTCCAGCGACGTCCGACGCTCCCAGAGGTCACGGATCTGCGCTTCAAGGTCTGCCATGGCGCGTCACGGTAGCGGCGCCCGGCGAGGTGCCGAAACCGCGGGGTGTGGGGCCGCTACGGCCGCCGGTCGAGACGAGGCCGAGCAACCCGAACGGCCGGAGGCGGCGACGCGGACCCGCCGGGGGCCTTCTCGCGCATCGACGCGGCTCCCGGATCAGCAAGCAGCGTCGCGGCCAAGCCCGTAATCGTGCGGGGCCCGGTCGACGAGTTGCGTTGCGAACCGCCCGCGGCCTGCTCAACCCACAGTGGGGAGGTATCCCGATGCCCGCCGTAGGTGCCGTGCACGGGGAGCGTGGTGTTGAGACGCCTCGCCGTGCCGTGCGCTCGTGCCTCGTGGGATGGCGCCGCCACACGTGCAGCCGCCGGCACCCAAGGCAGCGGGTCTGCAAGGTGTCCACCATCGGAGTTGTACGACGCAGGGGGCACGTGGGATGGCGACGAGAGCCCGAACCCGCCGTCTGCTTCCCGAAGGTCGATGACTGCGGGGGCACGATGGTGCGCAGTGCGCGATGTGCCGCGATGGCTGTGCGCCCGGTGCGCATGTCTGCGGCGCGAGCCGAACGTGTTGGCCACCTCAGCAAAGGTGCGACGCTCGCGACGACCCAGCTTGTGCGCCTGGGTGAGCGCGACGGCCGCAATGGAGTTGCCACGGCTGATCAACAGGTGACGAACGAGAGAGAAGAGCAGCACCGCCAGACCGAGCGCTTCAAGGACGACGGCGACCTTCACCCAGAGAACCATCGGCGCGACGTACCGGTCGACGGGCGGGCCGATAAGCAGGGCATCACCGACGCGCATCGGCGTCTTGAACACGACCTGGTAGGTGCCTGGTACCCCGACACGCACCGTGCCCACCTTCTCGGCGGTGATGTCGCCGATCTTCACCGTGTTCGCCTTACGGGCTTCGGCTGTCGGCGCCGAGCTGCTCCCGCTCTGTCGCCCCTGCGCAGCGGTGCTGTGAGCGGTGGTGCCGGCCTTCCCCTTTGCGGCGCCAGCGGCGTTGGCGTTGGCCGGTGGGGACGCTGGCGTGATGCGGAGCCTCGTGCCACCAGGCGTGAGGACCTTCATCATCGGCATCGGGGTCGCGGGCAGGCCGCCGTAGCCGGGCTGCACGTGGTACATCGCGAGCTCACCGGTTGCCGAGAGCTCGACGGGCCCGCCTGTCCACGGGACCTCCTTCATCGCGTGCAGTCGAGAGACCGATCGTCGAGCGTTCTGGACAGCGGCAACGGTGCCACCCATCGCTCCGAGGAGCAGCAAGGTGGCGAGGGCATAACCGATGGCTCGCACACGACGTTGAGCGCGCGTCGATGCACGTTCGGAGTGTGTACGGAGCCACCGACGCGCCGATGAGGGGAGTTGGCGTTTCGGCATGCCAACAGTTTGGCAAAATCGAACGAGTGATGCTGGCAAAAGCTAGGTCGAACGGCCCAGATTGCGTGATGGGCGTCACATGGCGACAGCGAGCCGCTCCTCGACCAGGGCGAGACGATCGTCGGGCTGCACGACGGCGAGCCGCACGAAGCGCGCTCCGGCATCGCCGTAGAACTCACCCGGACTCACGATGACGCCGAACTCCCGCGCCAGCCGACCGGCTGCACCCCACGCATCCCCCGCAGGCGCCTCACCCCACAGGTAGAAGCCGCCGCCGGGAAGCGGCGCATCGATGTCGATCGCCTGCAACACGCGTTGCATGGCCACAAGGCGCTCCCAGTAGCGCGCCCGCTGACGATCGACGTGCTCGTCGTCGCCCCACGCGGCCACCGCGGCCGACTGGACGGGGCCCGGAACCATCAGCCCCGCGTGCTTGCGGACCTCGCTGAGGTACTGCACGAGGTCGGCATCCCCGACGTAGCAGCCGGCACGTGCACCAGCGAGGTTGGAGCGCTTGGAGAGCGAGTGCACGGCAAGGACGCCGTCGATGCCGTGCTGCAGGATCGTGCGCCCCCGCAGGTCGCCGGCCTCGGGTGCGCGGGCGCCGCGGCCGTCACGTGCGTCCCACGTGAACTCGACATAGCACTCGTCGGACAGCACCGGAACATCGTGGGCACGCCCCCACGCCGCAACTGCGCCCAGGTCGTCGAGACCACCGGCGGGGTTGCCCGGCGTGTTGACCCAGAGGCAGAGGGCACGGCGGGCGTCGCCATCGCCGATCGCGTCGAGCCGCAGGCGCCACGCCGCATCGACCGGGACCGGGACGGCCCGACACCCGGCCAGTTGCGCGCCCATCGCGTACGTCGGGTAGCTCACCTCCGGGTACAGCACGGTGTCGCGCCCGGGCGTGCGCAGCCGCAAGAAGTGCGGCGTGGATGCCACGAACTCCTTCGTTCCGACGCAGGCTGCGACCTGCGTTGCCGGGTCGACCGCGACCCCGAATCGCCGCGCGACCCAGGCTGCCGCGGCAGACCGGTATGCCTCGCTGCCGAGAGATGGCGGGTAGCTCCGCGCGGTGCCCGAACCTGCCAGTGCGTCGAGCACGACGGCGGGCGGCGGATCGCATGGCGTGCCGATCGAGAGATCGACCGCACCCCCGTCGAGGCGAGCAGCGGCTGCGATCAGCGGGGCGAGACGGTCATAGGGGTACGGCGGAGGTGCGAAACCGGACGTCCCGTCGCTGGCGGTCATGGCGGCATCCTTACCCATCAGAGGGCGGGATCGGCGACGATGAAGTCACGCCAGCGTCCTGCCGCGGCCTCATCGAGACGTGCACGTAGGTGCATGCCTGCGGCATCGCTGCTCGAGGCGACCACCTCGCCCTCGCGGTGCAGTGCCGCCAACAGGTCACCACGGTCGAAGGGCACGAGCAGATCGACCGTGTGCTCCCCCGCCCGCAGACGACGGGCGACCGCCGCGACGAGGTCGTCAATGCCCTCTCCGGTCGAGGCCGACACCAATACGGAATCGGGATGCGCGGACCGGAGCGCATCGAGCGCTCGACGGCCCGTGTCGTCGAGCAGGTCAGCCTTGTTGATGCAGACCAACTCGGGGACCTGATCGGCACCGATCTCGGCGAGCACCTCGTGGACGGACGCCAACTGCAGGGCCGGGTCTGGGGCAGAGCCGTCAACCACGTGGACGAGGAGGTCCGCTTCGGCGGTGACCGACAGCGTCGAGCGGAACGCCTCGACGAGTTGGTGAGGAAGCTTTCGCACGAAACCGACGGTGTCGGTGCACAGCACCGCTTCACCGCCGGGCAGCGAGAGGCGCCGGGTCGTGGCATCGAGCGTTGCGAAGAGGCGGTCCTCGACCAGCACGCCGGCGTCGGTCAGTCGATTGAGCAGCGTGGACTTGCCGGCGTTGGTGTAGCCGACGATCGCGACCTGACGTGCACCGTTGCGGACACGGGCCTTGCGCTGGGTGCTGCGGTGGCGGCCCAACTCCCGCAGATCGGCTTCGAGGCGGTGGATGCGACCGAGGATGCGACGTCGATCGACCTCGAGCTTCGTCTCGCCTCCACCCATGCGGGTGCCGATCCCGCCGCCCTGCTGGGAGAGCCCCTTCCCCTTGCCGCGCAGGCGCGGCAGTCGGTAACGCAGAAGCGCCAGCTCCACCTGGGCACGGCCTTCGAGGCTCGACGCGTTCTGGGCGAAGATGTCGAGGATCACCGCGGTGCGGTCGATCGCGGTGCGGCCGAGGATGCCTTCGAGGTTGCGTTGCTGCGCCGGCGAGAGCTCGTCGTCGAACACGACGGTGTCGCAGTCGAGCGACTCCGAGAGCACCCGCAGCTCCTCGACCTTGCCCTTGCCGAGAAAGGTCGCGGGGTCGGGATGGTCGCGGCGTTGCACCACGCGACCAACGGGGTCGGCGCCGGCGGTGTCGACGAGCAAGGCCAACTCGTCGAGGTCGCGCTCGACCTCGGCAAGACCCCGATGCATGCCGTGCACCCCGACGAGGACGATGCGCTCCCGGAAGGTCCGCTCGATGAAGGCATCGCTTTCACCGCCGAACTCACCGAATGCCCCGCGGTGCCCGGGCAGCTCGGTTATCGGCTGGGAGAAGTCGCCCCACTCGTCGGCGTCGTCCCACTCGTCGCCATCACCCGCAATCTCACCCTCGGGGGCTCCCACTGCCTCGGCGTCACCCCACGCGTCGGCGTCACCCCATTCGTCGGCGTCGCCGCCCGCTGCAGCGTCGCCGCCACCACCCGATGACGACGTCGTCACCGTGCCTCCGCAGCGTCGACGATCACATCTGCGATCCAGACCGACGGGCCGATCAGCGTCGCGCCCCCGTCGGCGAGCAACACCTCGACGGTGCCGCCCGGCATGTGCACATCGACGTGCGGGCCGACAAGACCCCACTCGTGTGCCGCGTGCGCTGCGGCACAAGCGCCCGTCCCGCACGCCTCCGTGAGCCCGGCACCACGCTCCCACACCCGGAGATCGAGGGTGTCGGCTACCGCCGCTGGAGCGATGACGTGCACGTTGATGCCGTGAGGGAACTGCCGTTCCCATGCAGGGCCATCGACGGAGAGGTCGACCGCGGATGGGTCGTCGACGAGCAAGACGAGGTGCGGGTTGCCGACATCGAGCGTCGTCGAGCGACGCGCGGGCGTGTTCGGCACTGGCTCGGAAGCTGTTGCAACGGGGCCTGCGGTGACCGCACCCATGTCGACCGTGACCCAGCAGGTGTCGGGTGAACCGTCGTCGACGCGAAGGGAAACCGCACGGATCCCAGCATCGGTCGCAATGCGGAGCTGGACCTCGTCTCGGCCCGCTGCCCTGGCAAGTGCGTGTGCGAGACAGCGGATCCCGTTGCCGCTCATCTCCGCGCGGCTCCCGTCGCTGTTGAACAGGTGCATCGTGACGTCGGACGTGTCATCGGCAGCCGGGGTCGCCACGAGCAACCCGTCTGCACCGACTCCTCGATGCCGATCGCACAAGCGGCGAGCCAGCTGGGGGGCGTCGGCGAGGAGCTCCTCGGCGCGCAGCACCAAGAAGTCGTTGCCCAAGCCGTGGTGCTTCGAGAGGGAGAGTTCCGCCACGCCTGCATTCTCGCAGGCGCTCTGCCGCATGCCACCACGGATTCCCCGCTGCCTCACGCGGTGCGGGTGTTCACGCGCCCCATCGGTCCACCAGCTGGGCCGTCAACGCCTCGAGGTCAGCACCGCCGTCCATCCAGGTGATGCGCGGGTCTCGCCCGAACCATCGACGCTGTCGCCGAGCGAACTGTCGGGTCCGGGTCTCGATCTCGGCTCGAGCGGCGGTCATCGAGCTCCGTCCGGCAAGGTGCTCGCGCAGCTCCCGGTAGCCGAGCGCCTGCGCCGCGGTCTTGCCCAGGATCGGCCCGGCGACGCCGAGCGCCTCGACCTCGGCGACGAATCCAGCAGCGAGCTGGGCGTCGAGGCGAGTTGCGATGCGCTCCCCCAGCAGGTCCTCGTCGACGTGCAACCCGACCTGGTCCCAGCGGGTGTCAGGGTACGCGGACAACCCGGGGCCGAAGGACGAGAACGGACGACCGCTCCCAATCGTCACCTCGAGGGCTCGCAGCACCCGGCGCCGGTTGGCGGGGTCGATGCGCGAGGCGGCGAGTGGATCGAGCTCCGTGAGGCGGCGATGGAAGTCGCCGGTGGGGGTCGCGGCTTCGGCCTCGAGCTCGGCGCGGATCGCCGGGAACTGTCCCGGGATCGTCAGCTCGTCGACCACGGCCTGCACGTAGAGGCCCGTCCCTCCGACCAACAGCGGTCGGCGACCACGCGATTCGATGGTGGCCACTGCCTCGAACGCTGCCGCCTGATAGTGCGCAAGGCCGAACTCCTCATCCGGATCGACGAGATCGAGGAGGTGATGGGGTACGGCGGCACGCTCAGCCGAGTTGGGCTTCGCGGTGCCGACGTCCATCCCGCGATAGACCAGCATCGAATCGGCCGACACGATCTCGACATCGCCTAGGGCTTGCGCGACGGCGACGGCCAGGGCGGTCTTGCCCGAGGCGGTCGGCCCCACCAACGCCATGCGGGCGACGGCCATCGACCCCTCAGCTCAGCTCTTCGAGCACACCGTAGAACTCGAGCCGCAGCGGGTCGGGGTGCGGCATCCCGTATGCCTCGAAGAAGTTGGGGAGGTGCTCTGCGCCGAAGTTGCGCACGACCGAACGCGACGTGACCGCCAGGTCGAGATGCCGGTCACCGACACCAGCCCACCGCCAGTCGACGAGGCCGATCGCCCCACCGGTGGCAGGGTCGACCAGCAGGTTCGTGACACACAGGTCGCCGTGCAGCAGAACGCGATCGACGGCCGGCACAGGACCCGGATGCATCTGCGTGGTGAGCTCCACGAGGCGTTCAGGTGCGATGCGGTGATAGCCGGCAGGGAGGGCGTCGAGGTCGATGCTGCCGCTGCGGAGATGGTCGTGCACCCGAGCGAGCTGCGCGTCGGGGCCCGCGTCGAACGCGACGTCGTCCGCAGGCAAGTCATGCAGGCGTGCGAGCGTGACACCGAGGAGGGCCACCGCCGCGTCGACGTCAGGAAGGAAGCGAAGGTCGGGTTCTCCCGGCACCGCGTCGGTGACGAGCGCGGCGGTCGTGCCCCCCTCTCCGCTGTCATAGGCACGCACCGACGGCACCTGCCATGGGAGGTCTGCACGACCGGCGAGCCATGCGAGCCGTGCGTGCTCGTCCGCGAGGGCAGGCACCGGGCCTGGCCGCCCGGACACCCCCACCTTGACGTAGCGCACATCGCCGTGCGCTCCGGTGACTCGCCACACCGCGGTCTCACGGCTCTCGATGACCGGTGCCCAGCTCCCCTCGCCGACTGCGGCAGCAACGGCAGGGCTGACCGAGATGGGAACGGTCACGCCGGGGCCGCGGCCACGGGGATGCGGACGCGGTGCCGCGCCTGCGCGGTGACGTGGAGCAGCTCGCCGCGCAGGAAGTGCGGTGCTGCGCCGGTGACGCGCACCTCGGCGTAGGTGCCTGGCCGCAGGGGGGTGGCTGCCACGAAGTGCACGAGCTTATTCTGGCGTGTCCTGCCTGTGGTGACGGTGGGGTCTTTCTTGGAGGGGCCTTCGACCACGACCTCTTCGACCCGCCCGATGCGCGCCTCGTGACGGGCCAGAGCGGACCGCTCGATGACGATGCGCAGGCGGTTGAAGCGCTCGGCCACAACGTCTGGCGCGACGAAGTCCTGGGGACGCTGCGCAGCTTCGGTCCCTGGGCGCGGGGAGTAGATGAAGGTGTAGGCGCTGTCGTATGCCGCTTCCGCGGCGACCTCGAGGGTTGCGGCGAAGTCGTCGTCGGTCTCGCCGGGGAAGCCCACGATGATGTCGGTCGTGACGGCGAGGTCGTCGATCGCGGCCCGGGCCGCGGCGAGCCGGGCCAGGTAGCGCTCCGCGGTGTACCCCCGGTGCATCTCGGCGAGGACGCGATCGCTGCCCGACTGCAGCGGGAGGTGCAGGTGTTCGCAGACCGCCGGAACCTCGGCCATCGCCGCGATCGTCTCGGGACGCAGGTCTTTGGGGTGCGGACTCGTGTATCGCACGCGCCGAATGCCCTCGACGGCACCAACCGAACGCAGGAGGTCGGCGAAGAGCGGCTGCACCCGTACGTCTTCGCCCGCTCGCCGGCGAGCGAGCATGAGGTCGCGGCCATACGAGTTGACGTTCTGCCCGAGCAACGTCACCTCGGAGACACCATCGGCTGCGAGCTGCTGCACCTCTTCGACAAGGCGGTCGTAGGGACGACTGATCTCTGGGCCGCGCACGGCTGGCACGATGCAGAAGGCGCAGTTGTTGTCGCACCCGATCTGAATCGTGACCCAGGCGGCATGCCCTTGTTCTCGACGCGGGGGAAGCGCAGACGGAAAGAGCTCTTGGTCGGAGGCGACGGTCGCCTCGAGGATCTCGGTGATCGGGCCACTCGCCCGGGCCTCTTCCAGCAGCTCGGCGGCGCGGTGCACGTTGTGGGTGCCGAAGACCACGTCGACGTAGGGAGCGCGCTCGCGGATGGTGTCGCGGTCCTTCTGGGCGAGGCACCCAGCCACCACGATCTGCATGTCGGGCTTGGCGTCCTTGACGCTCTTGAGGTGGCCGAGCGTGCCGTAGAG
>CAZUMJ010000014.1:59350-73519 GCA_964621605.1 uncultured Iamiaceae bacterium | reverse complement strand
CCGAGGGCATCGTGATGATGGCGGCGACGAACCGCCCCGACATCCTCGACCCGGCATTGCTCCGCCCCGGCCGCTTCGATCGGCAGGTGGTCGTCCCGTTGCCCGAGATGGAAGAGCGCCTGGCAGTCCTCCAGGTGCACGCCAAGGGCAAGAACGTCGACCCCGACGTCGACCTCGCCGTCCTCGCACGGGGCACGCCCGGCATGAGCGGTGCCGACCTCGCCAACCTCGTCAACGAGGCTGCGCTGCACGCGGTGCGTGAGGGGCGCATGCAGATCACCCCCGACGACTTCGAGTACGCACGCGACCGCATGCTCATGGGGCAGCGGCGCGAGTCGCTCGCCATGTCCGAGGAAGAGAAGGAGCTCACCGCCTACCACGAGGGCGGCCACGCCGTGTGCGCCGCGGTGCTCCCCCACGCGGACCCCATCCACAAGGTGACCATCCTCCCGATGGGCATGGCGCTCGGTGTGACGATGCAGCTCCCCACCGAAGACCGCCACAGCTACCGCAAGGACTACATCGAGGAGCGCATCGTGGTCGCGATGGGCGGCCGCATCGCCGAAGAGCTGGTGTTCGGTGTCGTGTCGACCGGCGCCAACAACGACCTCGTCACCTCCACCGAGTTCGCCCGCAAGATGGTGCGCGAGTGGGGCATGAGCGAGCGCATCGGTCCGATGGCGTGGGGGTCCCAGGGCCAGGTCTTCCTCGGCGAAGACCTCATGCACTCGCGCGACTACTCCGATGAGACCGCCCGTGTGATCGACGAGGAGGTCGAGCACATCCTGCGCACGTGCGAGGCACGTTGCCGTGAGATCCTCAGCGAGCACCGCCACAGCCTCGACCTGGTGGCACGCAGCCTGCTCGAACACGAAACGATCGACGGGGTCGAGGTGAACCGCCTCGTCGACTTGGGTCGTGGCGGTGGCGGCACCCCCAGCGACCCAACACCCAACGACTCCCCCACCCCCAACGGCGAGGTCCCAGCGGCGCCTTCCCCGACCGCCGGCAACGAGTCTCCGGCGATCGCCGGCGTGCCGGGCAGCAGCTAGGGCACCTCCCGCTACCGCGACCCGTCCGTCAGCTAGGCGTTAGGCGTCACGGGCTTCGTCTGCGTCACGCAGCTCAGCCAGCACGCTCCACAGGTCGGCGGCCGCGATCGGTCCGAGGAAGTGCGAGCGCACCACGCCGTCGACATCTGCGACGACCAAGGTTGGCACCGCATCGATGCGGTACCGATCGTGCAGCTCGCGGTGAGCTTGGAAGGTCACGTCCTGCACCGCAACCTCCGGTGAGGCGAGCGGCGCCACCTTGCTCCACGTGTCGGCACAGCTCAGACACGTCTGCGACGAGAACACCGCGACCAGCCAAGGCTTGTGCGGCTCGACGAAATCGGCGCGGTGGAGCTGTGCGGGGACGGTCCAGTTCTTCCCCTGTGCGGGGCTCGCCGACGTCGTGCGCGAGCGAACGACCGCCGCGACGACGACGGCAACCACCACGAGCCCAACGGCGACGAACAGCTGCTCCATCCCGCCCAGTGTGTCGCCTCACCGATCACCCGGTCGAACCTTGGTCCCGGCACGCGACAGCTGCGGGGCGGACTCAGTCTGCCGTCGCCAGGACCCTCGACAGGTTCACGGTGCGCTGATCGTGCCCGCCAACGGGTAGCCGAGCTGCGCGCTGCTGTCGGGGCCGGTGCCGCCCGAGCTCGTCGCGGCCACCACGACCGGTGCGGTTGCGTGCACGAGGACGACACCGTTCGGGAACGGGGCCAAGGCGGCGGTGAGGTCGATGCTGACCCGACCGCCCGCGCCGACCCCGGCGAGCGAGCCCTTCGGCAGCACAAGTCGAGACCGCTTCCCGTCGTGCACCACGGCCAACTCCACGGTCGCGGCCTTTCCGGCGGACACCACACTCAGCCACGTCGTCACTCCCGCTGCCGGTGCCGCAGGCACCAGCCAATCGGTCGCTGCCACCGGAGCACCGTTGAGCACCGACACCCCCGCGGCAGGGCTCCCTGGGTCGCCATAGCGCCACGCCTCCGCGACCACGGGCCCGCCGGTCGTCACGGTGCCCGTCACGCTGAACGCCACGCCTGGCGGAAGCTGTCGAAGGTCCTCAGGACCGAGCACCTTCCATGAGCTCGCGGGGACCTGGAGGGTGAGGGGGCTCGGCTGCCCATTCAGGTCGGGGCTGTCGACCTGCACCTCGAGGCGGACCGTGGACGGCTCAGCACCCGGGTTCAGCACCACGAGGCGGGTGCTCGACCCGGCCGCGCCGACCGCGGCATCGGCGAGCACGAAACGCCGCGCCGCCCACGGGCTACCGAGTGCGACCGACACGCCCTTCGGGGGTTGCCCAGTCGGGCCGGCCTCGCCCGTCCCGTCGAAGCTCTGACGTCGCGCCACGATGACCTGGCCGGTACGGGTCGAGACCGTGGCACCGATCGTCACGATCCGATCTTGGGTGTCACGCACCCGCACGACGGTGACGGCGTGCGCTGGCACGGGGATGCCCTGGGCCCGTTCGGGTCGCCGCAAGCCGTCGGGCAGGAAGTACGTGACATCCACCGTGGCCGCGTCCGCGAACGGGTTGTAGACGACGATCTCTTCCTCGGCGCCGCGGTCGGTGCTCCCACCGGCGAGGTACCACTGGTCGGCGGCGCGACTCGTGCACGGTGCCGAGCTCGTACCCGACGGGGTCGTGATCCGCTGCGCCGCGGTGACATCGCCCCCGGGCGCCTCGACCGTGAGCGCCACGCTTCGGGCAGCCGACAACTGCGTGAGGGGAACCTCGACACGCGTGCGTGGCGCCAGGGGCACCGCACGGGTTGACGATGTTCCGTCGTCACCGACCGCGGTGAGCACGGCGTCGGTGGCTGTGTCGCCACGGTTGAGGAGCTCGACGGTCGCTGGTGCCGGGCCGTCGGCAGCACCGGACCCGCCGACGCAGTACCAGGTGGTGCTGAACGACCCGGCAGGGCTCGCCGTCGGGAGCGCCAGGTCGGTGCGGCCGGCGGGGAGCTCCACCGCGGGCTCACCTGCGTCGATCGTGGCGGCGCCGTCGGTGACCGGAGGCGCCAAGATCGTCGGCGTGGGGTCGTGGCGCTCCCCGACGACGCCGGCGAGAAGGCCGACCGCGACGAGGGAGGCGAGCGCAACGATGCGCCGAGCGGCCATGCCACGCCCTCCCTCCGAGGCGCGAGTGGCGCGCCGGGAAGCCCGGCGCTCATCGGCGGTGCGCGTCACGGCGTTCCCTCCCCGGCCGGCGGGGTGGGCTCGTCGGCAGACCCAGCCTCGTCGGCAGACCCAGACTCGTCGGCAGACCCAGACTCATCGGCAGGCCCAGACTCGTCGGCAGGGCCAGCCTCATCGGCGGCGGACGCCGCTGCTGGAGCGTCCAGCGGGTGGTCGAACACCCGCAGCGGGATGGCCACCTCGTGCCCGCCCGCGCGGAGCGTCTCGGGTTCGTGTGCCAGTACGGCGTCACCGAGCTTCGGACCCCGGCGACCGCGACGACGAACCTCGATGATCGCCAAGAGCACGAGGAGCTGCGCGACGACGAGCAGGACCCCATCGGCGCGCACCGAACGGTGCAGCGTCGCCTCGCCCGGGGCACCCACCGCAAAGCCCTGGCGCCAGCCGTCGACGGTCACGGACCGAGCGGGCTTGCCTCCGACCTCGAGCGTCCAGGCATCCGAGGCCACCTGATCCGTCACCACCAGACCCCTGTCGGGGAGCTTCCCCGCACGACTGGCCTCGTCGGTTCCACCAAGCACCGGTGCGCCCGCACCCATGGTGGGTGATCGCCACGACTGCGACACCGCTGGCGCGGGCGTCAACAGCAACGGCGACGGCTTCCATGCCGTGTTGCGGTAGACGACGAGCGCCGGGTTCGCCGGAACCTCCTCGAGGTCGAGTTGTGCTTCCAAGCCGGCTGGGACCGCCGCCGGAGGGGGCGCGTCCGGCGCCGAATACGGCGTCGGCACCACCCGGGACGGCACCACGAGATAGCGCACGCCGAGCGGCGCGAGCAGTTCGCCGAGGCGCGTGGTCTGCCCCGACACCGCCAGCTTCAGCGCCTTGCCAAGGAGCTGCGCCTTCCCCGGAGAGGCCGTCGCCCACACCTCGTCGATACCTGGAAGGCCGTCGTTGGTGGTGGCGTAGGACAGGTGGTCGTCGACACGCCACGCCCCGACGGGGAGCGCCTTGGGGTCACCGACCCACAGCACACGGAACGCTGCGCTGTTGCGGTCGGTCTGCACGAACGGCAGCGCACCCGCCACATCGCCGCCCGGAACCTTCCAGCGTCCGGCAAAGGCCGTCACCAGCAGCGGCAGGGAGCTCACCAGCAACGCCAGCACCGTGAGCCCCGTCACGGCCTGTCGCCACCCGAAGCGATACCCGGGGAGATCGATCTCGAAAGCCGCCACGCCGAGCGCGGCAGCCAACGCCAGCGCAGCCAACGCTGGCGCGAGCAACACGTCGGGCGTCGGGAGCGGGACGCGCAGCCAACCGGCCTGACCGGCCCACACGACCGCCCAGCACGCCACCGCGACGCCCCATGCGCGCAACGCCCAGGTGAAGCGCCAACCTCGTCCGACGAGCAGCGGCAGCAGCCCGGCGATCGGAAGCGCATATCCCAGCGGGGTGCCGCCGAACGGCCCCGTCTCGAAGCGCAGCACCTGCGCAAGCGACAACCCACCACCAACCGCGGCCCGCGGACCGATCGCCGTTGCCCATTGGGCGCCGGGCTCGAAGAGCGAGAGGAGCCACGGCAGCTGGATGAGCGCGGCCACCAGGAGCGCGACGACCACCACGAGCCAGAGGCGTGCGACGCCGCCGAGCCGCATCGCCACGACCGAGCCGAGGAGCACACCGACCGCGACGACGACGACCACGCCAAGCACCGCCGGCGCAACGCCGACGACCACGCCGAGCGCGAGACCGAGCCCGCAGGCCTGCACCCACCACCGACGGCTACGAGCGTTCGCCCGCGCATCGGAGGGCGCATCGAGTGCGTCGCCGACCGTGTCGGATTCGACCCCGTTGGCGACATCGGCGTCATGCGCGTCGGATCGAGGGGCGAAGGGTGCCATGCCGGTCGCACGAGCGAGCGCAGCGAGGAGCCAGGGAGCAGCGGCAGCAAGGACGAGACCCGGCCAGTGGCCTTGCGCCAACGCGTTGTAGCCCACCGGACCTGCGACGTAGACGACAAGCGCCGCCAGCTGTGCGCGACGGGAACCCAACGGTGCCGCCAGCCGCCACGCTCCGAAGGCGCCGATCGGCAACATCACGAGGATCGTGCACGCGCGCAGCGCGCCCATCGCGCCGCCGAACACGAGCCCACCCAAGCCGAAGTAGGCGAGCGCGGGTGGAGACGCTGCAGGGCCACCGAGGCCCATCGGGCGCCAGCCCGCCACGAAGGTATGCAACAGCGCGAAGGGACCGTCGGTGATGCGCGCGAAGTCGCCCACCGCGGGGATGTCGCCAAGCAGGAGCCCGCGTGAGCCCACGAGCATGACGAGCGCGACCACCCAGACCACCAAGGTGACGAGATCGTCACGCCGCGCCACGCGCGGTGCCCCGCGACGTCGAGATGTCGTAGGCACCCGATGGCGCCGGTGGACGCGCAGGTCGGCCAGGATCCGCGCGCTCCCCCGGAGTTGGAGGTCTGCCACATCTGCGTCCTTCACCTGCCGCAGCGGACGCATGCGGCGGCGCATCGCGCGCACCGACGCCTGCTGGCGCAGCAAGGCCGGCCACGCCGCGACGAGTGCGCGAGCGTCGGACCCGCGGCCGCCGAGCAGGCACAAGACGGCCTCCACCACGGTGAGGAACGCTGCGCGCAGCAGCGCCACAGGCAGAGCCCAACGCCCGACGCTGCCCGCCATGGTGCGCAGGCGGTGGGCGACGGCGAGCGCGTCCACGTCGAGGTCAGGACGCCGTTCTGCGAGACGCTCGCGGTGTCGCACCCGGGCGGCGGGAGCGACGATGACACGTGCACCGACCAACTGCGCCCGCCAGGAGAGATCGAGGTCTTCGCCGACCAGCGTCAGCGACGGGTCGAACCCGCCCAGATGCTCGAAGAGGTCGGCCCGCACCAGGGTGCACGCGCCCGGCACGGTGAAGACGTCGCGGACGGCATCGTGCTGTGCCTGGTCGAGCTCGCCGTGCTCGGCGTAGGGCGACGGCGCGCCGCATCGGTCGGCCGCCAGTCCGACCTGCAAGATGAGCTCCGGGTCGTCCCAGTCGACGAGCTTGGGGCCGACGACGCCGGCGTTCGAGCGGAACGCCTCTTCGACGAGCTCGTGCACCGCGTCGCTGTCGAGCGCCACGTCGTCGTGGCACAGCAGCAGGAACGATGCCCCTTCGACAAGGTGCAGCGCCTCGTTGAGGGCGGGGGCGAACCCCGGGTTGTGGTCGAGGCGCCGGACGAACGCCCCCGGCATGACACGCGCGATGCGGGGCGTCGGATCGACGGCGCTCCCTGTGTCGATCACGAGCACCGAGAGGTTCTCGTAGGTCTGGTCCGCCAGGCTGCTCAGCACCTCGTCGAGCCAGTCGTCCGCGTCGTGCGTGACGACGACGGCGACGACTGGTGGGGCGATACCGACCGCCTGCACGACCTCGGTGACCGGCCCGGGAGACGGTTCGTCGTCGATGCCCGCGAGCGACGCGAACGCCGCCATGCGCGACGCATCTGCCGGACCCAGGGGCAGGTAGCTCGGCGCATCTGCGTCGGCGGCGTCGTCAGGCGCGTCGGCGCCGGGTCCGTCGGATTCCACGATCTTCCGAGGCTACTCGGCCCCTCGCGGGGCCCTGGAACAGCCAATCCGCTGTGAGGCACTCGTCACAGAGGCCGCAGAGTGCTTGCAACTGTTATGCACGGGCGCTATGGTGGTTAGCACTTCGCCAGGCGCTCCGGCGCCAAGCACTGAGGAGGCATTCATGCCAGAGTTCGACATCGCAGACCTCACCGACGAGATCGCCAAGGTTGCGAAGGACGCCGCCTACATCGCCATCGGCTTCGGCGTGCTGACCGTCCAGCGTGCCCAGGTCCAGCGCCGCAGCCTCGCGGGCAACCTGCGCGAGCAGGCAGACCAGGCCCGCGACCAGTTCGAGAAGCTCACCACCGACACGCTCGCGAGCATCGAGAAGCTGACCGACGGCGTCGAAGACCGCGTGAAGCTGGTCGAGGAGCGCGTCGCCGACCTCGAGGAGCGCCTCGACGCCATCCTCGACGAGGTCGAGTCCAAGCTCCCCGCCCAGGCCGCCGATCTCGTCAAGCAGGCTCGTGTCGCCGCCAAGGATGCCCGCGGCCAGGTCCGGTCGCTGGTCGTTCGCGCCGCCTGACCAGCCCTGTCGGTCAGCACCTGCTGGCTGCACCATCGCCGATCGGGTTCCCCCACCTGATCAGGCCGTGTTGCCGAACCGGTTCCCCCACCGGGGCAACACGAACCGCTCGCCTCTCCCCCGGGGCGAGCGACGACTCCCATGGAGGGTCCCTTCCCCCGGGACCCTCCATGGTGCGTTTTGCGCCCGGTAGCGCGCCGAGGGTCGGGAACGCGAGGATGAGCACGTGACCGAGCCCCTCGACCCCGGCGCAGCCGACCCCAGCGCAGCCGACCCCAGCGCAGCCGACCCCGGCGCAGCCGACCCCGGCGCAGCCGCAGTTGCGCACCATCTCGATGCGCTCGACCGACTCTGGGCCGAGGCCGACGCGTCTGGTCTCGCCACGACGCCCGGAGCTTCGCGTGCCGCCGCGGCGCGCGCCGCAGCGAACCGCATGACCAGCGACGTCCGCCGTCGTGCCCTTGCCCCCGTCGAACATCGGGCGCGCCAAGCCAGCGACCACCTCGCAAGCGCCGTGGAAGCCCTCGCCGGACGAACAGAACGCATGGCCGCCTGGCAAGGTGACGACCACAAGCTCCTCGGCGACGTCCGCCACACCGTCGACCAGGTCGGCCCCCGTCTCGGCCACCTCGATGCCGGGGTGGCCGAGATCTTGGCGCGTCTCGACGACATCGACCGCCACCAGGTCACACGACAGGCGCAGATCGACGAGCTGCGCGGCGACCTCGCCCGCGTGCGGATCCTGCTCGACGACATCGTGGTCGGCACGCGCGCCGCGATCGCACAGGCGGTTGCCGGCACCCCGCGGCCGAACGAGGCGGCTGCGCACGCCGCAACCCCAGGCGCCGCGAGCCCCAATGCCGGCGGCGCACAAGGCCCCAACGACACACGAGGCACCATCGAGAACGGTGACCCGCTCGACGAGCTCCTCTCGCGTGGCAACGACGGCTTCTACCGCGACCTCGAACGGCGCTTCAGGGGGTCGCGAGCGGACGTGAAGACCCTGCTGTCCGTGCACCTCGAAGCCGTGCAGCAGACGGGCGGGCCGGTCGTCGACATCGGCTGTGGTCGGGGCGAGTGGCTGGAACTGCTCGCCGAAGCCGAGGTGCCGGCCTACGGGGTCGACCTGAACGCGGCGTTCGCCGAGGCGAACCAGGAGCGTGGCCTCGACGTGCGCGTCGGAGAGGCAGGCGCACACCTGGCTGGGCTCGCACCCGCGTCGCTGGGCGCGGTCACCGGGTTCCACCTCGCCGAGCACCTCCCGTTGCCGGTGCTGCTGCGCCTCGCGCAGCACGCCTACCGGGCGCTGCGGCCCGGCGGCGTCTTGGTGCTCGAGACGCCGAACCCCACCAACGTGCGCGTCGGTGCCGCGCAGTTCTGGCTCGACCCGACCCACGAGCGCCCCTTGCACCCCGAGTTGCTCCAGTTCGCGCTGAGCCACGTGGGGTTCGATCCCGTCGAAGTCGTCCCGCTGCACCCCGCGCGCAACTTCGACCGCGACTGGGCTGCCGAGCTCGGCATCGACGCGCCCGCCGGTTCAGCAGCCGCGGAGATCCTCGAAGATGTCCGCGCCGCGCTCAGCGGCCCCCAGGACTACGCCGTCGTGGCGCGGGTGCCGTCGCCGGGCGCGGACGGCGACCCCGGCGACGTGGGCGACCTCGGTGAGGTAGGCGACCCCGGCGAGTCCTGAGCTTGCAGGGGCCCAGCGTCAGGGTTGGGCGCCCCCGAGACAACTGCCGTTGCGGCCGCGAGGGCTGCGGTGGCTTCGACTGCGGCCTGCACGCTCCGGCGGAGCTCGTCCACCCACCCGATGACCGGCTCGAGCTCCCAGTTGAGGAGCCGACGCTCGACCTGCTTGAACCCCGACACGCCGGGGCGACCCGACACCGGCGCCGGGCGCGCCAGCGGGCCCAGCGCTCGCAGCGACGCCAACGCACGACCCAGATCGGCGTGCGCCTGCTCGAGCCCGGGCAACGGCGACGAGGCCGAGCCGGCAAGCGGCGACGAGCCTCGAGCGGCGGGCGCCGACGCCAGGACCGGTGCACCCCCCGTGCGCGGCTGCGTGGCCTGCAACCGAGCCGCATGGTCGAAGCTGAACCCACGACGGACATCCGCGCGCTGGCGTAGCGCGGCGAGCACTGCCGCCTGGTCGAGGTCGTCGCCCCACGGCTCGGCTGCGGGCAGCACGGCCTGCTCGATCACGCCCGCGTCGGCGAGCAGCGCGGCGTAAGCCTCGGCGAGCTCGTCGTCGTCGGCGACGACCCGTGAGCCGTCGTGCCCCTCGACCTGCTCCGCCAACCCACCCACACGGGTCACGAGCACCGGGCGCTCGAAGAGTGCGGCCCGTTCCGCCACCCCCGACGACCAGATGTGCCGGTACGGCAGCAGCACCACGTCGGCGGCGAGCAGCCACCTGTCGAACGCCGCATCGCTCACGTACCCGTCGTGCAGGAACGCGCCCGGCGTGGCTTCGACAAGCCCGCGGAGCTCTTCGAGGTACGCCTGCGCTGCGGCAACCCCCGTCGACGGCGACCCGACGAGATGCAGCTCGGCGCGACCTGGGTCGCCGCCGGTCACCCGCCCGAAGGCCTGCACCGCCCTGTCGAACCCCTTGTGTGCGGCGATGAAGCCGATGCACAAGGCGACGTGCGCATCGTCGGCGATGCCGAGCGCCGCGCGGGCCTGCGCGCGCGTCGCGTGGGTGTGCGCCACGAAGTGCTTCCCGTGCTCGACCACCGAGATCGTCGCCGGGGCAACGCCGAACGCATCGATCAACTGCGCGCGCTGGGCGTCGTCGTGCACCTCTACCGCGTCGAACGAGCGCAGCAGCGCCCGCACGGCAACGCCCGACGCGTCGCGTGCTTGGCCCCAGCGTTCGTCGATCTCATGCAGGACCAGCGTCGCCGGTGGGCCCGACCGCAACGCGGCCGCGAATGCGCTCGCCCGGCTCACCCGCACCGTGAACGTGGCCGGCTGCGGGAAGTAGTAGTCGGGGTGGAAGTGCACCACGACACGGTCGAAGCCCTTGGCCAGCGCACGCAGGGCCGACATGGACCGCGGCTGGGTCAGGTCGAGGTGGTGGTGCGCGGCCGACGGCCACGGCGACAGCACCTCGACGTGGTTGCCGGCTCGCCGCAACGCGCGCACCTGCTGCACCACGTACGCGGCGATGCCATCGCGGTAGGGCGCGTACGGGCCGACCATGAGGATGCGTTCGCCGTTCAGAGCCACTCCTCCAGCGTCGCCTCCATGCGGTCGAGCGTGACCGGCCAGGTGTAGTGATCGAGAACGTAGGCACGGCCCGGTGCCGCGAGCGCACGGGCCTGCGAGGGTGCTTCCGCGACGAACCGCAGGCACTGCTCGAGCTCGAAGGCATCGCGGTACACGAGGCCCGCGCCGGATCGTGTGCAGTGCCAGTCGACGACCGCGCTGCCTGCGTTGGCGATGACGAGCGTGCCCGCAAGCCACGACTCCATGACGGTGCGCGAGAAGCTCTCCATCACCGACGGCTGCACGTACGCATCGGCCGCGGCGTACGCATCGGTGAGGTCCTGGGCGCTCAGGAAGCCGAGGTCGACGATGCGGTCCGCGACGTCGGGTTCGGCGCGCACGTCGCCCACCCCGAACGTCACGAGTTGGAGGTCGAGCCCGTTGCGCACGGCGCGCGTGTACGCGTCGAGGAACGTCTCCCAACCCTTGGCGCCTTCGCGTCGGCCTCCCGCCATGACGAACGGCCCGGTCACGCCGTGGCGGGCACGGAAGCCCTCGGCGTCGTACCGAGCAGGCGGGTCGATGCCGGCACCGACCACCGCGGTGCGTGGCCCGACGACGACGCCATCAGCCAGCGCCGCCTCGGGTTCGGTCAGGAACCACACCCCCGCCACGCCGGTGAACATCGGCTCGTACACCTCGAGGCGTGCGTAGGGCTCGTCGTGCAGGCAGGGCGTGAGGATCGTGCGTTCGGGCGCCACCTGCGCGCACGCGAACGTCGTCCAGAACATGTACGGGGCCGGGATCAGGGCGTGGTAGTCCTCGGCGTGGTCGAGCAGGTGGTGGTAGAGGTCGGGCACCCGAAGGCTGTCGTTCAGCCAGCGCTCCTGCTCCACCAACGACGGGGTCAGGCCCTGCTGCAACTGCGTCTCGACGTGGTGGCGCCACTCGCCGCTGGTGTCGCGGGCCACGGGGAAGCGACGCACGGTGACGTCGCCGTCCTGCTCGACCCCTGCCGGGTAGACGTTCTCCCACGTGAAGTGGTCGCGCGCGCAGGTCGTGAGGACCTCGACCTGCCAGCCACGAGCCGCGAAGCCGTGGGCCACCTCTGCAAGCAGGAGCTCTGCGCCGCCGACCACGTCGGACCCGTAGCGGGGCGGGACGAAGGCGATACGCCGTGACGACATGGGTAGCCGACGATACCAGGCAGCACTCGTGGGACTGCGGACCCCGGCGACCGTCGTCGCCGATGGACCGCGCGACAATCTGCGGCCGTGGACATCTGTGTGTGCGGGACCCAGGTCCCCTTCACCAGCGGTGGCGCAGAGCTGCTGCTGGACAACCTCGTGCGGGCGTTGCGAGAGGCCGGGCACCGCGTCGAGCCCGTGCTGCTGCCCACCGCGTGGGACCGTGACCGCATCCTCGACGCAGCGGCTGCGTGGCGCCTGGTCCCCCTCGACTTCGAGCTGGCCATCACGCTCAACTTCCCGTCCTACTTCGCCCGCCACCCCCGCAAGGTGGCGTGGCTCCTGCACCAGCACCGTGCCGCGTACGACGCGCTCGACCAGCCGTGGAGCGACTTCGGCGTCGACGACGTGTCGCTCGAGATGCACCGTGAGCTCGTCACGTGGGACACGACCGCGCTCAACGAGGCAGAACGCCGGTTCACCATCTCGCAGGTGGTGTCGGATCGCCTCGCTCGCTTCAACGGCATCGACTCGTCACCGCTGTATCACCCGCCGCCGCTCGCCGAGCGACTGCACGAAGGTCCCTTCGGTGACGAGGTGCTGTGCATCACGCGCATCGAGGCGAACAAGCGACCCGACCTGTTCGTCGAGGCGTTCGCGCACGTGACCGGGCCCGCGCGGGGGGTCCTCATGGGGAAGGGCTCGCTCCTCGACGGGTTGCGCAACCGTGCCACTGCGCTCGCCGCCGACGATCGCGGCAGACCGGTCGAGGTGGCGGGTTTCGTGCCCGACGACGACCTCATCGCCCGCCTCGCCGGGGCACGCGCCGTTGTGTACTCGCCCTACGACGAGGACTACGGCTACGCGACGCTGCAGGCGTTCTGCGCCGGCAAGCCGGTCATCACCACACCCGATTCCGGCGGGGTGCTCGAATGGGTCGAACATGAGGTGACGGGCCTCATCACCGACGGCACCCCCGAGGGCATGGCCGCCGCGATCGACCGCCTCGCCGAGGACGCCGACCTCGCCGCCACGCTCGGCGCCGCGGGGAAGGCCCGCGTTGCGGACCTGACCTGGGCCGACGTGGTCGCGACCCTGGTGGGCGGCTGAACGATGCTGGGTCCTGCCCGGCCCGTGCTCGGGATCGTCGCCGAACCGAACGACACGCGCGCGCTGCGCAACCTGGTGCGGGCGCTCGCGCAGCACGTCGCGGTGCGGGCGCTTCGCCCCGGAGGCGATGCGCCCGATGCGCTGCTTGCGACCAGCCCCGCCGCACTCGCGGGTGCCCCCGGCTGGGATGGGCCGACGGCGCTGTGGATCGGCAACGCTGCACACCTCGAACAGTTCCGCGACCTCCCCGCCTCGGTCCCCCACACGGTCATCACCCCGCTGCAGGGTGCGGCCCAATCCGCCAGGGCGAGCGGCGCCCAGGTGCTGTTGGTCCACCAAGCGCTGGGCGAGGTGCCGTCGCTTGCGTGGGAGCCGCCGCTCGTGCGTGCACGACGTCGACGCGGTGCGTCACTCCCCGACTGTCTCGTGGTGGTGGTCGACGAGCACGATGCTGCGACGAGCCCGGCGACGCCACCTGAGGCAGCCCCCGCAACCGGTCAGATCGTGGTGCGCCACGTGCAGCACGACGATCCTGCGCTCGCCGACCTCCTGCGGTGCGCGTCGGCGGCCGTGGTGCCGGCACGCGCGCTCGGCCTCGCGTTGGCATCGGGCTGCCCGACCGTCGCCGAGCAAGCCTCGGCCGACACCCTCGGGGCCACCCACGGCCAGCACCTCCTCGTCGCGTCCACCGCTGACTCGGTGACCGAGGCAAGACGGCTGGTCGCCGACCCCGGTCTCGCCACACGGCTCTCGTGGGCCGCGACCCAACAGGCAGCACGCGCATCGGTCGATCGCGCCGCCACCGATCTCCTCGGCCTGTTGGGGCTCGCGCCGCCCGCGGACACCCCGTGGGAACGCACCCTCGCACGCCTCGCCGAGGTCGACCTGCCCGAGACGGGCCCGTTTCGCCGCCGCGTCCTCGATGCGCTCTCGCCGTTCCAGCCCGAAGGAGCACCCTTGCCATGAACCCTGAACCCACGCCTCCATCTCTTGGCTCACGGGTGCGCAACGCCGGTGGGACGCGGGCACGCAAGGCGGCCGGCGCGGTGCTCGACCGGGTCGGCGCACGGGCCGCGGATGCGCTGCACGACGAGCTCCTCGCCAGTCAGAGCGAGGTCGACGCGCTGCGCGTGGAACTGGCGCGCACCCGAGACGAGCTCCAGGCCGAGATCGAACTGCTGCGCGCCGAGTTGCTGGGGTTCGCACGTCGCCTCGATGGCGACGATTCCAACGGAGACGAGACCTCCGACGGCTGACGGGTACTCGTCAGGCCGGCGCCGCCGTCGTGGTCGGCGCAGTCGTGGTCG
>CAZUMJ010000014.1:56102-59250 GCA_964621605.1 uncultured Iamiaceae bacterium | reverse complement strand
GCGCTCGAGGCCAGCGACACGACCAGCTCGAGCAGGTCGTGGGTGCGCACGTAGCGGTCGGCCCAGTAGCGCTGGCCGGCCGCATCGGCGTCACGCCCGAGCACCAGGAGGTACGCCTTCTCGACGAGCCAGAGCGCCGACTCGTCGCTGTCGGCGATCGACAGGGCGTACGCCGAGTGAGACAGCCCCTTGTTGGCGATCTGGTCCTTCCAATAGGCAAGCCCGGCGGGATCGATGCTGCGATCAAGCAGGTCGATGTAGAGGTTGCTCACGAACGTCGCGATGTCGCTGCTCGACCGCCCCACGAAGTACTCGTCGGACCCGGCGAGGAATGCCTGGATCAGGTCGTTGCGACCGCTCGAGCTGAGCTGGCCGGCCCAATGGCCGACACCGGCCGAATCGCCAACTCGTCGGAGGATCTGGAGGTAGTCGTCGGCGACCGTGATGGTCGTGTACTCGGCACCGGTCACGATGCTGCGCACGAAGTACGCAGGGCTGCCTCCGGCGTTGAGGTAGTCGGCCCAGAACCGCAGACCACCCGCATCGGGCGCCCGTCGCAGCAGCACCCGGTACACGCCGGCGACGTACGGCGTCTGGTCGACGCGCACCTGCCGCACGCTGCCGAACCACATCGTGAACAGGTTGTAGAACGACTGCGCTCCCGCCGGGTGCGGCGTGTAGGTGTAGAGCGTGGCGGTGGCGCCGTTGCTCATGAAGACCGACGTTCCGTCGATCGAGGCGTAGCCGTCGTAGTACACGAGCGCTGCACCGCTGTACTGCCGACGCCAGCCGGTGGTGTTGTAGCCGTAGTTCGGCGTGCTGCCGAAGCCGCCCCAGTCGAGGTTTCCTTCGGCGCGCTGCTTGTTGAACTGCAACTGCCACGCACCGCGGTTCACCTGCCGCGAGAAGCCCGCTGCCGCCTCGAAGTTGACGCACGTGCTGGTGATGCCCAGGTTCGGGTAGGCGTACTGTGCGCCGCCGTCAGGGCAGCCGTACCCCATCGCCGACCAGTACCGCCACGGCGCGCACCCGCCCGCCGGGCCCCGCACCAGCGACTGCTCCTTCTCCAGCGTGGCGAGCAGCACCTGCGGGTTCACCCCCCAGAGCTGCGCAGCGTCGTAGATGATGGTTGCGGCCGAGACCGTGGCGCCGTAGGTGGTGCGCGACAGCGGCTCCACGTCTGAGTAGCTGCGCAGGCAGCTGTTGGGGTAGCGGTTGAGCAACGCCTGGATGTCGGCGACGGTCATGGTGGAGGTGTCGTCGAAGACGGCGTCGTCCATGACGTTGTTCGGGTTGAACGCCTCCGGGGCAAGCGGCGCCGCACCGGCCGACGACGTCGGACCGACGATCGTCACGCACGCCGCGATGACGACGACGCACAGCGCGACGACTGACGCGAGCGTCGAGCGGCGCGCCGCAGCGCCGGTCATGGCACCACCGTCAGCCCGAGCGGATCGGTCGCCGTGGTGGACACCCCTCGGCGCGTCGCGACGACCTCGATCGTCCACTGGCCGGCGGTCATCGCGAGCGATGTGGGCGTCCAATTCCAGGTGACGTTCCCGCCCTCGTCGACCGTGGTTGGCCCGACCATGACCGTCGTGGCGCCCTGCGTGAAGCGGATCGCACACGTTGCACCGGGCGTGGTGCGACAGGTCGACACGCCCTGGGACGGCATGCCGTTGGCGCCGCTCAGCGACAGCGAGTGGGTGTTGACGAACGTTCCGGTCGGCACCTCGGGGGGCGTCGGCGGCTCCGGCAGGGAGGATGCCGGCCCGGTCGTGGGAGGCAACGAGGTACCGGAGTCGCCCGAGCCGCCCGAGTCGCCGGGCAGCGTGGACCCGGTGCCCCCTGCCGAGGTCGTCACCGACGGCGACGACGTGGTGGACGCCTTCTGGGACCCGCTCGAGCCGCACGCCCCGAGCACGAGACCGAGCGAGACGACGGCGGCAAGCGCCGCGCCCCAGACCTGCCGGCGGCGCATCCCGCGAAAAGACATGGGTGAAAGTTGACCACAGCCTCGGGCCGAGGGCAAGCACGTGGCGCCGCTTCGCGGTGGACTGGGCACGCAACGACCACACCATGCGATGCACCTCCCGGATCACTCCCGGTACGATCAGGCCGCCGTGCGTCCCTCCCCTCTCCGCCTCGCGTTCGACGCCACCGCGCTACTCGGCTCCCCGACCGGCATCGGAACCTTCGTGGGAGAAGTCCTGCCGCGCCTCGCGACCCACCCCGACCTCGCCGTGACCGCGTTCGCCATCTCGTGGCGGGGCCGCGACGCCCTCACCGCCCGCTGCGCCGACGGTGTCCGGGTGACCACCCGCCCGATGGCGGCGCGCCCGCTGCGCCTCGCCTGGCAGCGGGCCAACGTCCCGCCGCTGCAGTGGTGGACCGGCGGGATCGACGTCGTGCACGGCCCCAACTTCGTGGTGCCGCCCGCACGCCGTGCGGCCGAGCTCGTGACGGTGCACGACCTGACGCCCGTCCGGTATCCCGAGCTGTGCAGCCGCGACACGCTCGCCTACCCGGGCTTGATCACCCGGGCGCTGCGCCGAGGCGCGTGGGTGCACACCCCGTCGCAGTTCGTCGCCGACGAGGTGGTCGAGCACTTCCAGGTGTCGCCCGACCGGGTCGTGGCGATCCACAACGGGGTCACGGCCTGCTCGGCCGGCGACACCGACCGACCCACGCAGAGGCTCGCGGACCCCGACACCTCCGAGGCGGCAGGTCAGGCCCCGGTGCTCGGCCCGCACGCCCCTCCGGGTCTCGCCCGGGCGCTCACCGACCCCCGACCGTTCGTGCTGGCGCTCGGCACCGTCGAACCCCGCAAGGACCTGCCCGCGCTGGTCGAGGCGTTCGACGCACTTGCCCGAAACGACCCCGAGGTACGCCTCGTCGTCGCCGGACCCGACGGCTGGGGGGTCGCTGCGTACACCGATGCGGTCGCTCGCTGCGCGGCGCGCGACCGCATCGTGCGCGTCGGGTGGGTCGACGACGCAGGCCGCGCCGCGCTCCTCGCGAGGGCGGCAGTGCTCGCCTACCCGTCGCGCTACGAGGGCTTCGGCCTCCCGCCGCTCGAGGCGATGCAGGCCGGCATTCCCGTCGTCGCGACCGATGCCGGCGCACTCCCCGAGGTGCTCGGCGACGC
>CAZUMJ010000014.1:51427-56002 GCA_964621605.1 uncultured Iamiaceae bacterium | reverse complement strand
CTCAGGCCTGGCGGTGGGTGATGTGCATCGGGAAGTGCACGCGCCCGACCGACTTCTCGGGGTTCATCACCTGGATGCGCAGGTGGCCCTGGCTGTGGTCGTACTCCTCGCCCACGTCGTGGGTGTGGATGCCGACGCTGACGTCGTAGTCGCCGTCGAGCAGGTGCACGGCGTCGAGCTCGAACACCACCTCACCACGGCCCTTTACGAAGTCGAGGCGCGGGCCGGTGATGTCGGTGTTCGTGCCGAGCATGAGGCGGCCTTCGGGGTCGACGATGTTGATCGCGAAGACCACGTCGTCGACCTTCTCGGGCGCGTCGTATGCGCAACGCACCCGCGCGGGTTGCCCCGGGAGGATGAACTCGGCGTCGGTGCCGGGGTACTCGACGCTGATGTCGGTGAAGCGCACCGCCTTCGACAGCTCTCGGGCGTCGAGCACGGCCTGGTCGACCTCGTCGAGGTCTTCCTCCAAGGCGATGCCGCGCCGCACGAGCGAATCGCGAAACACCCGGATGGCGGGCCCCGGCTCGTCGAACGCGATGAGCTCGCCGCGGTCGAGCACCGCTCCCATCTGGCACACCTGGCGCACCATGTCGGGGGCGTGGGTGACGACCAGGATGGTGCGGCCCTCGGCCTGCATCTCACGCACCCGCTCCAGGCACTTGCGCTGGAACGCCTCGTCGCCCACGGCGAGCACCTCGTCGACGAGCACGATGTCGGGGTCGACGTGGATGGCGAGCGCGAAGCCGAGCCGGGCGGTCATGCCGGACGAGTAGTGCTTCACCTGCATGTCGATGAACGGCGCGATCTCGGCGAAGTCGACCACGTCGTCGAAGATGCGGTCGACGTCGACCTTGGTGAAGCCGAGGATCGAACCGTTGAGGTACATGTTCTCGCGACCGGTCAGGTCGCCGTGGAACCCGGCGCCGAGCTCCAGCAGCGCAGCCACCCGACCCCGCGTGCGGATGGTCCCCGACGTGGGGCGCAACGTGCCCGCGACGCACTTCAGCAACGTGGACTTGCCGGAGCCGTTGTGCCCGAGCAGGCCGGTCGTCTGCCCTTCGGCGACGTCGAAGGTCACGTCGCGCAGCGCGTAGAAGTCTTCGTACTGCACCCGCCCGAAGCGGATGATGCGCTCCTTCGCCGACTGCAGCTTCTCCTGGTAGAGGCGGAAGCGCTTGGTGACGTCGACGATCTCGATCGCTGCGGCCACGTCACACCTCCTGGCTGAAGTTGTCTTCGAGACGCCCGAACACCCACAGCGCGAACCACAGCAACGCCACCGATGCCACGCCGACGATGGCCAGGTTGCGCAGGTACCACCACGGGCTTCCCGGCGGCACGGCACCGTTCACCGCGTAGCCGTTGATGTTGCGTTGCCCGTTGAACACCCAGTCGTGGTACAGCGCACGCTGGAAGGTCGTCACGACCGGCGTGACAGGGTTGAGGAGGCCGAGGTTGCCGGGGAAGCCCTGCTCGACGAGCTTGTTGCTGAGCTGCGGGTACCCCCAGACCACGGGTGTTCCCCAGAACCACGCCAGGAGCACGAGCTCCAGCAGGTGCTGGGTGTCGCGCAGGTAGACGTTGATCGCGCTCAGCATGATGCCGAGCGCGGTCGAGAACGTGACGAGCACCAGAACCGCGGGGATCAGCAACGGCAGGTACTGCCAATCGGGCGCCTTCTGCACCACGGCGAGCGCCACGACCAGCACGACCGACTGCAGCAGCCAGTGCACCAGCGCGGCGCCGATCGACGCCAGCGGCAGGATCTCACGCGGGAACCACACCTTGTTCACGAGCTGGCTGTTGCCCACCACCGCGCCCGCACCGCCGCTCACCGCCGAGGTGAAGAACGTCCACGGCAGCAACCCGCAGATGAAGAAGATGGCGAACAACGGCATGCCGACCTTGAACAGCACCCCGAACACGAACGAGTACACGACGAGCTGCAACGCCGGGTTGAGGAGCGTCCACAAGAACCCCAGCACCGAGTTCTTGTACTTGACCTTCAGCTCCTTGCGAATGAGGTTGGCGAGCAGCTCGCGGTAGCGCCACACGTTGCGTGCGCGCTGGATGGCGCCGGGACGCTTGGAGATCTCTGTGGTGTGCAGGTCCTCGTGACGCCGACGAACCGGGGTGCCCGCGCCCTCGGCGGCGTGCGACGGTTCGGAATCGGCGACCACGGGGGTCTCGTGCGGCAACGGACAACTCTCTTCGACGGCGAGGGGCGCCACCCGAGGTCGGCCCGACGCCCGGGCACACCCGGGGGCATGCGTTCGACTCCCGACGATACTTGCCACCACCCCCGTCACCCCGCACCGGCTGCGGCGGCACGCCGGTCGCGGCGACTCGTCGCCCTCGCGTCGGGTGCGTTCGCATCGGGGGTGCGAAGGCTTCCTAGACTCCCGCCGATGCGCCTGCTCACGACGCCCCCTCATCGCCCCGCCGCGCTCCGTGTCCTCGCCGACGCCGGGCAGGAGAGGCCCGGGCGATGAAGGCACTCGTCACCGGAGCCGGAGGCTTCGTCGGTCGTCATCTCGTCACCCACCTCCGCGCGCTCGGCGACGACGTCATCGAGACCGACCAGGCGCACGGCGGCGTCGACATCACCAACCCGGAAGCCGTCTCCAACCTGTTCCACCAGGTGCGCCCCGAGGTCGTGTACCACCTGGCCGGCTGGGCGGACGTGGGCGGATCGTGGAAGGCGCCGACACAGGCGTTCCGCGCGAACGCCGAGGGAACGCTCAACGTGTTGCTGGCCGCCACCGAGACGGGCGTGTCCCGCGTGCTCGCGGTGAGCAGCGCTGACGTGTACGGCAAGGTCTCCGAGGCAGAGCTCCCGCTCACCGAAGAGTCTCCACTCCGACCCGTGTCGCCCTACGCGGCATCGAAGGTGGCGGCCGACTACCTCGGGCTACAGGCGTGGTTGGGGCGGCAGCTCCCGGTGCTGCGCGTGCGGGCGTTCAACCACCTCGGCCCGGGCCAGAGCCCGGCGTTCGTGGCACCCGCGCTTGCGACGCGCATCGCGCAGAACGAGGTCGACGGCGGCGACATCATCACCATCGGCAACCTGTCGGCGCGCCGCGACCTCACCGACGTGCGCGACGTGGTGCGCGCCTACCGGCTGCTCGTCGAGCACGGCGACCCCGGTGAGGCCTACAACGTGTGCAGCGGCCACGACGTCGCCGTGCAGGACCTCGCCGACCTGTTGCTGGAGGAGGCCGAGCGTCCGATGCGGTTCGTGACCGACCCGGAACTGCTCCGCCCGGTCGACGTGCCCGTGCTGCGCGGCGACTACCAGAAGCTCGCCAAGGCCACCGGTTGGGAACCCGAGATTCCCCTCACCCACACCCTGCGCGACCTGCTCGACGACTGCCGAGCTCGGGTGCGCACCGCGGGCTGACGCTCCCTGCCCTTGGTCGTGTTGGGGCCCGAGGTCAGGGTGTGTACACCCAGACGTGGCTACCGTACGGCTCGACGACCACCGAACCCGCGTCGCTGACCGCCTCGATCAACCACGGGTGCACCCCTGGCGGCGACGCCACCAAGGCCGGCGGGTTCGTCGGCACTGGCCACCGTGCGAGCGACCGGAGGAAGGTTGCATCGTCCGCGTAGGCCACCACGACCCCCGCGTTGCTCACACCGCTCGGCTGGCTCGGCACCGTGTAGCCGGGAAGCCCGGCGAGCAGCGTTGCCGGTGCCGTCGGCGACGCCCAGACGACCCCGTGCGCGACGCTGGAGCCGTCGAGCGCGGTACCGACCATGGCCCCCGAGCCGGCGACGTAGGACACGCTGGTGACGTGCATGCCGGTGGGCGCCGCCAGGAGGACTGGCGTCGCAGCCGCGGTGGTCCACACGAACGCCGACCACGCCAAGGTGCTGTCGTTCTTCGCGAAGCCCACCACCGCACCAGCGGTCGTCACGCCTGCGACCGACACCGACGAGTAGCCGGTAGGCGCGACCAGCGTGGCCGGCGACGCGCTCGGCGTCGACCAGAACACGCCGTGGGGCACGTTGGAGCTGTCAACCGCTGTGGCCGCCACCAAGCCGGAGGACGAGGCGTAGACCGTGGGCGCCGTGTGGGTGGAGGACGACGCGAGGCCTACCAGGCCAGCCGGCAGGTCCAACACGACGGGCGTCGCGGCCTTGTCAACCCACGCCAGCGGCCGCACCGTGCCCGCCACGCTCACATGACCGGTGATCATGCCGTCGTCGCCGAGGTCGTCGAGCGACGGCGGGGCGTCCGCACCCGCTGGCAATGCCAGCGCGATCGGGCTGGCCTGCGGAGCCGGCCAGTACTGCACCGGCACCAACCCGGCACCCACCATGGCGCCGGAGCTGTTGATGGCGCGCACCTGGCCGGCTACGGGCTGAACGACGCCGAGCGCGAACTCGGTCGGGGCTGCCGTCGAGGTGGCCCACGTCAGGCCGACGACGTCGGCGTCGACGGCGGAGGTGGTGGCCGCGAGGCCGACGACACCTCCGGTGTCGCGCCCGAACACGGTCCGAGCGTCGCTCCCTGCGGGCGACTGCATCAGGTGCGGCCCGTACGTGCCCGCGTCCCAACGCACGAAG
>CAZUMJ010000014.1:10448-51327 GCA_964621605.1 uncultured Iamiaceae bacterium | reverse complement strand
TGCGGGCGACTGCATCAGGTGCGGCCCGTACGTGCCCGCGTCCCAACGCACGAAGCGGTCCAGGTTCTGCCCGCCGGATTCTTCGTACCGCGCGGTCCCGACCACCTCGCCCGACGCGAGCACGTCGGCGGCCGTCGGCACCCCGACGCTGCTCGCAGGGGGAGCCAGGGTGACCGGCGGGGCGGTCGGCATGGGCCACACCACCGCCGCCGACCGGTCGCTGCCCGTTCCCACCGCGGCGAGGAGCGCGTCCGACGCCGTCGCGAACGATGGGCCGTAGTAGAGCGTCGCCCAATTGTTTTCGGGGCCGGAGGCGTCGACGATCTGCAACCCGCTCGGTAGGGCGAGCTGCGTCGGCACCGCGTCAGGCGCCGTCCACACGAGGGGAACCGGCACGCCGGTGTCGTAGCCCAAGCCCTCGATGAGCCCGTTCGCGGAAACCCGCAGCGGCGCTCCCGCCTGAGGGGCGAGCCCCGAGATCCCCGGGGCCAGCGGCAACACGCTGGGCGTCGCCTCCGCGTTCGCCCAGGCGAGGCCGATCAGATGCCCGCCGGTATCGCGCGCGACGCCGAGGATGATGCCGCTCGGCGTGATTCCCGCCATCTGCAACCCTGTCGATCCCGCGGGGAGATCAAGCGCGGTGGGCGACGACGAGGCCGTCGCCCAGACAAGACCAACGGTCTCATCGGCGGTCGTGTCACCCTCGCCGACGACCATGCCGCCAGGGGTCGCGTCGACAGCCCTCACCTCCGTATACGTACCGGCAGCGGGTGCCGCGAGCAGCACCGGGGCGGCTCCCGCATTCGCCCAGACGACCGCGCGCGAGTACATACCGCCAGGAGGGTTCGGGTCGACCGTCTGGGCAGACGCGTAGATCATTCCTGTACTCGTCCAATCGAGCGTTCCGCTCGGATCCAGGGAGAACGCGTCGGGCATCGCCAAGGCGGTGCACGTCTGTGCGCACACCGCCGGGACCAGCCCGTACCTGCCGTACCGGCCGAGCACCGCACCGTTGTGCGTGCCGCGCACCAGCTGGGTGACCGATCCGGTCACCATCGGGTGCTCGGCCAGCTGGGTCCAGTGACCCGACGATGCCGGCGCAGGCGTGACGGAGCCGAGCGTGGATGCGGGTTGGCCGGTCCCGATGGCGTTCGTCGCGCGCACCGCGAACCCGTACGCGGTGCCGTTGGTCAACCCCGTGACCGCGCAACTCGTGGTCGTCGTGGTGCAGCTCGCCGCACCCGCCGTCGACGACGCGGCATAGCCCGTGACCGGGGAACCGCCTTCGCCCAACGCGGGGGCCGTCCACGAAACGGTGGCAGACCCGTCACCGGGGTTCGCGCTCACCGCAAGCGGCGCGCCTGGCAGCCGCGTGAAGGCCCGCGCGTCGTACTCGTCCGACGATGCCAGGTACGCGGCCAGTGCCAGATCGCCCTGCGACTGCACCAACCCAGCCCAGTAGTTCCAACCACCCTGATCGGGCTCACGGCCCAACAACGCCTGGTACAGCGCCCTCACCCGGGTGTGGCGCGACTCGTTCGACTGGTACAGCGAGTACGCCACCGCGTAGCGACCCGACGACGCTGTCGTCGCCACCCAGTAGTCCACCCCGTCCGTATCGCCGGCGCCGTTGCGCAGCAGGATCTTCTGGTACAGGTCGAGCACCCACGTGCGCGTGTTCGAGCCGCCGATCCCCGAGAAGTACTCGGCCGAGGAGTAGAATGACGCCGCCACCTCGGCCACCGTCAACCGGTGACTCCGGATGAGCGACACCCAGTACGCCACCCCGCCGGGTTCGCCTTGACGGTTGAGCGTGTCGAGGTACAGCTTCTGCACCGTGTGACGCACCCACTCCGGCGAGGACGACAGCCCCGCCACCACGGCCCCACGCGCCCCCGGCGTATCCAACGGGCCCGCCGTCGCCGCCGCAAGCTCGCCCGCCGACGGCGACCGCGACAAGAAGTCGACGTACGCCGCCCCGACGAACGCCTCGTCTGGAGTGGACGACACCGACCCCGCCGCAACGACCGAACCCGCCGCAACGACCGACCGCGCCACCACGGTCGGCCGGGACGCGACCGCGACCGGCACGCCGACCACCGCCGGTACCACCAGCAAGCCCATGACCGCCGCCAACACTCGCACCGTCCGCCGCATGGAAACCTCCGTGCTCTTCACACCGTGGAGAGAAGTGTGACGCCGGGAACCGTACCACCGCATCGGGCACTCGTTGCCGAGAACAATGACGGCGCGGGCACCCTCACGGCGCCGAGCGGTCGCGCGCCCCGGCAAGCTGGTCGACCACCTTGCGCCACGCCGCCGTCGCAGCGGCGGCCTCGTCGGGGTCGAGGGCCCGGCTCCGCAGGCCGTCCAGGACGGGGAGCCACCCTTCGAGCAGGCGCCGCACCTCGGCCGCGGGCAGGCGCCCGACCCACTGCAGGTCGGCGTCGAGCAAGGCCAGACGGTGCTCGACCTCGGTCCAGCGCGCGACGACCACCGGCAGGCGCTCGGCCTTCGCCGCCGGGTAGGTCGTACCGGCCACCAACTCGTGCGGCTCGAGGTGGAACAGCCCCGCGAGCAGCGCCACAGTGCGCTCGCCCGGATCGGTGAGGTTCGCCTCGAGGTGCGACACCGCCACGCGCGACACGCCGAGACGGTCCGCGAGCTGCTGCTGCGTCCACCGACGTTCCGCACGCAGCGTGGCGATGCGGCGACCGAGCTTTTCCGGCATGTGCCAACCCACTTAGCAGACAAGGACCCCGCCGCAGCGTAGAACTCCGCCATGACCAAGCGCGCGCTCATCACCGGGATCACGGGCCAGGACGGCTCCTACCTGGCCGAATTCCTCCTCGACAAGGGCTACGACGAGGTCATCGGCATGGTGCGCCGGTCGAGCACCGTCAACTTCGAGCGCATCGCCCACCTCCAGGACCGCATCACGTTCGTGCCGGGCGACCTGCTCGACGAGGTGTCGATGATCAACCTGCTGCGCGAGCACCACCCCGACGAGGTGTTCAACCTGGCGGCCCAGTCGTTCGTGCAGACGTCGTGGGGCCAGCCGGTGCTGACCGGCGAGACCACCGCCCTCGGCGTGACCCGCGTGCTCGACGCCATCCGCATCGTCGACCCGGCGATCCGCTTCTACCAGGCGTCGTCGAGCGAGATGTTCGGCAAAGTGCAGCAGGTCCCGCAGACCGAGGTGACCCCGTTCTACCCGCGCAGCCCCTACGGCGTCGCGAAGGTGTACGGCCACTGGATCACGGTCAACTACCGCGAGTCGTACAACCTGCACGCCAGCTCCGGCATCCTGTTCAACCATGAGTCGCCGCGCCGCGGCCTCGAGTTCGTGACCCGCAAGATCAGCCACGCGGTTGCCCGCATCAAGCTCGGCCAGCAGGACGAGCTGCGCCTCGGCAACCTCGACGCCCAGCGCGACTGGGGCTTCGCCGGCGACTACGTCGAGGCGATGTGGCTCATGCTCCAACAGGACGAGCCCGACGACTTCGTCGTGGCCACCGGCGAGACCCACTCGGTGCGCGAGTTCTGCGAGCTGGCGTTCGGCCGCGTCGACCTCGACTACGAGAAGTACGTGACGCTCGACGAGCGCTACATGCGCCCCGCCGAGGTCGACCTGCTCATCGGCGACCCGGCGAAGGCCCGCAAGGTCCTCAACTGGGAGCCGAAGGTCAGCTTCCCCGAGCTGGTCCACATGATGGTCGACGCCGACCTGGCCCTCCTGTCCGGGCAGCTCGACGGGCTGCGCGGATGAGCACCACCGACGCCCTCGGGCGCGAGCACGACGAGCGCCCCTGGGGCTCCTACACCGTCTTGGAGGATGCCGAGGCGGAGGGGTTCAAGGTCAAGCGCATCACCGTGGCGCCCGGGCAGCGCCTGAGCTACCAGCGCCACGCGCAGCGCGCCGAGCACTGGTTCGTCGTCGCCGGCGTCGCCACCGTCACCCTCGACGACGTCGAGCGCGAGGTGCCCGCAGGTGCGGCAGTCGACATCGCCGTCGGCACCGCGCACCGCGTCGAGAACCGCGGCACCGAGCCGTTGCTGTTCGTCGAGGTGCAGCAGGGCGCCTACCTCGGCGAGGACGACATCGTGCGGCTGTCCGACGACTACGGACGCGCCGGCTGACCGACGCACGTCGGAGCGTGTCCGCTCCGAGTCCGCCCTGCTCGCACCACCCAGCCGAACCCAGCCACCCGCACGTGCCGCCATGGTGGCCACGAGCGTGCCGGTGGGCCACACTTGAAGGTCATGAGGGGATCGCGTCACCGCACGCGCAGGGTCGTCGTCGCCGTGTGCGGCGCCGCCGTGCTGGTGCTCGGCGCGGGCTGTAGCTCGTCGACCGGGGGCCGCGCGTCGACGCCCACGTCGACGACGATTCCCACTCCGGCCGTGCAGGTGACGTCGAGCATCGCCGACGGCGCGAAGGACGTCCCGATCGGCTCGTCACCCGTGGTGAAGGCGGTCGACGGCACGCTGCGGGCCGTGACGCTCACCGCGGTGCCCGCCACCGGGCCCACACCGACGCACCCGGTGCCTGCGCCGACACAAGGCACGCTCGCGACCGACACCACGGCGTGGACCCAGGTCGGCGGCCTCGCGCCGCACACCACCTACCGGATCGCCGCGACCGCCGTCGACGGTGCCGGCCACGCCTCGGAGCACACGTTCACGTTCACCACCGGCGCCCCGGTCGACGAGCTGCACACCCAGCTGAACGTGGTGAACGACCACACCTACGGCGTCGGGATGCCGATCATCGTGGTGCTCAACCACCCGGTCGCCTCGGCGCGTCACGCGGCGCTCACCGACCGCCTCACCGTCGCCGCCGATCACCCCGTGACCGGCGCGTGGCACTGGTTCTCCGACACCGAGCTGCACTGGCGGCCCAGCGTCTACTGGCCGGCGGGCACGAAGGTCAGCCTCGGCATCGACTTCGCAAACTTCGACGCCGGGGACGGCATCTGGGGGGTCGACGGCCGCACGGTGTCGTTCGCCATCGGCGACGCCCACATCTCCCACGTCGACACCACCACCCACCAGATGGTGGTCACCAACAACGGTCAGGTCGTGCGCACCCTGGCGGTCTCGACCGGGCAGGACGACAAGTACCCCACGAAGTCCGGGGTGCACGTCGTCAACGAGAAGGCCCAGAAGGTGATCATGGACTCGGCCACCGTCGGGATCCCCCGCGACTCCCCCGACGGCTACTACGAGGAAGTCTCCTGGAACGTCCGCATCTCCAACAGCGGCGAGTTCGTCCACTCGGCCCCCTGGTCGGTCGGCGCACAGGGGAACTCCAACGTGTCGCACGGGTGCGTGAACGCGGCGCCGGCCGACGCCGAATGGTTCTTCGGGTTCAGCCAGGTCGGCGATGTCGTCGAGGTCGTCGGCACCGCCGAGCAGCTCCAGCCGACGAACGGCTACGGCGACTGGCAGATCCCGTTCGCCGAATGGGCCAACTGAGCGACGACGCCCCCGCCGAGCGACTCAGCGACTCAGCGACTCAGCGACTCAGCGACTCAGCGACCGGTGAGCTTCGCCCAGAGGCGGGCGAAGAAGCCCTGCTTCGGTGCGGCGCCATGAGCTGCCCCGGCCTGTTGCTTGGCGGGCGGACGCGGCTTCGCACCCGCGTTAGCGGAGCCGGCCTGCGCGGGCGGACGGGGCTTTCCGGCACCCGCCTTCTGCTGCGTCGGCGGGGCTGGGCGGCCAGCTTGCTGCTTCGGCTTGCCCTGCGGGCGTGCACCCTGCCCGGCCTTCGCCTGCGGGCGAGGCTTGGCACCGGCTCCCGCCTTTGCAGCAGCCGGCTTGGGCTGAGCGGGGGCAGCCTTCTGCTTTTCCGGTGCTGGCGCGGCGGCGGCCGGCGCTGTGGGCATACCGGTGGGCGGCACCCACTCCTTGCCGGTCTCGGCGCGGTAAGCGTCGGGGTCGATGACGGGCATGCCTGGACCGGTCCCGTACCCCTCGTCGCCAGGACGGATCAGGCGCGCCACTTCGCCCGTGGTCAGATCGTCGAGACGGCCTGCGAGCTTGCGCAGCACCGCCGACTGGTCGGCCTGGTTTGAACGCGCGGGACGGGTGCCCGGCTGCTGATCGCCCATCAACACTCCCAGATACGGTCCTTCCCTCGGGTGATCGGACGCGAAGCGGCCGACCTTGAGGTGTCCGAGGCCACCACTCAGGGCTTTCGGTGCCCGCACGATGACCTTGGGCCCTTCTGGGTACGGCGCGTCGCTGGTTGGGTGGGGAACGTGCAAGCTCTCGCGTCCCATGCCGTACGAAGCGTGCGCTTCGACGTCCACGAACGACCCTTCATCGTGATCTGGGAGACGACCCGAGCATGCGCGCTCGCGTGCGCCCACTGTCGGGCCGATGCGATCCTGCACCGCAACCCCCTCGAGCTCAGCACCGACGAGGGCAAGGCCCTGCTCGACGACCTCGCCGCATACGGTCCCCCACGACCGGTCGTCGTGCTCACCGGTGGCGACCCGTTCGAACGGCCCGACCTCGCAGAACTGGTCGCCCACGGTGCCGCCGCCGGCCTCAGCATGGCGCTGTCACCGTCGGTCACTCCCCGCCTCACACGAGACGTGCTGCACGAGCTCCGTGACGCCGGTGCGCGGGCGGTGTCGCTCTCCCTCGACGGTGCAGATGCGGCGTCGCACGACGGCTTTCGCGGAGTGCAAGGCGTGTTCGCCGACACGCTGGTCGCCGCGCGGTGGGTGCACGAGGCAGGCTGCCGGCTCCAGATCAACACCACGGTCACCGCCGACAACGTGGAGGAGCTCCCAGCCATCCTCGAGCACGTCGTCGCCCTCGACGCAAGCCTCTGGAGCGTGTTCTTCCTCGTTCCCACCGGGCGAGGCGCGCTCCTCCCCGCCATCGACGCCGACACGGTCGAGGAGGTCCTGCACTGGCTGCACGACATCGGTGGGCACGTCGCCGTGAAGACCACCGAGGCCCCCCACTTCCGTCGCGTGGCGCTGCAACGAGAGGCCGCAGGCGACGTCGACGCGACGTTCCCGCCCGGCCCGCTGCGCAGCCGTCTCCGCGCCGCCACCAAAGCCCGACTCGGCTCCGTCACCGGGCCCAATCCCCGAGGCGGACGACCGCCGCTCGACGTGAACGCGGGGCGCGGGTTCGCCTTCGTCGACCACCTCGGCGAGGTGTACCCGAGCGGGTTCCTCCCCGTCGCGGTGGGATCGGTGCGCGACACGCCCTTCAGCAGCCTCTACCGCGACGCAGCGCTCCTGCGTGCCCTGCGCGACCCGGACGGCTTCAGCGGACGGTGCGGACGTTGTGAGTTCCGCACCGTCTGCGGAGGGTCACGCTCGCGTGCGTACGCCGTGCACGGCGACCCGCTGGCAGACGACCCGGCGTGCTCGTACCAGCCCGCTGGGCGAGGCCGCGCTGCCACGATCGAGGCCGGCTGAGCAACATGCCGCGCTCGGCCGCGCCGCTCACGCGCGGTGCAGCACTGCCCAGAGCCCTTCCCCGCAGCGACCCGCCCGGCCTTCCCATTCGCCTGGGAGGGCAGCCGCAACCTCGTCGGGCGTGAGGTGAATCGGGGTGTGCTCTCCGCTGGAGTTCACCCACACCACAACCCCACCGGGCGCAAGGACGCGGTCGACCTCGGCCGGGAAGAGGAACATGTTGATCAACACGACGGCCGCGGCCACTCCCGTGCGCATCGGCAGCATCGACGCGTCCGCCGTGACGCGGGGTGGGTCGGCCGGTGCCCGAGCCTGCATCTCGGGTGTCAGCTCGACCGCCACCGCATGCTCCCAACGCTCGGCCAGCAGCGGCGAGTACGTCCCGATCCCGCTGCCGGGCTCGATCACCAGCCCCTGATGGTGACCCGGCTCGAGCCCGCGATCGAGCGCGTCCTGCACGATGGATGTGCGATCGGCGGACGTCCGGGTGTGCCACTCCTCGGCAAGCTGCCCGAACAGGTCGGCCACCTCCGCACGAGCTGACGCGTCCCAGCCCTGCGGGGAGAGCCCGGCGGCCCGACGGGTCATCTCGCGCATCGGATGGGTAGCCCCCGCGACGTTTGACGCCTGGTGCCCCGGAAGGGCCCGCGCGTCCAGCCACGTGATCATGCTCGCCTCCCAACGTTCCCCGACTCGCCCCGTACCGCTTCTTCCTCGCGCGGTCGGGCACCGATGACCGCGAACCGGCTAGCTCCGGCCGCAGCGCGTCCGGAGCCGACCATATCTGTCAACAGACGTGGTCGAGGCGGCGAACCGGAGGCGCGGGCGGCGAACCGGAGGCGCGGGCGGCGAACCGGTCGGCGACCGCACACGGCGGCGGTAGCGTCTCGCCATGATCTGCGTGCTTGCCGGCGGCGTCGGCGCGGCCCGGCTGTTGGCCGGACTCGTGCAAGTCGTCGACCCGTCCGACCTCGTCGCGATCGTGAACGTCGGAGACGACCTCGAGCTGCACGGCCTTGCCGTCAGCCCCGACCTCGACACCATCACGTACACCCTCGCTGGCGCGATCGACCCCGACCGCGGGTGGGGGCTCACCGGCGAGACGTGGCAGGCGATGCAGACCCTCAGCCGCTACGGCGACCACTCCCGCGCCTGGTTCGGCCTCGGCGACCGCGATCTCGGCACCCACCTGTATCGCACCGCCCGACGCGACGAGGGCGCCACGCTGACCGAGGTCACCGCCGAGATCACCGCTGCGTGGGACGTGAACGTCACCTTGTTGCCGGTGAGCAACGATCCGCTGCGCACCACGTTCCGCGCGCGAGAGGCCGACGGGAGCGCGGTCGAATTGACGTTCCAGGAGTACTTCGTCGGCCGCCATCACGACATCGCCGTCGAAGAGATCCGCTTCGACGGCGCCGCCGATGCCCGTCCGGGACCCGATGTGCTGCGCACGCTCGCGGAGGCGACGACCATCGTCATCGCACCCTCGAACCCGCTGATCTCCATCGACCCGGTCCTCGCGGTGCCCGGCGTGCGCGCTGCGGTCGAGGCGAGGCGCGCCCGCGTCGTGGCGGTCTCGCCGATCATCGCCGGCTCCGCGATCAAAGGCCCCGCAGACCGCCTGCTGCGCGAGCTGGGGCACGAATCATCCGTGGTCGGTGTGGCGAACCACTACCGCGAGCTCGCCGCAACGCTCGTGCTCGACGACGCAGACGCGGCACGCGCCCCTGAGGTCGCCGCGGTCGACATGCACCCGGTCGTCGCACCGACGATCATGAGCAGCCCGGCCGCGGCGGCGGCACTCGCGACGGTCGTGTTGGCGGCCGCCGAAGGCGCGCCGGCGTGAGCGGCACGATCGAGCTCATCCCCGTCGACGGCATCGGCGAGGTGACGCCCGGTGACGACCTGGCGACCCTCATCGCGCAGGCCGCCCCCGTGCGCGCCGGCGACGTCGTCGTGGTGACCCAGAAGATCGTGTCCAAGGCAGAAGGTCGCCTCGTCCCCGTCGACCCCGACGACCCCGACGGCCACCGCCAGGTCGTCGAAGATGAGACGGTGCGTGTGCTGCGACGCCGAGGCGACCTCGTGATCTCGCAGACACGGCACGGCTTCATCTGCGCCAACGCCGGCGTCGACCTTTCCAATGTCCCCTCGGGCTGGGCTGCGTTGCTGCCGGAAGACCCCGACCGTTCCGCCCGCCGCATCCGCGACGGCATCCGCGCCCGATGCGGCGTGGAGGTCGCCGTGATCATCTCCGACACGTTCGGACGCGTCTGGCGGCGAGGCGTCACCGACGTGGCGATCGGGTGCGCCGGCATCGGGGCCATCCTCGACCTACGCGGCAGCACCGACGCGTTCGGGCGCGAGCTCCACGTCACCGAGGTGGCGATCGTCGATGAGATAGCAGGGGCCGCCGAGCTCGTGATGGGGAAGGCAACCGGCATCCCGGTGGCCATCGTGCGCGGCGTCGACTCCACGTGGCTCCGCCGAGGCGAGGTCCGCGCCGAGCTCGTCAGACCTGCCGCAGAAGACCTCTTCCGCTGACCTGCACGACCGCACAGGGGGAACCATGACCGCAGCACCGCACGACGCCACGAACCTGCTCGCTGAGGCGGCCACCCACCTCCCCGACGTGATCGCCCTGCGACGCGACCTGCACCGCAATCCCGAGCTCGGGCTGCACCTCCCTCGCACCCAGCAGGCCATCGTCGACGCGCTCAGCGGCCTCCCGCTGAACATCACACTCGGTGCGACGATCTCGTCGGTCGTCGCGGTTCTCGAAGGCGACCGGCCTGGGCCGACCACCCTGCTGCGCGGCGACATGGACGCGCTCCCCCTCGACGAAGACACCGACGTCGAGTTCCGCTCTGCGGTTCCCGGCATGATGCACGCCTGCGGCCACGATGCGCACGTGGCGATGCTCGTCGGCGCAGCCCGGCTCCTGTCGGCGCGCCGCGCGGAGCTGGCAGGGCGGGTCGTGTTCATGTTCCAGCCCGGTGAGGAGGGCTACGACGGCGCATCGAAGATGCTCGACGAAGGCCTCCTCAGCGCCCACGGGCCGGTCGACCGGGCGTTCGCCATCCATGTGACGCCGTTGCTGCCGTCGGGCATGGTCGCAACCCGTCCCGGCCCGCTGCTCGCCTCATCGGATTCGTTCGAGGTGACGGTGACCGGAAAGGGTGGCCACGCCTCGATGCCGCACGACGCCGTCGACCCCGTGCCGGTCGCCTGCGAGGTGGTGCTCGCCCTGCAGTCGATGGTGACGCGCCGCATCCCCGCGGCCGACCCAGCAGTGCTCACCGTCGGCAGCATCCGCGGCGGCGAAGCGTTCAACGTGATCCCCGAGCGTGTGCACCTCCGTGGCACCGTACGGACGCTCAGCGAGGCGACCCGCACCAAGACGCTCACCGGGCTCCGCACCGTCGCCGACGGCATCTGCGCCGCGCACGGCTGCACCGCCACGATCGCCATCCCCGAGGTCGGCTACCCGGTCACGGTCAACCAACCCGCCGCGGTCACCCACGTGCTCGCCCTCGCGGGCGAGCTGTTCGGCCCCGGGCAGTCGTTCGAACTGCCCGCCGCGATCATGGGCTCCGAAGACTGGTCGTACGTGCTGCAACAGGTACCCGGCTGCATGGCGTTCCTCGGGCTGGGGCCGAAGGGGGTGGCAGACCCGGCACCGAACCACTCGAACCGGCTGGTCCTCGACGAGGACGGCATGGCGCACGGCATTGCCCTGCACGCCGCGGTCGCACTCAGCGAGCACGCCGGCTGAGCCTCAGCGACGAGCTGCGAACCAGTCGACGACCGCGGCGGTGCCGACCGCCAGGTCGAACGCCGGCTTCCACCCCAGCTGTGCCGCTGCCGCGGCGGGGTCGAGCGCCGAGCGGGCGAGTTCGCCTGCGCGGCTCGGCGCGAACACCGGCTCGCCGGACACACCCGCGGCCTCGGCCATGACCCGGTACAGGTCGAGGACCGACGTCTCGACGCCCGTCCCGATGTTGAGCACCGCGCCGTCACCGCTGTCGAGGGCGCGCACGAACGCGTCGACGATGTCTGCGACGTACACGTAGTCGCGCGTCTGGCCACCGTCACCGAAGATCGTGCAGGGCTCCCCTGCAAGGAGCCTGCCGGCAAAGATCGCGACCACACCCGCTTCGCCGTGCGGATCTTGGCGGGGGCCGTAGACGTTCGCGAGGGCAAGGGCCGTGTAGTCGAGCCCGTGCAGCTCCTTGTAGACCGCGAGATAGTCGCTCACGACCTTCTTGGCGACCCCGTACGGCGACAGGGGACGCTGGGGGTGGTCTTCGTCGACGGGCAGCCGGTCGTCGGCCACCGCGCCGTAGATCGTGCCACCGCTCGACGCGAACACCACCTTGCGTGCCCCCGCGGCGCGCGCCCCCTCGAGCACGCGGAGGCTGCCCACGATGTTGACCTCGGCGTCGAACACCGGACGGGCGACCGACACCCGCACGTCGATCTGCGCGGCGAGGTGGTAGACGACCTCGGGCGCACACGCCACGATGAGGTCCTCGAGCTCGGCGTGCCGGACGTCCAGCTCGTGGAAGGTGAGCGCACTCCCATGCGCGGCGCGCGCATCGGCCAGGTTCGCCAGCTTTCCGCTCGACAGGTTGTCGACGACGTCGACGGCGTGCCCCTCAGCGAGCAAGCGATCGACCAAGGTGGAGCCGATGAAGCCGGCACCGCCGGTGACAAGGACGCGCATCAGGCCTCCTCGGGGCGCTTCGCCCCGTCGAGCACCTCTCCGGCTGCGACGACCACGCCATCACCGACGACGCTGAGGTTGCGCACCACCGTGCCCCGGCCGACGATCGCCTGGGCGCCCACGATCGAGTCGACGACCTCTGCCTCTGCTTCGATGGTGGCGCCGGGAAGCAACACCGATCGCTGCACGACCGCTCCGGCACCGACGCTGGCACCGTCGCCGAGCACGGCGTGTTCGACGACCGCGTCAGGGGCGATGATGGCAGTCTCGCTCAGCCCTTGTTGGGCGGGGCCGAAACGACCGGCCAGGAGGTCGAGCTGTACCTCCAGGTACTTCGCTGGCGTGCCGGCATCGATCCAGTAGGACTCTCCCGCCATGGCGAAGAGACGACCTTCTGCAACGACCGCAGGGAAGGTCTCACGCTCCACCGACACCTTGCGACCCTCGGGGATGCGATCGAGCATGGACGGCTCGAACACGTAGGTGCCCGCATTGATGAGGTCGGTGGGGGCTTCGTCACGCGGGGGCTTCTCGACGAACGCGAGGACGCGCCCGTCGTCGTCGGTCGGGACGACCCCGAACGCGGATGGGTCTTCGACGCGGTGCAACGCGATGGTCGCCTCGGCATCGTGGGCCTCGTGGAACGCCACGAGGGCACCCACGTCGAGATCGGTGAGGACGTCGCCGTTGACGACCACGAAGCGCTCGTCGATGCCGGCGTGGCGCGCCGCGAAGCGAATAGCGCCCGCCGTGTCGAGCGGCTCGGGCTCTACCGCGTAGTGCAGCGAGACGCCCGCACACACACCTTCGGGGTATGCGTCGACGAAGCCGTCCGGTCGATAGCCGAGCGAGAGCACGGCATCGTCGATGCCGTGGCGACGGAGGTGCGCGAGCACATGCTCGATCATCGGCCGGTTCAACACCGGGAGCATCTGCTTGGGGGTGGACAGGGTGAGGGGCCGAAGGCGGGTCCCGAACCCGCCGACCAGCACGACAGCGCGCGTCACGGACAGCCTCAGTTCGTCGGTGCCGTGGTAGGCGCTGAGGCGGCCGTGGTTGCGGGCGCCACGGTGGTGGGGGCACCCGCAACCGTGGTCGGTGTCCCAGGAACCGTCGTCGCACCCGGCACCGTCGTCGCACCCGGCACCGTCGTGGCCGGGCCAACGTCGCTGAGGGAGTTCAGCGTCGGCACGGACGGCGGGAGCTCGATCTTGGAATCGGCGGGGCCCCACCAGTAGGCGATCGCGCCACGGTCGCGATCGAGCGGGATGTCGCCGAAGTCGCCGGTGTAGATCTTGTCGGGTGCGGCTGTCGTGGGCTTGCCCGCGTCGTCGAAGGCGTTGTTCCAGTACCCGATCCGCAGCACCGCCGGCTTGGTGCCGCACTTGCCCTTCAACGACACACCGGGGTAGCTGAGAGAGCTCTTCGAGAGCTTGAGGCCGACCAGGTCGTCGTAGACGCTGAGCCGCGCGTTCTTACCCGCCGCGGATGCGGTGAACGGGTGGATGTGGATCACGTCATCGCCATGGGTGTGGATGCCGTACGGATCGGTCGGGGGCTGCGCGATCGGGTCGAGCCACTTGCCGCAGTCGTTCACGCCGTATGCCATGTGGATGTGATCGCCGAGCTTCGGCACCTGGGACGCTGCCGCCGCCTTGTCGTCCTTGGTGCTCGCCTTCACGAAGACGACCGCCAGGATGCCCGCCACCATGAGACCCGCAATCGCCAGGGGAAACCCCAGGTTGCGGCGCTGCTTTGCCGACTTTCCGCCGACCTTGGCGACACGCGCGACATTCTTGGCTGAGGAGGCCTTACCCATGACGCAAGGCTACCTGGCCCGCCGCGTGCGCCGATCATGCGCCTCGCGGAGCTCTTCGAAGAGCGCCTCGTACGACGCGGCGATCGCCGCGGGCGATGCCCAGCCCTCGACCCACCGCCGTCCGGCCTCCCCCATCGCGCGCGCCCGATCGGGCACCACGACGAGCGTGCGGATTGCGTCGATGAACCGACCTGCATCGTCGGGCGGCACCGCGATGCCCGCTCCTGCCCGGGTGATCGTTCGTGCCACCTCGGTGCCCTCGTCGACGCTGGCGACGATCGGCCGCCCCGCCGCCAGGATCGAGTAGGTCTTGGACGGCACGCTGGAACGCGCCAAGCCCCGACGAAGCGGAACCAGGTGCACGTCCGCCGCCGCGAGCAGCTCGGGGAGGCGCTCTGCTGGCTGCATCCCGACGAAACGCACATTCGGCAGGCCACGCGCCTTGCGGCGGATCTCCTCCAACGCCGACCCACCCCCGTTCACCACGAACACGACAGACGGATCGTCGGCGAATGCTCGAGCAGCATCGATGACGAGCTCGAGCGACTGCGAGAACCCGACGTTGCCCGCATACATGACGACGGTCTTTCCGACGAGACCATGCTCGGCGCGATACGCGTTCTCGCGTTCGGCCGGGGCGATACGCGCCAGGTCAACGAAGTTCGGGATGACGCGCACCTTCGCGGGATCGCTCCCTCGCCCACTCCCGAGCTTGGCGGCGACGTTGTCACGAAGGTCATCCGAGAGGACCGTCACCGCATCCGCCGCGCGGTAGCTGGTGCGCTCCAGCCAGCGGGCGGCGGCGATGACGCGAGGGTTCGTGATCGCGCCCACCTCGACGGCCACGTCAGGGAAGACGTCCTGGATGTTGAACACCATCGGCACCCGACGCGAGCGCGCGATCGCGACGCCGGCGAGGCCGAGCGTGAGCGGTGGAGACATGGCGAGCACGACGTCGATGCGTTCGCGGGTACACAACCCCAGCACCGTCGCCAGACCGGTGAAGCCAGCGAAGCCCGCTGCCCGTGCCGGGATGTTGCGCTTGTCGGTCGGGAACGGATGCACCCGAGTCACTCGCCCCCAGGCGTGGTCGTCGTGGTGCACCACGACGTCCGCCCAGTCGGGCTCAACCCGGTGATGGCGATACCACGGCAACGCCGTCACGACATGCAGGCGATGGCCCCGATCCGTCAAGCCACGGGCAATGCTCGTCATCACCTCGCCGGTCGGCGCCACGTCAGGCGCGAAGTGCGGGCACAGAGCGAGAATCCTCACGATGCCTCCGTTGGGCGGGCCTGGCCGACCGCGTCGTAGTACGTCGTCACCACGGTGTCCACCACCTCACGCCACGCAAAGCGACCGACACGCGCGTGGCCACGCGCCACCAGATAGCGACGTGCGTCCTCGTCGCGCAGGAGCCGGGCGAGCGCCTCAGCCCATGCCGCCGGGTCGTCCGGGTCGAGGAGGACCCCCGCATCGCCGAGCACCTCCGGCGACGCGGTGCACGCTGCCGCCAACACCGCCGCCCCATCCGCCATCGCCTCGAGCATCGGCAACCCAAACCCTTCGTAGCGCGACGGGAACGCCAACACCGCCGCGAGGAACATCAGCACATCGAGGTCAGCCCGCGGGATGCGCCCGACCCGCCGCACCCGCTGCCCCAAGCCGAGACGTTCGATCTCGACCGCGACGTTGCCCTCCTCCGAAGCTGCACCGCCCGCGAGCACCAGGGTGGCCGTGGGGAAATCGGGTGCGATCCGAGCGAACGCGTCGAGCAACACCAGATGGTTCTTGTGCGGATACGTCACCGCTGGATAGAGCACGATCGGCCCGTCGAGGCGGTACGCGGCACGCACCTGGGCCAGTCGCTCGGGCGTCGGTGCGTGTCGGCCCTTCAGCGTCACCCCGTGCCACGCGACGCGCACGCGCTCGGGGGCGGCGCCGAGACGGGCGATCACCGACTGACGTGCGAACTCGCTCGGCGTGAGGACGAAGCGCGCGCTCGTCACGGCACGTGGCAGCGCCGTCTGCAACCACCGTCGCTTCAGCGGCGAGAAGTTCTCGGGGTGCTCGAGCACCTGCACGTCGTGGATGGTGACAACCGACGGGGCGCCCACGCCCGGCGGAACGGTGCCACCGAAGTGGTGGACCAGATCGAGCTCGTGCCGCCGCACCTGCTGCGTGAGCCAGGTCGACTCCGCCGCGACGCGCGCCGGGCGGGAGCGACCGCTCAGCGGCAGGAGGACGGTCTTCCCGGACGCCGCCAGATCCGGGTACGCGTCGCTGAAGTCACGCAGCGCGAACAACGTCACGTCCAGTTCGTGACCCGAGTGCTCGAACAGTTGCTGGAGGAAGCCGACCGCCGCGTCCTCCGTCCCGCCGACAACCCCCGGCACCAACCACAACAGGTTGACGCCCACCTGCAGACGATCGCTCACGCCGCCACCGCCCGGTAGGCCTGCGCCACCGCCGCAGCGGTGCGCTCCCACGTGAAGGACGAAGCCTGGCGAGGCCCCGCATCACGCAGACGATCGCGCACCACCGCATCGTCGAGGATCGTGGCGAGCGCATCACGCAGCGCGCCGACGTCGGTCGGCTCCACCAGGAGCGCCGCATCGCCCGCAACCTCTGCCATCGCGGTACCGGCCGACGTCACGACGGGTGCACCCTGCACGAGCGCCTCCAGCACCGGAAGCCCGAACCCTTCCCACACGCTCGGGTAGCAGAAGACCGCCGCCCCCGCGTACAGACCGGCGAGGTCATCGGATGTGACGAACCCGAGGCGCCGCACCCGGTCACCCGCGGCGGCCAGCCGAGTACCGACGTTCTCACCCCACCCCTCAGGCCCGACAAGGACGAGGTCGACATCGCTCCGCCCGAGTGCGAGAAACGCGTCGAGGAGCACCGGCAGGTTCTTGCGTGGCTCGGCGGTACCCACGTGCAACACGTACGGCCGAGCGAGGCCGTGGCGCGCGCGCACCGTTGCTGCACGCGCCTCGTCCGCGCGTCGCTGGTCCGCGCCGAGCGGCACGACCCTGAGCCGCGCCTCGTCGAAGCCGGCACGGCGAGCGTCGGCCGCAGTCGCCTCCGACGAGCACACCACGACGTCGGCGTCGGTGAGCGCCAGGTCGAGCGCTGCATGGAAGAAGCGCAAGCCATGCGGGGTGAAGTGTCCGGGCTCTCGGAGGAAGGCAAGGTCGTGCAGGGTCCACACGATCGGCGCGTCGCGCGGAGGCATGGCAAGGCCGGTGGCGTGCACCACGTCGACAGGGCCGGTCGTGCGCGTCACAGCCGGACGACGAAACCGGTGCCACGACTCGTACAGCGCTCGGCGCGGCAGTGGGAGATGCCGGACCGGGACAGAGGGCACGAACGGTTCGGGTGGCGCGTTGCGATGCCAGGCCGCGACCCCGACCAGATCGATCGGCGAGCTGCTCGACCCGCCGGCGGTCGCTGTCGATGCGGGGAACGACGCGCGCTGCTGCAACGCGTCGACGAGCCGAAGCGCCGCGGTGGCGGTCCCGCCGGGGACGCGATGCCAGCACTGCTCGAGGGTGACCGCGACACGGAGCCCGCCCACGGCTGCCTCAACCGGCAAGGTGGGCCCGGAACCACGGCACCGTCCGGGCCACCCCGTCGGCAAGTGCGACCGTCGGCTCCCACCCCAGCTCGGCGCGCGCGAGGGTGATGTCGGGCTTGCGCTGCAACGGGTCGTCGACGGGCAACGGCCGGTACACCACCTCTGAGGTCGACCCCGTCACGTCGAGCACCACCTTCGCCAGCTCTGCAACCGTGAACTCATCGGGGTTGCCGATGTTCACGGGCCCCACCGCGGCACCGTCGAGCAAGGCGAGGAAGCCACGTACCTCATCGTCGACGAAGCAGAAGCTGCGGGTCTGCAAGCCGTCGCCGTAGATCGTGAGGGGCTCGCCCTGCAGCGCTTGCACGATGAAGTTCGACACGACTCGCCCGTCGCCAGGGCGCATGTGAGGGCCGTAGGTGTTGAAGATGCGCACGATGCGCACGTCGACGTCGTGATGGCGGTGGTACGCCATCGTGAGGGCCTCCGCAAACCGCTTGGCTTCGTCGTACACACCCCGAGGCCCGATCGGGTTGACATTGCCCCAGTACGACTCCGGCTGTGGATGCACGAGCGGGTCGCCGTACACCTCGGAGGTCGAGGCGAGGAAGAACTTGGCGCCCTTCGCCTTGGCCAGGCCGAGGCAGTTGTGCGTGCCGAGGCTCCCGACCTTCAGGATCTGGATCGGGATGCGCTCGAAGTCGATCGGCGACGCGGGGCTCGCGAAGTGCATGACGACGTCGACGTCGCCCGGCACCCAGACGTAGGTGCTGACGTCGTGCTCGACGAACGTGAAACCGGGGGCGCCGAAGAGCGCGTCGATGTTGGCGATCGCGCCGGTGATGAGGTTGTCGACGCACACCACCTGGTCGCCCCGCTCCAGCAACGCCCGGCACAGATGCGAGCCGAGGAACCCGGCGCCGCCGGTGACGACGACCCGCGCCACGTCAGGACCGGCCGATGCCCACGACTCGGAACCCGCGTCGGAGCAGCGGCTGCCGGTCGAGCAGGTTGCGCGCATCGACGACGTTGCGGGCGGCCATCACCTCGGCGACCTTGTCGAAGTCGAGCCAGCGGAACTCGTCCCATTCGGTGAGCACCACGAGCACCTCGGCCGCGTCGCACGCCGCGTACGGGTCGTCGACCACCTCGAGGCCGTCGAGCGGACGGTTCACCGCCGGGTCGAACGCCCGCACGAGCGCACCGGCGGCGCGCAGCCGACCGATCACCTCGAGCGACGGCGAGTCACGCAGGTCGTCGGTGCGCGCCTTGAACGTCAACCCCCACACCGCCACGCGGCGTCCGTCGAGGGAGCCCCCCGCAAGGTCGGCCACCTTCGCCGCAACCCTCGCGAACTGCTCTTCGTTGACCGTGATCACACCACGCAGAAGGTCGAAGTCGTAGCCGGCGTCCTCAGCGATGCGCACCAGCGCGTGCGTGTCCTTCGGGAAGCACGAACCGCCCCAGCCCGGGCCGGGACGCAAGAACTCGTGGCCGATGCGCTTGTCGTAGCCCATCCCGAGTACGACGTCGTTGACGTCCGCACCGACCGCTTCGCACACCGCCGCGACGGCGTTCACGTACGAGATCTTGGTGGCGAGGAACGCGTTGCTGGCGTACTTGATCGTCTCGGCCGAGGCGGGGTCGGTGATCATCAACGGCGCGCCCAAGCTCAGGTAGAGCGAGGCCACACGCACCGCTGCAGCCTGGTCGTCGCAACCGATCACGACGCGGTCGGGGTGCAAGAAGTCGTGCACCGCGGACCCCTCCCGCAGGAACTCGGGGTTGGACACGACGTGTACGTCACCGCGTCCCAACGCGGCACCGACCACGCGCGTGGAGCCGACCGGCACCGTCGACTTGTTGATCACGACCGCTTCGGGCCGAAGGTGAGGGCCGATCTGCGTGGCCGCCTGCTGGATGTAGGTCAGGTCGGCCGACCCATCCTCACCCTGGGGGGTCGGGACGCAGAGGAAGACGAACTCCGAGGTCGCCACCGCCGCCGCCGCATCGGTGGTGAAGCGCAGCTTGTCAGCCCGCAGACCTTCGGCGACGAGGTCGTCGAGACCCTGCTCGAGGATCGGGACCTTTCCCTCGGACAACGCCGCGACCTTGGCGGCGTCGACATCGACACAGGTCACGTCGTGGCCCAGGTGCGCCAGGCACGTGCCGGTCGTGAGGCCCACATAGCCGGTTCCGACGACGGTGATTCTCGCGTCCATGACATCCTTCGTGACAGGCCCGCTCGGGGGCGACATGACTGGCGCGACGCTACCCGACGGCCCGCGTCGCCCCGTCGGCAAGACCTGCTGTGGCTAGCCGCAGGTGATGCCCGGCGGCGGGTTGTCGGGCACGAACCCGGTGACGGTCGTGCTGGTCGTCGTCGGCGCGTTCGTCGACGACGGCGACTGACCCGGCACGGTGGTCTCGCCAGGAGCCGTCGTCGGCGGCGCCGCTGTCGTGCTCGTGGTGGTGGTCGGCCCGGTCACCTCGTCGAGCGCCCGGGGCTCGGTGCGAACCCGTACGAACGACTTGCCGGTGACCACCGAGACCGCGCCCTTCCCCAGCGAGGCATCGACGATGTACGAGACCGTTGAGTCGAGATACCGAGCGACGAGCCGCGCGGTCGCCTCGTCGCCGGGCGCGTAGCGGATCAGCGTCGCCTCGCCGGTGGTGCCGATGGCGTCGGAGGGAGCGCCGGTCGCGAACCCTCGTGCGTGGAAGGCGTCGCTCACGTCCGTGGCCTCGTTGTAGCGGCCGGTGCCGTTGAACACCTGCACCGTCACGGCGCTCGGAGACTGGTCGCCTGGCTGCACACCGCGGAAGATGTCGAGCACTTCCTGCGCTTCGGGTCGAGGTACGACCGCGGACTGGCCGCCCCGGTACGCGGACATCACCGGAAGCTCCATCGTCTCGAGCGACCCCGGATCGAACGATCGGAACCGGCGGCCGAGCGAGACGAGATCACCCGACGTGAGCTTGTCGTCCACCGTCACGGCGTCGAGACCCGCGTCGACGAGCTGGTTCAGCACGACCGGGTTGCGCACCCCACGGGTGACCGAACGGCTGAGAGCCCGGCGGAGGAAGTCCTGCTGGCGGCTGATGCGGCCGAGGTCCGCGGTGCCGTCGTCGTGCCAGAACCCGTCGACGTAGTACTGCACGTACCGCGCTCGGGCGTAGGCCAGCGCCTGGTCGGGATCGAGCGTGTAACAGCCCGGCGTTTCGATGTTGAAACCCGTGTGCTCGAGATCACGGAACGGGACGTTGAAATAGACCGGCACCCCGTCGACCGCGGACACGAGCTTCTTGAAGCCCGCGAAATCGACCTCGACGTAGTGGTTGATGGGGATCTGGAAGTTGTCCTCGATCGTGCGGATCAGCGTCGAGGGGCCACCCAGCTGGATCGCCGCGTTGATCTTCTGCTCGCTGTTGGTGCCCGCGATCGTGACCCACAGGTCACGCGGGAGCGACAACAGCACCGCCCGCGTCGTCTTCGGGTCGACGTGCAGGATCATGATCGTGTCGGAGCGCGCGCCCGTGACCGCGCCGCGCCCCGCGCGCGCCTGATCGTTTGCGCCGAGCGTGCTGGCATCGTCGGTGCCGACCAGGAGGTAGTTCTGGGGCGCACCGGGGGCGCTGTCGGTCGGAGTCAGCACCTGCGCCAACGACAACCGCTGCAGGTTCCCGAGCTTGGTGTTGAGGTAGCCGAGGGTCAGGGCCCCACCGAAGGCCACGAGCACCATCGTGATGCTCGAAGCGAGCACCAGCCGTTGCCCGATCGTGCGGCGCGCGCGCGTCGCGGGTTGCGATGACGGCATGGACGCGACGCTACCGGCAGCATCACCGCTCCGACCGGATCCGCGTCGCCGTGCGCCGCGCACACCGCGACCGTCTCCGTCACCCAAGGCCGAGGCTCCGTCCGATCACGAGGCGCTGCACCTCGCTGGTGCCCTCACCGATCTCGAGGATCTTCGCGTCGCGGTAGTGGCGGGCAACCAGCGTCTCGTCCATGAACCCGGCACCACCGAAGATCTGCGTTGCTTCGCGCGTGGCGGTCACCGCTGCCTCGGTGGCGTAGAGCTTGGCCATGGCGGCTTCGGTCTTGAAGGGCAGGCCCGCATCCTTGCGTCGTGCGGCGTCGTAGGTGAGCAGGCGTGCGGTGTGCGCCATGACTGCCAGGTCGGCGCACTTGAACGAGATCGCCTGGTTGGTTCCGATCGGTCGACCGAACGCGTTCCGTTCCTGCGCATAGCGCACCGACTCGTCGAGACACGCTTGGAGCACCCCGACCGCCAGTGCCGCGATCGCGACCCGCCCATCGTCGAGGATCGACAGGAACTGCGCGAACCCGCGCCCCCGCTCCCCGAGGAGGTGGTCTGCCGGCACGCGGCACCCGTCGAACACGAGCCCGTGCGTGTCGGAGGCGTGCCACCCCATCTTGCGATACGGCGGGTCGACGTGGAACCCGGAGGACCCCGCAGGCACCACGATCGTGCTGATCTCCGGGGCCGCGCCGCCGCCCGCGTCAGTCCGAGCCGTGACGGTGACGAACGCGGTCATCTCGGTGCCGGAGTTGGTGATGAAGGCCTTCTGCCCGTCGATCACCCACTCGTCTGTGGCGGCATCGAGCACCGCTCGGGTGCGGGTGCCACCCGCGTCGCTCCCGGCGTCGGGCTCGGTCAGCCCGAAACCACCGAGCGTCCGGCCTGCGCACAGGTCGGGAAGCCAGCGTTGCCGCTGCTCCTCGGTGCCGAAGGTGAAGATCGGGTTGGCCCCCAGCCCGACCCCGGCCTCGAGCGTGATCGCGAGCGACTGGTCCCAACGGGCGATCTCCTCGATCGCGATGCACAACGACGTGAAGTCGCCACCGCCACCGCCGTATTCGATCGGGAACGGGAGACCGAACAACCCCAGCTCACCCATCGCACGAACGGTCGCAGCGGGAAACGCCTGGTCGCGGTCCCACGCCTCGGCATAAGGCGCCACCTCCGCACGGGCGAAGTCACGGACCACGGCGCGGAACTGGGCGTGCTCGGAACTCTCGTCGATGTGCACCCGGCGAGCGTAGGGGGTACGGCCGCCAAGGCTCACACCAAGGGGCAGGCGGCGCGTACCGGGCACGAAGTCGCACGCCCAGCACGCCGAGCAGAGCGGTCGAGGCTCGGCAGCCGCGCTGTAGCGTGCCCCCGTGACCCGCCGAGCACACCCGGCACCGTTCGCGCTCGTCGGCGGGCAACTCCTCACCGGCCTTCTCGAGGTGACCAGTGATCTGCGCGCGCTCGATCGCAGCGGACGGTGGGCTGTCGCCCTGAGCTTCGAGGGGCGCGCCACGTGCGCCCGTTTCGAGCACGCCGCACCGATCGCGCTCCCACAACGGGCTGCCGCGCTCGGCGAGCTCGCGCTCGGGCCGTGGTCGGGCATCGACCCGCAGGCGTGGACGTCAAGCCTCGACCTGAGCTCCTTCACCGACGGTGTCCGTGCCATCCGTGATGCCATCGCCGCAGGCGACGTCTACCAGGTGAACCTGACCCGTCGGCTCTCAGCCGAGTTGGAAGCCGACCACGACCTGGTGGCGCTCGCCGCACGCCTCGCGCGGCTCCACCCCGCGCCGTTCGCCGCGACGATCTGCCTCCCCCAGCACGGCATCTGGGTGGTCTCGGCATCGCCCGAGCGGTTCCTCAGCCGCTCCGGTGCACAGGTGCGGTCATCGCCGATCAAGGGCACCGCACCGTCGGCAGAGGGCCTGACCGCCAAGGACCGGGCCGAGAACGTGATGATCGTGGACCTCGTGCGCAACGACCTGGGCAGGGTGTGCCAGTTCGGCACGGTGACCGCGCCCACGCTGCTCGACGTCGAACACCATCCGGGCCTCGTCCACCTCGTCAGCCACGTCGAAGGGACGCTTCGACCGGGCGTCGGATGGTCCGAGCTCCTCGCCGCGACGTTCCCGCCAGGCTCGGTCACCGGCGCACCGAAGCTGGCCGCGCTGGCCATGATCGAGAAGCTCGAACCTGTGCATCGACACCAGTACTGCGGCGCGGTCGGGTGGGTCGACGCCGATCGCAACGTGGGTGAGTTGAACGTCGCCATCCGCACCTTCTGGCAAGAGGGCAACCACCTGCACCTGGGAACCGGCGGCGGTATCACGTGGGACTCAACCCCCGTAGGAGAGTGGGCCGAGACCGAGTTGAAAGCAGCACAGTTGCTCGCAACCGCCGCCGGAGTCGAGGACGGGCATCGGTGAGCGACCTGACCATGGCGGTGTGGTTGGACGGGCACCTCGTTCCCCCTGCAGAAGCCCAGATCTCGGTGCTCGATCACGGCGTGACGGTGGGCGACGGGGTGTTCGAGACGATGAAGGTGATCGACGGCCAAGCATTCGCGCTCGATCGCCACCTGCGACGGCTGCGGCGGTCGGCCGACCTTCTGGCCCTCGAAGTGCCACTCGGCGACGACGGATTGCGCAGAGCAGTGCTCGCCGTCTGCGACGCGGCAGGGCCGGCAGCGGGACGCGTCCGCATCACCCTCACCGGTGGACCGGGACCGCTCGGTTCGGAACGTGGCCCAGGGCGCCCCACCCTGCTGTTGGTCTGCGGCCCGAGCAGCCCCTGGCCCGCGACGACGACCGTCGCGACCGTTCCGTGGACCCGCAACGAGCGCGGCGCGCTGACCGGCGTGAAGTCGACGAGCTACGCGGAGAACGTTCGAGCACTGGCAGTGGCCCACGCGGCCGGCGCCTCGGAGGCGATCCTTGCCAACACCGTCGGACAGCTCTGCGAAGGCACCGGGTCGAACGTCTTCGTCGCCCGCGACGGTGAGCTCCTCACGCCCTCCCTCGCAACCGGCTGCCTGGCAGGCATCACCCGTGAGCTCGTGCTCGAGACGGGGCATGGACGCGAGGTCGACGACCTGACCCTCACCGACCTCGCCACCGCCGACGAGGCGTTCCTCACGTCATCCACCCGTGACGTGCACCCCATCAGCGCCGTCGACGGCAGGCCGCTGCCCGCTGCCCCGGGGCCACTGACGCACGCTGCCGCCACGGCGTTCGCCGCGCTCGTCGCCAGCACGCTGAACCCCTGACCCGCCCCGCAGCCGACACCGGCAACCGCTCCCTGCGGCACCTCAGCGCAGGTGGACGACGTCTCCCACCGCGAGGCTGCGACGCGCACCTTCGAGCGTGTCCACCAGCAGGTTGCCGTCGTCGTCGATCCCGGCTGCGGTTCCTTCCACATCGTCGACGCCGAGGTCGACTCGCACCCGACGGCCGAGGGTCACGCAGCGCTCGCGCCACCGCTCGAGCACCGCCTCCGGCCCCTTGCGCTGCAAGCCGTCGTAGTGCTGCTCGAGCGCGACGAGGAACTCGACGAGGGCATCCGCCCGCTCCACCCGCGCGCCTGCGAGCTCGTCGAGCGACACGGCACGCGTCGCGAGCTCGTCCGACGAGCGCGCACCGTCGGTCTCCTCGGGAGGCCAGTGCAGGTTCACGCCGATGCCCGCCGCCACGAGCGCCCGCTCCTGAGGCCCGGGCTCCACCCAACCGGCACTGACGTTCGCACGGGCTGGCCATTCGGCCTCGGCGAGGATTCCTGCCAGCTTGCGGTCAGGGCCCTGGTCGACGCTGCGCTGTCGGGCACCGCCCACCTCGACCACGTCGTTCGGCCATTTGATCCCGACCGACTCGGCGGGCACGCCGACCGCCACGCATGCGTCCCACGCAGCAAGCGCCAGTGACGCCGTGACCAGGCCCGCCCGCCGGGCGTACGGGCGCAGCAGCACGGTCAAGAGCAGCGCGTCGCCCGGCGCTGCATCCCAGGTCCGGCCACGACGCCCACGACCGGCGGTCTGCTCGTCGGCGACCAGCACCAGCCCCTCCGGTTCGCCGGCACGCCCGAGTGCCAAGACGTCGGTGTTCGTAGACCCGGTGCACGAAACGTGATGCACCTCCACGAAGCGCGTCTCCGCGAGACGTGCGACGTGCATCGGGCTCAGCTCCATGACAGCTCCTCGGGCGTGGGCCTGGGCCCGCTCCGCAAGCCCGCGCGATCGTCTCGGTGCGGGTGACAAGTGGCATCCGACCCCCGCCGACCGGTAACCATATGGCGTGCTCAACAAGGTTCTCATCGCCAACCGGGGCGAGATCGCCGTCCGGGTCATCCGTGCCTGCAAGGAACTGGGCGTCGCCACCGTGGCGGTGTACAGCGACCTCGACCGCGACGCGCTGCATGTGCGGCTCGCCGACGAGGCCTATGCCCTGGGCGGGCAGACCGCGGCGGAGAGCTACCTGAACACCGACGCGATCCTCGACGTGATCGAGCGCTCCGGCGCCGACGGGGTGCACCCCGGCTACGGCTTCTTCTCGGAGAACACCGACTTCGCGCGGGCCATCACCGCCCGGGGCGTCACCTTCATCGGCCCGCCGCCCGAGGCGATCGAGGTCATGGGCGACAAGGTCTCCAGCCGCATCGCCGCGCAGGGCGCGGGCGTGCACGGCGTGCCGGGCACCACCGAGTTCCTGACGTCCGCCGACGAGGTCGTGGCCTTCGGCACCGAGCACGGCTGGCCGGTGGCCATCAAGGCCGCGTTCGGCGGCGGTGGTCGCGGCATGCGCGTCGTGCGCAGCGCGGACGAGGCTGCCGAGGCATTCGAGTCTGCCCAGTCCGAGGCGCTCAAGGGCTTCGGCCGCGACGAGTGCTACGTGGAGCGCTACCTGACGTGGCCCCGCCACGTCGAGATGCAGATCATCGGCGACACCCACGGCAACGTCGTGTGGATCGGCGAGCGCGACTGCTCCGCCCAGCGCCGCCACCAGAAGCTCGTCGAGGAGTCCCCCGCACCGGCGTTCCCCGCCGAGGTGCGCCAGGCCATGGGCGAGGCGGCCGTGAAGGTCGCCAAGGCGTGTGGCTACTACAACGCCGGGACCGTCGAGTTCCTCTTCCAGGACGGCGAGTTCTACTTCCTCGAGATGAACACCCGTCTCCAGGTGGAGCACCCCGTCACCGAACTGGTGTCGGGCATCGACCTGGTGCGCGAGCAGCTGCGGGTCGCGTCGGGCGAGCCGCTGAGCTTCACCCAGGACGAGATCGAGCTGCGCGGCCACGCCATCGAGGTGCGCATCAATGCCGAGGACCCGGCCGGCGGCAAGTTCCTTCCGTCGCCGGGACGCATCGGCACCCTCGTGCCACCGCAGGGCTTCGGTGTGCGCTGGGACGGGGGCTACGAGTCCGGTGACGAGGTCAGCCAGTTCTACGACAACCTCGTGGGCAAGCTCATCGTCTGGGGCTCCGACCGGGCCACCGCGATCGGACGCATGCAACGTGCCCTGACCGAGTTCCGCATCGACGGCATCGCCACCACGATCCCCGCCGACCTGGCGATCCTCGGCCACAGCGACTTCGCCGAGGCGAAGCACTCCACGAAGTGGGTCGAGGACGTCCTCGACCTGAGCGAGGTCTCCGCTCCCGCGGCCCCCGCCAGCGACGACGGCGAGCCGGCCAAGGTGAAGCGCGACGTCGACGTCGAGGTGAACGGCCGACGCTTCGCCGTGAGCATGTGGGTCCCTGACGTGCCGCTCGCGGCTGCGTCCGGCCCCGCGGCCGCTCCCCGCCCGCGCCGCGCCGCAGGCGGCGGCAGCGCCACGTCGCTCGGAGCAGGCACCGTCACCGTGCCGATGCAGGGCACGATCGTGAAGGTGCTCGTCGCCGTGGGTGACGAGGTCGCAGAGGGCGCCACGCTCTGCGTGCTCGAAGCCATGAAGATGGAGAACAACATCTCGGCCGACAAGGCCGGCACGGTGAAGGAGCTGCGGGTGAGCACGGGCCAGGCCGTCGGCGCCGGTGACGTCGTCGCGATCATCGAGTAGCGCCTGGTGACATCCGCCGGGGCGGACCCCGCGACCGACTCCCCCCGACCCGGCCGACCGACCGCCCGTTCGGTGCCGCACCGGGTGTCGCCGCGGCTCCTGTCTGCTCTCCCCGTGTTGGTCGCGGCCCTGCCGCTCCTTGCCCTGAGCGTCCACGCCGCGCTCCATGCCCGCGACGGCGCGACTCCGTTCGGCGACACCGCGGTGCTCATGCTGCGCACCCTCGCCGCGAGCCGGGGGCATGAGCTCCTCGGCCCGTACTCGCGGTTCGGCTGGCAGCACCCCGGACCGGCGTTCTTCTACTGGGCGGCGCCGTTCCTGCGCCTGAGCGGGCTGCGGGTTGGGGGCATGGCCCTCGCAGCCGCACTGTGCAATCTGGGCTGGGTGCTCGTCGCCGTCACCGCCGCGAAGCGGGCGGGCGGTCGGGCCGCGGCATGGGTGCTCGCGGTGGTCGTCACCGTGGCGACGTGGCGGATCGGGATCGCCTGGTTCCAGAACCCGTGGAACCCGCTGCTCGTGATCCTGCCGATCGTGGCCGCCGCGGTGCTCGCCGCCGCCGTCGCCCACGGCCTGCGCTGGGCCCTACCGCTCCTCGCGGTGACGGTGTCGTTCACCGTGCAGACCCACGTCGGCACCGCGGGGGTGCTGGCCGCGATGCTCGCCGTGACCTTGCCCTTCGCCGCGTGGCAGCAGCGGCGATCGTGGCGACGGTGGACGCGGTCGGTGGTCGTCACGGTCGTCGCCACCGTGGTGGTGTGGCTCCCACCCATCGGCGAAGAGTTGGCCCATTCGCCGGGGAACCTGTCGGAGACCATCCGGTTCTTCCGGGAGCACCGCAGCCCCGGGCACCCCCTCGGCGACGTCCTGCGACTGGTGACCCCGCAGTTCACGCTCGGTGCCGACCGACTCGGCACCCGGATCACCGGCCCGACCACGCTATTGCACCCCGTGTCGAGCATCGGCACGCTCGTCCTTGCCCTGATGGCCGTCGCGCTCGTCGCGGGTGTGGTGCACGGGGTACGCACCCGCCGTCCCTACGTGTGGGCGCTCAACGCGGCCACCCTCGCCGGCGCCCTCGCGGCGATCGCGAGCACCCGCACCGCGTTCGGGGAGCTGGAGGCGTACTTCACGTCGTTCAGCACCGGGCTCGGCATCCTCGCGTGGACCGCGTTCGGCACCACGGCCGCGTCCGTGCTCGCGCACCGAACGTCGGCCCCCGACACCGCACGCACCCCCGGTGCGTCGGCCCCCGACGCGCCCTCGCCGAGCGTCGCGCCGCGGCCACACCCCCCACGTCCGCTGCACACCCGACCGGTCCTCGCCGCGGCGAGCCTCGCCTTTCTGCTCAGCGTGGGCGTCGCGTCCTCCGGTCTGCGGGTCACCCCGTTGGCCGAGGCGGCAAACCGACGCTCGGTCGGCGTGCTCGCACAGTGGGCCGACACCGCACTCGCCGGGCACCCCCACGACCACGTCCTGGTCCGCTTCGTCGGACCCGACCCGTGGGTGGACGGCGCCGGCCTGATGGTCGAGTTGGAACGCCGAGGCATCCGCGTCTCGGTGCGGCCGGAGCTGTACTACCTGTTCGGGCCCACCTACCGCTCCCGAGGCAACGAACAGATGACCCTCGTCGTGACCCATTCGAGCTTCGAGGACCCGCGCATCCCGGCCGTCGAGGGCGGCCGCTACCTCGGCACCAACGTCGATGGCATGGCGCTATGGGTCCTGCCCGGCAGGGTGTTCGGCCCGGCGCAGGGCGCCGACGACGGGAGCAGCGGGTGAGCTCAGACGCCCGGCGGGTGCTGCATCGGGTGCGAGCACCACTGCGCGGGTCGGCACCGGTGGTGGCGGTCTACGCCGCGACCCGACTGGTGACGCTCGGCGCCGCGTGGGTGGTGCTCTCGATCCGGGTGGCGGCCTCGGCCGGCGACCCCGCCACCAGACCCCACACGATGTCGCAGGTGCTCAGCACCTGGGACGGGCACTGGTACATCGACCTGGCCCGCAACGGCTACCCGCACCGCGTGCCGCCCGGCGACTTCTTCGCCGGCACCGGCGCAGCCGCCCAGAACGGCATCGCCTTCTTCCCCGGCTATCCCCTGCTGATCCGGTGGGTCGGGCTCGTGTCGCCGTTCTCGGACGACGTCAACGCCGTGGCGATCAGCATGGTCGCCGGGCTCGTGGCGACGCTCGCGATCTGGGTGATGGTGCGCGAACGGGTCGACGGACCGCGCGCGGACCGCGCCGCCATGGCGTTCTGCGCGTTCCCCGCCGCGTTCGTGCTCTCGTTCGCGTACACCGAAGGGGTCATGCTCGCCGCGGTCGCGCTGTGCCTGTTGGCGGCGTCCCGTCGGGCGTGGTTCTGGGCCGGGGTGGCTGCAGCGGCTGCCACGGTGACCCGATCGAGCGCCATGGTGCTCGTCCCGACCCTGGCCGTCGTTGCAGGGTTGGCGATCCGTGACCGACGGGAGTGGCGGGCCCTGGTGGCACCCCTCCTCGCGCCCATCGGCATGCTCGGCTTCCTCACCTACCTGCGCTTCCACACCGGGAGCTGGACGATCTGGTTCGAGTCGGAGCACCGCGGGTGGGGGCAGCGCACCGACTTCGGCCACGCCGCGGTCCGCAACGCGTGGCAGTTCGTGCAACATCCGCTCCGGGATCCCACCGTGACCCTCATCGGCGTCGCTACCGTCGTCGCGGTGGTCGGACTGGTTGCGCTGTGGCGTACCCGGCAGCCGCTCCTCCTCGTCGTCTACTCGGTGTTCGTGTTGGTGTCGCTGCTGCTGTCCCCGAACCTCCAGATCCGTCCGCGCTTCGTGCTGGCGGCGTTCCCACTCCTCACCGCGATCGGCGAGTGGACGCCACCGCGCTGGTTCCCGGCCGTGCTGGCCGCCGGAGCGGGCGGTGTCGGGGTGCTGACGGTGCTGTTCGGACTTCGGCTCACCGAACCGCAGGTGTTCTTCCCATGACGACGCCAGCGGACGCCGCGATCGGCGCCACGCCCGGAGCCGACCCCACCGCGACCTCCTCCGTCGCCGCCACGCCCGAAGCTGACGGCGACGGCGCTGCAGGCACCGCCGTTCCGGTCGAAGCGGCGCAGCGCGGCGGGCGCCTCGAGTTCCTCGACGCGATCCGTGGTCTCGCCGCGGTGGCGGTGCTGCTCGGCCACCTCCTCGAACCGCTGTCGCGGCGCTACACGATCTGGGAGCACACCACCTTCCGTCCCGGCGAGTTCGGGGTGGTGCTGTTCTTCCTCACGAGCGGCTTCATCATCCCCGCCTCGCTGGAACGGCACTCGTCGGTGGGTCGGTTCTGGACGGGACGCGTGCTGCGCCTCTACCCGCTGTACCTCTCCTGCATCGCCGGCGCGTTCGTGCTGCACCACACCGGGCACTTCGGCTTGGCACCCGACTGGGACGGGGCACGTTCGTGGCTGCTCAACGCCACCATGGTGCAGAACTTCGTGGCCGGGCCACAGGCGCTCGGAAACGCCTGGACGCTGGCGTACGAGATGGTCTTCTACCTGGCGATGACGCTGCTGTTCCTCGGGCGACGCCACCAGCAGTCGGTCACGCTGGCGGTCGGGTTGCTGCTGGCCGCGGTCGCCGTGGGCACGTTCATCCCGAACCGGCTGCTCGTCCCGTTCACGTTGCGGCACTGGATCATCGTCGGTGCGCTGGCGGCGGGTCTGGCGCTCGCGATGCTCGCCAAGGTGCGCCCCACGCTGCGCAGCCGGGTGCTGGCCGTGCTGCTGTCGGGGGTGGTCGTAGCGGGAGTCGCGAACCGTCCCGAGGACCTGTACCTGTCGCTGATGTTCTTCGGCACGATGTTCGTCGGCACCGTGGTCTACCGGGCGTTGCACGGCCAGGTGCCGGTGCGGACCGCGGTCGCGGTGTACGTCGCCGCGCTCGCACTCATGGCCGTTGCGTTCTGGACGAACCTGACCCCCTACGCCGACCCGTCGACGGGGGCGCAGATCAACTGGCACGCCGAGACGCTCACGTTCTGGGCGGCCTACGGCGTGTTCGGGCTGGGCCTCGCGCTCCGCCACCGCCACTTCCCCCGTGTCGTCACCTACGTGGGCAAGATCAGCTACTCGCTGTACCTGGTGCACCCGTTGGTGCTCTACAGCGTCCCGTGGGCGAGCACGAAGGAGCTCACCTACCTGCGCTGGATCGTCGGCAGCACGTTGTTGGCGATCGCGACGTATCACCTCATCGAGCAGCCGTTCCAGAAGTGGGGCCGCACCCTGTCGCGCCGCGTCGCGGTCCACGCCGACGACCTCGCCGACCCGACCTGAGGCGACCCGACCTGAGGTGACCCGACCTGGCTCGGCCTGTCGGCGGCGTGGCATTGCGCTACGAGCACGGGGACGAGCGGTCGGCGGGGGACTATCCTTTACTTCTGTGCCACCAGTAAAGAAGAGGCCTCGAGGGACCACCCGCCTCAGCTCGAAGCATCAGGTCACGATCCCCACCGATGCGGTGCGAGCAGCCGGGCTGAGCGTCGGAGAGCGCCTCGTCGCCCGCGTCGAGGGACCCGGGCGGATCGTGTTCGAGCGCGACACCGATGTCCTCGCCGAGCTCGCCGGGAGCTTGACGGGTGTCTACCGACCTGACGAACTGACGCACCTACGCGACGAATGGGATTGACCGTCCTCGATGCCGGCGTGCTCATCGGTTTCCTCGATGCGCACGACGTGCACAACCGGGCCGCTCGAACGGCACTCGACGCTGCCCACGCCCGCGGCGACCGCCTGCTCCTCCCCGCGTCGGCATTCGCCGAGATCCTGGTCGCGCCCTCGCGCGCAGGGGAGCCGGCGGTCGCGGCAGTGCAGGCGGTGATCGAACGCGTCCCCGTCTCGGTGGTGCCGCTCGACGCCGACATCGCCGCCGTCGCCGCCGCGCTGTGCGCGCGACACCGGTCGCTGAAGCTGCCCGACGCCCTGGTGATCGCCACGGCGTCTCACGTCGACGCCGATCATCTCGTGACCTCGGACCGGCGGTGGCCAAGTCGGAGCAGGCTTGGACTGCGCGCGACGATCAGCCGTCTGTGAACCGAAGCGTCACGTCGCCGGCAAGCCCGCCTGCGGGTCCCACGGCGTCGCGGCCCGGCGGGTGGACCGACGCGCGGTGAGGCGCCCCGCCACGGCGACGGCGGCGAGGACGAGCCCGAGCCAGCCCGACAGGACGCCGATGACGAGGTGCTTGGTCAGCTCCGTGCCCTCTCCGAACACGGCTGACACGAAGATCACCAGACCGACCGATGCGGTCACGAGCAGCCCGCCACCCAACGCCGCGCGCTCCCGGTCGCGACTGCGCACCTCGGCCACACCGAGCAGCAATCCGCCGAGCCACAGCAGCGGTGCGAGCACCGGCGTGGCCGGACGCACGAGACGCCCCGTGGCCGACGGGAGGCACCACTGGCACGGCAGCGAGCGCTTGCGGCCAGACACCGAGTACGGGTAGCGACCGACGTAGTCGAGGCGAGGGTCGGCTCCGGCTCGTAGCCCTCGGGCGACGAGCGAGGTGGTCTGCCCGGGGTGCCGGGCGTAGTAGCGGAGGAAGTCGTCGGCGTGCACCCGGCGGTAGAAGAGGTCCATCGCGGGCGTGTCCTCGGAGTCTGGGTCGGAGAAGTACAGCAGCCCCGATCGGTGCACGATCGCGGGCGGGAGACCGAACTCCCGCACGGTGCGCGCCGGGTTGTCGCTGTGCGGGAGGAGCTCCCCGAAGAACGCGTTGTAGCGGTTGATCCGGTTGAACTGCGGAGGGTTGAGCGCCACCCCGATCGCGCCGATCACCAGCACCGCGCAGGCACACACCACCGGAAACGCGCGGTGTCCCCAGCGCGGCACGTCGCGCACGGGCCGCACCGCGAGCGCCACCGCGAAGATCGGGGCGAGCAACCCGTACTGGGGCTTCGCGCCGACGGTCGCCAACACCAGTGCGGTGCAGAAGAGCAACCACCCGAGCCGCGGTCGCTCCGGCCGGCGCCACCCGACCAGAAGCGCGCCGACGGCCGCGACGAGCCCGACGATGCCCATCGGTTCGCTGTAGCCGGTGGAGAAGTACCCCACGAAGGCGATGTCGCCGAGCAGCGCCACCGCCAGCGTGCCGCCGAGCACGCGAGCGCCGCGACGCTTCGGAAGCCCCGCCACGACCAGACTCACCGCGGCGCCGAACGCCAGGGCGTAGAAGACGCCGACGACGCGCAGGTCGAGCGAGTGACCCCCGGGAAGGATCCGCGAGACGAGCGACGCGGCTTGGAGGGGGAACTGCGCCGTGGAGTGGTAATCGCAGTTCAGACCGATCGGCAGCTTGCCGGGGCGATAGGTGAAGTTGACGGTCTCGAAGAAGATCTTCTGCTCAGGCACGTACTCCGGGGCGAGCCCCATGCGGCACACGAGGCGCAGCTCGTCGCCGTTGTCGGCCATCCCCACCGGTCGGGGGACGAACAGTACGCAGAGGGCGAAGATGGTCACGAGCACCCCGAAGCAGACCGGCAAGCGGGCAGGGGTGGACAGGTCGCACCCGAGGCGCCGCAACCGCACGGCGACGCTCGCACCCGAGGGCCGCTCCGCCTGCCCCGCGCGACGGGCAGCACGTGATCTGCCTGCGGGCACCCGGCGAATCTACCGGAGCCGGTCGGACGCCCAGATGATGCCCAGGCGCGTCAGGCCTGCGGATAGGTGGCCGTCGCCCGACCGAAGTACTCGGCCGACGACGCAAGGTTGAGCGCCAGCGCCAGGTCGCCCTGCGCGGGGAGGAGCCCGGCCCAATAGCTGAGGCCGCCGGGGTCCGGTGCCCGGCCGAGCAGCGTCTGGTAGAGGCCCGTCACGCGGGTCTCGCAGGACTCTTGTGACTGGTAGAAGCTGTACACCACCGTGGTGCGTCCGGCGCTGCGCGCCAGCCCCGCCCAGTAGTCGAGGCCGGTCGCCTCGGGCTCGCGGTGCAGCAGCGTGCGGTAGAGCTCGGTCACCCACGAGCGGTCGGTGCCGCCGCCGAGGTGCGTGTAGTACTCGTCGGATGCGTAGAAGGCGCTCGCCACCTGTGCCACGGTGAGCCGCCCGCTGCGCAGGATCCCCACCCAGTACGACAGCCCGGCCGCTTCGGGCTGACGTCCGAGGGTGTCGGTGTAGAACTTCGTGACGACGGCCCCGAGCCACGCATCGGACGCCACCATCTGCGCGAGGTACGAGCCCACGCTCAGCTCGCACGAACGGACCTGGCGGGCGAACGTCGCCTTCTCGGACTCGGTCGCCTCACGCCCGAGGAAGTCATGGGTGGCAGCCGCCGCGAAGCTCCGCAGCGCCGCGGTCGAGGTGGTCACCGTGCACACGAGCCCCGTGCGCGCCATGTTCGCCTTGTCGGTCGGCCACGGCGCCGCCCCGAGCGGGCTGCTGGTGGTCCAGCGCTGCAGGAACGCGTGGTCGCCGACGCCGATCGCTCCGTTGCCGTCGTCCTCGATGCCGTGCACGAAGATGCTGGTGGTCCCCCCGACCGCCGCGATCGACGGCGTCGCCGCGTTCGGCCACGCGCCCGCGACGGTGACCGGGGCGTCACGGGTGGCGCCGTCGGTGAAGTTCTCCGGGGCTCCGCTGAGCAGGTCGTAGAACTTGAGGTCCTTCTCGGTCGTGACGACCGCCTCCAGCGCACCGTCGCCGTCGATGTCCGCCACCGCCGGGTTCACCTGGAGGAAATCGGCGGCGCCGGCCTGGCCGGTTTCGGTGCAGGGCGTGAAGCGGGTGGTGCACCGCCGCCACCGCACGTGCCCGTCACGGGTGATCGAGTACAGCCAGCCCCGGCCGGTCCCGACGAGCACGGTGGGCACCCCGTTGAGGGGCACGACGAGGGGGGCGGAGTACGTCCGGCCCGCCACCGCCACGGGGAAGCCCTGCACGCTCTGGCGGGTGGCCAGCGTGTAGGCGTACACGCGGGCCCCACCCGGTTCGGGGTAGTTCATGCCGGTGCCCAGCACCACGTCCCAGGCCCCGTCGCCGTTCAGGTCGGTGACCGTCGGGGGTGTCCAGAGCACCTGATCGGGGATCTGGATCGGGTAGCCGGGGCTGACGTTGCCGGTGCCGTCGACCGACCACAGCAGGCCCTTCGCGGCCGGGTACGGGCTTCCGGGGTACGGGCCCATGTCGCCGCCGAAGACGATCTCGGCGCGCCCGTCACCGTTCCAGTCGACGAGCGTCGGCGACGACAGCAGCGTGTCGTAGAGGAACTTGGGGGCGAACACCTGGGAGCCGTCGAGGTTCCATGCGTAGAGGTGCTGGTCGAGGTTCGCGGCGACGATCTCGGGCTGGCCGTCGCCGTCGATGTCGCCGACGGCCGGTGTCGCGAGGAACGGTCGCTGCAGGACCGTGGGACCGAGCACGGGGTGGGCCGAGGTGCGGTTGAACGGACTCCACCACGTGCCGTCCGGCGAGAACGACAGGACCCGCACCGAGGAGGTGTTGCCCGGCGTCACCGACGCGCTGCTCACCACCACCTCGGGCCGGCCACCGCCGTACAGGTCGACGAGCAGCGGCGACGACTGGATGGGGCCTTCCAGTGGCACGCTCGCCTCCAGGGCACCGGTGTCGGCCCGGTAGACGCGCAGGAAGCCGTCCATGTTCCCGACGACCACGTCGTCTACGCCGTCGCCGGTGACGTCACCGACGGCAGGCGAGGACATCGGCATGCTCGGGTAGTGACCCATCGCGGTGTACGCGCCCAGGGTGGCGCGCTGCGTCCACGCCTGGGTGGCGCTGGCCTGGAGGAGGCGCAGTGCCGGCACGGCGGACGGCGTCGGGGCTGGCATCGCCGTAGCTGGCGTCGCCGTAGCTGGCGCCGTCTCAGCGGACGGCGTCGGGGCGGGCCTCGTCGGGGCGGGCAGCAATGGGAGCAGCAGCACGCTGAGCGCGCCGACCATCGCTGTCCGCGTACGACGGACCTCCGACAGGGATCTCAACGACACGGACACTCCCGAACTCGCAGACGGTTGCCCGCTACATCGGCAGTTCGGACCTCCCCATGTAGTCAGAGGGGGTGGCACGCCAGCCGCCACTCGCGTCCGCGCTCCCGGTCGGGACTCAGCCCCAGTCGGCGCGCGACCCGCGATAGGCGACCTCTCGTGCGGCGGCCTCGTTCAGCTTCTGGCGTGCCGCGCTCGCTTCGTCGCGACCGGCTGCCGGTCGCTGGACACGCTCGTCGATGATGCGCGCCGCGACCTCCGACAGGCGCGGATCGGTGAACTCGACGCCGTAGAGGATCTGTCCGTTCTGCGGGTGGACGTTGCGGACGACAGCCGTGCCGGTGACGTCGCCCAGGGTGACCTGCAGCGCGAGGTTCGGCCGCAGCTCCACGCTCATGTCGCAGGCGAACGACGCACCGCTGATGGACAGGTCCCGGCTCGTGAGGGCGAGCGGTTTCGGGGCGCGCCGCCAGCGTCCGGCCGAGGGCAGCGTCACCTCGATGGGTACGGCAAGTTCGTGGCGTTCGCCGATCCGCCGGTTCCGGCCCTGTGCACCTGTCGGGCTCATCGGTGCCCGACCCGGCTCGTGCGCCGATCGCCACGGGCCCCGAGAAGCTCGGAGCGACCCGGTCGGCCTGATCGGCCTGATCGGCCGCGGCTGCGCGCTTCGGCATGGAGGACACCGATCACGCCCACCACTGAACCACACTCGGCCGGTGCCGGGGCGGACTGCGGCCACTGCACCACCGGCGACGTCACGATCGACGGCCCGGTACCTCGCCGGCGAGCGCCGCCATCGGCGACGCGGCCCGTCACCCGCGACGCCGCCCGTCACCCGTCGGCTGGTGACTCACAAACCGGCCGCTCGACGCACCTTCCCAAAACAAGGGTTGCTACTCATCCGTAGACCCATTAGACTCGAACACATGTTCGCTTCTCCTCCTCCTCCCGGTGTGGGCCCCTCGTGCGGGACGGCACGGGTGGCGGCGGCCCAGTCGGCGCTCGCCGCTGCCGCCGATGCACTGGCGGCCCTCACACCGAGCGAGCTGGCCGATCCCCTCCTGTCCGAGCTGATGCAGACGTGGGACGAGCCCTTCAACCGCATCGACGCGGCCCGCACGGCGCTGGTCGGCGCGTGGGATGCACGCGGCGCGTGGGCGGCCGACGCGGCGCACTCTGGGGCCGGCTGGTTGGCGGCACGCACAGAGCAGTCCCGGCCCGCGGCCTCCGGTCGCATCCGGCTCGCCCGGGCACTCCGTGCGATGCCGGTCGTCGAAGCGGCGTGTGCGTCCGGGCGTCTCGGTCAGGCCAAGGCCGCCTTGCTCGCCAACGCCGCCACCCACGCGCCTGACACGTTTGCCAAGCACGAGTCGTTCCTGGTCGAGCAGGCGCTCGGGCTTCGCGTCGACCAGTGCGCCAAGGTGCTGTCGTTCTGGGCGAGGCACGCCAACCCCGACGGTGCCGCCGACCGCGACGCGAAGCAACGCGCCGACCGTTCTGTGCACCTGTCGTCGTCGTTCGGCGGCATGTGGCTTCTCAACGGCAAGCTCACCGACGAGGGAGGCGAGGCGCTCCGCGAGGAGCTCGACCGTCGCTGCCGCGCCATGTACCAGGCCGACAAGGCCCTCGCCGACAGCAACGGCACTCCCATCGAACGCACCGCGGCGCAGCGACGGGCCGACGCCCTGGTCGACCTTGCCATGCAGTCACTCGCCGCGGGCGACGACGGCACCGCGGTCAAGGCGCCGTCGGTCACCGCGATCGTGCACGTCGACCACCTCACCCACCCAGACACGGTGCCCAGCGATGTCGTCGGTGAGACCGAACACGGCGCCCCAGTCACTGCGGCGACCGCGCTGCGCTGGGCGTGCGACGGTTCCCTGGCGCGGGTCGTCCTCGACGCCGACTCGGTCCCGGTCGACCTCGGCAACACTGCCCGTCTGCCGTCCCCCGCCCAGCGCCGAGCTCTGGCGGCACGCGACCGTGGGTGTGTGTTCCCGGGCTGCGACCGCCACGCCGGCTGGACCCACGCGCACCACCTCGTGCACTGGATCCATGGCGGCGCCACCGACCTGGCCAACCTCGCGCTGCTGTGCGTGTACCACCACCACCGGGTCCACGAGGGCGGCTTCGGGGTCGCCCGCCAGGCAGACGGGTCACTCCACTTCACGCGACCCGACGGCACAGCACTCGTGGTTCCCAAAGGGCGAGCACCCGATCCGCTCAGGCCCAAGCCCGGCTGAGCAACTTCGAGTCCCCACGGTGGGGGCTCGAGCGCGCCCCCCGCTCAGGCGACGCGACCGAGCCGGGCGAGTACCCGGACCTGACGATCGGCATCCTCGGGAGGTGTCACGCCCGCCTTGCAAACCCCCTCCATGTACACCGCTGGCCCGAACGCCTCGATACCCGCCTCGAGCTGGTCGAGCTCGCGGTCGGAGAACCGCTCGTCGCGGCCCGCCGCTCGGGCGATGTCCCAGCGGTGGGCGACCATGTCGAAGACGTAGAACCGCACGAGCGTCTCGCCGACAGTGGTCCTCCCGAAGTGGCCGTCGTACTCGGTGGCGGCCACGTCCGGGTCGGCCAACGCGTGCAGCACGTCGTCTCGGTGGGCAGCCCACGCCGCAGCAGGCCCTGCTGCAACATCGGGTCCGGAGCCGAGCAGAACGCCCCGGTCGCTCAGGAAGGCTCGCTGCGTGTCGATCACGTGGGACAGCACGTCACGCGCCGACCACCCTTCACACGGGCTCGGCGCGTCCCATGCTGACTCGGTGAGCGCGGTCACGACCGCGCACAGCGGGCCGTCTGCAGCCCGGTAGGCGTCGATCGCCGACGGGGCGGCGGGAACGGAAGTCGAAGCAGTGGTGTCGGTCATGGCCCCGATCGTGGCAGCGCGCGCCAGAATCGTCTTGATGAAACCCGACGTGCCGGGACTCCTCCGCATCGACGAGCGGGCGCACCTCAAGGCGCCGCACGACCGGTCCCACGTCATCTACCGATACGCACCTCCCGCGGATCTCACCGACCTGGTCCGACGCTTCTGGCTGCCGGTGTGGTCGGTGCCGCCCGGCGAGGTCGCCGCGCAGTCGGTGCTGCAATACCCGGTTGCGCTCGTGGTGATCACCCCGTCCTACGCCCGCTTCGCCGGGGTCTCCAGGGGGATCGCCACCGCCGAGTTGGAAGGTGACGGCTGGGCTGTCGGGACGATGTTCCAACCGGCGACCGGGTCAATGCTCACCCGTGGGTCGATGGCCGCGTGGACCGATCGGGCCGCTGACCTATCCGAAGCCGTCGGCCCCCATGGCGCCGAGGTCGTGCGTCGGGTGCGCGCACTCATGGATCCCGACCCCCACGACGAGGCGGCGCAGGTCGCCGCGGTCGAGGTCGCCGCCGACCTCGCCCGTGCGGTGACACCCATCGACGAAGAGGGCCTGCTGATCAACCACATCGTGGAACGCATCGAGACCGACGCCACGATCGGCGACGTGGCGACGCTGTGCGCCACCGTCGACCTGTCAGAGCGGGCACTCCAGCGCCTGACCAGCCGCCGCCTCGGCTTGACGCCACGGTGGCTGATCCAGCGTCGCCGGCTCCACGAAGCCTGCGAGCGGTTGCGCTCCGGGCAGGCGACCATCGCCACGGTCGCGGCCGAGCTCGGCTACGCCGATCAGCCGCACCTCACCCGCGACGTACGGGCCGTGACGGGCATGACCCCTGGGCAACTCGTCGCCCTCGCCGCCGGGCACGCCTGAGCGGCACCCCCAGCCGCGCCCGCGCCGCCGCGACGACCCCGTCGAGCGGGACCGGGTCGAGCGCCGCGACGTCCGCCAGTCGTCGCCCGCGCCTCAGCGGCTTCGCACGACGATCGTGCCTGCGGCGCGGTCGTGGATCCCCTGGCGCAGCGGGTTCCACACCGCGCTCAAGTACACCGCGGCCGTCAGCAGACCACTGCCGAACAGCGGAATGAGTGCAGCAACGTCAGGCACCGCGATGCGCACCGCGGCACGCCACCACCCCGGCCGCTCGCCACGGGGATCCTCGACGCGCAGGCCCATGATCCACTTGCCGAGCGTCTTCCCCCACAACGCAACCGCCACGGTTTCATAGAGAACATCGACGATCTGGATGGCAGGGAAGATCCAAAGGGGGACGTGGTCGACGGTCACTTTGCCGCCGTCGCTCACGTGCACCCACTGCAGCAGCACGACGCTTGCGAGCAGGTAGATCGGGGCGAGATCGATGAGACGGGCGAGCGCCCGCTGCCAGATGGGTGGGCGTGACCCCGGGCCGACGAGCGGGAAGCCGTACGGGTCTTCGGGGATCGGCAGCGGTTGCCCCCACGGGCTCCATGCCCAGCCGGGTGGAAGGTGGCCACCCGGCGGTACTGGACCGCCGGGAGGTACTGGGCCGCCGGGAGGCACCGGGTAGCCCGGCGGGACCGGGTAGCCCGGCGGGACCGGGTAGCCCGGCGGGACCGGGTAGCCCGGCGGGA
>CAZUMJ010000014.1:0-10348 GCA_964621605.1 uncultured Iamiaceae bacterium | reverse complement strand
CCGGCGGGACCGGGTAGCCCGGCGGGACCGGGTAGCCCGGCGGGACCGGGTAGCCAGGCGGCACCGGGTAGCCAGGCGGCGCCGGGTAGCCAGAGGGGCCAGGCGGCACCGGATAGCCCGGCGGCACGGGCTGCTCCGGGCCCCACGGTGGCTGCTCCGGTCCCGATGGTGGCCGCGCCCAAGGAGACTGCTCTCGCGGCTCCGGCCGAGGGGCCCAGGGCTGCCCGACGTCGCCCGCCGTCGCTCCCCCGTCGCCCTCGGACGGCTGTTCGGGCGAGGTCACTCGGCTGCTTCGGCCAGGGCCTCGGCCAGGGCCGGGTGCACGAACAGGCTCTCCTCGAGGTCACTCACTCGCAAGCCGGCCGTGACCGCCAACGCCAACACCGAGATGAGCTCCGCGGCGTGGCGCCCGACGATCGACCCCCCGAGTACCACGCCCGTCGCCGGGTCGGACACGATCTTCACGAACCCACGTGGGTCATCGTTGATGAGCGCCTTGGCGGAGGCCGAGAACGGCACCTTCGTCACCCGGATCTTGCGGCCCTCGGCGAACGCGTCGGCCTCGGCCAGTCCAACATCGGCGATCTCGGGCTCGGTGAAGATCGCCGATGCGGCCTTGTCATAATCGAGATGTCGGTGCGGGCCCTGGTGCATGCCCATGGCGTGTTCGGCGATCTTGCGTCCTTGCATCGACGCGACCGACGACAACGGCAGCTTCCCCGACAGATCCCCCGCCGCGTAGATGTGCGGGACGCTCGACCGACAGTTGTGGTCGATCACCACGTACCCGCCGTCGACCTCGACGCCCACCGTGTCGAGGCCGAGCCCGTCGGAGTTCGGGATGGACCCGATCGCGAGCAGCACGTGACTCCCTCGCGCCTGGCGGCCGTCGTCGCAGCGAACCACGACACCGTCGTCGGATACGTCGATGCCTTCGGCGCGCGCGCCCTTGAAGAGCTTCACCCCCCGCGACAAGAAGTTGTCCTCCAGCGCGGCAGCGACCTCGGGGTCCTTCTGCGGAAGGACCTGCTGGCGGCTCACGATGAGCGTGACGCCACACCCGAACGATCGGAACATGTGCACGAACTCCACCCCGGTCACGCCGGAACCGACGACGACGAGGTGTTCGGGGAGCTGCTCGGGAGGGTAGGCGTCGCGGGTGGTGAGGACGCGGCGCCCGTCGACCGGCGCCCATTCCGGGATGCGCGGCCGGCTTCCCGTGGACAGCAGCACGAAGTCTGCCGGGATCGTCTCTACGCCGTCGGCGGTGGTCACCTCGACCGTGTGCGGGTCGAGCATGCGGCCCGTCCCCCGCACGATGCGCACACCCTGACTCTGCAACAGGCCCCGCACCGAGCTCTCGAGCCGAGCCTCGATGTTCGAGATGCGGTCCTTGAGCGCGTCGACATCGAGCGAGGCAGAGACCTCGCTGAGCCCCATGTGGGGGGCACGGCGCAGGTCGCCCATGGCTCCACCGGTGGCGATCATCGCCTTGGAAGGGATGCAGTCCCAGAGGTGTGCGGCGCCGCCCACCACGTCACGCTCCACCAGCGTCACCTCTGCGCCCAGGCGGGCCGCGGTGGTCGCTGCCTGGTTGCCGGCCGGCCCACCACCGATGATCACGAAGCGCGTCGCCATGCGCCGCAGGCTATCTGGCACCCCGACCGACCCCGGACCCGGCGCCATGGGCCCCGGACCCATCCCGGGCTTCACCGGACCCAGGCCCGACCCAGGCCCGCCCCGGACCCACCCGGACCCCACCCGGGCTTCTCGGCACCGATTCGGTGCATTCCCGGGCTTCTCGGCACCGATTCGGTGCATTTCTGGGCAAAATCGGTGCCGAGAACAGCGGCGGGGCGGTGGGGCGGGCAAGGCAGACGGGGCGGGCGGCCGGGCCAGGGCCGGCGACGTCGGGCCGGCGGGGCTGTCATAGGCACCCCATAAGGTGCTGCCTGCACACACCACACCACCGCATACCGCCAGCCCCCTGCCGAGGCCACCATGGGAACGAACAACCGACAGCGACGGGCAGCGAAGGCCAAAGCCAAAGCACGCTCGCGAGCCACCAGCGGCGACGGAGGAAGCCGAGGAGGCAGCAACGGCAGCAGCCACAGCAATGGCAGCAGCCACGGCAGCGGCAGCGAGCCCCGCGGCGGCCGCGGCGCGCCCTGGGGACCGAGGCACGGCAACGACAACGGGCAGCGCCGGAACCCGCCCTTCGAGGAGCCGCTGCTGACCGACGCCGAGCTCGCCGCCGGGCTCCTCATGAGCACCGCCCAGACGCGCCACCGCGGCCAGGACGCCACCCTGCTGCTACGGCGCCTCTCGCGCCTTCCCGCCCCGGTGGTCGACCGGGCCCTCGAGGACGCCCTCCTCGATCAGCTCGACGCCATCTGGCAAGCCGGCTGGCAACCCGCCGAGCTTGCGCGCCAGGCGCGCCGTGCATGCGCCACCGTGCCCGCCACCAACCTCGTGCGCGAGGCGATCGCCGCCGACCACGCCGCGCGGCGCGCCGCGGACCTCGACCCACGCTGGATCGCCCAAGTCGAACAGCTCGACCTCCCTGCCGCCGACGGGCGCTCCGGCTGGGTGACCCGCTGGTCGTCGGCGTCTCAGCTCGACCGACTGCAGATGCTCGACCTCGCAACCGACGCCCTCACCACGGTGTGCGGCCTGACACGCCTCGAGGTTCTGCTTCCCCCGCCTCGTACCCACCGGCAAGGCCCCGGTGGGGGGCCTCGCGCTACCCCCGTGGCCGCCCCGCCGCCGACCGGGGCCCAGTCCGATCCGGTCCTCGAACGGGTCCGCCGCCTGCTCGCCAAAGCCGAGTCCAGCACCTTCGAGGCCGAGGCCACCACCTTCACCGCGAAGGCGCAAGAGCTCATGACCCGCCACTCGATCGACGCGGCGCTGCTGCACCACGGCAGCGGGAGAGCCGAGCAGCCTGTGGCGGTTCGGGTGCCCATCGACAATCCCTACGTCGATGCCAAGTCGCTGCTCCTGCAGATCGTGGCGCAGCACGGACACTGCCGGGCGGTGTTCCTGAGCAACTACGCGATGTCGACCGTCGTCGGGTTCCCCGACGACGTGGCTGCGGTGGAGCTGTTGTTCACGTCGCTGCTGCTCCAGGCGCAGCGCGCCCTGGGGGAAGCCGCCCGCACCGCACCGCCGGGCACCCGGACCCGCAGCCAGTCCTACCGATCCGCGTTCCTCCTCGCGTACGCGCAGCGCATCGACGACCGCCTCGCCGAGATCAACGAGGCCGTCTACACCGACGTCGAAGCACACCAGGGCGGTTCGTTCCTGCCGGTATTGCGCTCCAGGGCCGAACAGATCGACGCCGAGGTCACCGAGCGCTACGGGAAGCTTTCGAGTTCGACCGTGCGTGGCGGCTACGACGCAGCTGGGTGGGCGCACGGGCGCCACGCCGCCGACCAGGCACGACTCACCGGCGAAGGCCTGCCCGCCGGGGGCTGACGTCACACCCGAGGGACTATCTGGCGAAGGCCTGCCCGCCGGGGGCTGACGTCACACCCGAGGGACTATCTGGCGAAGGCCTGCCCGCCGGGGGCTGAGCCGCCGCGGAGCACGTCACCTCACGCCTGTCTCGATGTGGGCGCCTCCGAGGCAGGCTCGTAACATCGCGGCGTGACCGACAACACCGAGCCGACCGCGCGCGACCTCGACGACTGGCGCGCAGCCGCAAGCAAGGACCTCAAGGGCGCCGACCCCGACACGCTGGTACGCCGCACCCCCGAGGGCATCGACGTCCGCCCGTTGTACACGGCAGCCGACATCGAGGGCATCGACACCTCGACGCTGCCGGGGCTCGCACCGTTCACCCGGGGTCCGCGGGCGACCATGTACGCGAACCGTCCGTGGACGATCCGCCAATACGCGGGGTTCTCCACCGCCGAGGAGTCCAACGCCTTCTACCGCCGCAACCTGGCCGCCGGCCAGATGGGCCTGTCGGTGGCGTTCGACCTGGCCACCCACCGTGGCTACGACTCCGACCACCCCCGCGTCGAAGGCGACGTCGGCAAGGCCGGGGTGGCGATCGACAGCGTCGAGGACATGAAGATCCTCTTCGACGGCATCCCCCTCGACAAGATGTCGGTCTCGATGACGATGAACGGTGCGGTGCTGCCCGTGCTCGCCTGCTTCATCGTGGCCGGCGAAGAGCAGGGCGTCGACACGGCGAAGCTCAGCGGGACCATCCAGAACGACATCCTCAAGGAGTTCATGGTCCGCAACACCTACATCTACCCGCCCGAGCCGAGCATGCGGATCGTGGCCGACATCATCGGGTACACGGCGGCGAACATGCCCCGCTTCAACTCCATCTCGATCTCCGGCTACCACATGCAAGAGGCCGGAGCCACCGCGGAGCTCGAGCTCGCCTTCACCATCGCGGACGGCCTCGAGTACGTGCGTGCGGCGATGGCCCAGGGGCTCGACGTCGACGCGTTCGCCCCGCGCCTCAGCTTCTTCTTCGCCATCGGCATGAACTTCTTCATGGAGATCGCCAAGCTGCGCGCGGCGCGCCTGCTGTGGGCACGGGTGATGAGCCGCTTCGACCCCAAGGACGCGAAGTCGCTGGCGCTGCGTACCCACTGCCAGACCTCGGGCGTGTCGCTCACCGAGCAGGACCCCTACAACAACGTGGTGCGCACCGCGGTCGAAGCGATGGCCGCCGTGCTCGGTGGCACCCAGAGCCTGCACACCAACTCGTTCGACGAGGCGCTCGGCCTGCCCACCGACTTCTCGGCGCGCATCGCCCGCAACACGCAGCTCATTCTCGCCGAGGAGACCGGCATCCCCCACGTGATCGACCCGCTCGGCGGCTCCTACTTCGTCGAGGCCCTCACCCACGACCTGGCCGAGAAGGCGTGGACGATCATCGAAGAGGTCGAGGCGCTCGGCGGCATGACGAAGGCCGTCGACTCGGGCATGCCGAAGCTGCGCATCGAGGAGGCCGCCGCTCGGCGTCAGGCCCGCATCGACCGTGGCGAAGAGGTCGTGGTCGGCGTCAACAAGTACCGGGTCGACAACCCAGAGCTCGTCGACGTGCTCGACATCGACAACACCAAGGTCCGCGAGGCGCAGATCGCCCGCCTCCAAGCGGTGCGCGCCGGACGCGATGACGCGGCCTGCCAGGCGGCGCTGGCGGCCCTCACCGAGGGGGCCCGCGGCAACGCCAACCTGCTCGCGCTCTGCGTCGACGCCGCACGTGCCCGCGCCACCGTCGGCGAGATCTCCGACGCGATGGAGATCGTGTTCGGCCGGCACCGTGCCGAGGTCCGTAGCATCTCGGGCGTGTACGGCCAGGCCTACGAAGGCGACGATGCGTTCGCCGCCATCCAGCACGACATCGACGAGTTCGCCGCAGCCGAAGGCCGTCGGCCGCGCATCCTGGTCACCAAGATGGGCCAGGACGGCCACGACCGTGGTGCCAAGGTGATCGCCACGGCCTTCGCCGACCTCGGCTTCGACGTGGACGTCGGCCCGCTGTTCCAGACGCCGGCCGAGGCCGCCCGCGACGCGGTCGACAACGACGTGCACGTCGTCGGCGTGTCGAGCCAGGCCGCGGGCCACAAGACGCTCGTCCCGCAGCTCATCGAGGAGCTCGCCAAGGCCGGTGCGCAGGACGTCGTGGTCGTGTGCGGTGGCGTCATCCCCCCGCAGGACTACCCGTTCCTCGAGGACGCCGGCGTCGCCGCGGTGTTCGGTCCCGGCACGAACGTGCCCGAGGCCGCCGCCAAGGTGATCGCGCTGGTGCGGGCCCGCCGCGCCTCGCACTGACAGGCCCGCCGAGCGCGGTCGGGGCGAGCGCGGTCAGGTCGGCGCGGTCGGGTCAGGCCGTGCTTCCGCCCGAGGCAGAGGTCACTCCTCGGCAGACCGCTGGGAGCGTGCGGCCTGATCACGCAGCTCTCGCTTGGAGACCTTCCCCATCGCGTTGCGCGGAAGCGCGTCGACGAACTCGACGCGCCGGGGCGTCTTGAACGTGCCGAAGCGGTCCGCCAGGGCGGCCAGCACGTCAGCCGCGTCGAGCTGGCGGTGGTCCACGGCGCTTCGGTCCTGCCCCACGAGCAGCCACGCGCTCGGAACGACCACGGCCACCGCGACCTCGCCCAGATCGTCGTCGGGCACCCCGATCACCGCCGACTCGTGGACACCGGGGAGTTGGTCGAGCACCGCCTCGAGCTCCGCGGGGTAGATGTTCTCACCGCCCGAGATGATGAGGTCCTTCGCCCGTCCCACAATGCGGAGGCGTCCCTCGTGATCGAGGGTGCCGAGGTCGCCGGTACGGAACCACCCGTCGTCGGTGAAGTCGAGTGCACGCCGCTCCGGCATGCCCCAGTACCCCGCGAAGACGTTCGGCCCCCGAACCTCGATGCCACCCGGCTTGTGTGGGTCGGCCAAGGGCTGCGCGGGATCGTCACCGCGGCGGATGCGCACCTCGACGTCGGGTAGGGCGAAGCCGACGCTGCCCGCAATCCGTTCGCCCACGAGCGGGTTCGACGCGATCATCTCGGTCTCGCTCATGCCGTAGCGCTCGAGGATGCGGGTTCCCGTGTGGGCCTCGAAGGCGTCGAAGACCTTCTCGGTGAGCGGCGCGGAACCCGACACGAAGAGCCTGACGTTTGCGGCCACTCCGCGGGTGAAGCGCTCGCTGGCGAGGAGCCGGACGTAGAACGTGGGCACGCCCATGAGCACGGTGGCAGGACCGCGCAGTGCGTCGATCACGCGATCGACGTCGAAGCGACCGACATAGCGCAGGGCTGAGCCCACCACGATGGCCGTGTTCACCGCGACGAACAGCCCGTGTGCGTGAAAGGTGGGCAGGGCGTGCACCGTCACGTCGTCTGGGCTGAAGCCCCAGATGGCACATAAGGCCTCGGCGTTGGTGGCCAGGTTGGCGTGCGTCACGATCGCACCCTTGGGGCGGCCTGTGGTGCCCGAGGTGTAGATGATCGAGGCAGGGTCGTCGCCGGCGCGAGGGTGCGGTGTCGGGACGGAATCGGGCAGATCGTGCAGCGCCGACCGCGGCCTACCTCGCGGAGGGTCGGTGCCATCGATGCCGGCAGAAGCGGCCGCTTGGAGCAACGCCGCGAGCGCGTCCGCTCCGACGATGGCCAACGACGGTCGCGCGTCGGCGCACAACGCCTCGGTGTCGTCCGCACCCAACGCGGGGTTCAGCGGAACGAACACCGCGCCCGCCCACATGACGGCGAGCGACAAGGTGATCGCATCGAACGACGTCGGGAGCTGCGCGACGACCCGGTCACCCACGTGCACGCCGCGACGGTCGAGCTCCGCCGCGACGTCGGCAACCAACTCGACGGTCGCCGCGTACGTCAGATCGGCGCGGGCGTCCTCGGGCGCGAAGCGAACGAACGGCGCATCGGGACGCGCTCGAGCATGGGCCACGAGGTGATCGAGGAGCGGTGACGCCATGGGTGACCAGCATCGCGCTCGCGGTCGCCACGGTTGGCTTGACAGCGGCACCGGCCCCGCTATTCTACAACCATATGGTTGTAGATCTTCCTTCCGGGCTGTCCCTCAGCGACGAGGAGGTCGACCGGATCTTCCACGCCATGGCCTCGTCGATCCGCCGCGACATCCTGCGCCGCACCCTGCTCGAAGAGCAGTCGGTGAGCGGCCTCGCGGCGGCCTACGACGTGTCGTTCGCCGCCATCCAGAAGCACGTCGCGGTCTTGGAGGAGGCGTCACTCGTGAGCAAACGGCCCGACGGCCGGTCGCGCCTGGTCCGGGCCAGACCCGAGACGATCGCGCGTGCCCGCGAGCTACTCGCCCGCTACGAGGAGCTCTGGCGCCACCGGGTCGACCAGCTCGACGCACTGCTGGCCGAACCGGAGCCCTGAATTCTCGCCGAACCCGGCCGACCCACGCCAACTCGATCCACCCAGCCCAACCAAGACCGGAGAACCGTCCATGCCTGTCACCTCTGTCGACACCGACCTCGAGGCGCTCACCCTCACCGTCGTCGCGGATTTCGCTGCCCCAGTTGCACGTCTGTGGGGGGCCTACACCGACCCGCGTCAGCTCGAGCGCTTCTGGGGCCCTCCCAACTGGCCCGCCACCTTCGCCGAGCTCGACATCACCCCCGGCGGGCGTGCCCGCTACTGCATGACCGGTCCCGACGGCATGACCTCCTGCGGCATCTGGGAGGTCGTCGACGTCGACGCGCCCCGATCCTTCTCGGTCATCGACCGCTTCGCCGACGCCGACGGTGTCGCCAACCTCGCCATGCCTGCGACCCACATGACGATGCGCTTCGAGGAGACCGAGCAGGGCTCACGCATGACTGCCGTGAGCACCTTCGAAGCGCTCGAGGCGCTCGAACAACTCATCGGCATGGGCATGCTCGAAGGCATGCGGGCCGCGATGGCGCAGATCGACGTCGTGCTGAGCGACCTCGCTGCACTCGCCCAGGCCACACGCACCGACCTGGAGGTGCTTGACGATCAGCGCGTCCGCATCAGCCGTGTGGTGCGCGGAGCAGGCGACCAGGTGTGGCGCGCGCTGACCGAACCCGACCTGATCAGCCGCTGGATGCTCGGGCCCGACGGTTGGGACATGACCGTGTGCGACTTCACGCCGGTCGCGGGCACGTCCTATCGCTGGGCGTGGGCGCCGACCGCCGGGAACGAAGGCACGCCGTTCGGGTTCCATGGCCAGGTCGTCGTCGTCGAAGCCGGCCGCCGCATCGTGACGACCGAGCACCTGGACGGCCAGGACGGCGAGCCGACGCTGAACGACCTGTCCTGCTACTCCGACGGCGAGCGGACGCTCGTCACCTACGTGATCGCCTACCCCGACGCCGAGACGCGCGACGCCGCCCTTGCCACGGGGATGCTCGACGGCATGGAAGCGAGCTTCGTGCGCCTCGAAAGCCTCCCCGAACCCGTCTGAACGCATGCCGTCGGGGCGGCGCCTGCGCCATGGCCACCGGGCAGGCGCCGCCCCGAAGGGGCAGAATGCTGACAAGGCACAACGGATGGAGATCGTGGAGGTGGCCGCGATGGACAGGGACGAGCTTCGGCTGAACGCCAGGCGACTGTGGCAGCTCCTCGAGCCGATCCACGCGGTCACCTACTTCAGCGACGAGACGACCAGCGCGTACAAGGCCCTCGGCCTGAAGGGCTTCTGGCAGGGCTACTTCGCATCCCGCGTCGCACCGATGGGCGCGGTCAGCGGTGAGGTCTGCGCCGCGGTCTTCTACAACTTCCAGCCGGACATGGTGCAGCGCGCGCTGCCGGCCGCCTGGGCGATCGCAAGTCCGACTCAGGTTCTGCAGGCCCGAGCCGACGCGCTCGCCCCCGTCCTGGGCTCCATGTTCGACGGTGTCGATGGGGTTCGTGAGGCGGGTGACCTCGCCAGCCTCGCGGTAGAGGGCTGCTCGCCGGAAGGTCGGGCCCTCTTTGCCGCCCACACCGCTCTCGCTCCTCCCGACGACCCCGTCCTGCGCCTTTGGTGGGCGGCGACCCTGCTGCGCGAACACCGCGGTGACGGCCACGTCGCGTCGCTGCTCACCAGCGGCCTCAGCGGGCTCGAAGCGCACGTCCTCGTGGTTGCCTCTGGGCGAGTGCCGCGAGAGCTGATGCAGACCGCGCGCTCGTGGAGCGACGAGGAATGGGACGCGGCGGAGCGGCGCATGCAGGTACGTGGTCTCATCGATCCATCTGGGCTGACACCGGCCGGTGACGACCTCCGCGCACGCATCGAGGACACCACCGACGACCTCGCCACGGGGCCGTGGCATCGCCTCGGCGACGACCGCACCCAGCAACTCATCGCACTCCTCGAGCCCATGCGGGAACGGGTCGTGCAAACCGGACGCATCCCGTTCTTCAATCCGATCGGCCTACCGATGGCCGAGCTCGGCTGAGGATCACCCCGGCGCCGAGCGTGCGTCTCGGCGGCTGCGGTGACTGTCCGCTCGCCGACATCGCCGCACCTCTCCGCCCGGTCGGCCGCGTTCTCGGCACCGATTTCGTCCAGGAACGCACCGAATCGGTGCCAAGAAGGCCGGCGATGCACCGAATCGGTGCCGAGAACGGCCAGGGACGTGCAACCCAGGCTCGACGACAGGCCGCCACCTCGAGCGGATTGCCCTCCGGGTACACCTCACGTCGTAGCCGCCCCACCGCGGGGTGTAGCGTGCCGTGCTTCACAGGTACCCCAGCGGTATCTCTCGTCGTGCTTACACACAGTTTCCAGGGGTGGCGGATATGCGGATCACACGTTCGTTCGGGCGGTCGTGCACGGTGTTGGCGGCGGTGGTGTTCGCCGCAGTGGGCCTGAGTGCCTGCACGCCTGCGAG
>CAZUMJ010000013.1:0-73565 GCA_964621605.1 uncultured Iamiaceae bacterium | reverse complement strand
GCGTAGTACTTCGCGTCGATCCACGGCACCGTCTCGACGATCTTCGCGGTGCACACGAGCGCCCCCTGCTCGCCGTGCATGAACTGCGACAGCGTCCAGTTCTGCGACTCGATCTGGAAGTCGACCCACTCCTTCTCGGTCCAGCGGGCCATCGGCGTGCCCGTGAGGTCGATGCCCAACATGCCGAGCAGCTCGGCGCTGGCAACGCCCTCCGCGCGCACCAATGCCTCCTGGTCGACCTCGGTCGACCAGTCGAGGTCGGTGGAGCCGTTCCACTGGGAGCGCTTTGCCTTCTCGTAGAGCTTGTCGAGCGCCGGCCGAGCCGCCTTCTCGTAGTCCCACGTGAAGATCGTCTCGGCGTTGTTCTGCACCGCGTGGATCACCTCATCGCGGTCGGTGTTGGTGACCGCGAGGATGGCGTCGAGGTCATCGACCTCTGCTCGGCCGAGGATCTCCTCGTCGTTGGGTGCGGTGTGCTGGTCGGTCATGGTGGGTTCCCCCGGGGTTCAAGCCGTGCGAGATGGTTCGCTGATGGACAGTGACGCCACGAGCCGTTCGATGAGCCGCCCCCACGGCTCGGACTCGGGCATGGGCAGGTTGGTGGCGTCGAAGAGCAGAAAGCCGAACGCCAACGCATGGCAGAAGGCGACGACCGCTGTGGTGTCGAGGTCGTCGTCGACGTCACCCTCGGCCTTCGCACGTTCGATGATCTCGGTGAGGCGTGCTTGACGCTCGAGGACCCGAGCGCGGAGCACCTCGCCGACCTCGACATGACGGCGCGCTGCGAGGAACACCTCGAGCAGCAGCGACGTGTGCGTTGCCGCATCTGGGGCGGTGTCGACCAGCCCCGCGCCGGCGACGCGGAGGATGTCTGCCATGCGGCCTTCGAAGTTGTGCGCGGCGAAGAGCGCTTCGAGCTCGTCGCTGGCGTGTGGGTCGATCGCCTCGACGAGCAACTCGGCCTTGCCGCGGTAGCGCCCGTAGATAGCGCCGGTCGTGACGCCCGCACGACGTGCGATCTCCGCGACGCCGGCTCGCTCGTAGCCGCGCTCTGCGAACACCTCCGCGGCCGCGGCGAGCAGACGTTCACCCAAGGGGTCGACGTGTTCGGCGGCGGGGTCGGCGGCGGACCCGGTGCCAGAAGCCCCGGCGTTCGAGCGTGCGGCGGCAACGCCGAGCGGTTCGATGGCATCGAACGCGCGCCGATCGGGAGAAGCCACGCGTCCGGTCATGGGGCGACCATAACCGTTATTATCTGACTCCGCAACGCGCGCGACTCACTCGTTCCAGTGTCGTTCGTCACCTATGGCGGGTGGGCTCGTCCCGCCGCCCGGACGCCTACCGCTGCACGGCCGGCGGAGGCTCGGGGGGTCAGGTGTGGAGCAGTGCCCGGATGTCCTCCGGGACGAGCTGCGCAAGCGGACGCTCGGGACGTGCGCCGTAATGCGAGATGACCTCTGCAGCCGCGATCGAACCCAACCGGGCGCAGTCCCCCAGGCCGAGCCCGTGCGTCAGCCCGAACAAGAAGCCCGCCGCGTACAGGTCGCCGGCCCCCGTCGTGTCGACCACCTCTGCGACGGGCGCCGCCGCGACGGTGGTGACGGCATCGCCTGACACGACCACCGAGCCGAGCTCACTGCGCGTGAGGGCCCACACACCACGCCTGGCGGCAGCACGGTCGACCGCCTGCTCGAAGGAGGGGACCTCGAACAGCGCGCAGACCTCTGCCTCGTTCGCGAAGACCACATCGACGTGGGTGTCGAGGAGCTCCAGGAACTCGGCACGGTGGCGATCGACGCAGAAGCCGTCAGAGAGCGAGAACGCGCTGCGACGACCCGCCGCGCGTGCGGCGTCGAACGCCTTGGTCATGGCTGCCTTCGCCGCCGGGGCCTCCCAGAGGTAGCCCTCCCCGTAGGTGACGTGCCCGCGCTGCACGAACGTGGCGTCGACGTCGTCCTCGTCGAGCAGGCCGGAGCTCCCCAGGTAGGTGTTCATCGTCCGTTGCGCGTCGGGCGTCACGAGGATGAGGCAGCGGGCGGTCGGCGGACCGGACGCCGCGGGCGGCGTGGGGTACTCGACGCCGATCGACGAGATGTCGTGCGAGAACACGGCGCCGAGCTGATCGTCGCGAACCCGACCGACGAAGCCGGCACGCCCACCGAACGACGCCACCCCCGCGGCGGTGTTGGCGGCCGACCCACCCGAAGACTCCGAGCCTGGCCCCATCGCGCCGTACAGCGCCTCGGCCGCGTCGGTCTCGACGAGGGCCATCGATCCCTTGACCAAGCCGTGCTCGACGAGGAAGGCATCGGCAGCGGGAGAGATGACGTCGACGATGGCGTTGCCGACGGCAACCACGTCGAGGTCAGGCGAAGAACCGGCAAGCGGTGAAGAAGCGTTCATACGAGGGGATGACGCTAGCGCCAAGCGTCCAGCACCACGGAGGGCCTCAGGGAGTTGGAGTCGTCGCCGGGAGGACCCGGCCGAAGCTGCTCACCGTCGACCAGACGCGGTCGATGCGCACATAGGACCCGGTGAACGGGGCGTTGATCATCAGGCCCCCACCGATGTACATGCCGACGTGGTACGCGGGCGTACCGAAGAACACGAGGTCACCAGGACGCACGTCCTTCGCCGCGACCGGCGTGATGGACGCCTGCTGCGCCTGCGACACGCGCGGGATGCCGACCCCCACCGAGGCCCAGGCCCGCAGCATCAGCCCCGAGCAGTCGTACGTGCTCGGCCCCACGGCACCCCACACGTAGGGCTTGCCTATCTGGGAGACGACGAACGACAGCGCATACGCGGTGCGCGGATCGGTCCCGGGGGGCAACACGATCAGCCCCGCCGGAGACGCGACCGTGGTCGACCCTTCCGGCAGGTTCTCGGGCAGCAACTCGAGCTTGCCGGGGCCGAAGTCGGGGGCCGCTGCGAGTGCGTCGACCAGCGCCTTGCGCGCGTCACGGAGGGTGCGCTGCGCCTCTGCCAACGCGGTGTGCGCCCCACCGAGGGCACGGGTCGCGCTGCGGTGCGCGGAGGACGCGCCGCGTGCGTCACGTTGTGCGACCGCCAAACGCTCCCCCATCTGGGCCTGCGTCGCCTTGCCCTCAGCGAGCCGTGCTCTCGCCTCGCCTGCAGTCACGTTGAGGTACGTGCGGGAGACCGCATGCGGGTCGTCGGGGCCGTTGACCACGACCGTCTGCACGCCCCCGCTGTCTGCACCGAACCCCATGTAGGTCCGCATGACGGCGTTGTGCAGCTCACGCTCCGCTCGGGCCACCACCCGATCTGCTTCTCGCTTGTTGGCCGTGGCGAGCGCGAGCGCGTCACCGGTGGAGCGCGCACGGCGGCGAGTCACGACCTCGTCGAGCATCGCCTTCGCGGACACCTCTCGCGCCTTGTCGACATCGACACTCGCCTCATCCGCGCGCCGCGCCGCATGGAAGACGGGGTCGGACTCGATGTCGGGGATGACGGGCTGGATCCAGCTGCCGTCGGGCTGCTGCTGCGTCAGCGGTGCGTCGCCCGGAAGCGTCGTGATCGTCGTCGTCGACGCCCCGGGCACCGTGGTGGTCGAGCCCGGCATGGTCGGCACGAGGCTCGTGCCCGGTGACGTCGTCGCCGGCCCGACAACCGTGGTCGACGGCACGGTCGGTGGACCGGTCGTGGGAGGCGCGGTCGTGGGTGGCGCGGTCGTGGGCACGGGCACCGTCGTTGCGGGTGGCGAGGTCGTGGGCACGGACTGCTGCGGAGCCGCCGCCGCCACGCCCACCCCCGCACACGGCACCAGCAGGGCCGCCACCACGAGGGCGGCGGAGCGGCGAGGGCGGAAGCGCGGCGTGGACATGACAGAAGTGTGGGGCGCTCCCCGCCGTGTGGCGAGACAGTCTCACGACCCCAAGCAGGTATCGGCGGCGAGGAGAAGCGCTTGAGGCTGCCGAGGAGCGGCCGGAGGTCGATGGTAGCCTGACGGGGCGCGGCGGTCCCCGGGGTCCGGGTGTGCGCGCAGGGGAGGGGTCCCCGGCAGCATGGGCGCCATTGCGGTCCACAACCTGCTCGCCTATGGCGCGATCGGTGATGGCACCACCGACGACACCGCCGCGCTGTCTGCTGCCGTCACCGCGGCGGCCGCCGACGGGCGACCTGTCCAGGTCCCGCCCGGCACCTACCTGAGCGACCCGCTCACGCTCCCCGGCGGGTTCGACGTGTTCGGGAGCGGCCTCCGCTCCACGATCCGCCGACGCGGCACTGCAAGCGGGCCGGTCATCACGGTCGCCGGCGGCGACCTCGCCATACGGGACCTCACGATCGAAGGCGGAACCCCCGACGCGCCGGGCACGGGGCCAGGTGTGGTCGTCGCCGCCTCGGCGTCACGGGTGCTCGTGCAGCGCGTCCTCGTGCGTTGGTGCGCCTCATGGGCGCTCGAACTGCACGGCGCGCACACGGCGGTCGCGGCGTGCTCCGGCGAAGCCAACAGCGCAGGCATCCACGTCGCCGCGGACGCGTGCAGCCTCACCGGTTGTCGCATCGAGGCAACCAACGGGCCCGCGGTGTACCTCGACAGCGCAACGCACGCCGTGGTGGTCGCGAACGAACTGACCTGCACCGCGGGAACCGCGAGCTCGATCCTTCTCACCAACGCTCGCGCGGTGACCATCAGCCACAACCGGCTGTCGGGTGCGCCGAGCACAGCCATCGCGGCGGTCGCCGGCACCAGCTTCACCACCGTGCACGGCAACCACGTCACGCCGGGGTCGGGCAACGGCATCCTCGTCGATCAGTCGTCGTTGTGCAGCGTCACGGCGAACATCGTCACCGGTGCGGTCAGCGGCATCGTCCTGCGCAACATCGCGGCGCGCTGCGTCGTCGACGGGAACCTCGTGACGGACTGCTCGGCCGCGGGCATCACGCTCACCCGCTCCGTCGACCTCGTGGTCAGCGCGAACACCTGTCGCGACAACGGGACGGGATCGTCCGGCGCAGGCATCACGCTCAACGCGGTCGCCACCAGCACCATCTCTCGCAACGCGTGCGACGCACCGACAGGGGCGCAACCGACGGGCATCAACTTCACCGGTCCCGCCACGCGGGTGGTGCTCGCCACGAATGCGCTCAGCTCACCCGCAGGCGACGGCCTCGTCGGGACATCGGCGAACCTCCAAGACGGCAGCACGACCACGCCGACGACGACCGTGCGTGGCGTCACCGTGGGCACCTCAGCGACACCGGTCGCGCACGGCCTCGGCTACACCCCGAGTGCCGTCTCGATCGTCCCCACGAGCAACGCCACGATCTGGCGAGCTGCGCCGAGCGACGCCAACGCGGTGTACCTCCAGGCCGACACCGCGGGGGCCACGTGCGAGGTGCTCGTCGGATGAGCAGCGGCCACACCCCGCTCGGCCGACGTCGAGTCCTGATGGCATCGGGCGCGCTCGCATCGGTCGCCGCGACCGGCTGGAGCCGTGCCGCAGCGACGACCACCCCACCACCCGACGGTCTGCTGGTGGTCGACGTGCGTGCGCAGGGCGCGACAGGAGACGGGACCACCGACGACACCGCCGCGTTCCAGACCGCGTTCGGGCTCGTGGCCAGCGCAGGCGGGGGGATCGTATGGGTGCCTGCGGGCACCTACCAGACCGCAACGCTGCAGCTCCCGGCGAGCTGCCTGCTCCTCGGGGAAGGCCTTGGGAGCGTGCTGCGGCCACGATCGGGGTCGGCACTCACCGCACTGATCGAGCTCACGGGCAGACGCTTGCGTGTCATGCACCTCGCCCTCGACGCAACAGGGGCCACCAGCCTGCAAGGTCCGCTGCTCTCGGTGCACGGCAACGCCTTCGACATCGAGATGGCCAACGTCTGGTGCCGCTCACCGAACACGCCGGGCATCGCCATCGCGAACGCCGCGACCGCGGTCCGCGTCGATGCCTGCACGATCGATGCTCCGGGAAGCGACGGCGTGACGGTCGTCGGCGCGTCGGAGGTGACGATCGTCCGCAACCTCATCGTCGGCTGCGGCGGGAGCGCAATCCGTCTCGGGTCAGCCGACGCGCCGACCGACGCCGTGCACGTGTGGGGCAACGTCGTGCAGGACGCGGGGGCAACGGGGGCCAACGTCGCAGCGATCGCCGTGGAGCCCTCGTGCACGTCGTTCACCGTGAGCGCCAACGTGGTCGCCACGACTGCGGCCGGCTGCCCGGGCATCACGGTCTCGGGAGCAAGCTCGTCGGCACGCAACGGTGCGGTGACGGGCAACGTCGTGGCCAACGCGGGCGCCGACGGCATCCACATCGACGCGCCGGGCGTGGTCGTCGCTGCGAACAGCATCCGAAACGCAACCGGTTGCGGCATCGCGACCACCGCGACCGGACAGGCGATCATCGCGAACGCGATCACGAACGCCGTGGCCGGCAGCATCGGCCTGTCGGCTCCGGGTGGACATCTCGTCGTCGGCAACGCCTGCTGGCAGGACGCCGGAGGGTCCCCCACACCGGGGACGGCCACGATCACCTCCGCCATCGGGGTACGTCCACTGCTCGCCGGGAACGTCGCAGGAAGCGCCACCGGCGTCACCGCGCCCGTCGCCGCCGCGCTGGACGGCGGCACGTCGTGGTGCGCGAACGGCAACGCGTTCCCGACGATCTCGGTGAGCCCCACGCCACAGGCCTCAGGCCCCGGTCCGCTCCTCGCCCCGACGGTGCGGCTCGGCGTCGTGACCGTCGACGACACCGGGCTCGCTCTTGCGCACAACCTTGGTCGCGTGCCCACCACCGTCGTGCTCGACGCCCGCTCCGAAGGAGCCGTGTGGGTCGACGCGCCCGCGGACGCCACGTCCGTCTACCTCCGAGCGGACGCGCCGGGCCGAACCTGCGAGGTGCGCGTCGCATGACAGGCCTGAGTCGACGCCAACTGCTCGGCGGCACCACCGCCGGAGGTGCCCTGCTCGCGCTGGGCGGTCTGCTCACCGCGTGTGCGCCTACCCCGCCACCCGACCTCGCCAACGCGCTCGACGTCCGCGACTTCGGGGCCGTGGGAGACGGCAGCACCATCGACACCGCCGCGTTCACCGCCGCGTTTGCCGCCCTCGGCGCGGAGGGCGGCACCGTGTACGTCCCGCCGGGCACCTACGAGGTGGTCGACATCCGCCCGCCGGCCGGCTGCACGCTCACGGGTGCCGGGCACCGCTCTGTGCTGCACCTGCCCTCCGGGTCGAACCGCAACCTCTGCACGATCACCACGTCGAACGTGACCGTTACCCGCCTCCGACTCGACGGCAACCGAGACGGCCAGTCAAACGTGTGCAACGCCCTCGCGTTCTGGGCACCCGCCACGAACGGGCGTGTCGAAGCCTGCGAGGTCCTTGGTGCGAAGGGGTACAACATCGTCGCCTTCCCCGGCGTCACCGACGTGGTGATCGCGCACAACTTCTCGTCAGATGGCGACGAGGAGCTGATCGAATGCCAGGGTGCGCATCGCATGGCGATCGTCGGCAACCACTGCATCAACGCCGGCAAGAACGCCATCTACGCCTGGGGGAATACGGCACAGGGCTTCAGCGCAAGCGACGTGACGATCGCCGCGAACATCGTGTCGGGATGGGCACAGGTCGGTGCAGACTGCGCAGGCATCCGCGTCGAGGACGGCACGTCCAACGTCGTGATCGTCGCCAACGCCGTTGACGGCGACGGCGCCGGCGACGGCGGCAAGGGCATCGGCGTGTCGGGGACGACCGGCCCGCAGCTGACGGCGGTCACGGTCGCCGCCAACACCGTCGACCGCACACCTGGGCTGGGCATCGCCGCGCAGAACGCGGTCGGCGCGGTGCTCCACGCCAACGTGATCGACACGGCGGGCGACCTCGGTGTCCGGATCGACCGCAACGCCGCCGCGACGGTGGTGTCCGCCAACGTCATCTCGGACTGCGCCGCCTCCGGCATCGGCATGCTCGCCGCACACGACTTCACCGTGCGCGCCAACGTGTGCGTCGCGAACGGCACCGCACAGTCCAATCCCGAGTACAACCGCAACGGCATCGTGCTGTGGGGGACCGCCGGTGACCCCGACCCACCGCTGCGCAACGGCGCGGTGCTCGACAACCGCTGCGTCGACGACGGCTCGGGGGCGCAGGTGCACGGACTTGCCGTCGTGAACCGGGTCTGGGATGTGGTGATGGACGGCAACGCGCTGGACGGCAACGCCGGCGTCGGATCGTGGACGTACAGTCCAAACCTCACCGCCGCCACGACGACCCTTCCGGGCCGGCAGATTCGTGGCGTCTCGGCGAACGAGGACGAGACGGCGGTTCCGCACGGGCTCGGGTTCACCCCCACGACCGTGCACGTCACGCTGACCAGCCCGACGCGCATCTGGATGAGCAGCGAACCCGACGAGACGAACATCTACCTGACCGCAGCTGCCGACGGCGCGACCTGCGACGTGCTCGTCGGCTGACCGACATCACGCCGGTACGCTCGGCACGCCCCACCGACCGAGCATCAGGAGCACCTGTGGCTGCCGAGCACGCCAGCGACCCACACCGCCTGCCGCGCACCGTCGAACCGACGCGCTACGACCTGACACTCGAGCCCGACCTCGACGCAGGCACGTTCTCCGGCGACGTCACCATTGCGGTGACCGTGCACGAGGCCACGGCACTCGTGGTGTTGAACGCCATCGAGCTGGAGATCGACGAGGCCGTCGCATCGGTCGGCGACGCACGGGTCACCGCGCACGTCACCTACGACGAGGCCACCGAACGGGCCACGCTCGCGTTCGAGTCGCCGCTTCCCGCCGGCGACACCGCGCTGCACCTGCGCTTCAGGGGCATCCTCAACGACAAGCTGCACGGCTTCTACCGCTCGCGCTTCACCGACTCCGAGGGCGTCTCCCACATCATCGCGACGACCCAGTTCGAATCGACCGACGCCCGCAGGGCGTTCCCGTGCTGGGACGAGCCCGACCGCAAGGCAGTGTTCGGCGTCACGCTTGTGGTGCCGGCAGCCCTGCTGGCCATCTCCAACGGCGCGGAGGTCGAGCGGGAGTTGCTCGGCGACGGGCGTGCCCGGGTCCGCTTCGCGGACACGATGAAGATGTCGACGTACCTCGTCGCGTTCGTCATCGGGCCGCTCGAAGCCACAGAGGTGGTCGACGTCGACGGCGTCCCGCTTCGGGTCGTGCACCCGCTCGGCAAGGCCACGCTCGCCCGGTTCGCGCTCGACATCGGGGCGTCGGCACTGCGCACGTTCACCGACTACTACGGCATCGCATATCCCGGAGACAAGGTCGACCTGGTCGCCATCCCCGACTTCGCGTTCGGGGCGATGGAGAACCTCGGCTGCATCACCTTCCGCGAGACGGCGCTGCTGGTCGACCCAGCCGTCGCCACCCAGCCGGAGCTCGAGCGGGTCGCGGACGTGGTCGCCCACGAGCTCGCCCACATGTGGTTCGGCGACCTCGTCACGATGCGTTGGTGGAACGGCATCTGGCTGAACGAGGCCTTCGCCACCTTCATGGAGACCATCGCGGTCGACGTGTTCCGCCCCGAATGGGATCGCTGGACGACGTTCGCCGCCAGCCGTTCAGCAGCGTTCGACACCGACGCCCTGGCTGCCACGCGCCCCATCGAGTTCCCGGTGATCTCCCCCGAAGACGCCGAGGGCATGTTCGACGTGCTCACCTACGAGAAGGGCTGCTCGGTCGTACGCATGCTCGAGCAGTTCCTCGGCGAGCGGCCGTTCCGTGCCGGCATCGCCGCCTACCTCGCCCGTCACGCGTACGCGAACACCGAGACCAGCGACCTCTGGGACGCCCTCGAGGAAGCAACCGGGGAGCCCGTGCGCCGCATCGCGGACTCGTGGATCTTCCAGGGCGGGCACCCCGTAGTCGACGCCGAGCTCCGCGACGACGCCACCGTGCTGCGCCTCACCCAACGACCGTTCCGCTACCTGGGTGGCGACACGGAGTCGCGATGGGCGGTTCCGGTTCTGCTCCGCTGGGGCAGCGCGCAGGGCGCCCACGAGCGCGCCGTGCTCCTCGACGGCGACACGCTCGACGTCGACCTGGGCGAGCCCGCCACCTGGGTGGTCGTGAACCGCGAGAGCAGCGGCTTCTTCCGTGTCCGCTACGCAGCAGACCTCCTCGACACCTTGCGGGCTCGCGGCCCCGAGGTGCTCAGCTCAGTCGAGCGGTACACGCTCCTCGACGACCTGTGGGCGTCGGTCCTTGCGGGTGACGAGTCCGCCGCGACCGTGCTGGGCCTCATCGACGCGTGGCAGGGCGAGCGTGATCTGACCGTCTGGCGCCGGGTCGTGTCGATCCTGTCCACCCTCGATCGGATCGCATCCGACGCGGATCGCGCCGACCTGCAGGGCTTCACAGGGCGCGTGCTGCAGCCCGCCGTCGACCTCCTTGGCGACGCCCCCCAAGCCGACGAGTCGGAGCGTGACGCGACGTTGCGGGCTGCCCTGTTCGAGGCGCGAGGACTCCTCGGGGGTGACCCAACGGTGCTGGCGCAGAGCCACGAGATCGTCACCGGCACGCGCTCGGTCGACCCGGCCATCCGCGACGCGGCGGTCCGTATCGTCGCCGCGCACGCCGACGCTGCGACCTTTGACGAGTTCCTTGCCCGCTCGAAGGCTGCCACGACTCCGCAGGACACGCTGCGCTACCTGGGTGCGCTCGCCGACTGCGAAGACGCCACCCAGTTCGGACGCTTCTGCGACCTGCTCCTGAGCTCGCACGTGCGCACCCAAGATGCGGGCCTGCTCCTGAGCCGGGCACTCGCCAATCGGGCGAACGCACGCGTGGCATGGGAGTTCGCAACACAGCACTGGGCCGAGCTGCTCGAACGGCTCCCGACGAACGCCATCTCGCGCATGGTGGGCGGTGTCCGCACGATCGCGGACGCCAACCTCGCGGCCGAGGTCGAGGCGTTCCTCGACGCACACCCCGTCCCCCAGGCCGCGAAGCAGTTCCACCAGCACATCGAGCGCATGCGCGTCACGGTGGGCCTGGCGACGCGCGAGGCACCCGCCCTGGGCGCCGCGCTCCGGTGACGGCCCGTCTACCCCGAGGCGAAGACGAGGGCGGCCGACACCCCTCGGACCGCCGCGCAGGCACCGTGGGCGCGCGGCGCGGTGTCGGCTCCCGCGGGTGAGCACGCCGCGCCACCGCCCGAGCGGACCGATGGGCCCGATCCGTTGGGCGGCGCGCCGGGCAGTCGCGTCGGGGCGTGTCCCGACGCTGCCGGAGGTGCGCGACGCGCTCGGCCGCCACAACGGGCCGCGCGCGCACCGTCTCGAGGTGTTCGCCGTCGAAGACACCACGCTCCAGGTCACCTGGGGTGCACTCGGGCCAGGTCCGGTGCGCATCAGCGCCGCCGACAGCGACGTGCAGGTCATGACAGACGGGGGGCCCGGCTCGGCGGTGCTGGCCGACCTCCCCACCTCGCGTGCGCTCGAGGTGACCGTCGCCGGCGACGGCGTGCCCGACGGCGTGGCGCGGCTCACCGCTCGCACGCTCACCCCGCCACCGGGCGAAGAGCTCTATCGGTTCGCCACCATCAGCGACCTGCACGTGGGTGCCACGACGTTCGGCTACCTCCACACGATCAGCGACAACGACCTCGACGACCCACACCCCGAGCGGTGTGCGCGCGCCGCGCGGCGCGAAGCCGTCGCCTGGGGCGCTGCACGCCTCATCGTGAAGGGCGACGTGGTGGACCAGAGCCATCCTGGGTCCTGGGTTCGGGCAGTCGACGCCCTCGCAGGCGCACCGGTGCCGATCGACATCCTGCCCGGCAACCACGAGACCAAGCGCCGCCGCACCGTCGAGCCCGAGGTGGCGCTGGCACCGCACGGGTTCGACCTGGTGCGCGGCGTCCAACACTTGGACGTACCGGGGCTTCGCCTCCTGTTCGTCGACTCAACGCGCGCGGGTGACGATCGTGGACGCCTCGGCCATCTCCGAGCGGACATCGTGGCGCGCGCCACGACCGCTCCGGGGGCCGTGCTGGTGGCCATCCATCATCACCCGGCGCGCGTCGCCGTTCCTGTGGGATGGCCGCTCGGCATCCCCCACGACGACGCCACCGAAACCCTTGACGCGCTTGCGGCCGCCAACCCCGCTGCGTTCGTCACCACCGGCCACGTGCACCGCAACCGCCGCTGGGCGCACGGACCGGTTGTCATCACGAGCGTTGGGTCGGTGAAGGACTACCCGGGGGTGTGGGCCGGGTACGTGGTGCACGAAGGCGGCGTTCGCCAAGTCGTTCGGAGGGTCGCTGCACCGGCCGCGATCCGTTGGACCGAGCGCACGGGCGATGCCCTGCTGGGCGCGTACCGGGTGTGGACACCGGGGGGCCTCAGCGACCGGTGCTTCTCGTGGACCTGGCCGCGGCGCCCTCGGTGAGCTCCGCTCGGCGGACGCGCAACGCACCGGCCACCGGGGCGTGCGCTCAGGCGACCGGCTGGTACTCCACGGTGCCCGCCGTGTCTCGGACACGCACCTGGTACGCCAGGCTGCCCGCGGGCGTGGCCGCCGTGCAGCGGAGGTGCGCACCCACGGCCAGGACTTGCACTTCGTCGGGCCCACAGTCGACCGTCACCGGCGGAACTCCGGAATCTGACCTGTACGCCGCTTGGAGCTGATGCGTGAGGTCGTCGTGCACCTTGGCCACCACGATCACGGCCTTGTCCGTCGACAGGCTGAGCGACCCTTCCGCGTCGGTCTGCTTGACGGTGACCGCCACGGGCACGCCGCCCACGTCGACCGTGCAGCGGAACGACGCTCCCTTCCGTGCGCGCACCTTGCCCGGGCAGGTCACCGCCCCGACCGATGCCGGCGCGTAGCGGGTGCGCAGCGTGGATGCGATCTGCGAACGCATCTCGGTGGTGTCGAGGCGGGCGGCACCGCAGGCCACGAGGACCGAACCGCACGCCACGAGCACGAGCGCTGCTCCAGACAATCGCCGGCGTCGAGCGACCTGATCCCGCGCGCGTGTCGTGTCGATCCGTGCCACGGTGTGCCCCACCTGCTCCTCAGCCACCGTGCACCAGCGACAACACGAGGCCGACCTGACCGAGGTGATAGGTGGTCATGACGGCAAGGCGACCGGCACGAAACGGCCGAACGAACTTGTTCCAGGCGAGCGTGGCATCGGAGACATAGAACAGCACGGCACCGATGATCGCCACCGCCCCTGCGGTGCCGAACGCAGCGATGACCATGACCGAGATCACCGCCATGTAGACAACGACGGGTGCGGCGAACGCGGCGTCGTCGCCTCGGCGCACGGCACCGAGGATGCGCCACCCCACCAAGGCGAGTGCTGCGACCACCGCTGCGATCCCGACCAGTGTGAGCCCCCAGGACTCGTGCTGCAGGGTGAGCGCAACGATGTAGGCGATGTGGCCGAGCAGAAACGATGCGAGTCCGGCGACGAACTGCTCACGCGGCAGCATGAGGAACACGTCCCCCGCCAACGAGCACACGAGCCCGGCGAGCATCCACCACCGCACGCCGGAGTCGGCAGGCGTGAGAACCGCCGCCACCGCCACGAGCAGCGTGAGCGTGGCGGGCTTTGCCACCCACTCCGCCTTGCGATTTCCGACCCAGACGGCCCACCAGTTCACGAGCGCACAGCACCCCGCGAGACCGAGCAGCACCCCACCGGGAACCGTGAGTGCGGCAGCGGCTGCGACCATGGGGCTGGACATCAGAAGCGGCTCCTGGCATCGGCGAGGCTGATCCCCTCGGCGATACGGGGACGCAGCTGCACGACAGCACGAGGTCGGTTCATGCCGAGCACCGCGCGCAGCCGTCCGGCCCGACCGTACAGGACCACGAAGCGCGCCTCGGCGAACGAGCCCTCGACCACGACCACCTCGTCTGCACCATCGGGTCGACCGGCGAGTTGGATCTTGCGGTCGTACTGGTCCGACCAGAACCACGGCACCGCGGCGTACGGCTCGGCTTCGTCACCGGCGAGCAGCGAGCGAGCGGCGTGCGCAGCTTGGTCGAAGGCGTGGTCCCAGTGCTCGACTCGCATGCGCTCGCCGTCGAAGACCGGATTCGGCCACGACACGACGTCGCCTGCTGCAACGATGCCCGGCGCCACCCGGCACGTGGCATCGGCGTGCAGCCCACCGTCGGGGTCGAGCGTGAGGCCCGAGGCGCGCAGCCACTCGGTGGTCGGCACAGCCCCGATGCCGACCACGACCAGGTCGGCGTCGAGCGAGGAGCCATCGGTCAGGTCGACACCTGTGACGAAGCCGTCGCCCCGAAAGCCCGCCACCCCGACACCGGTACGGACGTCGACGCCGTGTGCGCGGTGCACCGCCGCCACGACGTCGCCGACCTCACGTCCGAGCGCACGGACCAGTGGAGCATCGAGCGGCTCGACGATCGTCACGGCGAGGTCGAGCCCGCGCAGCGTGGCGGCGACCTCGGCGCCGATGAATCCGGCCCCGACGACCACGACGTGGCGTGGGCCCGCCTCGACGGCGGTGCGCAGGGCACGCGCGTCGTCGAGGGTGCGCAGGACGTGGACTCCGGCAAGGCCCGCGGCCGAGGCGACCGTGCGCGCCTGGGCGCCCGTCGCGACCACGATGCCGTCGCACGTGAGCACTTCGCCGTCGGCGAACTGCACCGTGCGCGTGGCGACGTCGAGGCCCGCTGCGGGAACGCCGAGGCGCCAGTCCACGGCAAGGTCATCGCGAACCGCAGCAAGCGTGAGTCGATCCTCGTCCCACGCCCCGGAGAGGAACTGCTTCGACAGCGGCGGCCGGTCGTAGGGCGTGTGCGCCTCGGCGCCGATGAGGGTCAGTTCACCGTCGAAGCCCTCGTGGCGGAGGGTCTCCGCGGCTTGCAGGCCGGCGAGCGAAGCGCCGACCACTGCGATGCGGCGCAGGTCAGGCTTCCTCGAGGCTCAGCGCCTGCTTGGGGCAGCGCCGAATGGCTTCCTCGACCCTCGCCCGCAGGGCTTCGGGTGGGTGCTCGTCGAGGATGTACAAGAGGTCGTCATCGCGCACCTCGAACACCTCGGGCGCGATGCCCATGCAGATGGCATTGCTCTCGCAGAGGTCGTAGTCGACGACGACGCGCATGTGCGGTCCCCTTCCGGAGATGACCGGGATGCCCAGCCAGTTGGAACACGTTTCATTTCTACCGTAGCGCGGGCCGAACGAAGGCGGCACGGACCAAGGGCCCAACTCCTGGGGCGATGGTGGATCAGCCGTTGGCCCTGAGCTCAGCCGCCGCATCATCCATCGCTCCCCCGAGGCGAGCGAGAAACCGTTCGACCGTCGCGAGGTCGGCATCTGAGAAGTCGGCGCAGATGTGCGCGATCGAGTCCCGGAGCGGCTCGAACAGATCGATGACCTGTTCGCGACGGTCCGCGATCGGCCGCAGTTCCCAGCGACGTCGGTCTGATGGATCACGCACCCTCTCCAGGAAGCCACGCTCCTCGAGGCGATCGACGACTCCCGTGATCGCCCCAGGCGTGAGCCCGGTGCGATCGGCGAGGTCTCTCGCGGTCAGCGGCGGATCGGCCTCGCGCAGCAGATCCAGGCTCTTGAGAGCGGTGGCGGTCATCCCGAGGCGGCCGGCGAGCGCGGCGTGGAACAGGACGGTCTTTGTCGCGAGATCGCGCCCGACCTCGCGGGTGAGGCGGGCGATCAACGCGGCGCGGTTCTCCGTTGACTCCATGAGCACAGTCCTTTAGTATCTAAACTATTCAGATAGTACCATGATTGCCCGGGAGGCGCTCCATGACCCGAGTTGCATTGCGCGACGAACTGCTCGACGCACAGCTGCTTCGCCTGCTCGGCACGGCGGCTGCGGGCGGCGCCGACTTCGGGGAGAGCTTGGCGACGGCATCGCTCATCAACGAGAAGGACCTCGATAGCTGGCACCGGGAATGGCACAGCCTCGGAGCCTCCGCGCACGCGATGGGCGAGGCCGCGCTCGCCGCCGGCCAGACGGTCTCTGCCCGCGCGGCGTTCTTCCGAGCGTCCAACTACTTCCGGACCGCCGGGGTCATGCTCATGGGCAGTCCGATCGACGAGCGGCTGGTGGCGAGCAACTGCGACCAGAACGCATCGTTTCGGGCCGGGGCCGCACTCCTCGCGTGCCCGCCCGAGGTCCTGCAGATTCCGTTCGAAGGCACCACGTTGCCGGGCTACCTCTTCCGCCCGCATCAGGAACCCTCGACAGCACCGACCCTCGTCCTGACCGGCGGCTACGACGGCACCGCCGAAGAGTTGTACTTCCTCACCGGCGCCGCCGCGCTCGATCGTGGATACAACGTCGTCGCCTTCGACGGTCCGGGCCAGGGCGCCGCGCTGCTCCAACAGGGCCTCACACTCCGCCCCGACTGGGAGCGGGTGATCGGCGCCGTGCTCGACCACACGATCGGCGTCGACGGCATCGACGCGCACCGTGTGGCGCTCGTGGGCCTCAGCCTGGGAGGCCACCTCGCTCCTCGTGCCGCTGCCGGCGAGCCCCGACTCGCTGCATGCATTGCCGACTGCGGATCGTTCGACCTCTTCGAAGCCGCGCTGAGCCGCATGCCCGGGCCCCTGGCCGAGGGACTGCGAGCCCACAAGGCGCTCCCAACAGCGGTGGTCCGCCGAGTGCTCGACCGACTGGCAGCGAAGCCGACGGCCGGCTGGGCGCTTCGGCGCGGGCAACTCGTCCATGGCGCCCGCAGCCCGCTCGACTACCTCGAGATGCTGCGCGAGTACAGCCTGGAGGGCCATGCGCATCAGATCAGCTGCCCGACGCTCGTATGCCACGCGGAGCGCGACGACATCGGCGCCAGCGCCCCGCAGCTGGCGGCCGCTCTGCAATGCCCCCATGACCTGATCCTCTTCCGAGACGCCGAAGGCGCCGGCGACCACTGCGAAGCCGGCGCACGAAGCCTCTTCCACGCCCGAGCGTTCGCGTGGCTCGACCGGGTCTTGGCGCATACCGAAGCAGCGGCTTGCTAGCTCCCGCCCACATCCCACGACCCCGCTTCTCGGCCCCGATTCCGCCCACCACCGCGCTTCTCGGCCCCGATTCCGCCCGTTTTTGCACCGAATCGGTGCCGAGAACTGCGACGCAAATGGGAAGGGCGACGCGGTGGGAAGCGCGACGCCGCCGGCGGGGCCAAAAGCCTGAAACCCTCCGAACCAGATGCAGGTCCGGAGGGCTTCTGATGTCTCGCGACATCACAGGGTGGAGGTGATGGGATTCGAACCCACGGCCTCTTCGATGCGACCGAAGCGCTCTAGCCAGCTGAGCTACACCCCCAAGGGAGCGGCCAGCATACGCCAACCGCCCGGGTGACCCTTAGTTGGTAGCGGGACGACGCATCGCCGCAGCCTCGGCACCCAAGCGCGCGGGGCGCATCGGACGACCACCGCGGTGCTCGCCGACGGCCATCGCCACCTCGGCCTGGCGGTACGCCGCACGGGCCGGGGCTGCAGCCCCAGGCAGGTAGCGAACCTTCTGGCGACGCTCCTGCGCGAGCTGCTGCTGCTGGGCAAGGAGCACCACGTACCCGACCGTGGCGATGACGCACACGGCGTTGAGCAGGATCAGAGCCAGCGAGCCCACGAATGCGGCGAAGAGGAAGGTGATGAGCGATGCACCGACCAGAGCGGTCAGCACGTCACGGCGCCGACGACGCATCGCTGCGTCAGCAGCCGAGCGACGGGTCAGTACCGCGCGCTGCGCGCCCGGGACCTGCGCCGGGAAACCCGTGCTGCGTCGGGCGCCGGGGTGGGTACGCGACAGCGTGGAGAGCTGCTGGCGGAACGCGTGCGTGGAGTCACCACGGTTGTCGTGTGCTCGTTCGCGGACCCAGGTGAAGATCACCCCTGCCCACAGCACTGCCAAGATCGCCAGGATCACCACGTATGCCACGCTCCGTGCCTGCCTTCGTTCTCAGGACCGTAACCCGCACGTGCGCTGCACTGGTGGATGGTCGGTCTGCCGGGTAGGGAACTCGTATCTGTGCAGGTCACAGCCCTAGGTGGGACGCTGCACCCATCTTCCGCCCATGACGGCCGGAAGTCGGTTGTTACGGTTCTACTACGACACCGCCACGCGCGCCAACGGTCGCGCCAGGCGTCACAGCGGCGTGGAGGAGCCGTTGGCCCCCTCGTCAAGGCCCAGCCCGTCATCGAGACCCAACCCGTCGTCGAGCCCGAGGCCGTCACCGAGGCCGTCACCGAGGCCGTCACCCGTCACGCCCTCGTCGCCGCGACGGCGGTACGTGCCCGAGCGTCCACCGGTCTTCTCCCACAGCGTGATGTCGCCGATCACCATGGCCCGGTCGGCTGACTTGCACATGTCATAGATCGTGAGGCAGGCAACGCTGCACGCGGTGAGGGCCTCCATCTCGACACCGGTGCGATCAACCGTGTCGACCTGCGTCTCGACCTCGATGAACGTGTCTTCGATGCGGAAGTTCACGAACACCGAACCCACCAAGAGCGGGTGGCACAACGGGATCAGATCGGGTGCGCGCTTCGCCGCCTGGATGCCGGCGACGCGGGCCACCGCGAGGACGTCACCCTTGGAGATGGACCCGCGTGCGACGAGCGAGGTGGTCTCGGCATCCATGTAGACACGACCCCGCGCGACCGCACGGCGATGCGTGGGGTCTTTCGGGGTCACGTCGACCATGCGGGCACGGCCAAGAGGATCGAGGTGGGTCAAGCTGCGCTCGGGCACCCCCGCAGTCTACGAGGACACGCTCCCACCAGCCGCAGGCCCCTCATCGAGGTCCCCCCACGGGGGCGGCTCCCCCACTCCTCGCGGGAGGCGCACCACAGCAACACGCGCACCGTCGTAGAGCGCGCGCACCGGACGATCGACCGGGTCGCCGAGGCGCTCGACGGCCGCTGCGAGCGCGCCCGCACGCCATGCGGCGAGGAGGTACTGCGGTGCCAGCGTGTCGTCCCCAGCAACTGCCACGTCGAGATCGGGTTCGTCCTCCACCGCACGGCAGAGCGCGTGCAGTGCCGCGCCGGTGAGTGCCGGCAGGTCACCCGCCAGCACGAGCACCACCGCGTCGGACCTCAACTGCAGCGCCTGCAGCCCCGCCGCAAGTGCAGCCGCCGGGCCCGACAGAGGCGGTTCCTCACGCACCACTCGCACGTGTGGGTGGATCTCCCGGCGCGGTGGACCGACGACGACGACGTCATCGCAGGAGTCGACGGACGCGACGGCCTGCAGGACGCGGGCCAGCACCGGCACCCCTTCGACCTCGACGCGGAGCTTGTCACGGCCGCCGAAACGTCGAGCCGCACCGCCGGCTACGACCACGGCGGCCCGACGAGCACCCCGCTCACCTCCTCCCGGACTCATGCCGGTGGTGTGCGATGCGACCAGCGGGGGTAGTCGATGCCTGCCAGTCGGTTGATCGCGTACCCCTGGCACACCAGCAGCACCACCGCCACCATCAGCACCGCGAGCTCGGCCGGCTTGGTGAGGAGCCCGAGCGACACGATCAGCGTGGTTGCACCCGCGGGCGGGTGCGGCACCTTCAGCCACGCCATGAGCCCGCTCGTCAGGCCGAGCGAGAGCGCGGCGGCCGCGACACGGCCCGGGGTGACGCCCACCGTCAGCGCCGGACCCGCGTGCAGCAGGCCGAACAGGGCGAGGGACAGGAAGCCCGCGCCAGCCCCGATCGCATGCCCGCACAGCGTGTTGCGCGGGGAGGCCGCGGGTTGGGTCGGCGTGTAGAAGAGCAGGAACGCGGTGGGGCCGAGGGACGGGAAGATGAACGGCTGCCCGGTCGCCCAGGCCGCGGCCGACATCAGGGCGATCGACAGCACGCCGTTGACGAACGAGAAGGCCCCGAGGACCGCGGTGGAGGAATGCCGCTGCTGCAGGGCCGGGAGGCGAAGCCGTGCCGCCAAACCGGACACGACGGTAGCCATGTCGCCACCGATCGGACCCAGGCGCCGTGTGGGTGTGACCTCACCGCCAGGCGGCACCCCGGCCCGGTCGGGGCCCAACTCGTCGGGGCCCAGCTCGGCGGGGGCGGCGGGCGCGGCAGGCGCGGCAGGCGCGGCCGAAGCGGCAGGAGCGGCCGACGCGGCAGGCGAGGGTGGGCCCTCAGGGGGATCGGCCCGAGCTGCGGGATCGACGCTCAACGCTCAGTCCGCGTCGTCGCGCACGTTCACCCGGGCCACGTACAGCCCTCGGCGCTGCGTGGTCGCCGAACCCAACGTCGGATCGCGGCGGGGCGCCGGATGCACGAACACCAGCAGCAGCACCACCCCGAACGAGAGCGCCGAGAAGCCGAAGAGCAACCAGGCCTGGCCGGTGTGGCCCAACAGGTAGCGGTCGAGGCCGGCGGCGAGCGCCCAGAGTTGGCCGAACACGACGGTGAGGCTCAACAAGATGCGCGCCACGAGGGCGGCACGCACCCCCTCTTCAGTTTCGAGCGCCGGGCGTCCCGGCAGGGTCCGCAGGGGCTGTGGCCGCAACGGCGGCGGTTCGATCGGGGGCGGGACCGGCAACGGCATGGCTCGTCACTCCCCTTCCCTGACGGCGCCCTCACCGACGGCCACGATGGTGTTCTCGTCTCGCCACTCGAGGCGCAACTGCGGGAGCGGGCGCTCGGGCGGACCGGCGATGGCCGCACCGGACGCCGGGTCGAAGTGGCCGTCGTGGCACGGGCACATCAGCTCGTGCGACCGCTCCTTCCAGAGCACCTCGCACGACAGGTGGGTGCACACCGCCGAGTACGCGACCCACAGGTCGGGCTCGAGGCGCAGCAGCACGGCGGGATCGTCGTCGGTCGGGTAGCCGAAGCGCACCTGCCCGCCGACCGGCACCGACCGAGCGTCGGTGGTGATGACCTTGTCACCGGTGGCGCCCTGGGTGCGACGGCGGAACGCGCCGCTGGCGACCGCCAGGCTGCCGGTGGCCAGCCCACCCGAGAGCACCGCCAGGATCTTCAGGTAGTCACGCCGCGTCACGAGCGCATCGGTCGTGAGACGTTCGATGCGTTCGCCGACGAGCTCCGGATCGGGGGGCGAGGTGCGCACCTTCACCGGCGTCTCGGGCTGATCGGTTCGGTGTGTTGGATCGGTCACGGGGCCACCGCCGGGAGTGGGATGAGCGCGATGCGCTCATCGACGACGTAATGGTTGCCGGTCTGGAGTTCCTGGTTGCCGAACTGGAACACGTCGGTGATCGCACGACCGGGGCGTGCGGCACGCACCTCGGCGGCCGTGCCGTAGTAGAGGGCATCGGACGGGCACACGGTTGCGCACATGGGACCGAGCCCGACCGACGTGCGGTCGTAGCAGAGGTTGCACTTGTACGCGAGCTGCTCCTCGACGTCGAACTTGGGTACGCCCCACGGGCAGGCGTGCACGCAGTTGGTGCACCCGATGCAGCGGGACACGTCGGGGGTGTGCACCACGCCGTCCTCGCTCACCAAGATCGCGTCGACCGGACAGACCTGTGCGCACGGGGCGACGGGGTCGTTGCAGTGCATGCAGACCGTCGGGATCGCCTCGGTGGTGCTCCCCCGGTCGAGGAAGTCGAGGTTCATGAGCGACTTGCCGCGGTGGCTGTCGCACTCTCGACATGCGGCTACACAGGCGCCGCATCCGATGCAGCGGGACGGGTCGACGAAGATGGACCGCTCCATGGTCATGGTCGGCTCCCTTCCGCGTGCACGGGCGGCGGCGTGACCGGGCTGGGGGCGTCGGTCGTGCCTTCGATGCGCACCGCGCAGCTCTTGTAGTTGGGAATCCAGCTTCTGGGGTCGAACCTGTCGATCGTGAGCGAGTTCGCCTCGACCGGCGGACCCCAGTGGTATGGCACGAAGACCGTGTCGGGACGGATCGTGGTGGTGACGCGGGCGGGCAACACCACCGACCCGCGGCGTGTCGTGACACGCACCGCTCCCCCGTCGGTCACCCCGAAGCGCGCGGCGGCCTCAGGGTGCACTTCGGCCCAGGGTCCCGGCGTCTGGTCGCTCAGGTAGCCGATGCGCCGCGTCTGGTTGCCCGACAGGTACTGGGCCACGTTGCGCCCGGTGGTGAGCCGCAGCGGGTACTCGTCGTCGGGAGCTTCGGCCAGCTCGACGTCGGGCACGGCGTTGAAGCGGGCCAACCCGTCGTCGTAGTGCGAGTAGCGGCCGTCGGCCCACAGCCGTGGCGTACCCGGATGGCCCTCGGTGGGGCACGGCCACGCGATCGGCCCTTCTTGCTCGAGCCGGTCGTAGGTGATGCCGAAGTAGTCGGCCCGCCCGCCCTTGGAGGCGACGCGGATCTCCTCGAACACGTCTCGGGCGCCGCGCGGGAAGTCGAAGTACTTGCCCTTGCCGAGACGACGCGCGATCTCGCAGAGGATCCAGATGTCGTCGCGCGCTTCGCCCGGCGGGTCGACCGCCTTGTTGATCTTGCAGACGAGCGCATCGGAGTTGGCGATCGTGCCCTCGGATTCGGCCCACGCCGAGCCCGGCAGCACGACGTCGGCCAGCAGCGCCGACTCGGACAGGAAGATGTCGATCACGACGTAGAGGTCGAGGCCCCGCAGGATGCGTTCGGTGCGGGCCTCGTTCGCCCACGACACGATGGGGTTCGAGCAGAGGTTCACCAGGCCGCGGATCTCGCCGGCCTCCATCTTGGGGAGCTGGGCGAAGATCGGGATGCCGGCCTCGGGCATCTCGGACGGGTCGACGCCCCACACGGCCGCGGTGTGCTCGATCGCCCCGGGGTCGTGGTAGTGGCGCTGACCCGGGAGCTGGTCGCACTTCTGGCCGTGCTCGCGGCCGCCCTGGCCGTTGCCTTGACCGGTGATCGTCCCGTACCCGGCGCCGGGGCGGCCGAGGTTGCCGGTGGCGAGGCACAGGTTGACCGCGGCCATCGCGTTGCGGGACCCCATGATGTGGTGCTCGAGCCCGCGGGCGTGGTGGATCATCGCCCGCTGCGCACGGCCGTACGCGAGCGCCGCCGCACGGATGTCGGCGGCGGGCACGCCGCACACCTCCTCGGCGTGCTCGGGCGTCCATTTCTCGACGGCAGCGATGGCATCGTCGAAGCCGGTGGTGTGGGCATCGACGAAGGCTCGGTCGACGAGGCCTTCGGCGTTGATGACGTGGAGCATCGCGTTGAGCAACGCCGCGTCGGTGCCCGGACGCACCGGAAGGTGCAGGTGCGCGACCCGGGCGAGGGTCGTCTCGCGGGGGTCGGCGACGATGAGCGTGGCGCCCCGGTCGACGGCGTCCCAGATCCACCGGATGAACACCGGGAAGGTCTCCGCGACGTTCGAGCCGAGCACGAAGATGAGGTCGGCCTCGGTGACGTCGGTGAGCGGGTTCGACGTGCGGTCGATGTCGAAGGCGGCATAGTTGGCCACCCCGGCCGACACCATGCACATGCGGCCGTTGTAGTCGGTGTAGCGCGTGCCCATGCCGAGGCGAGCGAACTTGCCGATGACGTAGGCCTTCTCTGTCGTGATCGACGCGCCGCCGTACATCGCCATGGCGTCGCGACCGTGCTCGGCCTGGATCGCCTGGATGCCCGACACGACCCGATCGAGCGCCTCGTCCCACGTCGCGCGGTGCAACTCGCCGTCGGCGCCTCGCACCAACGGGTGCCGCAGCCGCTCCGGGTGGCTGATCTGCTGGTACGCGGTGACACCCTTCGGACACAGCTTGCCCTTGTTGTGGGTGTCCATCCGTGGTTCGACCCCGACGACCTCGCCGCCGGCAACCCGCAGGTTCATGCCGCACTGGACGCCGCAGTACGAGCAGTGCGTCGGGACGAGCACCTCGTCGGGGCGGTCGGACTCCCAGTCGCCGGCGGCAGCCGCACCGGCGCCGTGGAGGTCGTTCACCCCGGGAGGGGTGGACATGCGGTAGCCGCGTCGAGGGCTCATCGGGCGAAGCTCCTGCCGTTGGCGTCGAAGAATGCCCGGCCACGCGCGATGCGCCGACAGCGCGGGCACAGATCGGTGAGGTGATCGGGTAGCGACCCGGGCCGTTCTGCAACGGCGGGCACCTCGTCGAGGCGGTAGTCCTGTCCGAGCTCGTCGAGCGTGGCGCGCAGGTCGCCGAGGAACACCGGGGAGGCGAGCGGCTCACCGCACGACGCGCACGCCTGCAGCCCGGCGCGGGCGTTCACCTCGGTGTAGAGCTGGATGCCGACCGACGCCGGCCGCTGCAACACGTGGAAGAACTTCCCGAAGGGGATGAACACGAGCGAGAACACCACCACGGCCATGTGCACCACGGCGATGACGTCGTAGTAGGCCCCTTCGAGGTACATGGAGCTGAGCGTCAGGAGCAGGCCCGTGACCGCGATGGCGAGCAGGGCTGCGAGGGGTGCCATGTCGTAGCCGAGGCTCTGGGTGGAGGAGAGCTCGCGGTCGCGGAAGCGCCGCCACAAGAAGATCGACGCCCCGGCGATGACGAGCACGGCGGTGTAGTCGAGTGCGTGGTAGGCGGACCAGCCGATGAAGCCGCTCGTGGGGATCTTCACCGTCGCGAACCCGAACACGTACACCGTGTAGTGGTCGATGCTTCCCGGCGCGAGGCGGAACGCCAGCCAGCCGAACACCAGCGGGAAGGTGATGAGCGTTGCGCCGATCACGCCCCAGAACAGGCACTGGTGGGCGATCCAGCGCACGACCCCGCGTCGGCGGATGAACCCCTGGCCCAGCAACTGGCCGGCGACCGCACGCGGGAGGACCGCGGGCAGTTCACGGAACGCCGACGGTGACATCGCAAGCGACCAGCCCCGTCGCCAGTAGCGACGGGTGGACGGCATGCGCAGCCAGCGGGCGTAACGGGCAACCACCGCGAAGGTAAGCGCCACGATGGCCACCATGTAGCCGATGAGTGCCGAGTCGAACTGATGGAGCTGTTCGGAGCCCAGCCAGATCAGGAAGAGCAGCCCGAGGGCCGCCACGGTGCCCGTGAGGCGGACACGGGCGGAGATGCGATACCGGAACCGCCGGGATGGTGCTGGGGTCGGAGTCACGTCATCTGCCTTTGCGATGGCACCACGGCAACCTCCACCACGCGTCGAGCGAGCGTCCGGCCACCATAGAACGCCGCGCTCGGCGCGTGGTCACGCGAGGGCGGGTGCGTCCGTCACCGACCCATCGTCACCAGCTCAGCCACCGATCTGGCTCATCGATCGGCGCGGGCGGATGAACGTGGGTTGGCCGATGCCGTGGCCTGCTGCCTTCTCGGCGACGCACGCCACGATCGCCTCCGCGAGGGTGTCGTCGTCCGCGCCTGCGCGCAACAGCGCACGCAGGTCGGTCTCGCCGCGGGCGAACAGGCAGTTGCGCAGCTTGCCGTCGGCGGTGAGGCGCACCCGGTCGCACGTCGCGCAGAACGCCTCGGTGACGCTGGCGATCACCCCGACGAAACCCCGACCGTCGCGGTAGGCCCACCGAGCAGCTGGCTCGTGCAGGCGGGGAAGCGGCTCGAGCGGGAACACGGCATCGATGCGCTCGACGATCTCTGCCGCGGGCACCACCTGTGCTCGGCTCCACGCCTCGTCCGCGTCGAGCGGCATGAACTCGATGAAGCGCACCTCGACGCCACGGTCTCGACCGAACGCCGCCAAGTCGAGGATCTCGTCGTCGTTGCGACCGCGCAACGCCACCACGTTGAGCTTCACCGGCGACAGGCCCGCATCGAGCGCCGCATCGATTCCCGAGAGCACGCGCGCCAACTCGTCGCGCCCTGTCAGCTCGCGAAAGCGGTCGGCTCGCAGCGAGTCGCACGAGATGTTGATGCGCCGCAACCCCGCCGCGGCGAGGTCGTGCGCAGAGGTAGCCAAGGTGACGGCGTTGGTGGTGAGCGCCAGGTCGACGCCCAGGCGCGCCAACTGCCCGACCAGCACCGGGAGGTGCGCGCGCATCGTCGGCTCGCCACCGGTGAGGCGGATCGCGTCGATGCCGAAGCGCTCGACGAGCACCGAAGCGACCCGGGTGATCTCCTCGAAGGTGAGGATCTCATCCCGAGGGAGCCAGTCCATGCCCTCGGCCGGCATGCAGTATCCGCACCGCAGGTTGCAGCGGTCGGTCACGGAGATGCGTAGATCGCGATGGACCCTGCCGAATCCGTCCACGAGGTCTGCGGGCATCAGCGCCACGGTACCCACCTCCCCGAGGCGATCCCTACCCCGCCGGACACGCCGATGTCACACGTCCATCACGTCGACGATTGCCCCGGCGGCAAGGCCGTCGCCGTCGGGGAGCACCACCAAGCAGTCGGCCGCTGCACTGACGGCCAGTTGATGCGACCCCTGCGCGTGGACGGGTGCGATGACCCGACGGCCTGCCTCATCCCAGGTGCTCGTCGCACGCACGAAGTGGACCTTGCCATCGACACGACGCGGCGCGGCCGCCCCGAGCACCGCCTTGGTGTACGGCGCCACCGGCGCGGGGTCACCTCCCAACACGCGCAACCCCGGGAGCGCCAGCAGGTGGAACGACACCAGCGCCGACACCGGATTGCCCGGCAGGCCGAACACCGGCGTGCCGGACACGAGCCCGAAGGCAAAGGGCTTGGCGGGCTTGATGGCCACCTGCATCCAGTGCATCTCGCCGAGCTCGTCCAACACGACACGGACAAGGTCGACGTCGCCCATCGAGACGCCGCCGCTCGTGAGCACCGCGTCGCAACTCGCCGAGCCGTGCCGCACGACGTCGGCGATCGCATCGTGCTCGTCGGGAACCCATCCCAGGTCGACTGCGTCGAAGCCTGTCTGGTCGAGCAACGCGAGCAACATGCGCCGGTTGGAGTCGTAGATCTGCCCCGGCCCGAGCGGCGCCGCAGGGCCGACCAGCTCGTCACCGGTCGAGCACACCCCAATCCGCGGGCGTCTGACGACCGGCACCGCGTCGAGGCCGACCGAGGCTGCGACCCCGAGATGTGCCGCGCACAGCCGCGTCCCGGCGCGCAGCGCGACCGCGCCCGCTTCGATGTCGCTCCCGGCACGCCGCACTCCCGCCCCGGCAGGCACCGCCCGGGAGAGGGCAACGACCTCTGCTGCAGCGCGGTGCCCGCGCTTTGAATCGAGGTGACCGCCGTCGTCGGCCGACCCGGAGCCGTCGGCCGACCCGGAGCCGTCGACCAGTGCGGAGCCGTCGACCAGTACGGAGTCCTCGACCATGACGACCGCGTCGGCGCCATCGGGCATCGGCGCGCCGGTCATGACCCGCACGCACCCGCCCGGTTGCAACGGCGCCGGGCGCCCGTCGCCGGCAAGGCGGGTGGCCAGCACGCGCAGCTCGGTCGGCGCCGTGGTGGTGGCCTTCGCGACGTCACCGTGCGCGACGGCGAAGCCGTCCACCGCGGCGTTGTCGAACGGCGGCAGCGCACCGGAAGCGAGGATGTCGACGGCGAGCACCGCGGCACGCGCCTCGTGGAGCGGCACCTGCACCACCGGCAGTGGACGTAGCGCACCGATCACCAGCGCACGCGCCGTGTCGAGGTCCACCAACGGACGGTCGGGGTGGCGCACCGGTCAGGCCGAGGGGGCGCCGCCGGCCCGCTGCGCCAGCAACTCCCGCAAGAAGCGCTCGAACTCGGGACCGAGGTCGTCGCGGCGAAGGGCGAGCTCGACCATCGCGCGGAGGTAGTCCTGCTTGGAGCCGATGTCGAAGCGGCCCTCGTCGAAGACGTACCCGAACACCGGCTGATCGTGCAGCAGACCGGCGATCGCATCGGTGAGCTGGATCTCGCCGCCCACCCCCGGCTTCACGCGCTCGAGCGCCTCGAAGATCTCCGGGCCGAACACGTAACGGCCCATGATCGCCAAGCGCGACGGGGCATCGGCTGGAGATGGCTTCTCGACCACGCCGGTGAGCTCCACGAGGTTGCCGTCCTGCCGGCCTGCCTGTGCGCAGCCGTAGTTCTGGATCTGGTCGAGTGGCACCTCACGAAGCGCCACGACCGAGGCCTGGCGAGCGTCGTAGGTCGCCATCATCCCCGTGAGCACCCGGGCGTCGTCGACCATGAGGTCGTCGCCGAGCAGCACCGCGAAGGGCCGGTCGCCGACGTGCTTGCGCGCGACAGACACGGCGTGGCCGAGACCGAGGGGCTCCCCCTGACGCACGTAGTGGATGTCGGCCAGCTCGGCAAGGCCCTGCACCTGCTGCAGCAGCTCGTCCTTGCCCTTGGCGTCGAGGAAGTACTCGAGCTCGAACTGCCGATCGAAGTGGTCCTCGATGCTGCGCTTGCCGCGCCCGGTGATGATGAGGATGTCGTCGATGCCGGCCTGCACCGCCTCCTCGACCACGTACTGGATCGCCGGCTTGTCGACGATCGGCAGCATCTCTTTGGGCTGCGCCTTGGTGGCAGGCAGGAAGCGGGTTCCGAGGCCCGCGGCCGGGATGACCGCAGTGCGGACGAGCGACGTCATGAGTTCTCCAGAGATCGGTTGGACCGAAGGGCCCCCCGTACGAAGGTACCCGTCCGCCGCACGCGACGGCTACGGACTGGCACACCTCGCCCGGTATGCTGGCACTCGAACCGACCGAGTGCTAGCCGACTCGGCACCGCCTTCAACCACCGCACCGAGACGACCATGCCGACCTACGAGTACCGCTGCAAGGACTGCGACCACGCGCTTGAAGTGACCCAGTCCTTCAGCGACGATGCCCTCACCACCTGCCCGGCGTGCGGTGGCACCCTCAAGAAGGTGTTCGGGAACGTCGGCATCTCGTTCAAGGGCAGCGGCTTCTACAAGAACGACAGCCGCGGCGGCTCCTCCAAGCGCGCCAGCACCAGCAGTGCGAGCGCGGCGTCGACGAGCGACACCACCTCGTCGTCGAGCAGCACCGACTCCACGACGTCGTCGAATGGCACCTCGAGCAGCTCCGACAGCTCGACCAGCTCATCGACCACGGCGACCAAGACGGCCGACTGACGGCTTCCCACCTCGCTCCGGCCGACGCGCCGCGGGCTCCGAGAAGCCGCGGCGCCCCGCGCCCGCACACGCCGGTTCAGGTGCCCGACACGGTCACGTCGCCGACCACGAGGCTCACGCCGGTTCAGGTGCCCGACACGGTCACGTCGCCGACCACGAGGCTGACGCCGGTCGCACTCATCGGCAGCCATTCCACGTCCGATCCGACCGCGATGACGTCGAGCAGGAGCCGCTGCAGGGTCGATGCGATGGTGAACTCGCGCAGCGGCTCGGCGAGCGAGCCGTCGACGATGCGCAGCCCTTCGGCACCCGTCGAGAAGTCGCCGCTCACCGCGTTGACGCCCGAGTGCAGTCCGGCCACCGACGCGATGAGGACCCCGTCACCCACCTGAGCGAGCAGTTCCTCCTGCGTCTGCGACCCGGGCCGTAGCGACACCGCTCGACAGCCCACGCCCGGTGTGCTCTTGAAGCCACGGACCGCGGAGCCCGTCGAACGAGTGCCAGCACGGCGTGCGGTGTAGGTGTTGTGTGCGAACTGCCGCAGCACACCGCCGTCGATCATCTGGTTGCGACGGGTCGCGAGCCCTTCGCCGTCGGATGCCGTCGCGCCGTATGCGCGCGGGTCTGTCGGATCGTCGACGAGTGTCACGCTCGGCGCGGCGATCGTCTCGCCCAGCCGCTCACCGAACAACGAGCGGCCCTTCAGGACGGACTCGCCGTTGAGCGTGCCGGCGATGATCCCGATCAGCTGTGCGGTCACGTACGGGTCGAGCACCACCGTGCAGCGCCGGCCTGCGGGCTTCGTGGCGCCGAGCAGGCGGGTCGCCCGTCGGGCGGCGTCCGCTGCCGCAGCGGCGACGTCGAGCTCCGCGAGCTCGCGCCCGACCGAGAACCCGAAGCCCGTCTTCGTCTCGTCGCGCTCGGTGGCGAGCGGGTACACGCCCACGTAGCAACCCGAGTCGCGATCCGCGACCCGGATGCCCGTGGTCGTGACCACGACGCCCTCGCTCAGGTGATCGCCGTACTCGCTCGCCTCGACGCCGGAGATGCGGGCGTCTGCTGCGCGCACGGCACGCTCCAACTCGATGGCGAGCGCGACCTTGTCCTGGGTAGGTACCGATGCCAGCGACGGACGGTGCAGATCGAGCGTGGGGAACGGCACGCCGTCGGGCTCGGCAAGCCCGAGGTGCTCGTCGGGCGTGCCGAAGGTGGCGTTGTCACGGGCCTCAGCCAGCACGTCTGCGAGCACATCGGGGTCGAGGCTCCCCGCGTACGCGAACCCCTGGCGGGCATCGGCAACCACGCGAACCCCGACGCCGGCCGACGTCGCAGACGACAGCGACTCCACATCACCCTCGTAGGCCCGGACCTCGGTTGAGCGACTGCGGCCGACCACGACCTCGATCTGCTCACCCGGGCGTGCACGTGCGATGAGTCCGTCGGCGATCGCGAACAGTTCGTCGGACATCAGGCAGCCTGCCCGCCGATGGTCATGCCCGCCACCCGCAACGTGGGGACACCGTCGCCGACCGGCACGCCCTGTCCGTCTTTGCCGCAGGTGCCGGGGGGGCCGAACGCGAAGTCGTTGCCCACGGCTTCGATGCGGGTCAACACCTCGGGACCGTTCCCGATCAGGTTGCCCTCGCGCAGCGGTTCGGTGATGCGCCCGTTCTCGATGAGGTAGGCCTCGGTCATCCCGAACACGAAGTCGCCGGTTGCCGTGTTGACCTGGCCTCCTCCCAGCTTCGCGACGTACACGCCACGCGCGGTGTCGGCGACGATGGCCTCGGGGTCGTCGGGTCCGTTGAGGATGAACGTGTTAGTCATCCTCACCATGGGCAGGTGCTGGTAGCTCTGCCGACGACCGTTGCCCGAGCGGGCGCGGCCCTCCTTGCGGGCTCGGAGGAAGTCCCACATGTAGTCGGTGAGCACACCGTCAGCGATCAGCACGTTGCGCTGCGCCGGCGTGCCCTCGTCGTCGCAACCGAACGCGCCCCATTCGGTCGCGACGGTTCCGTCGTCGACGAGCGTCACGAGTGGGGAGGCGACCTGCTCGCCGCGCCGCCCCGCGAACACCGAGGCGCCCTTTGCGACGAGATCGGCTTCGAGGCCATGCCCGCAGGCCTCGTGGAAGAGCACCCCCCCACCGCCGGGCCCGATCACGACAGGGAGCTCGCCGGTAGGCGCAGGGCGCGCCGCAAGTTTGGTGAGGGCTCGCTGCGCGGCGGCACGGGCGAGCTCCTCGACGTCGTAGCGCTCGAAGAGCTCGTAGCCGACGGTGTGCCCGACGCTCTCGCGCCCGGTCTGCATGCCGGTATCTCCCAACGCCACACAACCCACGCTGAACAAGGTGCGGACCTGATCGTCGCCGGTCAGCAGGCCGTCGGAGTTCGCGACGAGCACCCGCCGTCGCGAGTCGCCGTAGCTCGCCGAAACCTGGCGGATCTCACCCCCACTCGCGCGGGCGACCTCATCTGCCCGCCGCAGCAGGTCGACCTTGTCTGCCTTCGGCACCGCGGCGGGAAGGATGCGCGCCGGGCTCGGATGCGTGACCGGCTGGCGGGTCAACGCGACCGTGCGCGTGCCCCCGCCGCCTTGGCGCGCCGCGGCAGCCGCCGCGTCCGCGGCGGCCAGCAGACCGGCCTCGCTCAGGTCTGCGGTGTGCGCGAACCCGGTCGTCTCCCCGACCACCACGCGGATGCCCGCACCGCGGTCGCGGCCGGCGGTGAGCTCCTCGATCTTGCCGTCGTCGAGATAGGCGGAGGACGACCGGCGGTCCTCCGCGAACACCTCCGCGAAGTCGCCGCCGGTGCGCAGCGCGCGCGCGAGCACGTCCGCGACGACGGTCGGATCGATCAGGTCGGGTTCGGCCATCCCAGCTCCCTCGGGTTCCCCGCTGGCCGGCGTGGTGCACGCCGGCCTGTGCGGGCCTTATCGTACGCCGGTGCCTGTACAGCCCGGTCTGACCGCGTCCGTGAGCCTCGTGGTGTCGCAAGCCGACACCGCGGAGGCGGTCGGCTCCGGCGACGTCCCCGTCCTGGCAACGCCATCTGTGGTGGCGCTCTGCGAACGGGCAAGCGTCGCCGCACTCGAAGGCGTGCTCGCTGCGAACGAGACGAGCGTTGGCAGCGGTGTGCAGGTCTCGCACGTCGCGCCGTCCGGGGTCGGTGAGATCGTGCGTGCGGAGGCCACCCTCGAGCGCGTCGAAGGACGCCGCCTGACCTTCACGGTCTCGGTGACCGACTCACGCGGACTCGTCGCAGCCGGGAAGGTTGCTCGCGTGATCGTGGACCGGGCCCGCTTCCTCGACCGCCTGTCGTGACCGACGCGAAGCCCGACGTTGCCCCCGACGCGGGGTCCGAGGCCCACGCGGGAGGCGACCGCGACGAGCTGGGGCCCCCAACCGTCGACGAGGCCTCGCCGTCGGGCAAGCGCCGATGGTCCGACCCGGCGACGAGCGCGGTCCTCGCGGTCGGCGCGGTCTTTGCCGTGGCGGGTGTGCTGCAACTCATCGGCACGTGGCGAGCGGTTGGCGACTACGCGGTCGCGGAACTGATAGTTCGCCATCTCGGCAGACACGTCCCCCTGTCGGGCCCGTACTCCGCCCAGCGCGGCTACAACCACCCCCTGCCGACGCTGTACGCGCTGCTCTGGCCGGCGTATGCGCTGTCGGGAGGACGCTCGTCGTCTTCGGTCGCGACCGCGGTGTGGTGGAACGGCGCCTCCGCAGCGCTCATCGTCTGGGTGCTCGCGCGACGAAAGGCGGCAGGCTTGGCCTTGCTCGCGGTGGCCGCGCTGCCGGTGCTCGCCGGGCGCCAAGGGCGCAACGTGTTCGTCCTGCCATGGAACCCAAACCTCGGGCTCATCACGCTGCTCGCCCTCGTGTTCGTGTGCTGGCGTGTCATGCACGGCGAGCGACGCCTCCTCCCTCTCGCCGTCGCACTCGCCGCGTGGAGCACCGGGATGCACCTCGGCTACCTCCTCCCGGCGGCCGCACTCGGTCTGGCGGCGTGCGTCGGCCTGTTGGTATCGACCCTGCGACGCGACGGTGCGACCGGGCTGCGCAGGCTCCTCCCGGCAGTCGCGGCCGGGGTGGCGGTCCTGGCGCTGTTCGCCGCTCCTGCGGTGGTCGACCTCGTCGCACACGGCCAGACCAGCAACCCGACACGCATCCTGCACGCGGACAACCCGCAAGGGGTATCCGTACCGGCCCGTGAGGCACGCCTCGTCTTGCAGGCCGAGCTGAGCATCCCTCCAGCATGGGCGGTCACCAAGGTCCCGTTCTCACGGCCGTTCCGCCTCGGACAGTTGCAGCAGCCCTGGTTGCTCCTGCTGAGCGCCGTGGCCGTTGCTGCAGCGTTGCGCCGCCACGCGTTCGACGAGGTGACCGGCATCGGGCTCAGCCTCTTGGGGGTGCTGGTGTCGTGCGCGCAGCTGATCCACATGGCGGACCGGGTGCTGCAGCCCTGGTACCTCTATCCGGCGCACGCCACAAGCGTGGCGCTGTGCGCCTTCACGGTCTGGTCGTTGGCGCGCAGCGCCGGTGCCCTCACGCGCGTGCGACCACCAGCCGCGCTCGTACGGGTGGGCACTCCCCTGGCGTTCGGGCTTGCGTCGCTGCTGCTCCTCCCGTCGTTGCGCACGCCCGAGCACCACAACCAGATCCACCGAACGAGCGCACAGCTCGTCGAGCAGGTTGCACGTGCCGTTCCGAAGGGCAGTCGGGTGCTGGTCAGTGCACCGGTGCGCTTCGACGGGTTCTACTCCGAGACGATCGTGCTGGTGCTCGACAAGGCCGGGTACGACGTACGCGTGCCCGACGACGAGCGATGGCTCTACACGGCCGCGATGACCAAGGCCTCGCCAGCGTGGCTGGCGTCGGCCAAGACGCTCACCATCACCCTCGGCAAGGATCGCCCCACCCCTCCCGAGCCAGGTGATCGGCTGGTGGCGCAGGAGTACGCCAGCTCGAACATCTCGCCACCCAGGTGGATCGCGATCTGGCTCAGTCCGGGCTGACCGCCAGGCCGGTCCTCGTCTCGGCGAGAAAGCTCGAGACGACCTCCCACCAGACCGCTGGGTTCTCGAACTGCGGGGAGTGCGCGGCGCCCGGCACAACGGTGAGGTGCGCGCCCGGTATGGCCTCGACGAGTCGCTCGCTGGGAAGCCGGAACGGCTCGTCGTCCTCGCCCAGCACAACCATCGTGGGTACCGCGAGGGTGCGCAGCTGTGGGGTCATGTCGGAGAATGAGGTGAGCTCGGCGGCCATCGCGGCATACATGGCCGGCGAGGCCCGCCGGAGCTTCTCGGCACCGAATGCCGCGTAGCCGGGGCGCGTGGCGACCACACGTTCCTGCGCCGCTGCGCGCGGCGGCCCGGCACCGCCTGCCAAAGCACGCTCCAAGGCGTCCATGCCGTGCATGCGCACGACGTGCTGCGCCGCCGCCTGCTGATCGGCGGGAACATGCGCAAGCCCGGCCGGCGCGGTGTCCATGAGCACGAACGCATCGAGACGGTGGGCACATGCCAATGCGAGGCGCTGGGCGATCATGCCGCCCATGGAGTGTCCGAGCAGGCGGAAGCGCTCCCAACCGAGATGATCCACCAAGGCCAGCAGATCTTCGGTGAACAGGTCGAGCGAGTACGCGGACTCGGCACCGGGCTTGTCGCTGAAGCCGTGGCCGCGAAGGTCGGGGGCGACCACGTGCCAACCCGCGTCCGCGAGTGGCTCCAACCAGTCGTCGAAGTCTTCCTTCGCGCCGGTGAAGCCGTGCACCAAGAGGAGCGGATCGCCGCCCGCTCCGGCTTCGGCGACGGCCAGGCGGATGCGCCCGAGCTCAACCGGGCTCCCCGGCCGCAACGCGGGGGAGGGCTGCGCCGGGCCGCTCTGCACCCGGATCAGCTCGTGGCGGAGTCGGCGAACGAACCGAGCATGTTGCCGAGCGCATCCTTGCCGCTCACGACCTGATCGGCGGGCGGGGCAACGACGGTGACGGGCTCACCGAACCCGGAGAAGGTGATGGTCGTCGTGAGCGTGCCGATGTCGTCGGCCGTCATCGACATGCGGTACTGGCGGGGCAGCCCGTCGTCTCCGACCCACACGTCAACGGGGATCACCGTCGGCGCCCCAGAGCCGAGTTGGGCGAGCTGCTCGGAGAGGTCTGCCTTGCCACCTGGGCTCAACTCGTCGGCGTGGTCAGCCAGCACCTTCGCAAGGTCGACCTCGGCGTGGTAGTGGGTAGTTGCCACCCCATCGAGGGTCTCGGTGCCCACCACGGTGACCTCACCCGTGACGGCCTTGAGCTGCGCGAGCACGGACGTCGGGTCGAAGAGGCCTCCGGACGCAAGCTTCTTGTCGCTCCCGAGGTCGGTCAGGTCGAACGCCATCCACTTCGGGCCGCCTGAGCCGAGCAGACCGCCGAAGTTCACGTAGCCCTTGCCGTCGACGACACGCAGTTCCATCTTGCCGACGTCCCCGGCGTCGAAGGTCATCGACGATGCCTTGGCCTGCAGGTCGAACGCACCGGTCGCAACGAGGGCGTCAGCCGTGCCGAAGGCGCCTTCGCCCCCCTCGACCCGCATCTCGAAGCGGGCAGAGTTCACCTTGCGGGTTGCGTCGGTCACCCGCGCGAGATCTGCGGGCGTTGCCTCGACCGGACGTGCAGCACCGGGGACCACTTCGTCCTGGTGCGCGTCCTGCGACGCTCCTCCCGCCTCAGACGACGCCGAGGGAGATGCCTCGTGTGCCACGCCCTGTGGCGTGCCCGGAGCCTCGACCACCTGCTGCGACGCGACGCCACAGCCCACTGCGCCCATCGCGAGCACCGCCACGATCCCCACCTCGCGCACGATCTTCATCTGGTCCCCTCCAATGGTGGTCGGCTCGACGTGAAGCGTAGCCAGTCGCGCGACGCGCGCCTCGGGGTACGGCGGCGGTAGGCTCGCCGGTCGACCCTGGCGGCCCGGAGCGTATGCGTGCCCACGAAGAAGATCCTGGCCTTGGTGGCCCGCATCGTGATCAGCTCCGCCATGCTCGGCTACCTCGTGGTCAAGATCCGCGAGTCCGAGCACCGCGGCAAGGCGGAGCACATCCTCCCCGCCTGGAACGGGCGGACCGCCGCCTGGCTCGCCGTCGCACTCGTCCTCACCTTCTGTTCGGTGGTGGTCGCGGCGATCCGGTGGCGTGCCGTGCTTCGGGCCCTCGACATCGAGAAGATCCCTGCACTGCCCCGCCTGGTGACCCTCTACCTGGCGAGCATGTTCGTGGGCAACGTGCTGCCGTCCACGGTCGGCGGCGACGTGCTGCGCGTCGCTCGCCTCACCCGCGACACCGGTGAGGGGCCCGAGAGCTTCGCGTCGGTCGTCCTCGAACGGCTCACAGGGTGGCTCGTGCTCCCGGGGCTGATCCTGTCCGGCTTCGCCATCAACCGTGGCCTGCTCGAACTTGGGCGAGCGACTCGCTGGGCGATCTTGATCGCCTGCGCCACCCTCGTACTCCTCGTCGTGGTACTGACCCTGCTCAGCAGCCCGCGCTTCGGAGGTCGCCTCGGCCACAACGAAGGCTGGCGGCGCTTCGCCGGAGCGGTGCACCTCGGAACCGCACACCTGCGTGCCCACCGCGGGGCCGCGCTGCGCATCGTCGGTTGGGGGTTCTGCTACCAGCTCGTGCTCGTCGCCGCCACGTTCAGCGCGGCGCGAACGTTGGGCGTCGACGCGATCGGGCTGACGGTCATCCTCACGTTCTTCCCGGCCGTGCTCATCGCGCAGGTTCTCCCCATCAGCATCTCCGGCCTGGGGGTACGCGAGGCGCTGCTCGCCGTCTTCCTCAAACCGTTGGGCGTCCCGGAAGGCAAGGCCGTCGCGCTCGGGCTGCTCGTCTATCTGCTGACCCTCGCGGTGAGTCTCGCGGGGGCGCCGGCGTTCGCGTTCGGCCGCAAGACCATGGCGGAGCCGACATGAGCGCTGACGCCACCGCCACAGGCGAACTCCCCCCGCGAGCATCCGCTGACGACGGCGCACAGGTCGACGAACCCCGCCAGTTGCGTTGGTGGTTCGAGATCGGCTTCGTGCTGGTCTTCTACGGCGTCTACACCCTGGTTCGGAACACGTTCGGGTCGAACGGGAGCGCGACGGGCGGACGCATCAACCCGCTCGCGGTGGGCCACGCCCTCGGGCACGCCAACGACGTCATCCACATCGAGCGCAGCCTCGGCCTGTTCGTCGAACCCCACCTGCAGCGCTGGTATCTGAGCTTGCCGTACGACGGATTCATCCGCGTCTGGAACATCTACTACGGCACGTTCCACTTCGTCGTGCCGATCGCCGCGCTGATCTGGCTGTTCCGGCGCGACCCCGAGAGCTACCCGCGTTGGCGCAACGCACTCGCCGCAACCACCGGCCTGGCACTCATCGGGTTCGCCGGCTACACCCTCATGCCGCCGCGCCTGCTCGACTTCACCGGCGCCTACGGCGCCTGCAACCCGGCGTACGCGCTCCACTGCACCCGCCATGGATTCGTCGACACGCTCGCCCGCTACGGCGGCCTGTGGAGCTTCGGGTCAGGTGCCATGGCCGACATCTCGAACCAGTACGCGGCGATGCCGAGCCTGCACATCGGCTGGTCGACCTGGTGCGCGCTCGTGCTCACCCCACGCGTGCGTCGCCCGTGGACGAAAGCGCTGTGCGTCCTCTACCCCCTCGCGACGCTGTGGTGCATCCTCGTCACCGCCAACCACTACTGGCTGGATGCGCTCGGCGGTCTCGTCACGCTGACCGTCGGCCTCGGCATCGGGTTCGGCGCAGACCGCCTGGTGAGGCTCGTCCGTCGCCGACTCAAGAGCCGAGCGCCGGAGGCGCCTGCGGCTGCACAGCCAGCACCGTGACCGCCTCGGGCACGCCCTTCAGCGTGGCGCGTCGCGACTCGCCGTAGGCGAGGCCCCGCAGCGGCCCTGCCGCGTCCTGCACCGCCTGGGTCACCACCACCTGCCCACCATCGGTGACCTCCGTGACTCGGGCTGCGACGTTGACGACGTGACCGACCACGTCGTCGCGCGTGACGACCACCTCACCGGTGTGGGCGCCTGCTCGCAACCGCAGCGGCGCCGGAGCGGTGTCGAGCAGCTCCACCCCGGCGTAGACCGCTGCAGCAGCCTCGGGGAACGTCACGAGCAATCCGTCGCCGAGGTGCTTGACGACCTTGCCACCACGCGCTCGCACGACCGGCCCGACCGCGCGGTAGTGCTGCGCGAGCACCTCGGACGCGGCGGCGTCCCCGTGCTCTGCGGTGAAGGGCGTGAAGCCCTCCAGGTCGGTGAACATCACGGTGAGCACCTGTGGTGCGCCGCCCTCGTCGCCCTCACGGTCGAACGTCATGAGCTGCAGCGCGTTCAACCCAAGAGAGGCGAGCACCGACGGTCGCTGCTCGACCGACCGGGCGAGGAAGCGTTCGAGGACCTCGACGGGTGTCGCCGAGCTCATCGGGCCAGGCACCGGGTCATCGAGCCAGTCGCGGTCGACGAGCCCCACCTCTGTGGCGAGATCTGCGAACTCCTGGTCGCGACGCACGAGGGCGGCAACGTGCTCGGCCAGCGATCGCCGCAGGGCCGACACCGCCTCGGCACCGGCGTCACGTGCGCTTCTTGCCCTGGGCGTCGATGCGTCCACGGCGACCACGCTACGTCGGAACGGCCCGAAGCGAGGAAGGAACCGCCCCGCGTGGAGTCCGCGGAGGTCCGCAGGGTACCCTTGAGACCGGCCGCTCCCGCGGCTCGCGACCGGTGCCGAGCCGAGCCGTCACCTTCTCTGCCCACACGAGGAAAGCAGTGAGCGAGCTCCTGCAGACGATCGAAGAACCGAGCGACCTCCGTCGCTTGTCCTACGCCGAGCTCGAAGAGCTTGCCGCGGAGATTCGGGAGTTCATCGTGCAGGCCGTCTCTGCCACGGGCGGGCACCTGGGCTCGAACCTGGGCGCCGTTGAGTTGACGCTTGCACTGCATCGAGTGTTCTCGTCGCCGACGGACGCACTCATCTGGGACACCGGCCATCAGGCGTACGTGCACAAGCTGCTCACCGGGCGGCGTGACCAGTTCGTGGCCTTGCGTCAGGGCGGTGGCCTGTCGGGCTACCCGAGCCGAGCAGAGTCCCCCCACGACCTGGTCGAGAACAGCCACGCATCGACGAGCCTGAGCTATGCGCACGGCCTCTCCATCGCGTTCGAGCGGGCCGGACGCAGCGACCGGCACGTCGTGGCGATCATCGGCGACGGCGCCATGACCGGGGGCATGGCGTACGAAGCGCTGAACAACCTCGGCCACAGCGGCCAGCGGGCGATCATCGTCTTCAACGACAACGGTCGCTCCTACGCCCCGACCGTCTCGCGCCTCACCGACAGCGTGGCTCGGCTGCGGCTGCATCCGCAGTACATCAAGCAGCGCGCCCGCTTCTCGAAGCTGGTGCGCGACGTACCCGTGGTGGGTGACCATCTCGCCTGGACCCTCGAGGGCGCCGTCGCGGGCCTGCGCGAGATGTTGGAACCCACCGTCTTCTTCGAGACGCTCGGCGTGCGGTACTCGGGGCCGTTCGACGGCCACGATCTCGAAGGCCTCGAACGCGCGCTGCGCAACGCCGCCGACTACGAGGACGGACCCGTCGTCGTGCACGTCCTCACCCAGAAGGGCCGCGGGTACCCGCCGGCCGAGGAGGACGAGGAGAAGTGCCTGCACGACACCTCGATCTTCAACCCCGAGACCGGCCCGCTCGCGAAGACCGGCGGGCCACCCTCCTACACGAGCGCGTTCGCCGAGGCCCTCATCAAGGAGGCCGAGACGAACCCCCAGGTGATGGCCCTCACCGCAGCGATGCCCGGCTCGACCGGGCTGCTGGCCTTCGCGGACCGCTTCCCCGACCGCATGATCGACGTCGGCATCGCTGAGCAGCATGCGGTCACGACTGCTGCGGGCATGGCCATGGGTGGGCTCCGTCCGGTCGTGGCGATCTACTCGACGTTCCTGTGCAGGGCGTTCGACCAGGTGAACCTCGACGTGGCCCTGCACGGCCTGCCCGTGGTGTTCGCGATCGACCGTGCGGGGGTCGGAGGAGACGACGGCCCGTCCGCGCACGGCATGCTCGACCTGGTGCTGTTCACGAAGATCCCTGGCATGACGGTGTTCGCACCGTCGTCATACCAGGAGCTGCAGCAGATGCTGCACGACGCGCTGCTCATCACCGATGGCCCGGTGGCGATCCGCTGGCCGAAGACCCCCGCCGCGGTCGTCGGTGAGCACGACGTCGGGCACGGGCTGGCGGCGCGCCTTGTCCGGCGCGGTGACGGGCGGCGTGTCTGCCTCGTCGGCGTCGGGAAGCTGCTCGCCACGATGGTCGATGCGGCCGAGCTCCTCCGCGCCGACGGCATCGACGCAACCGTGTGGGACCCGCGTGTCGTATCCCCGTTCGACCCCGACCTCGTCGCGGACGCCGCGGCCCACGACATCGTGGTCACCGCCGAGGACGGCTTCCGAGACGGCGGTGCCGGTGCCCAGCTGGCCGACCTCGCCGCCGCGGCCGCGCGCACCCGCGACGACGGTCGCAGCCCCGACGTGCAAGTGCTCGGCTTCCCGCGTGCGTTCGTGCCTCAGGGCAAGGCCGATGCGCTGCTCGCCGAGCACGGGCTCGACGCCGAAGGGGTCGCAGCGGCGGTACGCGCGGCCTGCTCCCCGCGCTGAGCGCGGCGCACCCGACGCAGCAGCGACACGCCCGACCCCATCGCCGCGTCGATCGCGACCGCTGCCCCCACGACGATCGCCACGTCGAGAGGGAGGCGGAAGCGCACCCCTCCGTACGCGTACATGGCGACTGCGGTGACGACGACGCCGGTCGAGAGCAGCGGCCAGATCAGGACGCGGCGACGACGCAGCACAACGAGCCCGACAAGGGCCAGCTCCAGCAGTGCCCAGTAGCACCACCATCCGAGCCGGCTCACCCAGATGGGGCGCCCCTCGATGCTGCTGAGCAGCGGCTCCTGCTGCCAGCGGTACGCGCCCCAGATGCGGCCGACACGTGCGGCGAGGACCACCGGCACACGCCCCCGGTGCCGAGTCGCGTACTGGAGGCCCACGTGCTCCCAGTACGCCGCCACATCTGACGAATCACCGGTGGGGTCACCCTGCTCACAGCGGAGGTACTGCACCCAAGGATCAGACCAATACCCGAGAAGATCGTTCCCCGAGGGCTGCAGCACCACCGTGATCGGCCGCGGCGGGTGGCCGCACGCCACCTCCTCGTCCAAGGTGCCGTACGCCACGGGATTGTTCGTGTACGCCTGCACGAGATCGCCGTTGCTGGACAGCGGCTGGAACCTGTCGAACACCAACGCGTTGCGCACCACCCACGGAGCAACGAGAAGCACACAGGCTCCGCCGGCCCACGCCAGTGCCGCCCAGGCCGGACGCCGCCTCGCCTCGCCGGGATAGGAGCCCCGGCCGGGGTACAGCATCACAGGCGCGACGAGCACGACGCTGAACAAGATCGCCTCTGGCCGAGTGAGGGCGGCGCAGGCAAGCGCGATCCCGCACCAGATCGCTCGGCCCCTGCTCGGCCGCCGGTGCCACCGATAGACGAGGAGCAGGAACCACGCGACGAGCGCAGCAAAGAGCTCCTCCGACATCAGCAGGCTCGAGACGACCCAGAAGGGTGGGTAGATGGCCGCCAGGAAGCCCGCCGCAAGCCCGGCGCGCCGACCGGCGACCTCCTCCGCGAGCAACCCGATCACCACAACGAGGAGCAGCCCCGCAAGGCACGACATGACCTTGTGCGCTGCGAAGCTGGTCCCGCCGAGAAACGATGCGATCCCCAGCCACAGGCTGTAGAGCGGCGGATGGGCGTTGCCGGGTGCGATCCGACCCGTCGTGGCCTGCAGGAACGGGTCGATGAACCAGTGGCCCGACGCGAGGGCGTTCGCCTGCGCGTGGTACCAGTACCCGTCCCCCCAGGTGGGGTTCTCTCGCCCGATCGTCGCGGCTGCGTGGACGCGTATGCAGAACCCCACAACGCCGAGCCAGCCCAGCCAGAGCCGGGACGGAACCCACCGCTGCTCGCTGGCTGCCAACGCGTGTCGCTAGCTAGAGGCGGCGCTTGCGGGGGGAGCCGGCGTCGGCTCGAACGTCGCCACCTTGGGGCCGACGTCGGCCACCAGCTTGGCGAAGCGCGCGCCCGCGGCGCGGTCGTCCTTGAGGTGTTCGTCGTAGAAGGCGAGCGTCGCCTGCGCCACGAAGCGGTCGAGCGGCTTCGCCCCGCCCTCGAAGTACCCGTCGTCGTGCATGCCGCCGACAAGGGTGAGGAAGCCGCCCGGTGCCCGCAGCTTCTTCCAGAAGGCATGGTCGTTCGCATACGGCACGGTGGGGTCGGCGTCGCCGTGGACGAACAGGACCGCGACCTTTGACGCGTGCGGGGACAGGTCGGCCCCGGAGGAGTACGGCAGCCACATCCCCGCGAACTCCGTGGCGGCCTTCACCCGCTCATCCGCGCAGCACGCCGCGGCGACCGTGCCGAGCGTCGTGATCGCCCCGAAGGACTGACCGCCAAGCCCGACCCGGCGGTGGTCGACGAGCGAGGCCAGGTGCAATGGCGCGGCGTCATCGGCGAACACCGAGTCCAACACGAACGACTCGTCCGCGGTCTGTGCTGGGTAGTCGAGGTACGCGGTACCGCCCGGCACGCCCGTGGTGGAGAGCGGGAAGTTGGGGGCCACGACGATGTACCCCGCCGACACCCACCAGCTCAACGTGGCGACGTAGTCGAGACCGGCGCGGGTGCTGCCGTGGGCGAACACGATGACGGGCCACGACCCCGCCTGGGCTGGCGCATCACGCTGCGGGGTGCCTGCGGCGCTCGGGGTTCCCTGGGCCGGGTACAGCACGCTGGTGTGCAGGGTCCGCGACGGCAGTTCCGGCTTGCCGCCGTGCGCGGCGGTCGGCCGGGATGTATCGACGTAGGTGCGATCCGCGAGCCCGACCGCGAACGTGCCCGCCGGGTGCACGCCACTCCCCGCGTTCGCCACGGATACGGTCGTCACCCCGGCAGAGCCCGCGGAGGACGACCCTCCGGAACTGCACGAGGTTGCGACCCCGAGCAGCCCGATCGTGGACACGACAGCAACCGATCGAAGCCAGGACGAAGCACGCACCGGCGCAGCTTTGCACGCACCCGACGGGTCGGGTGGCGTGCCTCACATGAACGGATTCTCACCCGCGCTGTGATCGGTGGCGTCGACGACGTCGGTCACCTCGGGGAGGTGTTCGATGATCGTTCGGCGGATGCCGGCACGCAGGGTGAGCGCGCTCGCGGCGCACCCGTGGCACCCACCGCCCATCGTGATGTACACGATCGACCCCTCGACCCCGACCAGCTCGGCGTACCCGCCGTGGGCCCCGAGCGACGGGTTGATCATCTGCTGGAGGAGCTGGTTGACCTTGTCGGGAAGGTCGCCGGTGAGCTCGAGGTTCTCGGGGGCGACGGGTGCGGGGCGGTTGGGGTTGCGCAGCACCAGCCCGGTCTGTCCCTCGGCAGCGGGCACGTCGAGCGTCGCCCCGCTGAGTTGTTCGATGCTGCCCGCGGGCACGACCACGGTGAGATCGCCGTGCAACGAAATGTCGGCATCGGAGGGCACGTTGTCGATCTGCTCGAAGGCCAGGTCGTAGGTGTAATCACCGCCCCGCGACCCCGTGACCTCGACCCAGAGCCCCAACCGGTCGGAGTCGGGCTCGCCCGCACGGAGGTCGTTCACCTGGCGCAGCGCGGCCGGCGTGACGGTCAAGACTTGGCTGATCGGCGGAGCGTCCATCCGGGCCAAGGCTATCGCCCCTTCAGACGAAGCCCGAAGTGACCGATCGGAACGGTGCGGTCACAACCGTGAGCATCACTGGTACTGTGATTGCCTCACGGCACAGTTGCGCGTAACGAACAATCTCCCTGGAGCAGTGTGTGAACGTCGTCGGGTACCGGAACCGCTGGAAGGACGTCGAGCAAGGCACCTTCTTCTGCCCCGTGTGCGGTGGCGACCGCTACTACACCCACCGCCAGGAACGGCGTGCGTTCAGCGCCCTCATGCTCCCCATGGGCCGCAGCGAGGTCGTCGACGAGGCATACGAGTGCCAGTCGTGCCACCGCGTCTACGACGAACGAGTCCTCGACGCAGCGACCACCGCCGACCTCGCAACCCGCCTGCAGTGGGGCATGCGCCTCGCGGTCGTCCTCCTGGTCCTCGATGGCGACCCGCACGATGCCGCGGTGCGAGCTGCCGCGGTGACGGCCGTCAAGACGACCGCCGCGATCCAGTACAACGACACGCAGCTCGACGGTGACCTCCGGGCAATCGACCTGACCCAGCTCGACGACGCGCTCGACAAGCTGGCCGTCGACCTCGAGCCGATGGGCAAGGAACGCTTCGTACGGGCCTGCGCCGACGTCGCCCAGGCGGGCGGCCTCCTCACCGCCGCCAACCGCGCCGCGCTCGACTCGATCGCCCGCAACCTCGGGCTCAGCCCCGCGCAGGTCCACAACTTGCTCAGCGAGATCCTCGACCACCCAAATCACACCTGAGTGGCCGCGGCTCAGCCGCCTTCCGCCTCGATGGTGAGCGCCAGCCAGCGTTCCTCGGCATCACGTAACGCTTCGACGACCGCGGAAAGCTCACGACCGACCTCTGCAAGGCGGACGTGATCGGCGACCACTGCGGGGTCAGCAGCCGCGGCATCGAGTTCGTCGCGTTGGCGTTCCAGCCGCCGCACGTCGCGGTCGACCTCCTTCAGCAGGTGACGCAGGGTGCTCGCCGAACGGCGAGCCGGAGCCGCCTGTCCGTCCGCTCGGTCGACATCTGACGCAACGGACGGACGCGAGGCTCCGCCCTGAGGCGCCCGCCGAGATGGAGCACGCTCGCCCTGCAACGTCCGTGCGGTCGCTGACGGACGATCCGCCGCCCACGCCGGGTACCCGCCGGCGACGCGCCGCACCCCACCATCGGGGGCGACCGCGACGACGTCGGTGACGGTGCGCTCGAGGAAGGCTCGGTCGTGGCTCACGACCACCAGCGCACCCGGCCAGTCGTCGAGGTAGTCCTCGAGCGCGCGCAGGGTGTCGAGGTCGAGATCGTTCGTAGGCTCGTCGAGCAGCAGCACGTTCGGACGTGACGCCAAGGTGAGCAAGAGCTGGAGCCGACGTCGCTCGCCACCGGAGAGCAGTGAGATCGGCGCATACTGCGCGTCGGCGTCGAACCAGAAGCGCTCCATCAGTGCGGCGTCTGTGTGATCGGGCTCGCGGTGAGGACCCGCGACCGCGTCGCGCACCCGCTGGGCCGGGTTCAGCGTCACTCCCACCTGATCGTGGTAGCCGAGCACGACGGTCGAGCCCCGCACCACGGTCCCCTCGACCGGCTCGCGACGCCCGGCGAGCACGTCGAGCAGCGTCGACTTGCCCGCGCCGTTGAGGCCGAGCACCCCGAGTCGCTCGGCGGGATCCAGCTGCAGGTCCACGTTGTGCAGCACCCAGCGCGCAGGCTCCGCTGCGTCGGCTTCTCCCGCTCGACGCGTTCCCGTGCCACCGTCGTCTGCCGCGCTCGACACCGGCGCATGGCGAAAGCTGACGCGTTGGAGCTCGATGACGGTGTCGCCAAGGCGCGGCGTCCCGGTTCGAGCACGCCGCGCCGCCGCCGTGTAGCCCGGGAGGCCTGTGCGGTCCCCTGCCGCTGACACGCCGCCCGCCCCGGCGAGGTCGAGCGCATCGGCGCGTTCCGGCCGATCGGGCACCCCCTCGATGAGCGCCGTCGCGCTGGCGACGCGCGCCCGGGACTTCCGCGTGCGGGCCGGGGCACCCCGTCGTAGCCAGGCCAGCTCGCGCCGCGCCAGGTTCTGGCGCACCTCCTCGGCGCGGCCCTCCCGTTCGGCGCGCTCGGCCCGCCCGGCGAGATAGCCCGCGTACCCGCCGTCGTGGGAGTACGCGTGCCCACGATCGAGCTCGACCACGCGCGTCGTGACCCGGTCGAGCACGTGACGGTCGTGGGTGACGAGCACCAGCGCCCCGCGGTGTGCGGCGAGACGTTCCTCCAACCAGGCGATCGCGTCGATGTCGAGGTGGTTGGTGGGCTCATCGAGCAACAGCAGCACCCGGTCTGATCGTTGGTCGTCCTGCGACGCTGCGACGAGCGCACGGGCCAGCGCCACACGCTTCGCCTGCCCGCCCGAGAGTTGCTGAACCGGGCGATCCAGCAGCGCCCCCATGCCAAGGCGATCGAGCACCGCCTCCGCCTCCCACCCACCGCCGGCGGCCTCACGGGCGGTGCCGGCAGGGAGCGCGCCGAGCTGGTCGAGGACGACGATCTGCGCGTCACGCCCGCGGCGCACGACGCCTTCCTCGGGTTCCTCGAAGCCGGCGAGCTGACGCAGCAACGTCGACTTCCCGGCGCCGTTGCGCCCGACCAACCCCACTCGATCGCCGCTCGAGATCGTGAACGACACGTCCGCATACAGCGGACGCCCGGGACGGCTCGCGCCAAGTCCGACCGCATCGACGAGGATCACCGGGCCGAGGGTAGGTGGACGCGGCGCTCGCCTCGCAGCCCGGGTGGGTCGCCGGACGTCTCCGCCACAACCTCTAGCGTTCGCTCAACGTGAACCCGCCCCGTCCCGCCCGCCCTCGCCGCCCCGACGGCATCCTTTCCGAGCCGATCGATCTCGACGGTCCGCGCCGCCCCCGCGTGACCTATCCCGAGGTCGTCGCGGTGCCCGGGCTCGCCGTGAAGCAACGCGGGACACCGTTCACGGGAGTTGTCGTGGAAGCGGGCCACGACCGGGTGCTGCTGCGCGATCGCCACGGACGCGAGCACTTGCTGCGCCTCGCCCCCGGTGGCTTCGAAGTCGACGGGCGCCCGGTGACCTTGGTCCGCCCTCGCCCCGCGGCGACACCGACTGCGCCGAGCCGCACCGCTTCCGGCTCGGTCGCTGCGCCAGACCAGGGGGCACGGGTCGCACGGGCCAGCAGGCTGCTCGTCGAAGGACGACACGACGCGGAGCTCGTGGAACGGGTGTGGGGCGACGATCTGCGCGCCGAAGGTGTCGTCGTCGAACTGCTCGACGGCGCCGACCACCTCGTGGAAGCCGTGCGCTCCTTCGGGCCGCGAACCGGTCGGCGCCTCGGCGTGCTCCTCGACCACCTCGTCGACCACTCGAAGGAAGCACGCATCGCGGCCACGGTCGACCACCCGGACGTGCTGGTGCGTGGCCACCCGTTCGTCGACATCTGGCAGGCGGTGCGCCCCGGCGTGCTCGGCATCGACCGTTGGCCAGACATCCCACCGGGCACCCCTTGGAAGGAAGGCGTGATCGCGGCACTCGGCCGTACCGAAGAGCCACACGAGTTCTGGCGGGCCCTGCTCGCCCAGATCGACGACTGGACCCAACTCGAACCCGCCCTGATCGGCGCGGTCGAAGAACTGATCGACTTCGTCACCGCCCCGTAGGGGTGACCGACGCCCGCGCCGACGTGGCCGGCCGTCCGGTACCCTCGACCTGCACATGAACGGTGACCTCCCCCTCGGGCGCATCGCCGGCGTCCGCATCGGCCTCAACTGGAGCGTCCTGCTCATCGCCGGCATCTACGTGCTCGCGCTCGCCACACAAGAGTTCCCCAACGCCTACCCCGGCCTGACCACCGCTGCCTATTGGGCCGCCGGCGTCGGGGGTGCGTTGTTGTTCTTCGGGTCGCTGCTCGTGCACGAGTTGGGGCATGCGTTCGTGGCCCGCCACGAGAAGATCGCTGTCCGCGGCGTCACCTTGTGGCTGCTGGGGGGCTTCACCGAGCTCGCCCACGAACCCACCACCCCTGGCTCCCAGTTTCGGGTCGCGATCGCCGGGCCCCTCAGCAACGGGTTGCTTGCGGGCCTCTTCTGGCTGATCCACCTCGCGCTCGGCGGCAGCGCCGCGTTCAACGCCGGCAGCGGTGCCGTCGGCTTGATCGCAGGCATCGCCGTCTGGCTCGCGGTGCTGAACGGGCTCCTCGCGGTCCTGAACCTGCTTCCCGCAGCACCGCTCGACGGGGGGCAGATCCTGCTCGCCGTGCTGTGGGCAGTCGGCCGCGACCGCGCCCGGGCATCGTCTTGGTCGGCCATCGCCGGTATGGGCCTCGGCGGTGTGCTCATCGGTGCAGGGGTGCTGCAACTCAGTGGCAGCACCGAGTTCCAGGGCGTGTGGCTGATGATCGTCGGATGGTGGATCCTCGGCACGGCACGCCGTCAATACGCGGGAGCGCTCGCCGACGACGTGTTCACCCACGTGACCCTCGGGCAGATCATGCAGCCCAACCCCCCGCTCATACCCGAATGGGTGACGGTCGACGAGGTCGTCGCCCGCTACGGCGCGGCCGCGGCGCCACGTGCGTTCCCGGTGCAAGCAGACGACGGCCGCATCACCGGGCTGCTCACCGCCGAACAGATCCGGGCCGTCGACCCCTGGCACCGCGCGCAGCTCCCGGTCTCACAAGTGGCCTTCCCGCTCTCTCGCCTCACGTGGGCCCAAGCGGACGAACTCGCCCTCCCCGCAGCGCGACGCCTCGCAGGCACGGGCGTCCCGGCGCTGCTCGTGCTGTGGCCCGACCAGCGCATCGCCGGCATCGTGGGCGAACCAGAACTGGAGCGGGCGTTCCAGCAACGGCGACGCCACCTCATCGGCTCCCCCCGCTGAGCACCGCCGACGCGTGAGCACCGCCGACCGTTGAGCACCGCTGGCTGCACGGCCGACGCGTGAGCACCGCCGACGCGTGAGCACCGCTGGCTGCACGGCGCGACAGGGGCGGTAGCGTTGCCCGCCGTGACCGACCTCGCGCCCTCGCTCTCGTATCGGCTCGACGACACCGTCGCGGTGGTGACGATGGACGACGGGAAGGCCAACGCCATCTCGCCTGCGGTCCTCGCCGGGCTGCACGAGCTGCTCGACCGTGCCCAGGGCGAAGCCCGAGCGCTCGTCATCGAAGGGCGCCCCGGCAAGTTCTCGGCCGGGTTCGACCTGTCGGTGATGACCGAGAGCGTGGAGTCGATGCGGGGGCTGGTCACCACCGGGGCCGAGTTCCTCGCCCGGCTCTACGAGTTCCCGCTGCCGACCGTGGCGGCATGCTCCGGGCATGCACTCGCCGGCGGCGCGCTCATGCTGCTGGTCTGCGACGTGCGCATCGGCGCGCAAGTCCCCTCGAAGATCGGCCTCAACGAGGTGGCGATCGGCATGCCGTTGCCGATCTTCTGCGTCGAGTTCGCCCGCGACCGCCTCACCGCGGCCGCGTTCACCCGCTCGACGATGGGTGCCCAGGTGTACGACCCCGAGGGCGCGGTCGCAGCCGGCTACCTCGACGCTGCCGTGGCATCCGATGCCCTGGCACACGAAGCCATGGCGCAGGCCCGTGCGCTGGCACAGCTGTCGACCGGCGCATACGCCCGCACGAAGGCCCACGCCCGCCGTGCCACCCTCGAGTTGGTCCGATCGACACTCGCCGACGACGTGGCGAGCCTCACCGGCCCGGCTACCTGAGCGTCAGGCCGCCTCTCGCCGGCTCATAGGGGTCGACCGCTAGGGCGCACCTGGCGTGTTCACCCAGGTGGCTGCGGTGCGGCACGGTTGCCCGCGCAGCACGCACGCCGGCAGCGGCGTCGGCACCGCCAACCCGGGCACGACCGGCAACACGATCCGCGACGGCAGCGTGGCCGAGCGGGCAACCGTGTTGGTCACCTGACCCGCGACCGGCGGCTGAGAGAACTCCCAGAACGGGCGGTCGCCGCCGGGACTCGACATCGTGATCCGCAGCCGGCTGCCTGCCCGTGCCGCGTGGCCGAACGGATAGAGCGGGATGCGCAGCAGTTGGTACTGCCCGGCCGGCATCGGCTCGCTGTCCGAGGCGTAGCCGTTCTCGACGGGCCACAACGCCGTCGACCGTGCAGCGTCGACCTTGCGGTTGCTCGCTCGCAGCCACCCGCTCTGGATCAACTCCTCCTGCCCGTCGGGACGTATCTCCGAGAGGGTCGCCTGCAGGTCGGTGTCGGCGGCGCTCGAGCGCACCCACAGGTCGACCGAGCCGTTCCCGACCATGACCTGGTCGCTTGTGAGCGGAGCGGTCTCGTACACGAGCGCAGTGCCCGCGGACGGCGGGGTCCACTGCCACTGCGGCAGGGCAACCCAGACATCGGACGTGCTGCCGTCGAAGCTCGTCACGTGCGCACGTGTGGCGTCGGCGGCGTAGGCGTCCGCGGCGGCTGGCGCCGTCGGGGGGGTCGCGGTGAGGGACCCGTCCGGCCCCAGATACCACGCTTGCGGGTGGACGCCGGACACGGGGAACGATCCGAACGAGGCTTCGAAGCCCGGCACCGGGTTGCCCGGGGTCGCACTCCCCGAGCCGTTGTCGAACAAGACGCGCACCCGCGGCCACGAGCGCATCATGGCGAGCGCGGACGAGTAGTCGGCGGTGGCATCCATCGGATCAGGTGGCAGTTGCAGGTTCTTCAGAGAGGCCGCGTAGTCGTAGATCAGGGGCGCGAGGCCGCGCACGGCCGCGGTGTTGGTGGGCTTGCGCTGCGCGACGAACAGCTCCAGGAAGTCGTACATGCGCACGAGCTGCGCGGGGTCGAGCGAGTCGAAGTGCGTGCCGTTCGTGAACGTGAACCACGCGTCCTGGGTACCGGTGAAGTGCGGCACCAGATCGGCACAGTGCCCACCGGTCTGCTCATCCTGCCATTGGCAGGCGAGATACCTGGGAACCCTGATGCGGTCGACGAACGTGGACGGGTTCAGTTGGTCGGCGACAGCCGGGTCGTAGTGGGTGTTGGCGGAGATCTTGGCGAGCAGATCAGGCGTCTGGAGGCGCAGCTTCTGGTTGTCGATGCACGTCTGGTCGCCGTTCTCCATCCGCTTGCGTGACCACCCCTGCCCGCCTTCTTGGGAGTCGTGCACGCGATCCTCACCCCAGCTCAACGCGAAGCCGTCGTTGAGGATGCCGCCGGGGTAGAGGGTCGTGGCGGTGTTGTCGATCACCGACAGGGGCGCGATGGCGGCGAGCGACGGCGGTTCGGTGGCCCCGACGAACAGCTGGCTGATGCCGGGGTAGGAGATGCCGACCATGCCCACCTTGTGGTGCATCACCCACGGCTGTCGAGCGATGGTCTCGATGGCGTCGTACCCGTCGAGCGACTGCAGCGTCTCGAAGTAGTCGAACGCACCGCCGGAGCAACCGGTGCCCCGGATGTTGATGCCCACCGTCGCGTAGCCGAACAGCCCCATGATCTGCGTCATCGGCTGGGGTGAATCCGGGTCAGCGGGCGTGTAGCCCGAGTACTCGATCACCGTCGGGTACGGGCCGTCCTCCGGCGGGCCCGGCAACCGCACCATGATCGACAGCTTCGTGCCGTCCCGCGTCGTGAGATAGCCGTAGCCGTCCTTCTCGTGCCCGGACCAGCCGCCCACGTTCAGGGACTGGTTGTAGATCGCAGGGTCAGGCGGCGCTGAGGCGGTGCCGAGCACCGTCACCGGCGTCGAGATCGAAGCTGACTTCCACGGCTGGCTGGCGATCACGCGGTAGCCCTGGCCTGGCGCGACATCGCGAAAGATGGTGCTGCCCTTCGCATCCGCCGTCGCCGAAGCGACCTGCACCCCGGTGTGGTCGGCAAGCGAGAGCTGCGCGCCAGGGGTGGCGTCGGTGACCCACACCTGGTCGACGCTGCCGTGCGCCGCGAACGAGCCGGGGAGGTAGCCGGGGAACGGGTCGGGGTCACACCCGGTGATGAGCGGCAGCACGCCAAGCACCACGACGCATGCGACGACGGCACCACGACGAGCGGCGGCAGACACGAACGTGCGAGACATGGCATCTCCCCCGAAGACGAACAGCTGCGCACCTTAGGTGATCACGGCCCCGAGGCGCGCGCGAGTGATGGCACTCAGCGTGTCGACAACGTGAGGTCGACCGAGACGGCAAGGTGGTCGGAGAGCCGCGGCAGACGCGCATAGTCCGGCGCATCTGGCGTGCGCGGAAACGCCCGCCGTCGAGGCCGCCCGAACGACACCTGCAGGTCGTCGCGGTCGTCTTCGCGGACGAAGACGTAGTCGATCCGTTCGCGCCGACCGGCCAACACCGGGTCCGCGTCGTCTCGGAGGTACCCGGGGCTCGCCGGGTCGTCGTCGGCGAAAGGATCTTCCGCGGCGCCGCACGTCGGACCGAAACCGACACCCGACGCGGCCCAGGTGTCTTGCAGACCCAAGCGGGCGAGGCGCGCGAGCAGCTCGGAGTGCCAGCGCGTCGGGTCATCGGCTGCGTGCCGGTCGAACGCGGGCACGTTGAAGTCGCCGGCGACCACGAGCGCGTTGCCCGGACGGTGCTGTCCCTCCACGAACGCCACGAGCTCATCGACCTGGGCCATCCGCAAGGCATGCCTGCGCCGCACATCACGAGCGGTCGAACCACCGACCAACCCGGTACCCCAGATCAGGTGGGTGGATGCGACCTCGAGGCGCGGACCGCCGAGCCCAGGGTCGATCTCGACGAACAGCACGCCCTTGTTCGCCCAGGCATCCGCGTCGTAGAGGCGACTCCCCCGCGTGGCGTAGCGGTGCACCTCGGTGCGCGTGACCTCCAGGCCGTCGACGACCGTCAACAGCCCACTCGTCGCGAACGCCGCTGGCTCCCCCGGCGGGAAGGAGCGACCGGGGCCCACGTGCGCGGACACGTGGTCGCGCCCCGACCAGCCGGCGAGCAGTCGCGCACGCTCCGGCGGCTCGAACGCCTCCGCGAACGCCACGACGTCGTACGAGCCGGCAAGCGTGCGGCCGATCTCGTCGGCGCGCGCCGGCGTCGCCGGCGCCGCCAGTTCTCCCACTGCCGGAAGTGCCGGACCGCCCGGCACGAGGCGCGGGCGCAGCAGGAAGACGTTCCAGAACAGGAAGCGCAGGTCGCGTGTGAGGCTCACGTCGCCACCCTTGCATCGCGGCGCACCTGCATGCCGACCGGCGTGGCCACGTGCCCGGTGAGCGTCCGATCCGCGTGCACCATCCGCCAGCGAAGCATCGCGTCAGCGCACGCGGCCCGCGCGTCGGCGTACGCCGGATCTGCAGCCAGGTTCACGGTCTGCTCCGGATCCTCCACGAGGTCGAACAGCAGCGGGGGCAAGACGTCCGGTGGCGCACCGAACACGACGTACTTCCAACGCTCGTCGCGCCAGACCCCGAGACCACATTGCTCCATGGAAAGGCCGAGGAGATCCTCCGCCGCGTGGCCCGCGGGGTCGCGGAAGTCCCACTCCCAGTGCGCCGCGGTGCGCCAACCCGCCGGGACTGCGGCACCCTTCGCCCCGCCACCGACGGCCGTCGCCTCGCTCTTCTCCTCGGCGGCTGCGACGTCGGCGATGCCCGTCTTCACGCGAGACGCCTCCGCATGCAAGAACGGCTGCAACGCCTGGCCGTCGCACTGCAACGGCACCTCCACTCCCATCCACGTGCACAGGGTGGGTAACAGATCGACATGTTCGGTGACGGCGGTGACCACACCACCGCGCGTCGCATCGGCCTGTGCCCGAGGGTCGACGACGATGAGCGGCACGCGATAGCTCTCGTCCCACCACCCGAGCTTCTGCACCAGCCAGTGATCGCCCATCTGGTCACCGTGATCGGAGGTCAGCACCACGAGCGTGTCGTCCAGCAACCCCTGCGATGCCATCCACGCGCACAACACCCCGAGTTGGTCGTCGACCTCGCGCATCGCGCCCCAGTAGGTCGCACGCAGCTGACGGCGTTCGCGGTCGTCGATCGGGCACCCGACTCCGGGGAGCTCCGTCGCGAGCGCGGCGACCGGATGCAGGGCGAGCGCGTCGTCACGGCGGGCGTGCCCCTTGAACCCGCCACCCGCCTCGGGGTCGTAGAGGTCGTGGTAGCCAACAGGGTTGCGGTACGGGGGGTGGGGGCGGATGAAGCTGGCGTGGACGAACCATGGGTCGCCGTCGCCGTGCTGCTCGAACCAGCGTCGCAGCTCCGCCACGAGGTACGCGGTTTCGGACAGCTCCGCGGGGAAGCGCGTCGGCGCCCAGCTCGACGCGTGGCGTTCGGCGCCCGGAAAGCCCTCCAGTGGCAGGTACAGGTCCTGCGCACGTGACGGCACGTCGAAGCCCTGCGCAGCCAGCCAGCGCGCCCACCCGGGACTCCCCGCCGATTCGGGATTGAACGCCACCGCGTCGAAACCCGGCAGCACCTCCTCGTAGCTCGACAGGCGCGGGTCGTCCGCCGGGACGGAGCGCGGATCGACGGTCGTGTCGGTGTACCCGAAGAGCACCGGCCGGTAGCCGGCGCGCTGGGCCTCACGCGCCGTGTTCGTGAAGCGATCGTCGAGCGGTGTGCCGTTCAGCACCGACCGGTGGTTCATGGCGTACATGCCGGTGTGCAACGTCGCCCTGCTCGGGCCACAGGGGGCGATGTTCGCCCAATGGTTCGCGAACCGCACTCCACGCCGTGCCAGGGCATCGAGGGTGGGGGTCTCGACCACGGCATGGCCAGCGGCTGACATGCAGTCGCCACGCCACTGATCGACGGTGATGAACAGGACGTTCCCCCGCTGCGTCATCCGGCGGACGGTAGCGCCGAGCGAAGGAGGCGCGGCGGTGCGCCGACGACGAAGGCGCGGCGGCCGTGAAGGTCAGGAGACGGGGCCCGCGGGTGGCGCGCCGGCGTCGAACGCGAACTCACTCGGCAACACGCACGGCCTCGGGGGTCGCCCTAGCTCCAGCTGGGCCATCAGCTCACGCACCATCCAGCGCATCGCCCACATCGCAACCGGCTGCGGTGCGGGCGTCTCGAGGAGGCCCTGGTTGCAGCACTCCTGGATCTCGTCGCACGTCACGATCAGGCGAGTCAGCGAACCGACGGCATCGGCGTTGAGGTCCAACCACAGCTCGGCCAGCACCTGGCCTCGTTCCTGTGCCGCCTCCAGCTGCTCGACGAGGAAGTTCCGCGGTCGGTCGACGTCTTGCTCGAGCATCGCCGCCAACTCGAGCAGGCGCGGCGAGACGGGCGTGCCCTGCCCGAGGGCGCCCTGGATCCCGTGCATCTCCTTGTTGACGCCGAGCAGCCAGAGATGGGCTGAGAGCAGCGGCTCGACCGGCACGTCGAGCAGATGCACCCAGCGACGTTCACGTTCCATAGCGCTCCCCTCCCCCCGGGCCCGTGACCCCCCCCACGAGCCCTTAGGTGAACTTCGTCACGTTTGCGCAGAAACTGGAGTGATTCCTGTTCCCCCAGGCCGCTTGAGGGCACGCCCGGGACCAAGCAGGATCGGCCCGTGGCACACACCCACGACCATCAAGATTCGGCCCCGCACGGAGCCGCCGCGCTCCATGCCACCGATGGTCGCGCCCGCGTCAAGATGCTCACCCTCGCGTTCGGCCTCAACGGTGCGCTGCTGATCGTGCAGATCGCCGGCGGGATCGCATTCGACTCGCTCGCCCTCCTCGCCGACAGCGCCCACCTGGCTACCGACGTGCTTGGCCTGGCGATCGCCGTCGTCGCAGAACGACTCGTCCGCCGACCCGCCACCGACCGCCACTCCTACGGGTTGCAGCGGGCTGAGGTCCTCGGGGCGTTCGCGAACGGGGTGCTGCTGCTCGTAGCCACCGTCTGGATCGCCGTCGAGGCAGCGCGCCGCATGAGCGGCGACGGGCACGTCGACGGCGCAGGGGTGGCCGTGCTCGGCGTCGTGGGGCTCGTGGTGAACCTCGGCAGCGCATGGGGGATCGGCCGCGTCGCGGGACGCAGCCTCAACCTGCGCGGGGCGTGGCTGCACCTGATGGCAGACGCCGCGGGGTCGGTCCTGGCGATCGTCGCAGGCGTTGCGGTGTGGGTGTGGGATGCGCAGCTCGCCGACCCGATCGTGTCGTTGCTGCTCGCGGCGATCGTCACCGTGCTCGCCCTGCGCCTCGTACGAGACGCCCTGCAGGTGCTGCTCGAAGGAGCGCCGTCGGGGGTTGACCGAGCGGAGGTCATCGCCGAGCTACGCGAGCAGCCGGGGGTCGTGGACGTGCACCACGTGCACCTCTGGGCGTTGGCTTCAGACGCTCCGGCGCTCTCGGCACACGTCGTCCTCAGCAACGACCTGAGCCTGCACGCCGCGCAGGCCCACGGTGACCGGCTCCGTTCGATGCTGGCCGAGCGCTTCGGGATCTCGCACGCGACGATCGAGCTGGAGTGCCACGCGTGCGCGACGGACGAAGAGGACGACACCCAAGCCACCGCGCACCGGCACTGATCACCGCACACGGTGCAGGTCCGCCGCCGGTGGGCGCGTCCGCGAGACTGGCCGCACGCCCTGGTAGCTCAGACGGATAGAGCGACCGCCTCCTAAGCGGTAGGCCGCCGGTTCGAATCCGGCCCAGGGCACGTTCGAAGCCCCGCCACTCGCCCCGCGGCGCCGCGGCGCACCACCTCCCGAACGCGGCAGTTCGGAGCCGGGTTGCCCTTTTGCCCTATTCCCGACAGAATGGGTCGGGAATTGTTCCCCGGCTGCGCACGGCAGCCGGCCGGCCGCCCCTGACGGCCGGAGACGAGACAGAAGGAAGATGCAACATGGCCGTACGACTGGGTGACGAGGCTCCGGACTTCACCTCCGAGAGCACCGAGGGAACGATCAGCTTCCACGACTGGAAGGGCGACAGCTGGGCCCTGCTGTTCAGCCACCCGAAGGACTTCACCCCGGTCTGCACGACCGAGCTTGGTGCCGTGTCCGGCCTCAAGCCCGAGTTCGACAAGCGCGGCGTGAAGATCCTCGGCGTCTCGGTCGACACCCTCGAGAGCCACAACGGCTGGGTGCAAGACATCGAGGACGTGACCGGCAACGCCCTCAGCTACCCGCTCCTCGCCGACCCCGACCGGGTCATCGCCACCGCCTACGACATGATCCACCCGAACGCGCTCGACTCCCTCACCGTGCGCACTGTGTTCGTGATCGGGCCCGACAACAAGGTCAAGCTGACCCTCACCTACCCGGCCTCGACCGGCCGCAACTGGCAGGAGATCCTCCGGGCGATCGACTCGATCCAGCTCACCGCCAACCACGCCGTGTCGACCCCGTCCGACTGGAAGCAGGGCGAAGACGTCATCATCTCGCCGGCCATCAACGACGAGGACGCCAAGGCCCGCTTCGGCGACTTCGACAAGAAGAAGGACTACCTCCGCACCACCAAGTCCCCGGCCTGACCCATCGGCGCATCGCCGCCGAGAACCAGTCCACGCGCTTCCTCGAGGCCCGTCCATCCCTGGTGGGCGGGCCTCGGCGCGCCACGCCTACCGATCGAGTTGGCCGGCGGCGGCGTTCTCGCGGCCGAGGGCAAGGTCGACGAGCCGTACCCACCCCTCGCCGTCGATGCCAAGCGCATGGAGGCGAGCCCACGCATCTGCGGTCACGTCGAGAGTGTCGGGGTCGCCGAGGGCCTCGAGCGCACGCCCCTCGGCGAGCCGCACGATGGCCTGCGACAGCAGGTCGCCGGTCGCATCCACAGCTGCGGTAGCCGTGAAGAGGCGAGCCGCCGTCGCGCCGACATCGCCGCGACGGGCCGCCGACAGCCCGTGCGCCAAGCCGACCTGCAGCCGATCGAGGTAGCTCGACCGCTCGTCGTCGAGCACACCTGCGACGAGTGCGTCGAGGGCGGCCTCGTTGCCGTCGGCTCCGGCGGTCGGCTGACAGGCCAATGCCAGGGCCAAGGCGGCACCGGCCGCCAGGCTCTGCGTGCCGTTTCCTTCGGCGGCGGCGACCGCCGCCTGCGCGCTCGCCACCGCGACTTCGGCATCACCTCGTTGCAGCGCTTGCAAGGCGCGGGTGATCTGGACGTCTGCGTGGCCATCAGCCCAGTCGCTCGCCACATCGTCGAGGCGCGCCAGCGCCGCCTCGGCAAGCTCGGGACGCCCCAGGTGCAGCTGTGTGGAGGCGAGCGCAAGCGACGTGACCACGCGGTCTTCTTCGGTGCCGCCCACCACTGCGCAGCACGCGTCCTCGAGCACCGCGATGCCGTCGTCGACACGACCCCGCATGACAAGCGCCCGACCGAGCGGCCACGCGATGCGAGTGGCGCCGTAGCGATCACCGAGCGCGCGAAACAGCGTCAAGCCTTCTGTTCCCTGCTCGACCGCCTCTTCGGTGCGGCCGCTCCACAAGCGCAAGCCCGCACCGAGCAGGCACATCATGCCGAGCGCCCAACGATCGCCTCGCTGCTCGGCCTCGGCACGCACCTCGCGGTGACAGCGCTCGGCCTCAGTGAAGTCGCCCGCCTGGAAGCGGACAAACCCCTGCACGCCGCGCGCCCACGACGCCCCACCGACGTCGCCCAGCTGCTGGAACGCCTCCCGCGAGGCGGTCGCAGCGCGCTCGGCGTCGGCGACACGGCCCGACATCAAGGCGATCCATGCGAGGTTCTGCAACGCCCACGCCTCGCCGCGAGGCAGGCCCGCCGCGCGAAACGCGGCGAGTGCCTCGGTCGCGGAGCGCTCGGCTGCGTCGAGCCGACCGGACATCAGTTCGCTCAGCGCCCGCGTGCGCAGGGCCTCGGCACGCCCTTCGCTGTCGCCAGCGGTGTCATACGCCTCGATCGCGGCATCGAGCGTCGAGATAGCGCCGTCGAGGTCACCGACCTTCTGCAGCAGATCGCCCCGCACGACGAGCACCGACGCCCGCGCCGTCTCGTCCGCAAGCGACGCCGCCACGGCGTCTGCGGCGTCGAGCGTCTCGTTCGCAGCTGCGGTGTCGCGTAGCTCGACGAACACCCGAGCCCGACGCAGCAACAACGCCAGCCGGGAGGGCGACGGCTCTGCACCAGCGAGCGCAAGGCCCTGGCTCGTGAGCCGGGTCACGGAACGGAGCAAGCTGAGGCGTTCCGCTCGGGCAGCGGCCTCCTGCACCCAATGCAGGGCCTGTGCGCGCAGGCTCTGCCCAAGGCCGTCGACGGCACCGACATCGGCCAACGCCTCGGCCGCAACGCCGTAGTGGTGCGCCAGCAAGTCGACCTCGACATCGGACCACGCCCCCCGGTGGTGCGCTTCTATCCATTTGGCGACGCCGAGGTGGCGGGTCGCCCGATCGGACTTGGTGAGCGTGTGGTACGCCACCTCGCGCGTCAGGTCGTTGTGGAACTCCCAGTTCGTGCCGTCGACCCGCAACACGTCACGTTCGACCAGCTCGTCGAGCGCCGCCGTGATGTCGTCTACCCCGCGCACCCGACGTGCCATCTCTTCGAGGTGGAACACCTGCCCCCGACGCCCCAGCACTGCGGCGTCGTCGACGACCGCTCGCTCCGGCGCGCTCAATCGGTCGAGACGTGCGGCAACCAGCCCACGAAGCGTGTCGGGCAGCTCGGCCAACGCGAACGTGCCCGCGGCGACACGGGCCGGGCTGTCGTCGATGGCGGCGACCAACTCGGACAGGAACATGGGGTTCCCGCCGCTGCGCTCGAGGAGGATCCTCCGATCGGAGGCGGGAAGGTCGCCGTGCCCGGCGGCGCGCAGCAGATGCTCCAAGAGGGCCTCGGTTGCCGTGCCGTCGAGCATGTCGACATTCAGCGCCACGGTGTCGAAGCGACCGACGGGCGGCGACCAACGGTCGAGCAGTGAACGCCGAGTCGTGCCCAAGAAGATGAACGGCGAGCGGCCGAGCTCGCGGAGCAACCCGGCAAAGAGATCGAGGAGCACCGGGTCGGCCCAGTGCAGGTCCGACAGCTGCACGATGACGGGCCCGCGTTGCACGAGCACCGCGAAGAGCTGCCCCACCGCATGGACGACCTCGTCGTGTGCCCGGTCGGTGTCGTCGCCACGCACCGCATCGCCGTAGCCGTAGAGCTGGAGGAGGCCCGCGACCATGCGCAGCTTCACCTCGTCGACGGCGACACCGAGAAGCCCAGGCAGCGCTGCCGCGATGTGGGAACGGGCCTCGTCGAGGTCAGAGCCCGACGGGACACCGAGCAGCGGGCGAAGCAGCTCAGCCACGGGGAACCAGGCGTTCGCCTCGCCATAGGGGATGCAGCGCCCCTCGAGTGCGGTGGCGCCACGCTCGCGTACGAGCACGCGCCCCAACTCCGTCGCGAGACGGGTCTTCCCGCTGCCTGCCTCGCCCTGGAGGAGCAGCAGCGCGCCACGACCGGCGTCGAGTGCGGCGGTGGCGGACTCGGTGAGGACGCGCAGCTCGGCGTCACGCCCGATCAGGGGCACGCCCTCGGGCCGCTGCCGAGAACCCGGGACCGTCACCGGCTCGAGCGCCCGCCACGCCTGGACCGGGGCCTCACGTCCCTTCGCCGGAACGACCCCACGCTCGGCGTACCCGATCACGCGACGCGTCCCGAGGTAGGTGGCGGCCCCGACCAGCACCTCCCCCGGCTCAGCAGCGGTCTGAAGGCGGTTCGCCGTGTTCACCACGTCGCCCATCGCGGTGTAGTCGCCACCGGCCTGCATGGCGCCGACGAGGACCTCACCCGTGTTGACGCCGATGCGGAGACGCACCATGCCGCCGAGGTCGGCAAGCTCGGTCGCCAACACGCCCTGCATGGCAAGCGCAGCCCGAACCGCACGCTCGGGGTCGTCCTCGTGGGCGATTGGCGCACCGAAGAGGGCGAGCATGGCGTCACCGATGATCTTGTCGACCCGCCCGCCGAAACGGGCCACCTCTTCGCCCAGCGCCACGAAGCAACGGTCGACGAGGTGCTTGACCTGCTCCGGGTCGCGGGTCTCGGAGAGGCTGGTGAACCCGACCACGTCCGCGAAGACGACGGTCACGACACGACGCTCTTCACCGTGGCCCGTCGCGCGATGCCCACATGACGGGCAGAAACGTGCCCCGGAAGGCAGAGACGCGCCACATCCGGGACAGACCATGGGGGCAGCCTACGGTTCGTCGGGAGCAGGAGTGAGACCGGATTCGTCTACCCCGCCGGGCCCCTCCGCCTGGTGCAGTTGACCCGTGTCACGGTGCGGCATGCGGGCGTCGCGCGCTGCTGGCTGTTCGAAGATGAGGCGCGGCCCGCGGTCCCACGTGAGGTAGTTCCACGCCCAGTTCACCAGCACGGACAGCCGATTGCGCATGCCGAGCAACGTCACGAGGTGCAGCACCAGCCACGCCACCCAGGCAAGGGCGCCGCGAAGGGCCGGGAGGTGGGGGATCTCTGCGACCGCGGCGCGTCGACCGACCGTCGCCATGATGCCCTTGTTGCGGTAGACGAAGGGCGACGGCTCCTGTCCCGCAACGGTCTCGGCGATGCTGCGCGCCACGTGCACCCCTCCTTGGATCGCGACCTGCGCGAGCTGCGGGAGCGGGGTGCCCTCGTCGTCGATATCGGCGATGTCGCCGATGGCCCATCCTCCGGGGCGGGAGGCGATCGCGAGCTCGGGCCCGACCACGATGCGCCCCCCGTGCCCAAGCGGGACCCCAAGGTGCTCGGCCAGGGCGCCACCCTGCACGCCCGCGGCCCAGACCACCGTCTGCGTCGCAAGGCGCGTGCCGTCGTCGAGCGCCACAGACCCGGCCTCGATGGCGGTCACGCCAACGCCCAGACGCACCTCGACGCCGCGTGCCCGCAGGGTGTCGAGGGCATGGCGGCGCGACGACACGGCAAACGGCATGAGCAACCCGGGCGCCCGCTCGACCAAGACCACCCGTGCGCGATCGACCGCAAGGGTCGGGAAGTCACGGCGCAGCACCCCACGGAAGAGCTCGCTCAGCGCGCCTGCCGTCTCGACCCCGGTCGGCCCCCCTCCCACCACGACCACGTCGAGCGCACCGGCACCGACGAGGCCCGGGTCGGCCGCGGCGGCCTCGAAACGGGACAGGACGTGGTTACGGAGACGAACCGCGTCGCCAAGCGTGTAGAGCGGGTACGCGTGCTCTGCTGCGCCGGGCACGCCGAACCAGTGCACTCGTGACCCGGCCGCGATGACGAGGTGGTCGAACGGCAACTCGACGTCGGCCTCTTCGCCACGGTCCCCGCGACGGCCCGGTGTCGCAGGAGGGGCGGGCGTGGCAGATGGGGGCGGCGTCTCAGGCGAGGTCGACGTGGCGGGCGCGACGAGCCGCACGACGCAGCGATCCCAGTCGACCCCCGTGACGGTCGCCTGCCGGAACTCGGTGTGCGGCAGGCTCCGCACGATGCCGCGCACCGGGTAGGCCACATCGGCGCTGTTCAGGCCAGCGGTAGCCACTTGGTAGAGCAGCGGGAGGAAGGTGTGGAAGTTGCGTTGATCGATGAGGGTGATCTGCGGGTGGACGTCGACGACGCCCGGAGGCGAAGCGGCGTGGTGGTGGGCATGGGCGTGATCCTGCTCGTGGCCGTGATCCTTGCCGTCGCCGTGGTCCTTGCCGTGGCCGTGCTCCTGGCCGTGGCCGTGATCCTGCTCGTGGCCGTGATGCTCCTCCCGGTTGGGAGCATGGACGTGTTCCCGTTGCGTGCTTCGGTCGTCGCCGTCGCCACCGACGGGCACGTGGATGACCAGTTGAGAAAGCTCCCGGACGCACGCCAACCCCCCGAAACCCGCGCCGACCACGACCACCCGGGGAGGACGGATCTCGGGGCGTTCGGTATCGCTCGGCTCGCTCGGCATGGGATGCATCGTCGCGATCGGGCCGGGCGCTGTCATGCGCGTTTCTGTAGGTCGTCGACGCGCAGCACGAGGCCGCGATACCCCCCGACGAAGCCCACCGCCTCGAGCGTCGCGGCGAGGCTGTGGGTGCGGGCCGGCGCGCCGTCGATCGTCACCAACTCCATCGACCGACGCGGCGTGGCCGCGACTCCCGCACGCAAAGCCGACGCGAACGCCGACCTGGCAGCTTCGTCGTCGAGGTGACCGAACGTGACCAGACGTCGCCCACCCCGTTCGAGGAAGGCCAGGAGCTTGCCGTCGCACAAGATGACGCGCGCCCCCGCTGCGCGGGCCGGGCGCCCGTGCTCGGTCGCCGGCCAGGGAAGTGCCGCTCCAAACGGCTGCGCCGGGTCAGTCGCGGCGAGCAGCACCGCCGGCGCGGACTTGGCGGAGCGGTCGGACGTGTCACGCGCGGCCCGCAGGCGGTCGACCGCACCGGGCAGCGCGAACTGTGCCGCGCCGAGACCTGCGACGAAGTACCCCCGCCGCACGCGCCCGCGCTCCTCGAGCGCACGCAATACCGGGTAGACAGCCGCGAAGCCACCGGGCACCCCCTCGGCGAGCACCGCTTCGCGGGTCAACACGCCGTGGCGCTCGAGGAGCTGCCAGGCAAGCGCGTGCAGCCCCTCGGTGACCGCCACCGACGGTGTGGTCGCGGGCGTTGCGCCCCGGTCGGCCAGCGACCAGCGTCCGCCGACGTCGGCCGGCCCGATGCGACGCAGACGCCCCGGCCGAGGGCGTCCGGGAGGACGCCCGGCCCCGCGCCGGACGTCGCGCAGGTGTGCGCGGACCGGTGCCAGGGTGTCGTTGGTGACCTCGCCTGCCCAGACCAGATCCCAGAGCGCGTCCGCGACCGCAGCCGATTCTGCCGGGAGCCCGCCGGCCACCGCGGCGGCGAGCAGGGCATCGAAGAAGGAGGCGCCCTCGCCGCGCAGATGGGCACGCAACACGCCATGCATCGGGTCGGACGGCACGGCACCGTCGGAAGCCATGATCGGCAGGACCGCACCGAACACGTCTGCCTGCTCGGCGAAGAAGAGCCGAAGCCGACCGTCACGTGCCCCGAGTGGCCCCGCGCCGCGCCACACGACCTCGCCCGACGCGCACAGCTCGTCGAGGTCGCCTGGGCGATACCCGTCGACCCGAGCGGGCAGCACCTCGGTCTCGAGGACGGACGCCGGGAGGTCGACGCCTTGCAGGGAAGCGACCGCTTCGGCGAGCGCGTCGAGCCCTCGGCGATGTGCACCGATGCCCTGCCAGGCCGGGAGGAAGCGGGCGAACGCCTCGGCGTCGACCGGCTCGACCTCGTGACGGAGCGCGGCGAGCGTGCGCTGACGCAAGCGGCGCAGCACGTCGACGTCGCACCACTCGCGCTGCGTACCGCCCGGGCGGAGCTCGGCATGCACGACACGCCCTGCAGCGAGGAGCTCCGCCAACAGCTCGGCCGCTCGTCCCCCCGGAAGGCCGAGGCGATCCGCGACCTCGGCAGCAAGGAAGGGCCCGTGCGTGCGGGCGTAGCGCTCGACGAGCTCCGCGGCGCCGTGCGGGGCGGGCTCGGTGCACGCGGACGGCAACCCGATCGGGATGGCGACGCCGAGCCCATCGCGCAGGCGACCCGCATCGGCCGCCGCGGCGAGTCGCTGGTGGCCAGCGATCGCCACGGCGATCGCGCGGTGTTCGCCGACGAGGTCGCCGAGCCACCTGTCGAGCGTCGCCGCATCGACCTCGACACGCTGGAGCAGTTCGACACGGCTGAGCGGCCCCAGCACGCGCAGCAGGTCGTGGACCGCATCGGCGTCGCGGGCGGGGTACGCCGGACCGGCGAGCCGCTGCAGCTCGGACTCCGTGGCGGCCAGGACGCCGGGGTCGAGCAGGTCTCGCAGCTCTTCGCTGCCCAGGAGCTCCGCGAGCAGGTCCCGGTCGAGGGAGAGGGCCGCGAGGCGGCGCTCTGCGAGGGGCGCATCGCCGTCGTAGAGGTGCGCCGCCATCCAGTCGAACACCAACGACTGCGCCCACGGCGACGACCTGGCGGTGTCGACCTCGACCACGTGGATCTGCCGCGACGCCACCCCGCGCAGGAGCTCTTCGAGCGCGGGCACGTCGAAGGTGTCGTGGAGGCATTCGCGGGTCACCTCCAACAGGATCGGGAAGCTCGGATAGGCCGCTGCCACCGCGAGGAGGTCGGCGGCGCGGCGGCGCTGCTGCCACAACGGTGTGCGCTGCCCCGGCTGACGACGGGGCAACAGCAACGCCCGAGCAGCCGCCTCACGGAAGCGCGACGCGAACAAGGCGGTGCCCGGCAGGGCGGCGATCACCAGCTCGCGCACCTTGTCCGCGCCGGGCCACAGGGCGTCGCGAGGCAGCTCGTCAACCGCTTCAGGCAGGCGTATGGCGATGCCGTCGTCGCTCCACAACACGTCGGCGTCGAGGCCGTGGTCTTCCGCGAGCACGTGGCGGATCGCCATGCCCCAGGGGGCGTGCACTTGCGACCCGAACGGGGTGAGGATGCACACGCGCCAATCGCCGAGGTCGTCGCGGAAGCGCTCGACCACAACCGTGCGGTCGTCGGGCACCGCAGTCGTCGCGTCGCTCTGATCGGACAGGTAGGCGAGCAGGTTGTGCGCAGCCAGGTCATCGAACCCCGCCTCGTCGCGCAGGACGGCAGCCGCGTCGCCATGCGGCAGCGTGCGCAGACGCCGAACCATGGCACCCATGGCCCGCCCGAGCTCGATCGGACGGCCAGGTCCGTCGCCGTGCCAGAACGGGACCGTGCCGGGCGAGCCCGGCGCCGGAGTGACGATGACCCGATCGTGGGTGATGTCGTCGATGCGCCAGGTCGAGGCGCCGAGGAGGAACGTCTCCCCCGGCCGGCTCTCGTAGACCATCTCTTCGTCGAGCTCGCCAACCCTGGTGCCGTCGGGCAGGAACACGCCGTACAAACCCCGGTCGGGGATGGTGCCGCCGTTGACGACGGCGATGCGCTGCGCGCCCGACCGCGCACGCAGGACGCCCTCGGCGCGGTTCCACACGAGGCGTGGCCGAAGCTCCGCGAACTGCTCTGCCGGGTAGCGGCCGTCGAGGAGATCGAGCACCGCCGCGAGGACCTCGTCGCCGAGATCGTGGAACGGTGCGGCACGCCGGACCAAACGGGCGAGCTCGTCGACGGACCAGTCGTCGAGGGCGACCATGGCGACGATCTGCTGCGCGAGCACGTCGAGCGGATTGCGGGGCACCCGGGTCGCTTCGACCGCACCGGCGTGCATGGCGGGCACCAGCGCAGCCGTCTCGAGCAGGTCGGCGCGATGGCTGGGAAGGATCGTGCCTCGACTCGGCGCGCCCACCTGGTGGCCGGCACGGCCGATGCGCTGCAGGCCGCGGCTGACCGCGCCGGGCGAGCCAACGAGGACGACCTGGTCGACCGCACCCATGTCGATGCCGAGCTCGAGGGAGGAGGTCGCGACGAGGCCCCGCACCCGTCCCGCCTTGAGGTCGTCTTCGATCGTGAGGCGCTGCGTGCGGCTGATGGAGCCGTGGTGCGCCAGCACGAGCGGCGCCGAGGTGGGGGGCCGGCCGAGCGAGGTGTTGCCCGCCTCGACATCGCCGGCGTCGAGCTCGTTGAGGCGGGTCGCGAGCCGCTCCGCCAGGCGACGTGCGTTGACGAACACGAGCGTCGAGCGGTTCGCGTGGATGACCTCGAGCAGGCGCGGGTGCAGCGACGGCCAGATGCTGCGCCGTGTCGGGCCGGTATCGGTTGGGCCCGGCGCGGGGAGCGGGCCCGCGGGACCGTCTGGACCTGGAGCCGATGCCGGCGGCGTGGCGCCCACGGAGAGGTCGGCCATGTCGGGCACGGGCACGACCACCTCGACCGCGAGCGGCTTGCGACTGCCGGCGTCGATGATGCGCACCGGACGCGGCTGCCCGTCGTCGTCGTGCCCGCCGAGGAAACGGGCGACCTCCTCGAGTGGACGCTGCGTCGCGGACAACCCGATGCGCTGCGGTGGCCTGTCGCAGCGCGCCGCGAGACGCTCGAGCGACAGCGCCAGATGGGCGCCGCGCTTGGTACCGGCGAGCACGTGGATCTCGTCGATGATCACCGCCTCGACACCACGAAGCGTGTCGCGGGCGGCTGAAGTGAGCAGCAGGTAGAGCGACTCAGGCGTGGTGATGAGCAGGTCGGCCGGGGTGCGCACCTGGCTCCGCCGCTCCGACGCCGGCGTGTCTCCCGTGCGCACTGCCACGGTGGGTTCGTGTGCGACCCAGGAGCGCTCCCCCTCGGCGCCGTTCGCTGCCAGCCGCTCCGCCGCCAGGCGCACCCCCGCGAGCGGTGCCCGCAGGTTGCGCTCGACGTCGACCGCCAACGCCCGCAGCGGGGACAGGTAGAGCAGGCGGGTGCGCCGCGTGCGGTCTGTGGGAGGCGGCTGGGTGACGAGCCGGTCGATGCCCCAGAGGAACGCGGCAAGCGTCTTGCCGGAACCGGTCGGGGCCAACACGAGCGTGTCGGACCCGGCCGCGATCGCCGGCCAGCCCTGGGCTTGCGCCTGCGTTGGCTCGGGGAACGTGGTCGAGAACCACGCCCGCACCGGGTCGCTGAACAGCCCGAGCGCGTCGCTACCCACATGGGGTGCGGTGGCGATCGGTGACGCGGAATCGGTAGATAGGGCGATCGGCCAAGCCTACGCAGGGGGTGTGACCGTCACGCGGGGGTGCGTAACGCGACGCGACCGTCACGACACAGCGTCACGACCGGCAGGGCACGGAGGCGCACCTACCCCACAAACGTCTGGAAGGGGGGGTCAGTTGGTGGGCGCGGCGCTGGTGGACGCGCTCGATCCGGAGCTGCCGCCAGCCGACGACGGCACGGTGGTGCTGCCGGCAGAGGCTGCCTCGACCTTCAGCTCGCCCTTCATGTTCGGGTGGATGTCGCACACGTACGTGTAGTCGCCCGGCTTCAGGTCGACGTAGGCCACGGACTGCGTGTCGGGGCCCACCTTGAGGATCGTGCGGTCCTTGTCGGTCACCTTGGGCGTGGCGTCCTTCAGGTGGAAGTTGTGGGCGACGCCCTTCTCTTCGTTGTCGAAGGTCACGTCGAGGCTGCCCGGCGCCATGGTGAGGCAGCTGCTGGAAAAGGCCGTGGTCTTCGCGCTGAGCGTCACCTCACCGTTCTGCACGGCCTTGCAGCCGCCATCGCCGGACGCAGACGACGACGAACTCGAACCACAGCCGGTGAGGGCCAACGCAGCGAGGGCGCCAGCAGCGATGCAGGAAACGAAGGTGCGACGCAGGTGCATGGGCATGACCGTACCGAGCATCCATCGCCGCCCGCCACCGCCATTGGTCACCTCTCCCTAGACTCCTCGACCATGGCTGACTACGAGGCTCCGGAGTACCACCCCGCGTTCGAGGAGTACTGCGAGACGATCTTCGAGCTGCACGAGGACGAGCTCGACGTGATCCAGGCCCGCATCGCGGAGCGCCTCGACGTGTCCCGTCCGGCGGTGTCCGAGATGATCCAACGGCTCAGGGCCGAGGGCTACATCGAGGTCGACAAGTCGATCCGCCTCACCCCGAGCGGGCTGCGCCTCGCGGAGCGCGTGGTGCGCCGCCACCGGCTCGCGGAACGCCTGCTCACCGACATCCTCGGCCTGTCGTGGGCGTTCGCGCACCGCGAGGCCGGCAAGTGGGAGCACGTCATCTCCGAGCCGGTCGAAGAAGCACTCATCCGAGTGCTCGGCAACCCCACGACCTGCCCGCACGGCAACCCCATCCCCGGCACCGACTACCAGCCCCCCGCGATGGTGGCCCTCTCCGAGCTCACCCCTGGCGACACGTTCGTGGTGTCGCGCATCCCCGAAGAGCTCGAGTTCACCCCGGGCCTGTTGGAGTTCCTCGAAGAAGCGCAGATCCTTCCGGGACGCAGCGGCAAGCTCACCGTGACGTCCCCCGACGGAACGACCACCGTCGAGATCGAAGGGCACGCCGTGGGTGTCGGCCAGTTCGCGAGCGCCCGCATCCTCGTCACCGCCGGGGCCCGCTGAGCCTCACCCGACCGCCGCGTCCCCCAGCGTGGCTCGCCGGACACGCTCGAACGAACGGCGGTCCTACTCCGCCAGGACCTCCGGCAACGGCTCCGCGTGCACGACCGCAAGACGCTTCGTCGCACGCGTGAGCGCCACGTAGAGCGCCCGCAGTCCCTGGCGTGCCTCTGTGACGATGCGGCCAGGTTCGACCACGACGGTGGCGTCGAGCTCGAGGCCCTTCACGTAGGCGATCGGCACGACCGTCACCTGGTGGGTGAGACCACCGACCGTGGCGATCCCGTGCTCGACGCCGTGATCGTCGAGCGCACGATCGACGAACTCGACAAGCGACGACGGGCAGATCACCGCGACGTTGCCCTGCCCGACCGCGTCGACCTCGACGCGGACCTGGTCTGCGACTGCTTCGCCCAACCCGTCGGGCGAGCCGACCCGACGGATGGTTGGAGGCGTGCCGTCTTGACGCACCGCGTGCGGCGGCTCGAGCCCGGGCGCGGCGAGCGCCAGCACACGTGCCGCGAGCACCATCGTGGGCGCCGGGATGCGATACCCGACGGTCAGCTCGGTCAAGCGATGCGGCCGACGCTGCGGGAGGTGATCGAGGATCTCGTGCCAGTCGGCGTGCGGCCACGCCCCGGTCGACTGGGCGATGTCACCCACGACGGTCATCGACCCGTTCAGAGAACGACGAGCGATCATGCGAAGCTGCATCGGAGAAAGGTCCTGTGCTTCATCGACGACGATGTGGCCGTAGGTGCGCACGTCGTCGACATCGACCCCGTTCGCCTTGGCGCGTGCCTTCGCGGCCGGGCGCGCACCGAGCAGGGCGCGAGCCTCGTCGAGGAGCGGCACGTCGTCGTGGGTCCACACCACGTCTGCCGCGGCCTCCTGGCGTGGGCGGAACAGCACGGCGAGCTCCTCAGGGAGGAGGGCGTCACGGGCGGCGAGCCGCAACAGCGCCTTCGATCCGAACAGATCGTGCAGCAGCTCAGCCGGGGTCAACACGGGCCACATGCGTTCGAGGACCTCACGCACCTCTGTCGTGTGGCGGAGCTGCCCGGCGAGCTCCTCGGCGCTGGTCGGCACACGCGACGCCTCAGCCAACGCCTCGAACAGCGAGCGCTCCACGAAGCGTCGCGCTGCGTTGTGGGTGCGGAATCGACGTCGCGCCTCGCGCACGATCGTCTCGGTGCGCGACGCCGGGACCTGCAGCACCTGGAGGCCCCACGGCACACGCACGGCATCGCGGAGCGGACGCTGCCGATCACGCACGGCCTTTGCGACGAACGCCACCATGCGCTCGTCGCCCTTGATGCGCGCGGTGTCGGGCTCGTCGTAGCCACGGACGCGCACGTCGTCGACGAGGTCGGCGAGCACCGCCAACTCGACGCCTGCCTCGCCCAACGAGGGCAGCACCTGTTCGATGTACGAGAGGAACAGCCGGTTGGGGCCGACCACGAGCACGCCTTGGCCTTCGAGCGGGAAGCGGTTCGTGTACAGCAGGTAGGCGGCACGGTGCAACGCCACCACCGTCTTGCCCGTGCCCGGGCCGCCCTGCACGATCAGCACCCCGGGCAGCTCGGAGCGGATGATGCGGTCCTGCTCGCCCTGGATCGTTGCCACGATGTCGGTGAGCCGCCCGGTGCGGGCCGTCTCGAGGGCGTTGATGAGTGCCCCGTGCCCGGTCACGCCGTCGGGCACACCCTGCAACTGGGCGGTCGCGTGGGCGCCGAAGAGCTCGTCGTCGATGTCGAGGACCGTGCGGCCGCGGCTCGCGAAGTGGCGGCGGCGGGCAAGCCCCATCGGCTGTGGGCCTGTCGCGCGGTAGAAGGGCTCGGCGACCGGGGCACGCCAGTCGACGACCACGGGCTCCTGCTGGTCGTCGGCCACCGCCATGCGCCCGATGTAGAAGCGGGTCGGGCCGTCGCCCCCGGTGGGTTCGTAGTCGAGGCGGCCGAACACCAACGCTGCGTCACCCAGGTTGAGGTGGGTGAGCCGGTTGGCGATCGTGTCGAAGATGACCTCACGCTCGTAGCGGGCCTGCTCGGTGCCACCCTTGCCGACCTCGACCAGCGTGCGCAGCCGGTTCGCGGACGCCCGTGCCCCCTCGAGGCACTCGTACGCGTGATCGATGTAGGCCTGCTCGCTGGCCAGCTCAGGATGGTCGCCCATGTCACCTCGTTGCTCGCCGGGAGCCCGTTTGGGGGATGGACCATTCTAGGGGTCCGATGGCGAGGCCGCGTCAGTGCCAGGCACCTCGCCGATGACAGCCCACCAGGTGCGGGTCGATGGCCCCGATCGCCTGGAGGAGCGCGTACGTGGTGGTTGGCCCCATGAAGCGGACGCCTCGTGCCTTCAGCTGGGCGGCGAGCCGGTCGCCCTCGGGCGACGTCACCGGCACGTCGACGTCGTGGCGCGCCTCAGGCGACACGGCGGTGGCAGCCGACCAGATCAGCGCGTCGAGCCCGCCGTCTTCTCGCATCGCCACGACCGCGCGGGCGTTGTCGCGTGCGGCGGCGATCTTGGCGCGGTTGCGCACGATGGTCGCGTCGTGCTGCAACGCCGCGAGTCGGTCATCGTCGAAGGCCGCCACCGCGTCGGGGTCGAAGTCGGCGAACGCGCGGCGGAAGGCCGGGCGCTTCGCGAGGATGGTGCGCCACGACAGGCCCGCCTGGAAGCCTTCGAGCACGATGCGCTCAAAGAGAGCCTGCTCGCCGTGCAGCGGGCGGCCCCATTCGTCGTCGTGGTAGGTCCGTAGCTCGTCGGTCGGGCCTGCCCACGGGCAGCGCGCCAGACCGTCGTCGCCGACCACGACGCCACGAGGCTGGCGCACAACGGCCATCAGCGCGGTGGCTCGGCGCCGTCGGGTATGCGGATCGCCGCGAGTTGCGTGGCTTGGCCGACCAGTCGGCCTGTCGAGTCCCACACCTCGCAGGTCTCGTCGACTCGGTCCTCGTCGACGGCGTGGGCGCGTTGGCGGATGCGCAGCGGGCCGGGCGCGGGCCGGGCACGCACGTAGCTGGTGAGGGAGAGCGTGGGCACCCACCCCGTCGCCACCAGTTCGAAGGTGGCAGGCGGCAGCGCGTCGAGGAAGAAGAGCAACGCCAGCGGGTCGATCGGGCGACCGTCCGCGAACGACACCCAACCACGCAGGTTGGCGTCGCCCGAGGGGCGACCGAAGGCGAAGCCCATAACGGCCGGGTCGAGACGCAGGTCGCTGCGATCCATGATCGGCACGACGAACGGTGACCCTTCCCGATTGCCGGGGATGCGGACGCACTCCTCGATGGGCGCGACGTCGAACAGCTCACGGTCTGACCACCACGGCTGCGGCGGTGGGTCGGGAAGCGTGCCGAACGTGAACGCCGCGTCGACGCATGCCCGGCCGTCTTGGAGAAGCGTGGCACGCACCTGGCTCGCCGTGCGGCCGGTGCGCAGGACCGCGACCTCGACGGTCGCGGGACCGGGGTCGGGCGCCGCCAAGTAGTGGGCGGTGGCGGCGAGGGGATCGCGGTGCGGGCTCGCGACCGCGCCGAGTGCTGCGCCGCCGGCCCGTGCGACCGCCGCGAGCAGGTAGCCGCCGTTCGGCTTCGGCCCGACGGTCCACCCGGCGTCGATCGCAAGGTCGAACAGCGTGCCGTCGCCGCGGTCGCGCACCGCGGTCGCCGCATCGAACTCGAAGTCGGACTCCGCGGTGCCGCCGGAGCCCGGGCTGGCGGCCGGGGACGAACTGGTCGACATGGCTGAAGCCTAGGACCCGCCAACCCCACACTTGACCGCTGGGTCAAGCGGCGTCTGTCACGGCCTCCGGCGAGGGGGTCCACCCCGAACGCGGCCGCGGGGGCCGCGTTCGTACGCGGCGCGGGCCCGCTCCTCGTAGAACTCGTGGTGCAGGTCGTGGTGTGCACGCGCCTCCTCGGCTACCTGCATCCAGGCTTCCTTCGCTGCCTTGAGCGCGGCGTGCACCTGCTTGCGAGCATCGTTCGCAGCGGTCGTCGCACGCCTGAGCTGCTGCAGACTGGTGGCCCCCTGCACCTCGAGCCCGAACGACCACAAGCCCGTGTCGATGAGACGGGCGGCACGACGCACGTCTTCGGCAACCGCCTCGCCCACCTCCTCGGCAGAGCCGGTGGCCGTTCGGCCGTGACGTTCCATCGCGCCGAACATCACGCCCCAGAGGGCACAGATCGCCACCGCCGCCACCACCGGCTCCGGGTCGGACGGGTCGACCCCGGCGCGGGCCGCGAGCTCCTCGGCGGCCACACGCGTGATGCGGTCCATCATGTCTCGCTGCGCGGCACGCAACGAGGGGCTGCTCTCGACAAGGGCACGGAATCGCCCGACCCCCTTGAAGACTGCGCACCCTTCACCGGCGTCGGTCGGGCGGCAGGCCATGGACGCCATGTGATCGACAAGTTCGGCGACGAACGCGTCGACGGGTGAGCCGTCGGGCGCGTTGGGGCCGAGAGCCCGTCGGGTGAGCGCGACCATCTCGTCCTCGCGGTCGAGAACGAGGGACTCCTTCGTGGGGAAGTAGTTGTAGACGGTCTTCTCGGACACCCCACATGCCTCGGCCACGTCCGCGACCCGGACCTGGTCGAAGCCCTGCTGCAGGAACATCACGGTGGCGGTGTCGGAGATGAGCTGGCGGGTCTGGCGCTTCTTGCGTTCGCGCAGGCCCTCGTTCGGTGCGCCCTCGTCCTCGGCCGTGGACGGAGGGCGGAGCAGTTGCCGCACCGCGCGCGCCGCGGCGACAGCATCCTCACGCTCGGGGTCGGTGCCTGGCACGGGCACAACCTACTCCGCTGCACGCCAAAGATCCTCGCTCAAGTTCTAGTTGCAGGATTTCTCTAGTCACTATAAGTTTCCTGGAACCGCATCTTTTGGAGGCCCGACATGCCTGTCCCCGCCGTGCTCACCCGACAACTCACCAAGCGCTTCGGCGACCTGACCGCGGTCGA
>CAZUMJ010000012.1:69609-75023 GCA_964621605.1 uncultured Iamiaceae bacterium | reverse complement strand
AAGAAGGCGCCTGCGAAGAAGGCGCCTGCGAAGAAGGCAGCTGCCACGCGCTAGAACGTGTTCTATGTCGCTGAACATCGCCGACCTCTTCGAGCACGCCGTCGACGCGGTACCTGACCGCCTCGCCCTTGTCGCCGGCGACGTTCGTCGGACCTACGCCGAACTCGACGAGCGCGCCACGCGCTTCGCCCACTGGCTCCAAGGTGAGGGGTTCGGGCCGGGCGACCACATCGGCATCCACGGCGTGAACTCCGAGCCGTGGGTGGTGGCGATGCTCGCCGCGTTCAAGATCCGTGCGGTGCCGATCAACATCAACTACCGCTACGTCGCGGACGAGTTGCGCTATCTCTTCGACAACGCCGACCTCGTCGCCGTCGTCCACGACCGCAGCCTGTCCCAGGTCGTCGCCGAGGTCGTCGCAGAGGTGCCGTCGATCCGACGCCTCGTCGTGATCGAGGACGGCTCCGCGGATGACCTCGCCGGGCTCGACTCCGTGCCCTTCGAGGACGCCGTCGCCGCGGGATCTGACGAACGTGCCTTCGAAGGCCGCTCCCCCGACGATCTCTACGTGCTCTACACCGGCGGCACGACAGGCATGCCCAAGGGCGTCATGTGGCGCCAGGAGGACGTGTTCTTCGCGCTCGGCGGTGGCATCGACGCCTACAGCGGTGAGCGAGTCGCGCACGAGTTCACCCTCGCCGAGAAGGCGAAAGCATCCGGTGGCTTGATCTCATTGAACTCCGCGCCCCTCATGCACGGTGCCGCCCAATGGGCGACACTGCGGTTTCTGTTCGAGGGCAACACGATCGTGCTGCTCCCCCGCTTCACCGCAGAGGCGGTCTGGGACGCGGTCGCCACCGAAGGCGTGCAGTCGTTGATGATCACCGGCGACGCCATGGCCCGCCCGCTCATCGAGTCGCTCGAAGCCGAGCCCGAACGGTGGGACACGTCGTCGTTGTTCGTGCTGGCCTCGAGCGCGGCCGTGTTCACCGCGTCGGTGAAGGACCGCTTCTTCGAGCGGTTCCCGAACTTGATCCTCGTCGACGCGATCGGCTCCACCGAGACCGGCCACAACGGCATGGCGACGGTGCAGCCCGGCAACACCACCCCCACCGAGGGCGTCGGCGTGAACGTGCAGGCGCTCGCCGGTTCGACCGTCCTCGACGAGGACCTCCGCCCGACCGAGCCCGGCTCCGGTGTGGTCGGCATGCTCGCCCGCGGCGGCAACATCCCCCTCGGCTACTACAAGGACGAGGTCAAGACCGCGGCCACGTTCGTGGTCGCAGCCGACGGCCAGCGCTACGCCATGCCAGGCGACTTCGCACGCATCGAATCCGACGGCACCATCACGCTGCTCGGCCGAGGCTCGGTGAGCATCAACACCGGCGGCGAGAAGGTGTACCCCGAAGAGGTCGAAGGTGCGCTCAAGTCGCACCCCGCCGTCTACGACGCGGTCGTCGTGGGTGTGCCCGACGAGCGGTGGGGCCAAGCTGTTGCCGCCGTCGTCCAACTCCGTGACGGCACGGACCTCGCTGACTTGTCCGTGCTGTCTGACCACTGCCGGGGGTCGATCGCCGGCTACAAGGTCCCCCGCAAGGTCGTGGTCGTCGACGAGGTCGTGCGCTCGCCCAGCGGCAAGCCCGACTACCCCTGGGCGAAGCAGGTCGCCGCCGAGGGCTGAGACGCTGCCCCAGGCTGGGATGGTCCGCAACGGACCTTCGTCCCAACGTGACGGCTGCACATGTCACGCCCTGCACCCCACCAGATCGCTCCCTGACCTTCCGACAATCCTTGGAGGTCGCGGTCTCGGAGGGAGCGCATGCGCATCAAACATCGGCGTGCACGCGGCACCGTCGCACTGCTCACGCTGCTCTCCCTCACCGCATGCGCCACAGGCGGAGCAACGCCGGCACGTCCGCTAGGCGCGCCTTCCGATCGCGCGACGCCCGGCCTGGCAACACCAGCACCCTGGTCTCCCGCCTTGCCCCCCACGGCCGGCACCGCACACGGCGCACCGGGCACCCCTGCCACGCGCCACCCTGCGGATTGCCCCTCTCCCGCACACGGTGCCGACCTGCGCGGCGCGGACCTGCGCGGCGCCAACCTCCGTGGCTGCGACCTGAGTGGCGCGGATCTGAGCGGCGCAGATCTTCGCGGCGCAGACCTGACCGACGTGCGCGCCACGCAGACGTGGTTCACCGGGGCCGACCTGCGCGAGAGCACCCTCGATGCTGCGACCTTCCTGCACAGCGATCTCACCGGGGCACATCTTGACGGTGCGCGCGCGACAGACACTGCCTTCCCCGCCGCGGTGCTGCTCAACACCAGCCTCCAGGATGCGCGCCTGGTGCGTGTGCGTTCCGGCGGCATCGTGGGAACCCCCCGCTCGCTCCCGCAAGGCTGGGGGCTCGTGGCCGGTTACCTCGTGGGGCCGACCGCCCACCTGAACGGCGCCGACTTCACCGCCGTCAACCTCCGAGAGCGCGACCTGCGCGGCGTGAGCCTCAACGCCGCGGATCTGCGTGGCGCCGACCTCCGCGGCGCGAACCTCCGCGACAGTTCGCTGTTCAGCACCATCGTGACCAACGCGGATGTCGAGGGCACAGACCTGCACGGGGCCGAACTCCACGGTGTCGTCTCGGGCAACCTCCACGGCGTGCCGACGGCGCTTCCAGGGGATTGGGTGCTGCACCGTGGGACGCTCTTCGGCACCTGGGCACCGATCACGGGCGCGGACATCGACGGAGCCGACCTCGCTGCGGCGCACCTCGATGGCGTTTCGACCGCAGGCCTCACCGGCACCCCGGCCACCCTGCCGACGGGATGGGCTCTTGGCGGCGGGGCTCTGTTCGGACCGGACGCGCACGTCGCGGGTGTCGATCTGACCGGGGTCGATCTCAGCCGAGCCGATCTCACCGGCATCGCCTCGGAGGGCCTCAGCGGCACGCCCGTCGCACTGCCGCCCGGGTGGATTCTCCACAACGGCCACCTCGTCGGCGCCGGTGCCGAGCTGGGCAACGCCGATCTCGAAGGGATGAGGGCCGACGACCTCGATCTCACGGGCACGAACCTCACCCACGCGCGCCTACGCGGGGCTGCCCTCCGGGGAGTATCCCTGCGAGACGCGCACCTCGAGAACGCGGACCTGACCGGCGCCGACCTGACGGGCGCCGACCTGACCGGCGCCGGACTGGCCGGGGGGACATGGCGTCACACCACCTTCACATCGGTGACGTTTCGCGCCAACAGCAGCGGCGACATCGAGGGGACACCACGCGCGCTCCCGCACGGCGCGGTCCTGCTCGGGGGCTACCTCGTCGCACCCGGCGCCTCGCTGCCGTACGCGACGCTGCATGACGGGAGCCTTGTCGAGGCGGACCTCGCGGGTGGCTCGCTGGTGCGTGGCGTGCTCGAGCACGTCGACCTCACCGGCGCCGACCTGCGAGGGGCCGACCTCACCGGCACCGCCCTGCGCGACGTGGACCTCACGGGAGTTGACCTGCGCGACGCGGTCCTCACCGACACCACCTCAGCCGGGCTCCGTGGGCGCCCACAGGCCCTCCCCGACGGGTGGACGATCGTGCAGGGACAGCTCCGCCTCAACAGCCCTTGAAGACTGGTGGGCGCTTCTCGGCGAACGCCTTCGGCCCTTCCTTGGCGTCTTCGGTCATGAAGACCGGGAAGCCGATCTCCTGCTCGCGAGCGAGCGCCTCGGCTTCGGGAAGGTCCTTCGTCTCTCGCATCGAGCGCAGCACGGCCTGCACCGCGACCGGGCCGTTCTCGGCGATCAGGTCGGCGAGCTCCAGCGCTTTGGCGAGTGCCTGGCCGTCCGGCACGACATGGCCGACGAGGCCGATCTCCTTCGCCTCGGCGGCGCTGATCATCCGGCCGGTGAGGAGGAGGTCGGCCGCCATCGTGAAGGGGATCTGGCGTTGCAGTCGCACCGTCGAACCCCCCAGCGGGAAGAGCCCGCGGCGCACCTCTGCGATGGCGAACTGCGCGCCCTCACCGGCGACGCGCAGCTCGGTCGCCTGGAGGATCTCCGTCCCGCCCGCCACGCAGTAGCCCTCGACCGCCGAGATGATCGGCTTAGACGGCCGGAAGTGGCGCAGCAGCGCATGCCAGGCGAGCTCCAAGGGGTCGATCTCGGGCGCGTCGCCGTCCTGGGACACCGCCGACATGTCGATGCTGCCGAGCGCCTTCAGGTCCATGCCGGAGCAGAAGGTGCCGCCGGCACCGGTGAGCACACCGACGCGCAAGTCGGGGTCCTCGTCGAGCAGGTGCCATGCGTTGTAGGCACCCACGAGCATGTCGGAGCTGAAGGCGTTGCGGGCCTCCGGCCGATTCAACGTCACGACCAGGACGTGGCCACGGCGCTCGGTGATCAGGTCGGGGGTGGTGTCGTCGGCCATGTCGGGATCGTCCTTGCGGTCGGGGCGTCGGGTGGACGCCGGCGGGAGTATCGGGGGTCGGTGGTGAACGTCGGCTTGCAGGTGCCGAGCCGGGGTCGCTGGTGGCTCGCGGGTGGGGACGCCGTACAGCGGCGACGACGTCAGACGGCAGCGACGTCAGACGGCAGCGAGGGCAGCGCCGAGGCGCAGCAGGTGCGGGGTGCTGGCCCCGAGGCGGGCCTCGTACTCCTTCGCCCACCGGAAGCAGCGGTGGATCGGGTAGTCGAGGTCCATGCCGATGCCGCCGTGCAGGTGCTGCGCCGCATGCACGACTCGGTGGGCAGCTTCGGACGAGAAGTGCTTGGCGATTGCGAGCGCCTCGTCTGCATCACGCCCCTCGGCGACCCGCCACACGGCCTGCCAGGCGGTGAGCCGCACGAGCTCGGTGTCGATGTACGCGTCTGCGGCGCGCTGCGACACGGCCTGGAAGGTGGCGAGCTTGGCGTTGAACTGCTCACGCTCCGACACGTAGCGGGCGGTGGTGCGCAGCGCCGCTTCGCACACGCCGGCCTGCGTGGCGCACGTCGCGGCGACGGCGTGACGTGTGAGCCACGCCACCACCTCCGCGCCGTTCACCTCGGCACCACCCAACCTGTCGTCGGGGGTGACCACCACATCGTCGAGGTGCAACACGGCCGATGGCACGCCGGTCATGGTCGCCAGCTCCTCGATCCGCACGCCTGCGCTTTGCGGGTCGACCAGGAACACCGCCACGCCACCGTCAGCGAGCGTTGCCGGCACGAGCACTGCCGCGGCCTGCGCCCCGAACGGCACGAAGCGCTTCTCGCCTCGCAGCACGAACCCGTCTGCGGTGGCGGTGGCGGTCGTGGCCGGAATCACCGGCGGCAGGTCGTCACCGGGCTCGGTCAGCGCACCGCTCACGATGACGTCGCCGGCGATGACGCCCGGCAGCCATGCGCCACGCTGTGCCTCGGTGCCGAACTCGGCGATCGGGAGCGCTCC
>CAZUMJ010000012.1:57321-69509 GCA_964621605.1 uncultured Iamiaceae bacterium | reverse complement strand
ATGAGGTCGCGCTGCACCTCGTTGACGCCGCCACCGAAGGTGAGGATGAGGCTGCCCTGCATCGCGCGGCTAAGTGCGCCGTCCATGAGTGCCAACGGCGAACCCCGGTCGAGGTATGCCTGCTCGCCGAGCACCTCCCCGAGCAGGCGATACGCCTCCAGGTAGAACTCGGTGCCGTACACCTTGATGGCGCTACACAGGGCCGGGTCGACGGTGGACGCGGTGGCGGCCTTCCAGTTCATGAGCGTCAGCGCCTCGATGCCCGCGCGCACCCGCGCGAGGTTGACCTGCACCCACTCCTGGTCGATGACGCGACCGCCCGACGGGTGCGCGGTGCTCCGCGCGAGCTCGACGGTGAGCTCGTAGGCGCGCTCGGCGGTGCCCGGCGGGGCGAGCGACACGCGCTCGTAGTTGAGCTGGTTGACGATGAGGTCCCACCCGCGGTTGAGCTCTCCGATGATGGCCGTGTCGGGCACGCGCACGTTGTCGTAGAAGGTGTTGAACGTGGACGCGTTCACCATCGTGTGGATCTTCGTGTAGCTGAAGCCCCTGTCGGTGGTGGGCACCGCGAAGATCGTGATACCTCGGTGCTTGGGGGCTTCGGGGTCGGTACGGGCCGCGAGCCACACGTAGTCGGCGTAGCTGGCAAGGCTCGTGAAGATCTTCTGCCCGTTGATCACCCACTCGTCGCCGTCACGCACCGCCTTGGTGGTGAGCGACGCCAGGTCGGTGCCGCTGCCGGGCTCGGTGTAGCCGATCGAGAAGTGCAGCTCGCCGCCCAGGATGCGTGGGAGGAAGAAGTCCTTCTGCTCCTGCGAGCCGAACTCCTGGATGGTGGCGCCGACGGTGTTGATGCTCAGGAAGGGCGTCGGTGCGCCGGCACGCCACGACTCGTTGATGAAGATGAACTGCTCGAGGGGCGTGGCGCCCCGGCCGCCGTATTCGGTCGGCCAGCCGATGCCGAGCCACCCGTCGGCGCCCATCTTCCGCACGGCCGCGAGGCATGCCGGACCGCCGGTCTCGCCTCGGGCGCACTCGTCTTGCACCTCGGCGGTCATGAGGTCGGCGAAGTAGGCGCGCAGCTCGACGCGCAGCGCCTCCTGTGCGGGTGTGTAGGCGATCTCCACGGGCGTTCCCCTGCGGTCGTACGGCATCGCTCGACGGGCGCTCGACCCCCCGGCGCGGAATGGAACATGTTCTACTACAGGCCGCAGGACGCGTCTGCAGGTCGTTCTGACGATGTGTCAGACTTCGCGTCATGACCGAGCACCCCGTCAACCCGGACATCAACCTCACGAGCGGCGCGTTCTGGGGTCGCAACCCTCACCCGGAGCTGACGTGGATGCGCGAGAACGCGCCGGTCTACAAGGACCCCAACAGCGGGGTCTGGGGCATCGCCACCTACAAGGAGCTGAAGGCCGCCGCGAAGAACACCGAGGTGTTCTCGAACGCGCAGGGCATCCGCCCCGACTCGTTCGCGCTCCCGATGATGATCGACATGGACGACCCGGAGCACTGGGCGCGTCGCAAGCTCGTCAACAAGGGCTTCACCCCCAAGCGCGTCCGGGAGCAGGAGCCCTACCTGCGGGCGGTCTGCGACCAGATCCTCGACACCGTGTGTGAGCGAGGCGAGTGCGACTTCGTCTGGGACATCGCGGCGCAGCTCCCCCTCATCGTGATCGGCGACGCGCTCGGCGTCGCGCCCGAAGATCGGGCCACCCTGCTCGAGTGGTCAGACGGCATGCTGAAGGGCCTTGTCGGCATGGACGACACCGCCGCGATGGAGGCCGCCGGCGCCGCCTTCACCGGTTACACCGAGTACGCCGACCGGGTCATCAAGGACCGTCGAGCCTGCCCACGCGACGACCTCATGAGCGTGCTCGTCGAGGCGGAGGTCGACGGTGAACGTCTCGACCACGACGCCTTGGTGCACGAGTCGTTGCTCATCCTCATCGGCGGCGACGAGACGACCCGCCACGTCATCAGCGGCGGCGCCTACCAGCTCATGATCCACCCCGAACAGCGCGCCGTATTGATGGCTGACCCGTCGAAGATCCCGACCGCGGTCGAAGAGATGCTGCGATGGGTGACCCCCATCAAGAACATGAACCGCACGGTCACCCACGACACCGAGTTCGCCGGCCAGCAGCTCGCCGAGGGCGACAAGGTCCTGCTGCTGTACCCCTCCGCGAACCGTGACTCGCTCGTGTTCGACGATCCGTTCCGCTTCGACATCGGCCGGACGCCGAACGATCACGTCGCGTTCGGGTTCGGGGCGCACTTCTGCCTCGGCAACAACCTCGCCCGCCTGGAGCTGCGCGTCATGTTCGAGCAGCTCCTGAAGCGCATGCCCGACCTCGAGCCCGTCGACGACCACGAGCCGGCGTACCGGCCGGCCAACTTCGTGAGCGGCTACGAATCGCTCAAGGTGCGCTTCACCCCGACCGCGCCCGTGGGTGCGGTCGCACCTACACCCTCAGCCCATTAGGGCCGCGCGTCAGGCGTCACCCCCGGCGACGGTGGTCGTGGGCTTGAACCCCGGCGGGCCGTCGCACGCGGTCGGCTTCACCTTGTCGTGCGCCGGAAGGTCGATCGGCTCTCGACGCTTCGAGAAGTCGAGCGCGTCGGCGAGGTTCTTGGCGTGCTTGTCGCGCTCGGTCATCGGCTCGAGATCCCAACGCCACTCGATCATCTTCAGCACCGAGCAGTGCTCGTACGGGCCGGCCGTCTCGACCTTCTTCGGAGCGAACGGCCCCAACGCGATGGCGGGCACGCGAGGCCCGAGGCGGGTGTAGTCGGGCTCCTTCGACGGGTCCTTCACCTTGAGCAGCTCGGCGGTGTTGTCGGCCACCTTCGGCGGCGGCACGTGGTCGTAGAAACCGCCGTTCTCGTCGAAGTTGATGACGAAGACCATGCGGTCCCACTGCGGGCTGTCGCGCAACGCCTCGTAGACCTCGCCGACGAAGGCGTCGCCAACCGTCACGCTGCCGTGCGGATGCATGTCGTTGGACGTGCCGGTCAGTTCGGCGAGCGTGCCGTAGTCGGGGTCGACGAACGCCACGTTCGGGAGCTTCCCGGCCTTGGCGTCTGCCAGGAAGTGGTCGTAGGTGAACGAGATGTCGTCGTAGCGCCGGCTGTTGAACAACCCCGTCATCGGCTCGGTGTGGAAGTAGTACTTGCCGGTGAGGTTGGCAGCCGCGAGGCGGTCCCAGATCGCGAGCTCGAGGTTGGATGGGCGCTTCACGCCGGGCTTCGCGAACTGCGGGGTGTCGAACGGAACCGGCGAGATGCCGGTGTAGTTCACGTCGGTGGTGGCGCAGTGCTGGTAGAAGCGGTTCGGCCAGGTCGGCCCGAGCAGTGCGCAGTGGTAGTGGTCGAACGTCGTGAAGTTCTGCGCCAGCGCCGCCATGCACGGGATCGCCTCGGGCCCGTAGTAGCTGATCGGGAAGTGGTCACCGACCGCCGCGGTCTGGAGGTACCCGTCCATCTTCCCGTTGTTCCACTGCTTCAGCATGTCCTGCCACATGTGCTTCGGGTCGCCGTAGTTGCACCCTTGCGGGTCGTCGGTGATCTTCCACGTCGCCTGACGCGCCCCGGTGACGTCGCTGAACTGCAGCCCCTCCTGCTTGCCCTCGGCACCAGGAAGCCACCCGAGCAGGTGGTCGAAGGAGCGGTTCTCCATCATCAGGACGACGACCGTGTCGAACGGTGCGTCCTTGCCGGCCGGCATCGTCGGAAGCCCGGTGGAGTCGGTTCCTGTCGCACCCTTGCTCTTGCCGTCGTCATCGGAGGAGCAGCCCGCCATCGCGGCTGCGCCCAGCAGCCCTGCAGCTGCGGCACCCGTGAGTAGCTCCCGGCGGTTCAGTGGCGACATCGCTCCCCCTCGTGGGTCCTCGTAGGTCCGAACGCGCGTCGTGCGGCGCGCGTCACACGGTTTGCCATCCTCGCGCACCTGCCGCAGCTGACGGGTGACGCCTCTTGTCGACGAGGGTGATGCGGGCCGCTGCTGCGGGCCGGTGCAGCGGGTCGAACCACCTGGCCAGACCCGAGCGGCCACGTGCTGTCAGCCGACGCCGGCGACCCCGTCGGCAACCTCGCGGGCCCAGCGGTAGTCGGCCTTCCCTGCCGGCGAGCGGTGCACCTCGTCGACCAGCACCAGATGCTTCGGCAGCTTGTAGCCGGCGAGCGTCTGACGGCAGTGCTCGCGCAGCTCCTCGAGGGTCGGCGTGACCCCCGCTGCCGGAGCGACCACCGCGCACACGGCCTGCCCCCACCGCTCGTCTGGCACGCCGACCACGACGACGTCGCGGACCGCCGGGTGTTCGTGCAGACGCAGCTCGACTTCTTCCGAGAACACCTTCTCGCCACCGGTGTTGATGCATTGCGAGCCTCGGCCCAGCAGCGTGACGGTGCCGTCCTCGGCCACCTGAGCGAGGTCGCCGGTGAGCACCCAGCGATCACCGCCGTGCTCCACGAAGGTGGCGGCGGTGCGCTCCGGGTCGTTGAGGTAGCCGAGCGGGATGCGACCGCGCAGCGCCACGCGCCCGACTTCACCGCTACCTGGCCGAACACGCGCAAGGTTCTCGTCGAGGACCGCGGTGTCGTCGCCGTACGGGCGGAAGCGGGCCACGCCGTGGTCTCGCTCACGCTGGGCGGCGTCGACGGCGAGCACGTGCGAACCCTGCGCGCCCGTCTCCGACGACCCGAACCCGTCGGTGATCGAACGCCCAGGGAAGGCGTCTGCGAGTCGCTCCTTCAAGCCCGTCGACATGGGTGCTCCGCCGTTCGAGAGGGCGAACAGCCCCTCGGCCTTCCAGCGCCCGGGGTTGGCGAGCCACGACTCGAGCAGCGGCTTGCCGACCGCGTCGCCGATGACCGTGAGCAGGTTCACGCCTTCGGTGTCGACCTGGTCCCAGATGCGTTCGGGGTCGAGCGATCCGACGTGCAGGACGACCTTGCCGCCGACCCACAGCCACGACAACGCCACCCACTGCCCGGCCGCATGCATGAGGGGCGCGATGCAGAAGTAGCAGAACGCGAAGTCGCTGACGCGCCCGGCGATCTCCTCCGGCGTGGTGACCGGGTTCGAGCGCGTCGGGTCGCCACCACCGAAGCAGGGGAAGAACGCGTCTTCCTGCCGCCACAACACGCCCTTCGGACTGCCGGTGGTGCCACCCGTGTAGAGGAGGTAGTGGTCGTCGCCGCTGCGCCCGGCGACTGCGGGACGGGTGTCGGGCTGTGCGGCAACTGCGTCGTCGTAGGTGATCGCGCCCGGCACCCCACCGGGGTCGGGCGCGGGCGTGGCGGTGACGGGGTCACCCACGGCCACGGCGGTGCGCAGGCCTGCCACGCGCGCGGCGTCGAGACCCAACACGACGGGCGCGAGGGTGGCCTCGTACACCAGCACGGTCGGCTCGGCATCGGCGAGGATCCCACCGAGCTCCGCGCTCGAATAGCGGTGGTTCACGTTCATGGGAACGGCTCGCACCTTCCACGAGCCCAGAAGCGCTTCGAGGTACTCGGTGGCGTTGCCGCAGAAGATCGCCACCCGCTCACCCGGCTCGACCCCAGCGGCGAGGAGGTGGTTCGCGAACCTATTCGCGCGTGCTTCGAGCTCGGCGAACGTGAGCCGGCGCGGCCCGCACACGAGTGCCTCGCGATCCGGCACAGCATCGGCGATGAACTCCCAGACGTCAGCGAAGTTGAAGGTCGTCGGAGGGCTGGGTGTGACAGCAGGCGCCATAGGTGGCAGGGTATCTGACGATCCGTCAGCTTTTCCTCCACCCGTCGAGGCACCCCACGGTGCCGTCCCTTCCCAGGAGCCCCGATGACCACTCGCTCACCGCTCGCCGGCGTCCGCATCATCGAGAGCTCGATGCTCGGTCCCGCGGCGATCACCACCGCGCTGGCTGAGCTCGGCGCCGAGGTGATCAAGGTCGAGCCGGCCGCGGGCGACTACATCCGCCAGATGACATGGCCCATCGTCGAGGGCGACTCGCTCATGCACCTGCACGTCAACCGCGGGAAGCGTTCGATCGTGCTGGACCTGCGCACCGACGAAGGCGTCGAGGCCTACAAGGACCTCGTGCGCGGCGCCGACGTCGTCGTCGAGGCGATGCGCCCCGGCGGCCTCGCACGCCGCGGCCTCGGCTACGAGGACCTCAAGGCGATCAACCCGGCGATCGTGTTCATCACCATCTCGGGCTACGGCATGACAGGCCCCTACAAGGACATGCCGAGCCACGGGATCGCCTACGACACCTGGGCAGGCGTGGTCACCCCCGCCATCGACGACGAGGGCTTCGCGTACATCCCCGAGCACGTCTCGATCGGCATCAACGCCGCGCCCATCTTCGGCGCGCTCGGCATCCTCGCAGGAGTCGTCTCGGCCCGGGCCACGGGCGAGGGCTGCCAGATGGAGATCGCGCAATCCGACGCCGCCGCTGCGTTCGACTGGTACCGCTCAGAGAGCTTCCGTGCCTACGAACGCCCCCAGAGCGAGGTGACCGGCAACGCGTCGGACAACTACGAGCGCCGCGCTCCCGGCACCGCCGGGATGCGGGAGGGCGTCCGCTACCAGATCTACGAAGCCGCAGACGGTCGCTACGTGCTGTTCATGGCATCGGAGCAAGCCTTCTGGAAGAACTTCTGCGAAGGGGTGGGGCGCCTCGACCTGTTCGAGCGTTGGCCGGGGTCGAAGTACGCGGACCACGCGCGCAACAACCGTGAGCTCCAAGCCGAGCTGCGCGACATCTTCCGCACCCGCACCGCCGCCGAGTGGCTGGTGTTCGGCAACGAGGTGAACACGCCCCTCGCGCCGGTGAACACGCCGGCAAACATCGGTGACGACCCGCAGTTCCAGGACCGCATGGGATGGATCTCGCGCGACGAGCTCGTCGCAGACCAGCTGCCCTCGCCGATCAAGCTCGTCGGTGCCGAGCTGCCGCACCCCCGCCGTGCCCCCACGGTGGGTGAGCACACCGACGAGGTGCTGCGCCAGATCGCCGGCTACGACGATGCGCGCATCGCCGCGCTGCGTGCCGCTGGCGCGATCGGCTGACCCGGCTCGCCCGGCGGCTGCGTACCCGCACGCTCAGGCCGTCGGCGCGCTCGCGCCGCTGGGCGTGGCAGTTCAGCGACTCGCCGCGGCCGCGGCGGCTGCGTCCGCGGCACCCGGCTGCCACCCCACGAGCCCCACGGCGACAAGGCGCATGCGAAGCGCGGCGGCACGGACAACCTCGGCTTCGAGATCGGGTCGGTCGGACGGCACGTCGAGCAGTTCTTCGACCGTCGTGACCATGAGCGCGACGAGCACGGTCGCGAACAGCCGAAGATCGTCGGCGTGCAACCTGTCGACGCCCGGCAGGCGCGCGACGTCCGTCGCGAGCTCACTCTCGAAGAGGCGGATCTCGCTGCGGATGGCGTGTCGCACAGCCTCCATCCCGCTGAAGCGCTCACGCGCGATGAAGCGGAAGTGCGACTCGTGACGCCGGACATGGTCGGCAAGAATCGCCGCAGAGGCGGTGATCATGTCGCCCGACCCGATCGAGCCGGAGCGAGCCGATCGGATCATCGCCCGGAGGGTGGCGAAGGAGTCTTCGACGAGGGCAACGCCGAGCGCCTCGATGTCGGGGAAGTGCCGGTAGAAGCCGGTCGGAGCGATGCCCGCCTCGCGGGTGACCTCACGAAGCGCGAGCCCGTCGAGACCCTGGTGTTCGAGTAGTCGGAGCGCCGCGTCGAGCAGCGCGCGTCGAGTGCGCAGCTTTTGCTCGGCCCGCGTGCCCGGGACAGTCACCGCAGTCATCGATCTGAGCGTACAACTGGAACCCTCTTGCGCCACACCTCAGCCGATCCGCTCCTCCGGAATCGCTCCCCGACGATGGCTCCGTTGACGCGCGCCTTGCGATACATGGCCCATTGCACCCGTGGACCGGGACACGGCGATCCGTTGAGGTGACGACCGTCTCGTTGACGGCGCTTCCGCCACCACCTACTTTCAGTGCACAGCCGTACACTGACTTATCCGCTCCCCACCGCCACCTCGCGCAAGGAGTCTCGTGCCGACCACAACACGCCCCGGCGTGCTCGACAGCATGCTCGACGGTGTCACGGATCTCGTGCGCCGCCCGGTGCAGAGCCTCCTCGATGCGCTCACCGCTCCGCACGGGACCCAGTCCTACGTCGAGCTGGTGAATCCGGCCTGGGCGCGCCACGAGGTGCGCGCCACCGTGCGGTCAATCGTGCGTGAAACCCCCGAGACCGTCACGCTCGTCCTGCAGCCCAACGCCAACTGGCAGGGGTTTCAGCCGGGCCAGTTCGTCGAGCTGAGCCTCGTCGTCGACGGCGTCCGCCACACCCGGTGCTACTCGCCCTCCAGCAGCCCGTCCGACCGCCACATCGAGCTGACCGCCCGCATCCACCCCGATGGAACGGTGTCGCCCCGACTGGCCACTGCCCTCCAGCCCGGCGACGTGATCACGCTCTCGCAGGCGCAAGGCACCTTCACCCTGCAACACCCGCTTCCCGCACACCTCCTCATGGTGTGTGCGGGCACCGGCATCACTCCCCTGCTGTCGATGCTGCGCACCCTCGCCGAAGACGGTCACCGTGGGCGCATCACGTTCGTGCAGTACGGCGCCGATGGCGACGCGATGCTGGCCCGCGAGGTACTGGCCGCACTCAGCCTGCGACTCCGCAACCTTGCGGTGCACTTCATCTCAACCGACCGTCCGGCCTCCGACGACGCGGTCGGCGGCGTGTTCACCTCCGCCCATCTGACCACGCTCGTCGATGACCTGGGCGCCTGCGAGGCCTATGCGTGCGGCCCGCCCGCCCTGCTCGACGGGCTCACGGATGCCTTCGCTGCGGCCGGGTATGGCGACCACCTGCACGTCGAACGCTTCACGCCACCACCCGTGCCGGAGAACCTGGCCGCGGACGCTGCCGGCACCGTCGTGTTCGTCCGCAGCAGCCGCCAAGCCGACTCCGCGGGTGAGACGCTGCTCACGCTCGCCGAGGCGAACGGCCTCACCCCCGCGTACGGATGCCGCATGGGCATCTGCCACACCTGCACCACGACGATGCACCACGGCGCGGTGCGCGACATCCGCACCGGACGCGTGTGCTCCCAGCCCGGCAGTCGCATCCAGCCGTGCGTCTCCATCCCTCTTGCCGACACCGAGGTCGACCTGTGACCGCCACTGCCCATCCCCGCTCCACCCATGGCTCCACCGCCCCCCACGGTGCCAACGGCCGAGCCGCGTCGGCTCACCGCAACGGCACGAGCGCCCAGGACCTGCTCTCCCCCGCAGACCTCGAGGCGTTCGGCGCCGAGCTCGATGCCCTCCGGGCACGGGTACTCGACGACCTCGGGCAGCGCGACCTCGACTACATCCGCGGGCTGCTCCGTAGCCAGCGAGGCCTCGAGGTGCTCGGCCGCGTGCTGCTGCAGTTCTCGCTCCTCCCGCCGGCGTGGTTCGGCGGCACAGCCGCCCTCTCGCTGTCGAAGATCCTCGACAACATGGAGATCGGGCACAACGTCATGCACGGCCAGTACTCGTGGACAGGCGAGGCCGACCTGCAAGGTGACGTCTTCGAGTGGGACACGGCCTGCCCGGCGTCGCAATGGCGCCACTCGCACAACGAACTGCACCACACGCACACGAACGTGCTGGGCCGCGACCATGACCTCGGCTACCGCATCCTGCGCATGGCAGATGAGCAGCCGTGGCACCCCGCCAATCTCGGCAATCCGCTGTACGCCACGCTGCTGGCACTGCTGTTCCAGTGGGGTGTCGCCCTCCACGACGTCGAGCTCGACGAGGCGCTGCGTCTCGAAGGCGGGCGCGTGCGTGCCTCCGAGAAGTTGCGAGAGGTGGGCAGCAAGGCAGGTGGCCAGCTTCTGAAGGACTACGTGCTGTTCCCCGCGCTCGCCGGCCCGGGGGCGCCCGCCACGCTGGCCGGCAACGCCACCGCCAACCTGGTGCGAAACGTGTGGGCGTTCACCATCATCTTCTGTGGGCACTTCCCCGACGGGACGCATGTCTTCACGCCCGACGAGGTCGCAGGTGAGACGCGCGGCGGCTGGTACCTCCGTCAGTTGCTCGGCTCGGCCAACCTGCGTGGCGGGACGATCTTCCACATCCTCACCGGCAACCTCAGCCACCAGATCGAGCACCACCTGTTCCCCGACCTCCCGGCGCACCGCTACCCCGAGATGGCCGTCGAGGTGCGAGAGATCTGCACTCGCTACGGACTGCCCTACAACACCGGCGGGCTCACGGCGCAGTTCGGAAGCGTCGTGCGGCGCATCGTGCGCCTCGCCCTACCCGGCTGATCGCGGCGCGGCCCCCTGCACGACCCGAGCCGAGCCGATCACGGCGCGCCCCCTGCCCGAATGTCACGTCCTGCCGATCGCGGCGCGGCCCCCTGCCCGAATGTCACGTCCTGCCGATCAAACTTCTTTGTTGAAGTTTCGGGGTTGCGGTGGCGGATTTTCGGGGTGGTTGTTGCCCGACAACGAGCAGTACCGTCGTACGTATGTTCGAGTCCAGCGCTGGGGGTGCGGCGTCTCCGCGAGCAACTCAGGGCGCCTCGCCCACGTCCGGCCCAGCTGCACCGCCAACACCCGACGCTGGGGTGGTGGCAGTCGTGCGCGCAGCGGTGGGTGCCGCCGCGGACACCCTGGCGGGCCTTGCCGCACTTGACGCCAGCGTCGTGAGCGACGCGGACCTCACCGCGCTGCTGGTCGACTGCGATGTCGATTTCAACAGGCTCGACGCGGCCCGCACCGCGCTCGTCGGCATGTTCGACGCACGCATGGTGTGGGCCACCGACGCGGCCCGCAACGCACAGTCCTGGCTCGCGGCCCGCACCGAACAATCCCGCCCCGAAGCCGCCGCACGCGTCCGTCTCGCCCGCTCGCTGCGCTCCATGCCTCACGTCGCCGCCGCGCACGCCAGTGGGCGTCTCGGCACCGCGAAAGCACGCCTCCTCGCCGATGCCGCCACCGACGCCCCGGGCACCTTCGCCGCACACGAAGCGCTCCTCGTCGAAGAAGCCGAGAAGCTACGCGTCGATTCCTGCTCAAAGATGCTCAACCACTGGCGCGCCCACGCGAACCCCGACGGCGCTGCCGACCGCGCCGCGAAACTCCACAACAACCGTGCAGTGCACCTCTCCCAGTCCTTCCACGGCTCCTGGCACCTCGCTGGCACCCTCACGCCCGAGGCAGGCGAGATCCTCAACAACGCACTCGCCGAGCGGTGCCACGCCATGTACCTCGCTGACAAGGCCCACGCCGACACCACCGGCGAACCCATCGCCCGCACTCCCGCGCAGCGTCGCGCCGACGCACTAGTCGAGTTGGCCCAACAGCTCCCCGCTGCCGGCCCCGCGACGCCGTCCATCACGGCCACGATCAACCTCTCCACCTTCTGCGACCCGAGCACGCAAGCCGGCGCCACCGTCGGCGAAACCCAGCATGGCAACCCACTCAGCCGCGCTGCCGGCCAATACCTCACCTGCGACGCCGCGATCTCGCGCATCGTCCTCGACCCCGACTCCACACCCATCGACCTCGGCGTCACCACCCGCACTCCGACACCCGCGCAGCGCCGCGCCCTCGTCCTGCGCGACCGCGGCTGCGTGTTCCCCGGATGTGACACACCACCCGCGCGTGCCCACGCCCACCACATCACGCACTGGGCCGACGGAGGCCCAACCAACCTTCAGAACCTCGCCCTGCTCTGCAGCTATCACCACCACCAGGTACACGAAGGCGGCTACGCGCTCACGCGCCACGCCAACGGGCAGCTCCGCTTCACCAAGCCCGACGGCACCCCCCTCACCGTGAGCAAGCACCCAATGACCGTTTCCCCCACCTGGCCCCCGCTGCGCAGATGACCCCCTTCAAGCCATGCCACCGCATTTCTGAGGACCGTCGCCGCCCCGCCACGTGCGAGCATCTCCCCATGGCCGTGCACGTGTACCGGGTCGTCGTTCGAGGCGAGTTCCGTGACCTCACCAGCGAACAGCGCGAGGCGTTGCTCGCCGTCGCGGACGAACACGACTACCTCAAGGCGGCCTTCACCTCGTCCGGTACGTTCACCTACGACCGTCGGCTTGTGGCGTTCAACCTCCGCTACGAGATCCGGGTCGACAGCGACAGCGACAGCGACAGCGGCGAC
>CAZUMJ010000012.1:32034-57221 GCA_964621605.1 uncultured Iamiaceae bacterium | reverse complement strand
CAGGCGGGGTCGGCGCAGGCGAAGGTGCTGATGAAGGCCTGCTGCTCGTCGGTCTCCACTGCACGGTCGCAGTACTCGGCGCGCACCCATGCCACCGACTCCGCTGCGGGCACGCCGCAGAGGATCGCGATACAGGCGAGCGCTGTGCCGGTGCGGCCGTGCCCGCCAAAGCAGCCGAGCTCGACGTGCTCACCTGCTCGGGCCCGCTCGAGCAGTGACTCGAGCGTGGCAGCCACCGCAGCCGGGTCACTCGGGACGCCAAAGTCCGGCCAGTCCAGCAGCTCGTGAGCCCACGGCGGATTCCATCGATCGTCGAGGTACAGCCCGAAGTCGGGCGGCGCGTCACGAAGGTAGGGATCGACTCCACCGAACGACACGGCCGTCAGCTCGGCACCTCCGGGAAGCACGACCCTGGTTCGGTGGAGATGTAAGTCGAACCGAACGTGCTCGTGGTCGGGCTGGGTACACGGCCTAGCGGTGCCGGGGCCGGTGCCGGGGCCGGTGCCGGTGTCAGCGGCGGCGGTGTCGGTGTCGTTGTCGTTGTCGTTGTCGGTGGTCTCGGCGTCCCAGAATGATCCGCACTGCACACATGCGACCACGGTTCGTATCTCAACCATGTCGCGAGCCTATGAACGGCATATGCACGTCGCGAGGTCCGCCAAGATCTGCGCTGCGTGGCTGCGCACCAGGAGGTGCCCGGCGCCCGGCACCACTCGGAGTTCCGCGGTGGGGAGCCTGACGTACAGGTCCTGCGCCTCGTGGAGCGACACGATGTCGTCGTCGGTGCCGTGCCAGGCGAGCACGGGCACGGTGACCTCCTCAGGCATGAAGTCCCACTCCCCCGAGATGAGGCGGTAATCCTCCCGCACGCCGCGCGGACCAGCACGCATCGCCTCGGCAAGGTCGGCGGCCACCTCGGGTCCGGCAAGCGCCGGCACGCCCTGCACCACCAGGCCCAGGATGGCGAGGCTCAGGTCCGCGGCCCGAGGCGCAAGACGTGCGGTGAGGCCGAGCCACAGGTCGAGCGGGCCGGTCTCGAGCAGCGACACGAGGCGTTCGACGGGCGCGCAGCCACTCACCAGCACGACGCGTGGCACTCGACCGGCGAGCGGCCCTCGACCAGTGCCACACGCCAGCGCGAACGGTCCGCCTCCGGAGTGACCGAGCACCTGCGCTGCCTGCACGCCAAGGTGGTCGAGCAGCGCGGCGACGTCACCGGTCCAGCTACCAACGGTCCGGCGCGGATCGAGTGCCGACCCTCCCATGCCAGGCCGGTCAGGCACGATGAGACGCACTCCCGCCTGCCGGGCTGCGTCGTCGAGCGGAAGCCATCCCACACGACTGCCTGGAGTGCCGTGGCATGCCACGACGCAGGTGCCGTCCGGATGCCCGAGGTCCGCGAACGTGAGGATCCGACCATCGGGTAGGCACAGGTCGTGCACCGCTGCGCCCCGAGCGACGGGAGCACCCGACGTGACCCGCGCGGACGACGTGCTCGGCATGCGGCGCAGCCTACGGACGTGAACCCCGCAACGGGGATCGCCTTAGAATGCTGACGACCCGTCAGAAACCGCCTGAGGACACGCCCACATGGATCTGTCGCCCACCGAGGAGCAACAGCACCTCACCGACGCGTTGACCCGCTTCCTCGCGAAGGAGTCGTCCCCCGAGCGCGTTCGAGCCGCCGAGGCGACGGGCTTCGACAGGGCGGTCTGGGATGGTCTCGTCGAGATCGGCGCGGTCGCGATGGGCCTTCCCGAACACGTCGGTGGCGCCGACGCATCACTCGCGGACCTCGCGGTGGTCGCGCACGCGGCCGGCGCCGCGGCGGCTGCCGCACCGATCGTCGAAGCCATGGTCGCCGGGCGCCTGCTCGCGAACCTGTCCGCGTCGGCTGGGTCTGCACCCGTCGGCGCCACCCCTCCCGCTCGCGGCAACGCTGACGCGGTCGGGACGGGGGCGGCCAGCCCGCTCGACGCCTGGCTCGCGCGCATCTCCGAAGGGTCTGCCCTGGTGACCCTGGCGGTGCGGCCTACCGTGCACGGCACCGCCACGCTCGTCCCCGGCGGCGCCGCGGCCGATGCCGTCGTGGCGCTCGACGGGGACGAACTGGTGCTCGTCCCCGTCCCGACCGGCACCGTGCGCGTCGACAACCTCGCCTCCGCCGCGCTCGCAGACATCGCCACCACGGGGCCGGAGCGCCTCGTCCTCGCCACCGGACCGACCGCGCACGCCGCCTTCGAGACCGCACTGGACGAGTGGCGAGCGCTCACCGCCACCTGGTTCGTCGGCCTCGCACGGGCCGCCCTGGCCGTGGGCGTGCAATACGCGAAGGACCGCAAGCAGTTCGACGTACCGATCGGCTCGTTCCAGGCGGTCGCGCACCGGCTCGCCGACGTCGCCACCGATCTCGACGGTGCGGACCTCCTCGCCGCGAAGGCGATCTGGGCCCTCGACGAGGGTGAAGCGATAGGCCCGCGCTTCTCGGCGATGGCGTTCAGCTTCGCCGCGCAGACCGCGGAGCGAGTCACGTCCGCGTCGCTGCACGTCCACGGCGGCTACGGCTTCATGGAGGAGTACGACGTCCAGTTGCTGTTCCGTCGGGCGAAGGGCACCCGGCTGCAGGTCGGCGACCCTCGCGGTGAGCTCGAGATCGTCGCCACCCGGGTGTTCCCCGATGGGCACGCGCCCGCAACCACCCAGCCCACCGTCACCGCGTCCGCCGACTTGCCCGACGACCACGTCCGGCGCGGCCCCGACTTCCGTCTCGGTGCGCCCGTCGAAGCGTTCCGCGACGAGATCCGGGCGTTCCTGCGCGCCGAGGTCACCGCGGACGTGATCGAGCGGGCACACACCACGGGCACCATCCACGACTGGGGCCTGCACCACGCCATGGCCGCCAAGGGCCTCATCTCGGCCGGGTGGCCCGCCGAGTACGGCGGCGGTGGTCGGTCCCCGCTCGAGATGAACGTCCTCAGCGAGGAGATGTACCTGTCGGGCGCACCCGTCGACGGCATCGGCGTGGCGAGCCTCGTCGCCCACACCATCCTGCTCGAGGGCAGCGACTGGCTGAAGCAGACGATCGTGCCGCAGATCCTGTCCGGCGACGTGATCACCAGCCTGGGCTACTCCGAGCCCGAGTCCGGCTCCGACGTGGCTGCCGCGGCGACCCGCGCCGTGCGCGACGGCGACGACTGGATCGTGAGCGGTCAGAAGATGTTCACGACGCTCGCACATGAGGCCGGGTATGTCTTCCTGTTGACCCGCACCGACACCGAGCAGGCCAAGCACAAGGGCCTCACGATGTTCATCGTGCCGATGGACAGTCCCGGCATCTCCATCACGCCGGTGCACACGATGGGCGGTGAGCGCACGAACATCACCTACTACGACGAGGTGCGCGTCCCCGACCAGTACCGCGTCGGCGACGTCGGCGGTGGGTGGAAGGTGATGATGACGGCGCTCGTGTTCGAGCGCAACGCCGCCTGGTACGGCGAAGCGGTTCGCCTGCTCGACCATGCCGCGCACTGGGCTGACCGAACCGGCCGTCTCGCTGACGCGACGGTCCGAGAACGCCTCGCCCGCGTCGCGATCGGCAACGAGGTCGCCAACCTGCTCGGCTGGCGCGCCGCCTGGCTGGCATCGATCGGCACCTTGCCCAGCACCGAGGGAACGATGGCGAAGCTCTTCACGACCGAGCACTACCAGCGTGCCGCCGACGACCTCATCGACATGCTCGGCGCAGACGGACTCCGCCGTCACGGTGCCGCCGATGCACCGGCCGACGGCTGGATCGAGGCCACCTACCGCCACTGCCAGGTCACCACGATCTACGGCGGCACGAGCGAGGTGCTGCGCGGCATCATCGCCCAGCGGGGCCTCGGCCTCCCGAAGGCTCGCTGAAGCACCCGTCGCATCCGTGAGCCCGTCCTCGCACCGCCGAGCACGACCTGCATCCCTGAGACGCTTGCCACGCTCCCCCGTCCGAACGTGACCCGGGTTGTTACCGGGCAGTAAACATGTCGGCGGAGCGGCCCGGGGGGCCGTCACCCATCATCGCCGAGGTTCGTGGACCCGGCGTTCACCATCCGCACACGAGGAGCACCACCCATGCCCGAAGCCGTGATCGTCGCCACTGCCCGCTCGCCCATCGGGCGTGCGTTCAAGGGTCAGCTCGCCAGCATCCGCCCCGACGACCTCGCCTCCCAGATCGTCAAGGCCGCGCTTGCGAAGGTGCCCCAACTCGACCCCCAGTCGGTCGAAGACCTCATGCTCGGCTGTGGCCAGCCCGCCGGTGAGTCCGGCAGCAACCTGGCTCGCATCGTGAGCATCCTTGCCGGCCTGCCCGACGTGCCCGGCGTGACCGTGAACCGGTACTGCTCCTCGTCGCTGCAGACCATCCGCATGGCCGCGCACGCCATCCGTGCCGGCGAAGGCGACGTGTTCATCGCTGCCGGTGTCGAGACCGTCAGCCGCTTCGCGAACGGCATGGCCGACGACGGCCCGCCCAACTCGATCTTCGCCGACGCCCAGAGCCGCACCGCTGAGCGCGCCAAGGGTGGCGCCCCCGCGTGGGAGCCCCCGGCCGGCCTCCCCGACGTCTACATCGCGATGGGCGAGACCGCCGAGAACGTCGCGCAGTTCGAGAAGGTGACCCGCGAGGAGCAGGACGAGTTCGCCGCCCTCTCGCAGCAGCGTGCGAGCGCCTCGCTCGAGCGCGGCTTCTGGGAGGAGGAGATCACCCCGGTGACCCTCCCCGACGGCACCGTCGTGTCGACCGATGACGGCATCCGTGCCGGCACCACCGTCGAGAAGCTCGCCAAGCTCGGCCCGGCCTTCCGCCCCGACGGCACCGTGACCGCCGGCAACGCCTGCCCCCTCAACGACGGCGCCGCCGCGGTCGTCGTGATGAGCGACACCAAGGCCAAGGAGCTCGGCATCACCCCGCTGGCCCGCGTCGTGGCCTCGGGCGTCACCGGCCTGAACCCCGAGATCATGGGCCTCGGCCCGGTCGAGGCGATCCGCCAGGTGCTCAAGCGTGCCGGCAAGACCATCGACGACATCGACCTGGTCGAGATCAACGAGGCGTTCGCCGCGCAGATCGTCCCGTCGGCGAAGCACCTCGGCATCAGCTACGACAAGCTGAACGTGAACGGTGGCGCCATCGCCCTGGGTCACCCCTTCGGCATGACCGGCGCCCGCATCATGACGACCCTGATCCACGGCCTGCAGGACGCCGACAAGACCTGGGGTCTCGAGAGCATGTGCGTCGGTGGCGGCCAGGGCATGGCGATGATCGTCGAGCGCCTCAGCTGATCCAACGCACCTTCGGGGCGCGCAGCTGACGCCACCGGGGGCATGCCTCACCTCGAGGCACGACGACGAGTCAGGGTGGGCTCCTGGACGGTGCATCGCACCGCCGGGGGCCCACCCGCCGTCGTTTTCGGGCCCTGGCGAGCAGCGAGCGCAGCTCGCCCGTCCGAGTCCGGGCAGCGCAGGCACGCTCCGCGGGCCCTTCCCCCGGTAGCAGGACCTGACGGGTCGTCAGGTATCGTCGGTCACCCGACCGGCCACGCCAGGTGGCCGTTCACCGGACAGCGTTGGAGGACCTCATGGGTGGCATCTGCGACGGTCGAGTCGTGATCGTGACGGGCGCCGCCCGCGGGTTGGGCCGTGCGCACGCCCTCGAGCTCGCCCGCCAGGGCGCCAACGTGGTGGTCAACGACGTCGGCGCGGAGCTCGACGGCTCGGGCGGTTCCACCGGCCCTGCAGCCGACGTCGTGCGTGAGATCGAAGCCCTGGGCGGGCACGGGGTCGTGAACGCCGACGACGTCGCCGACTTCGCAGGCGCCAAGCGCCTCGTCGACCAGGCCGTCGAGGTGTTCGGTCGCCTCGACGCCGTCGTGAACAACGCCGGCATCGTCCGCGACCGCATGTTCGCCAACGTCGCCGAGGACGAATGGGACGCGGTGCTCCGCGTCAACTTGAAGGGGCACTTCACCGTCTCTCGCCACGCCGCGGCCTACTGGCGTGACCGTTCCAAGGCCGGCGATGCCGTCGACGCACGCATCGTCAACACCAGCTCCGGCGCAGGCATCCTCGGATCGGTCGGGCAAGCCGCCTACTCCGCCGCCAAGGGTGGCATCGCCGCGCTGACGCTGGTGCAGTCCGCCGAGCTCGCCCGCTACGGCGTCACCGCCAACGCGCTCGCCCCCGCTGCGCGGACCCGCATGACCGAAGGGGTGTTCACCGACATGATGGCCGAGGTGGCTGAGGGAGCGTTCGACGCTATGGACCCCGCCAACGTCTCCCCGCTGGTCGCGTGGCTGGTCTCGACAGACAGCGCGGGGGTGACCGGGCGCATGTTCGAGGTCGAGGGCGGCAAGGTCGGCGTCGCGGACGGGTGGCAACACGGCCCCACCGAAGACAAGGGTGCCCGCTGGGACCCTGCCGAGCTGGGGCCCGTCGTGCGCCGCCTGCTGGCCGAGGCACCCGCGCCGGCACCTGTCTACGGGGCCTGAGCCACCCGGTCGAGCTCGTACAACGCGACCGCCGCGGCAGTGGCCACGTTGAGCGAGTCGACGCCGTGTGCCATCGGGATGCGGGCTCGTTCCTGCGACGCACCAAGGGCCGCCGCACCCAGACCAGGCCCCTCAGCCCCGAGCAGGAGCGCGACGCGTGCCGGCCGGGGCCTCACCAGCCGCTCCAGAACTGTTCGTAGCGCGGGCGCGTCATGCGCCGGCGTGAGGGCCACCGTCGCCATGTCGTGCGCGTCGGCAAGCTCGGCCAGCGCGGCCGGCCACGGGTCGACCCGAGCGAACGGCACCCGAAGGACATGCCCGAGCGATACCCGGATCGCTCGACGATAGAGCGGGTCGGCACAGGTCGGGTCGAGCAGCACCGCACCCACCCCGAACGCGGCCGCGTTGCGGAACAGCCCCCCGAGGTTCTCGTGATCGTTCACCCCTTCCACGACGAGGATCAGCCGCGCGGCTGCCACCAGCGACGCCGGCTCCAGCGGCGCTTGGCGTGCCGCGCACGCCACGACCCCACGGTGGATGCGGAAGCCGACCGTCGCGTCGAGGACCGGTCGGCTCGCCACGTACAGCGCGACATCCTCCGCCAACCCGGCCGCAGTTGCCAGGGCCCGCTCCAGTTGCGACTCGGCGACGAGCATCGAGCGCACCCGGTACGGCGAGGCGACGAGCGCCTCGAGCGCCAGGTGGCCCTCGACGATGAACGAGCCGTGGGCAGCGACCGAGCCGTGGTCCGCGTCAGCCTCATGAACAGCGCCGGCCTCGTGAACAGCGCCGGCCTCGTGAGCAGCGGGCCGTGGCGCTTCACGGTGCCGTCGTAGCTCCGCGTCGGTCAGGTCACGGAACGCGGCGACGCGCGGGTCGTCGGGGTCGTGCACGGCGCTGACGGTGGGTGGCACCTGACAAGCCTGCCGCACCGGCTGGCACGGCTCGCACGACGGCTCCCCCAGAGGCACGGGTCGAGGCAGCTCACCGGCCGCGGTACGGTCGCCGTATGGATCTGGGACTCGCCGGGCGGCGCGCCGCGGTCGCTGCCGCCTCAGCGGGCCTCGGCCTCGGCGTCGCACAAGCCCTTGCCGCAGAGGGCGTCCGCGTCGTGATCTGCGGGCGCGACGCCGGGCGCCTCGCGACGGCACGAGCCACCTTCAGCACCGACGCCGACGTGACCGCCGTCGTGGCCGACGTCAGCAGCCCCGATGGTGCCACCGCCTTCGTCGACGCTGCGGGCGAGGTGCTGGGCGGCATCGACATCCTCGTCCCCAACGCGGGCGGACCACCCGCGGGCACCGTCGAGTCGACCCCGCTCAACGCGTACCTTCCCGCCCTCGAGCTCACCCTGCTGTCCACCGTCGCCATGTGCCAGGCCGCCCTTCCCGCCATGCGGGCACAGCGTTGGGGGCGAATCGTGGCGATCACGTCGTCGACCGTGCGCGAGCCAGCCTCGACGCTGCTGCTGTCGAACGTGGCTCGTGCCGGGGCGACGGCGTTCCTCAAGACGCTCGCGCGTGAGGTCGCCGCGGAGGGCATCACCGTGAACTCGATCCAGCCAGGCCTGCACGACACCGAGCGGCTCGCGCACCTCGGTGTGCCCGTCGAGGTGGCGGTCAAGGCCGTACCCGCCGGCACGGTCGGCGACCCTGCCGACTTCGGACGGGTGGCCGCGTTCCTGTGCTCGGAGTCCGCCCGTTTCGTCACCGGCGCAGCGGTCCCCGTAGACGGCGGCAGGTTCGCGGGCCTGCAGTAGGCACCCACACCCCGATCCCGATCTCTGGAGAGTCGATGCTGCACCACCAAGTCCTCGTCGTGTGCCACCCCGAGGCCACCGCCGCCGAGCGCACCGCGCTCGTCGAGGGCCTGCGCGCGCTGCCGGCCCAGATCCCTTCGATCTCGACGTACGACGTGTCCGAAGATGCTGGTCTGGCAGAAGGAAACGCGCACATCGCAATCCACGCCACCTTCAGCGACGAGACCGCGTGGCGCGCCTACCTCGCGCACCCTGCGCACCGTTCGCTCGTCGATACCCTGCTCGACCCGATCCGTGCGTCGTCGATGCGCATGCAGTGGACCGCGTGACGACGCGACGCCGACCGCTCGCGGCGCGGGCCGTGCTCGTCGCACTGGCCGCGATCGTCGGCGTGGCGACGGGATGCAGCGGCGGAGGGAAGGGAAAGGGCGACGCAGACGCCGACACCCGCCAGCGAACCACCACGTCGATCGCATCCGTGCGCGCGACCACGCCGGGCCCGACCGCAACCCTCGTGCCCCAGCTCAAGCCCGACGGCTCGGTTCCCGACCCGTGCAACGGCCTCAGCCAAGAGATGGTGTCCGACGCCGGCGGCTTCCACGTCGAGGGCGACGCCGTGGCACACGACAACGGACAGGGCTTCGTGAGCTGCACCTTCAAGGGGGCACTCACCGACGACGCCACCTCGGGTGCCTCGATCGTGATCGGGGCCGAGCGCGCCACCGACACGCTCGATCAGGTGCGGGCGACGCTTGCCGACATGTCACCTGGGGTCAAGCCCACGGCGGTGGCGGCGGGCGACGGCGGGTGGTCGGTCACCGGCGACGGGTTCGTCGAAGCGCGGGTACTGCTCCGTGACGTCCAGTTCACGGTCAGCATCGTGAGCCCCGTCGCGACACCCGAGTTGCTCACGCCGGCCGCTACCAAGGTCGAGCAACTCGTCGTGAACCGTCTCGGTGCCGCACGACCGACGCCCCCGGCCACGTCGACGACGACACCGGCCCCGGTGCCGCACCTCACCTGACGGTGAGGCACCGGCGCGAGCCGCGCCGCGCCCGACGCAGCACGCCTGCTCAGAGGCGCTCGATGATGGTGACGTTGGCCTGCCCGCCGCCTTCGCACATGGTCTGGAGGCCGTAGCGGCCGCCCGTGCGCTCGAGCTCGTGCAGGAGCGTCGTCATGAGGCGTGCGCCCGTCGCGCCGAGCGGGTGACCGAGGGCGATGGCCCCACCGTTCACGTTCACCTTCTCGAGGTCGGCGTCGAGCTCCTTCGCCCACGCCAGCACCACCGACGCGAATGCCTCGTTGATCTCGACGAGGTCGATGTCGTCGAGCGAGAGGCCGGTGCGCTCCAGCGCGTGCCGGGTGGCCGGGATCGGCGCGGTGAGCATCCACACCGGGTCATCCGCGCGCACCGAGAGGTGGTGGATGCGCGCCCGAGGTGTGAGGTTGTGCGTCTTCAACGCCGCTTCGCTCACGACGAGGAGGGCAGCCGAGGCGTCGGAGATCTGGCTGGCGCACGCCGCGGTCACCCGCCCGCCGTCGGTCAGGGTGGGCAGCGAGCGGATCTTGTCCCAGTTGGGCTCGCGCGGGCCTTCGTCTGCGGCGCAGTCGCCCAGCGGTGCGATCTCGGCGTCGAAGCGGCCTTCGGCACGGGCACGGATGGCCCGCTCATGTGAGGTCACCGCGAACTGCTCCATGTCGTCGCGGGAGCAGTCCCAACGCTCTGCGATCATCTCCGCAGACCGGAACTGGCTGACCTCTTGGGTGCCGTAGCGCTCGATCCAGCCCTTCGAACCGCTGAACGGGTCTGGGAAGCCGAACTCCTGACCGACGAGCATCGCGGAGCTGATCGGGATCTGGCTCATCTGCTGGACGCCGCCTGCCACCACCACGTCGGCGGTACCCGACATGACCGCTTGGGCCGCGAAGTGGACTGCCTGCTGCGAGGACCCGCACTGGCGGTCGACGGTCGTGCCGGGGACGTGCTCGGGGAGCCCGGCAGACAGCCAGCAGGTGCGCGCGATGTCACCGGCCTGCCCGCCGATCGTGTCGACACAGCCGAAGACCACGTCCTCGACCGCGGCCGGGTCGATGCCGCTGCGCTGCATGAGCGCCTGCAAGGCATGCGCACCCAGGTCGGCGGGGTGGACCTGCGAGAGGCCGCCACCTCGGCGCCCGACGGGCGAGCGAACTGCGTCGACGATGTAGGCCTCGGCCACGGCTACCCCCGGGGGTCGGATCGGATCTGATGCCCCGTCAGATTACGGCCCCGGGCCCGACCGTCCCAACGCCGCGCACGCCGCAGCACGCCACCGACGTCTCGCTACGCCTCGTCACCCACGGCCACGGTGCTGGCGAGACGCGCCGCGCGCGACCCGCGCGCTGTGACCGCGCGCCTGGCCACATCACTACGACGCGACACGGGGCGACACGCAGAGAGCCTTATGTGACAACGATTTTCTACTTTCTGCCGTCAACCCTGATGCGTGACGCGCCGAAGTACTCGGGCATGTTCCTCCCCAACAAACTCCCCAAGTTCCTCGGTCTAGCGGCAGTGACCGTGACACTTGTTCTCACCATGACCGCCTGCCAACCCGCCACCTACACCAAGCCACCGAGCGGCAAGGCATGGCACATCCAGCTCACGACCCCCGTCGACATGAACGAGGCGGCGCCCATCTACGACATCGACGGGTACGAGAACTCGGCGTCGGTCGTGTCGCAGCTCAAGGCCAAGGGCAAGTACCTCGTCTGCTACATCGACCTCGGCTCGATCGAGAACTACCGCCCCGACTACGCCGACTTCCCACGGTCCGCGCTGTCGAACGCGAACCCCGAGTGGCCCGACGAGCAGTGGCTGAACATCCTCCGCCTCGACGACGTGGGCCCCACCGGGAAGACCCCGCGCCAACTCCTGCAGGCACGCATCGACATGTGCAAGGACAAGGGCTTCGACGCCATCGACCCCGACATGATCGAGGTCTACGCGGCTTCCGGCGTGACGTTCACACCCGCGTCTCGCAAGATCACCTACGCCGACCAGATCACCTTCAACCGTTGGATCGCCGACGAGGCCCACGCCCGCGGCATGGCCGTCGGCCTCAAGGGCGACATCGAGCAGGCGAAGGACCTGGCCCCGTACTTCGACTTCAGCGTGAACGAGGAATGCCACGCCTACAGCGAGTGCGCAGAGCTCGCCGGGTTCACCGCGGCGGGCAAGCCGGTGCTGAACATCGAGTACGCCGGCACCGACTCGAAGTTCCTGACCAAGACGTGCCCCGCCGCCAAGTCCGAGGGCTTCTACAGCGTCAAGAAGAAGATGTCGCTGAACGCGTGGAAGCTGGAGTGCCCGAGCTGACGGTGTCACGCCTCACCATCGGCTGATCGTCCAACCCTGCCACCAGGCAAGCATCCTGGCCCCGGTCTCGTCGTCGACGAGGTCGGGGCCGGGGCGCGTCCGGGAGGTCAGATGCCGAGTGCGCGACCGACGCGGTCACGGTGGAAGGCGTCGGTTCCCCACGTTTGCTGGAGCGCCCAGGCTCGCTTCAAGAACAGGTGCAGGTCGTACTCGACCGTGTAGCCGATGCCACCGTGCACCTGGAGGGCCTTGCGCCCCACGACGTGTGCCGCCTCTGAGGCAAGCACCTTCGCCATCGAGACGTCCCGCGCCGCGCTCGGCGCATCGGTAGCCACCGACCACGCGGCCCGGTACACCGCCGGTGCGGCGAACTCGATGCGCAGACGAGCGTCCGCAAGGTGGTGCTTCACTGCCTGGAACGAGCCGATCGGCACGCCGAACTGACGCCGCTCGACCACGTACGCGACCGCCAGGTCGAGCATGCGGCGGGTCAGCCCGACGAGCTCCGCCGCGGTCGCGAGGGCGCCACGGTCGAATGCCGCGTGCAGCTCGTCCGCCGAGACGAAGAGCTCGACCCCACCGACCTCGCGATGCCCCACTCGCCGCAACCGCTGCGCCCCGTCGACCGTGGGCTCGTCGTCCGCACGGGCACGAAGGTCGGCGATCGGCACGAGACGCACAAGGCCCGCCGCGGCACCAACACCCGCACCGTCGAGCAGACCTGACCCGTCGAGCGCGCCGGTCACGCCGGTCACGCCGACGAGCGTGTGGGTGTGCCAGGGCCCGTCGGGCAGGAGCCCGGATCCGGTCAGCTCGGCATCCACCACGGCTCCCCCGCCGACGAGCGCGGCGAGGTCACCGCTCGGGTCGCCCAGTGCAGCCAGCAGCGGCGCAACGACCAACGCGTTCGCCGAGAACGGAAGCGGCACCGCGGCGTACCCGACCTCTTCGGCCACGAGCACCCAGTCGCGGGCGTCCATCCCGAGACCGCCACCCTCTTCGGGCACCGCGACCCCGAGCACACCCATCTCCGCAAGGTGTCCCCACAGCGCCGCCACCCGCGTGGCGTCGGCGCGAGCGCCCGCACCGGGCCCCTGGCCGTCGGCGTCGGGTGCCGGCCACGCCGCACGCACCACGTCAGGTGGGCACTCCTTGGCGAGCAGGTCGCGCACGGCATCGCGCAGGGCGAGCTGGTCGTCAGTGAAGGCGAAGCGCACGGCGACCTACTTCCTCGGCAGCCCGAGCACCCGCTCGGCCACCACGTTGCGTTGCACCTCGTTCGTGCCCGCATAGATCGGACCCGACAGCGAGAACTGGTACCCCTTGCTCCACGGCCCGTCGACGAGCGCCTCGGGGCCGAGCAGGTCGAGGGCCGTCTCGTGCAACGCCACGTCGAGCTCCGACCACCACAGCTTCACGAGGCTGGACTCCGCCCCGACGGGACGGCCCGCCACCGTTGCAGTGACGGTCTGCAGCGTCTGGAGCTGGTACGCCTCCGCCGCCATCCACGCGTCGATCACAGCTCGACGCAGGTCGCCCCGCGCGGCGCGCTCGTCGGAGGAAAGCGCCTGCCACGCCTCGATGAGGCGCTGTGCGGTGGCGAGGAACCGACCCGGCGAACGCAGCGTGAGACCCCGTTCCGACGACGTCGTCGACATCGCCACGCCCCAGCCCTGGCCGACCTCGCCGAGCACCACACCGCCGGGCAACGCGTCGTCGGCGAGGAAGGCACCGTCGAAGAACACCTCGGCGAACCCCTCGTCGCCGTCGAGGCGCCCGAAGCCCCGCACGGTCACCCCCGGCGTGTCGAGCGGGACCAGTAGGTAGGTGAGGCCGCGGTGACGCTCCGCGGTGGGGTCGGTGCGGAACAGGCCGAACAGATGCGTGCTGAACGCGCCGCGGGTCGTCCAGGTCTTCTGCCCGTCGAGCACCCACCCGCCGTCCACGCGGGTCGCCTTGCTGGTGAGGCTCGCCAGGTCGCTCCCGGCGTTGGGCTCCGACCACCCCTGGCACCACCGGTCCTCGCCGGATGCCATGCGGGGCAGGATGTGGTCGCGCTGGGCGTCGTTGGCGAACTCGAACAACGACGGCGCCAACAAGAAGATGCCGTTCTGGGTGACCCGCGGCGGGCACCCCGCCCGGTAGTACTCCTCCTCGAACAGCAGCCACTCCCACAGTGACGCGTCACGCCCGCCGTAGGCGGCCGGCCACGACACCACCGCCCAGCGGGCGTCGAACAGGAGCCGCTCCCACTCCAGGTGCAGCGCGAAACCTTCACGGGTGTCTCCCGATGGCACCTCGCCACCGTGCGCGGCCTTCCACACCGCCAGGTTCTCGGTGAGCCACGCCCGCGCCTCGGCGCGGAAGGCGTCCTCGTCGGGCGTCCAGGTGAGGTCCATCAGGCCCCCAGGCGGGTCAGCGCCGCGACCGCCTCGTCCTCGATGCGGGCGAGGAGCTCGGCGACGGTCGGCAGCTCGTCGATCACACCGACGTTCTGGCCGGTCGGCAACACGCCGACCTCGGCGCTGCCGTCGACCAGGGCAGCCTTGATGAGCATCGGTGCGTTCGCGGCCATGGCGAGCTGGCTCCACGTGAGCTGCTGGTGCTTGCGCATGGCGAGGCCTTCGGCGACGAGCTCCTTCAGCGGCGTGCCGGTCACCTTGCGGAACTCGAGCGCGGCGCGCAGTGCCTTGGGCAGGCGGGTGAGCGGGCTGGCCTTCTCGATCGCGTCGACCGTCTCGGTGCGGATCACCCGCTGCGGTGCCCCGTCGAGCGCGGTCGTCACGACCGTGTCGGTGACCGACGCGGCGAGGTACTGCGCCTTGATCGCCTCCGGGACCCGGCTCTCCTGGGTGAGCAGGAAGCGGGTGCCCATCGCGATGCCGTCGGCACCCCACGCCCGTGCCGCGACCAGCCCGGCACCCGAGTGGAAGCCCCCGGCGCCGAGCACCGGGATCGTGTCACCCACCGCATCGACGACCTGCGGGAGCAGCAGCGACGTAGGGACCGGTCCGGTGTGGCCGCCACCCTCGCCGCCCTGTGCGATCACCAGGTCGACCCCGAAGCCGGCCATCTTCTCGGCGTGGCGACGGGCACCGACCGTTGGCATGGCGAGCACGCCGGCGTCGTGGAGGCGGGCGATCGTGTCCTTCGACGGGGCGCCCGCGAAGCTCACGAGGCGCACGCCCTCGGCGGTCACGTACGCGATGCGCTCCGCCAGGTCGGGTTGGTCGGGGCGGAAGTTCACGCCGAAGGGGGCGTCGGTGGCGGCCTTCACCGAGCGGATCGCCTCGCGCATCTGCTCGAAGGTCATCGTGACCGCGGCGAGGATGCCGAACCCGCCCGCGGCGCTCGTGGCTGCGGTCAGGTGCGCACCCGACACCCAGCCCATGCCGGTCTGGACGATGGGCAGCCGCACCCCCAGCAGGTCGCACACCCGGGTGCGCAGTGCAGGGTGGAGAGGCTTGTCGGAACTGGAATCTGATGGAGCGTCAGACATCGTCGGGAAGGATAGAGGCTCGCCCCCTCAGACGACGAGCCGTCGTGCACGACCGATCTCGCCGCACAGCGACCGCGTGCGCACGCCTGCGAGCCGCGAGACTGGCCCCGATGATTGAGAAGACCCTCGATGTCGCGACGCCCGAGGGCGCCATGACCACGTTCGTGTTCCACCCCGAGGACGACGGCCCCTACCCCGTGGTCCTGTACCTGATGGACGCGCCCGGCGTCCGGCCTGCCCTGCGCGAGATGGCGTCGCGGCTCGCAACGGCGGGCTACTACGTGATGCTGCCCAACCTGTACTACCGGGGAGGCCCCTTCGCGGAGCTCGGCACCAGCGACGAGGACGCGCATCGCCGCAAGGACCTGATGAGCCAGGTCACGCCCACGAACATCGTGGGGGACGCTCGCGCGCTCCTCGCCGCGGCCGACGCCGACCCGGCTGCCCGGGGTGGCGCCACCGGGGTGGTGGGGTTCTGCATGAGCGGCGGGCTGGCCCTGTCGGTCGCTCGTTCGATCCCGGAACGGATCGCGGCGGTGGCATCCATCCACGGCGCCTGGCTGGTGCGCGACACGCCGGACTCGCCGCACCTCGGCCTCGACACCGTCCGTGCCGAGGTGCACCTGGCGTGGGTGGAGGACGACCCCACCGCGCCGCCCGACACGGTGCCGGTGCTGTGCGGCGCGCTCGACGACGCCGACGTGCCCTACACCCTCGACCTCGTCACCGGTGCCCAGCACGGGTTCGCCCCCGCCGGGCCCCGCTACGACCGCGCCGCGTCGGAACGCCACTGGGAGCGGGTGCACTCACTGCTCCGGCGGCGGCTGTAGCCCCGTTCCGCCCCCGGTGCGCCCGACGCTCGGCGTGCCCGACGCTCCGCGGGCCCGACGCTCGGCGGGCCCGACTCCCCGCGGGCGCAGCGCGGGCGGTGCCACTTCAGGCTGTGACGGGTTGGGTTCTCGGGCGCGTGGGGAATGCCTCAGAACGGGAGGCCGCGGGCGACCGCCAGGAACATCGAGTACGGCACGCCGTCGCGGACCAACTCACCGCCGTCGTGCATCGCCACGCTCGCGAACCCTGCCTCGACGAGCCGCTCGACGAGCACCGCGCGCTCGAACCCGTGGTGGCCGGCGAACCCCTCGCCGTGGAACGAGCCGTCCTCACGGTCGAGGTCGGCGATGCACAGGCAGCCGCCGGGAGCGAGCAAGGTGTGGAAGCCCCGGAGGACGCGGTCGAGGTCCGTGACGTGGTGCAGGACGAGCAGCGCGGTGACGAGGTCGAACCGCTCGTCGGGCGGCTCGCCGGCGGCTAGGTCCAGATCCCACGCACGGGCGTCGCCCAACAGCCCGTCGGCGACCTTCTGGTCGATCACGCCGCGCATCCCCGCGGAGGTGTCGGCGAGGGTGATCGGGCCCACGAACGGGCGCAACGCCTGCGCGAGCAACCCGGTGCCGGCGCCGTAGTCGAGCAGGCGGGTCGAGGCCGTCAACGGCACCGCGGCCACGATCCGCTGCGCCACCTCTCGGGCGCGGGCCACCTTGGCCGGGTCGTCGTCCCAGGTGGCGGCCTTCTCGTCGAACGGGTCGTTGCTCATGGAGCCACCCTCGCGCACGGAACAGGTCGACGACGTGCGACCGCGGGGTGCGCGCTCGCTACGAACTGCCGTCGCCGGCCGCGGACGCAACCGGGGTGAGGGGACCGTCCGGGTCGAGGCCGGCTTGCGCCCGCTTCACCCGGGCGAGCCGCTCCAGGGCCGGGCGGTCGCTGTAGCGCTCCGAGACCGGGTCGGGCACGGTCGCCCGCACGCGCGCCGCGAGCTGATCGACCGTCAAGCCATCCAGCGCCTTTGCCGCAGGTGACCTCGTGGTCGTGTGGATCGTGCCGCCATCCAGCCGGAAGACGGAACCGGTGCTGTAACCCGCGTAGCCACGCTGGTTCCTCACCACCGCAAGTACGACCGTGCTGCCCTCCCCCCAGAACTCGCTCCCCGCGTCGGCCGAGATGGCCCCGCTGCTCGACCTGAACCATCCCGGAACGTCCAGGCTCATCTCGGATGGCAGCTCCGGCGATCGCGACCACAGGACATCGGTGACCACGACCTTGACGCGCTGAAGGATGTAGTCAGGTGCATCCTCGTCGGGAGCGGCCTGCGAGAGCCTTGTGGACTGCGCCACCTCCACCTCGACGACGGCGTCCGCGTAGTTCCGCCAATCCGACAGACTCTCGAACGGGAACATCTCCAAGTCCGACTCGCCCCCGAGCGGCGGCGACGAGCCCACCGAGCTTCCGCACCCACCGATGCACACCACCAGCGCGGCAGCCAACACCGCCGCGCGGCCACCTCGCACGAGCCCGCCCACCGACCGCTGGGTCCCCGTGACCGAGCACCCGTTCAGGGATGCGATGGTGACGGAGGGGCGTCTGGCACCTCGAAGCCGAGCTCGTCGACGTAGCACCACCACCAGTCCTCGCCAGGTTCGCACGAGCGGATGATCAGCTCCTGACGTCGGCTCGGCCCGAATCTACGACCACAGGCCCGGGACGGCTCGGCGAGCGATCGTGTGGTCGCGGCTCTGCGCCGGCCTATCTCGTCAGGCGTTGGGCACCTCGCGCTCGCGCTGCCCGGCGGGGTCGATGACCTCGTAGAGCAGTTCGAGCTCACGGTCGGTGGGCAGGCGGCTCACCGGCACCTCGTCGGGGATCACCAGCTCGAAGCCCGTCGCCTCCACGACCTCGCCGACCGTCACGCCAGGATGGACCGAACGCAGCCGCATACGGTGGTCGTCGGTCTCGAAGTCGATCACACACAGGTTGGTCACGACCCGGCGGATCTCGTGGAAGCGGCGCGACGCCTCGGGCAGCGCGGCCGCACGGTCGTACCCGACACCGCACACCACGTCGACCTGCTCCACGAACGTCTTCGCCGAATGGTTCGGCACCCAGTAGCTCGTCGGGTGCGAGATCGTGTTGCCCGGCGCCCCGCGCATGCCGAGGAGTTGCACCTTCGGCCGGTGCGGATCGGCGCCGATCGCCGCGAAGTTCATGTTGGCGTAGCGGTCGATCTGCGTCGGGCTCATCATCACGTGCCGACGCCCCTGCCACACCACGTCGAACATGCGGCGATACGGGTTCCACGTCTCGACGACCTTGCCGTCGGGCCACTCGAACGCCTCGTCGTTGGCGATCAGCGCGGCTTCGCCGTCGGTCATCATCAGGTCCGGTTCGAACGTGGCACGGGCGAGGCGCCCACCGATCATCGGGATGGTGCCGATCGGGTTGCAGAGGATCTCACCGTCGCCGCGGAACACCTCGGCCACGGCCACCGCGCACACGTCCGCGCGGGTGAACGTCTCGATGCTGGGGCTCATCGGGCTGCCACCTTCTGCTGGTAGGTCTGCTCATCGGGAAGGTCGATCCAGTCCCGGCGGAACTCGTCCCATGCCTCGTCGGAGCGGGCCGACGACGCGTAGAGCGTCTGGAAGTCCTCGTCGCGCTCGTAGTCGGGTGCACACGACGTCGGGTGGGCGCCGTTGGGGGCGTGGACGACGCCGTCGACCATCAGGCGGTTCACCTTCAGGCTGTGCACGCAGCCTTCGGCCGCCAGCTCGGCGGTGGGCACGATCTGCTCGGCCGACACGAAGCGACGCCCGGTCGGTGCCGCCTCCAGCATGAGGTCGTCGAAGTAAGGGTCTGGGCCGAGGTAGGCGGCGTTGCCCCGCTCGTCGGCCCGGTTGTAGTGGACGATCGCGGCGTCGAGGGTCAGCGCCGGCATGGCGATGAGCTCCTCGCCGTCGGCGTACGGCGACGTGACGGTGCGCAGGTCGGGGTCGAGGCGTTGGATGTCGCTTCCCAACCCGACCCGGGTCGGCAGGAACGGCACCTTCCACGCCGCCGCTTGCAGGCCGAGCAGGAACATGCCCTCGTCGTACTCCTCGCACGCGAGGGCGCCGGATTGACGGGCCTTGCGGAAGTGCGGTTCCAGCGGGATCGAGTCGAGCGACACGAACGCGAAGATCAGCTTCGAGGCGTTGCCCGCCGCGCACAACATGCCCACGTCCGGGCCGCCGTAGCTGACCAGCGTCAGGTCCCGCAGGCCGGACCGGGCGATCGCCCGCACGATCGACATCGGCTTGCGGCGCGACCCCCAGCCACCGATGCCGATCGTCATGCCGGACTCGAGCCGGTCGACCACGTCCTGTTCGGTCATGCGCTTGTCGGCCATGTCACGCATCCTTTTCATTGGCGCTGGAAGAAGCAGAGAAGTCGGCGACCTCGCCTGTCTTCACGAACGCCTCGCGAGCCTCGTCGGCGACGCCGGACAGGTTCAGCTCGAACGTGAAGCCCTGCTCGAAGCGGTAACTGCGCTTCACGTCCCACAGGTCGATGCCGTTCAGCGACTCCTTCGCCGCGCGGATCACGACCGGGCTCTTCGCCGCGATCTGCTCCGCTATGGCGAACGCCGCGTCGCGCAGCTCTGCACGGGGCACCACCTGGTGCACCGATCCGAAGTGGTGCAGCTCAGCCGCGGTCGCGGTGGCGGAGGTGTACACCATCGCCCGCATCTTGTGCTGGGGCACGAGGCGGCTCAGGTGCGTCGCGGCACCGAGTGCACCACGGTCGACCTCGGGGAGGCCGAACGTGGCGTCGTCGCTCGCCACGATCACGTCCGCGTTGCCGACGAGGCCGATGCCGCCCCCGAGGCAGAACCCGTTCACCGCGGCGATCACCGGGACCGGACAGTCGTAGATCGCCGCGAACGCCGCGAAGCAGCCCTTGTTCGCCCCGATGAGCGCATCGAAGCCTTCGGTGGCCTGCATCTCCTTGATGTCGACGCCGGCGTTGAAGCCTCGGCCCTCGGCGCGCAGCACGACGACCCGCACGGCGGGGTCGGCGCCAAGCGCGGTGATTGTGCTCGCCACCTCGTACCAACCGGCCACGGTGAGGGCGTTGACCGGCGGGTTGTCCATGACGACCTCGGCGATGCCACGTTCGTCGACAGAGTGGGTGATGCCCATGCGGTACCTTCTTCTCCGACCGTTTCTGACAGATCGTCAGGCCTTGCGGACCGTAGCCGAAGGGAGCCAGCGGTGACGATCTCCATCGACCTCACCGACCGGGTCGCGCTCGTCACCGGCGGCGCGCGAGGGGTAGGGCGCGGCATCACCGAACGCCTCCTCGACGCGGGCGCAAGCGTGGTCATCTGCGGCCGCAACGCCCCAGACGAACTGCCCGCCGCCACCGACGGGTCGGGGCGCGTTGCCGAGTTCGTCGCCGCTGACGTGCGCGACCCCGAGGCAGTCGCCGCGCTCGTCGCCGACGTGATCACCCGACACGGTCGCCTCAACCTCGCGGTGAACAACGCCGGCGGCGCACCGAGCGTGCCCGCCGCCGAAGCCTCGCCCCGCTTCAGCGAATCGATCGTGCGCCTCAACCTGCTCTCCGCGCTGCATGTCGCCACCGCCGCCAACGCCGTGATGCAGACCCAGGACGACGGCGGCGCGATCGTCAACATCACCAGCCTCTCGGGGCTGCGCCCCTCCCCCGGCACCGCCGCGTACGGCGCCGCGAAAGCCGGGCTCGTCAACCTCAGCACCACGCTCGCCATGGAATGGGCGCCGAAGGTGCGGGTCAACGCGGTGTCGGCGGGGATGGTGCACACCGAGTTGTTCGAGGACTACTACGGCGGGCCCGACGGCGTCGCAGCCGTGTGCGCCACCGTGCCGATGGGCCGGGTGGCCGAACCCCGTGACATCGGTGATGCCGTGGTGTTCCTGGCCTCGCCGTTGGCATCCTTCGTCACCGGCGCCAACCTGGAGGTGCACGGCGGTGGCGAACGCCTTGCTTTCACCGAGCACATCGCACCGCGGCCATGACCCCCGATGCCGCAACGATCCGGAGGTGCTGAGATGACCCCCGATGCCGCAACGATCCGGAGGTGCTGAGATGACCCCCGACGACCTCGTCGAGCTCGAGCTGATCAAGCGCCTGAAGTACCGCTACCTGCGCTGCCTCGACCAGAAGGACTTCGACGACATCGTGGGGTGCTTCGTGCCCGAGGCCACGGCGTCCTACGGCGGTGGCAGCTACACGTTCGAAAGCCGCGACGCCATCGTGGAGTTCCTGCGCACGGCTATGGGCCCCACCACGATGCTCACCAGCCACCGCTGCCACCACCCCGAGATCGATCTGCTCGGGCCCGACGAAGCAACCGGGATGTGGGCCCTCGACGACGTCGTGATCCTCACCGACCACCAGCTCACCATCCGGGGTGCGGCGTTCTACACCGACCGCTACGTGAAGCGCGACGGCACCTGGCTCATCGCCCACACCGGCTATCGGCGCACCTACGAGGAGCTCTTCCCGCGCGGTGCCATCGAAGGACTCACGCTCACCGCCGACTGGTGGGCCACCGACGGGCGGTCCTCCCTTGGCTGATCTGACCGGTCAGCGCATCCTCGTCGCCGGAGCCACCGGGTCGGTCGGCGAACCGGTCGCCAAGGCGCTCGCCGCCACCAACGACGTCATCGCGGTCGCCCGGTTCACCAACCCCAAGACCCGCGCTCGACTCGAGGCCGCCGGGGTCACCTGCGTGCCGTTCAACCTGACCAACGGCGACTACGACGCGCTCCCCGACGACGTCGACTACGTCGCCAACTTCGCAGTGGCACAGAGCGGGTCGTGGGACGCCGACCTGCGCGCCAACGCCGAGGCCCTCGGCCTGCTCATGCAGCGGTACGCGTCGGCGTCGGGCTTCCTCCACTGCTCCTCGACGGCCGTGTACCGCCACGAGGGCCCACGGCCGCACGCCGAGGGCGACGCCCTGGGCGACAACCACCGCGACCTGATGGAGACCTACTCCATCACCAAGATCGCCACCGAGGCCGTCGCCCGCACCATGGCCCGGGCGCTCCACGTGCCCACCACGATCGCCCGCCTGAACGTGCCCTACGGCAACCGGGTGGGCTTCCCCTACTTCCACCTCGAGGTTCTCAAGGCCGGTGGCGCGATCGACGTCCACCCCGAACGGCCCAACGTGTTCTGCCCGATCCACACCGACGACATCGCCCGCATGGTCACCGGCCTGCTGGGCGCCGCGTCGGTGCCGGCCACCATCGTCAACTGGGGCGGTGACCAGGTCGTGAGCATCGAGGAGTGGTGCACCTACCTCGGGGAGCTCACCGGGCTGCCGGTGACGTTCAACGAGACGTCCGCGACCGTCGGGAGCGTCGTGCCCGACCTCACCCGCATGCACGAGCTGGTCGGCGGGACCACCGTCGACTGGCGTGACGGCGTGCGCGCCATGGTGGCGGCGCGCTACCCGGACCTGCTCGTCGGGCCCTGACAAGCGCCCATCCCCCGCCCCGTTCTCGGCGGAGCGAGAGCCGGGCGACCGAAATACGCACCATCTGTGCCCCACCTGCTCGGTAGCCTGGGCGCTCCCGACACGTGACCGGCCGTGGCCTCGGAGGCCCCTCCCATGCTCAAGACCATCCTGGCCAACCTGCGCCGTCGCAAGCTTCGGCTGCTCGGCACCAGCGTGGCGGTGCTGCTCGGCGTGATGTTCACCTCCGGCACGCTTGTCCTCACCGACTCCCTCAACTCGGCGTTCGACGCGCTCTTCACCGACGCGTATGCGAACACCTCTGCCGTCGTGCGCTCCAGCAAGACGATCGACGTGTCTGCCACGTTCGGTCAGGGCGAGACGCGCGCCAAGCTTCCGACCGGCGACGTCGACAAGGTGGCGGCCGTGTCCGGAGTGGCCGAGGTCGAGCCGAGCGTCTTGGGCTACACCCAGATCATCGGGCGCAACGGGAAGGCGCTCGGCAACCCCAACCAGGGCCCGCCCACCTTGGGGGGCAACTGGCCGACCCATGCGTCGATGAACCCCTACCAGCTCATCGCCGGCCACGCGCCCGAAACCGCAGACCAGATCGGCATCGACCAGCAGTCGTCAGAGACCACGGGCTACAAGGTCGGCGACCGCATCGACGTGCTCACCCCCACAGGCCGCGTGACCAAGCAGATCGTGGGCATCGCCCGCTTCGGCGATGCCAAGAGCGCGGGCGGCGCCAGTGCCGTGTTCTTCACGCTGGCAGAGGCGCAGAAGCGCCTCGGGCTCGGCAATCAGATCGACGAGATCCACGTCGTCGCCAAGCCGGGCATCAGCGAAGCCGAGATCGTGTCGCGCCTCACCGCGGCGCACATCCCCGACGCCGAGGCGATCACCGCCACCGAAGCCACCGCGCAGACGAAGAAGGCGGCAACCGCGTTCGTCGGCTTCTTCTCGACCTTCCTCCTGGTGTTCGGCGCCATCGCTTTGCTGGTCGGCGCGTTCATCATCGCCAACACCTTCTCGATCCTTGTCGCACAGCGCACCCGTGAACTGGCGTTGCTGCGGGCGCTCGGTGCCAGCCGCCGCCAGGTGCTCGGCTCGGTGGTTGCCGAGGCCGGCGTGGTGGGCGTCCTCGCCTCGGTGATCGGGCTCGGGCTCGGCTTCCTCGTCGCCACGGGCTTGCAGAAGGCCGTGTTCTTCAACGGCAGCGGCATCAGCCCCCCGGTTGCCCTCACCCCCCGCACGGTGATCGCCTCGTTCGCGATCGGGGTCGGCATCACGGTGCTGTCGGCCATCCTCCCGGCGCGGCGCGCCTCGAAGGTTCCTCCCGTGACTGCGATGCGCGACGTCGCGCTCGAAGACACCGGTCGTGGCCGCATCCGTGCCGGCGTCGGCCTGGTCTTCCTCGCCCTCACTGTGATCTTTCTGGCGCTCGGCGTCAGCGGACGTGCACCGATCCAGGTCGGCATCGGTGCCCTCCTCGGCCTCATCGCGGCCGTCGTCCTCGGTCCTGTGCTCGCGGTCGGCCTCGGCAAGCTTCTGGGAGGAGCCCTCCGCGCCACAGGCGGAGTGGCAAGCCAACTGGGGCAGCAGAACGTGCTGCGCAACCCGAAGCGCACCGCCTCGACCGCCTCGGCGCTCATGATCGGCGCCACGCTCGTGTGTGCCATCTCGGTGTTCGCCGCGTCCGCGGTCGCGTCCATCAACTCGATCGTCGACACCAAGTTCCTCGGCAAGGTCATCGTGCAGTCGACCGGGAGCGGCATCCCGCTCTCACTGGTCGACGAGCTCTCGACCCACAAGGACCTGGGCACGGTCGCGGCGTTCTCGTTCGTCCCCGCCACCGTCGACGATCACCCGACGCTGCTCACCGCGACCGACCCGGCGAAGTACGAGAAGGTCGTCGACCTCGACGTGAAGCAGGGCTCGATTGCCTCGCTCGGCGAGGACGGTGTCGCAGTTGCCCGCACCGAAGCCGACAAGCGCGGCTACCACCTCGGCGACCACCTCACGGTGAAGCTCATCGACGGCTCGACCTCGCAGTTCACCATCAAGGCGATCTACGCGAACCACAACATGGGGGGGCAGATCATCGGTGCGCGCCGCGCCTTGGAGCGCGGCATGGTGGCACCGATCGCCCAGATGGCGTTGATCAGTGGCGCCCCCGGTGTCAGCGCAGCGAGTGTGCGTGACACGGCCGAGAAGGTCGCCAAGAACGACCCGACCGCCAAGGTGCAGACCGCCGCAGAGTTCCGCGAGTCCGCCGCCGCGCAGATGAACGGCCTGCTCAACATCATCTACGCGATGCTCATCCTGGCGGTGATCATCGCCATGATCGGCATCGTGAACACGCTGGGGTTGTCGATCCTGGAGCGCACCCGCGAGCTCGGCCTGCTCCGGGCGGTGGGCATGACCAGACGGCAACTGCGCACGGCTGTGCGCACCGAGGCGCTCATCATCGCGCTCACCGGCACGATCATCGGCGTGGTGTTGGGTACCGCGATCGGATCGGCGCTCATCAAGTCGATCCCTGCCGACCAGGGGCTCACCGGCTTCGCGGTGCCGCCGGGCCGGTTGATCATGGTGCTCGTCGTGGGGGTGCTGGTCGGCCTCATCGCCGCCATCTGGCCCGCGCGCCGGGCGGCGCGCCTCGATCCGCTCGAGGCGCTCGCCACCGAGTAGCGCACCGCTACAGTGACATCGTGATCTGACGG